>SUYI01000017.1 GCA_015060485.1 Prevotella sp. | reverse complement strand
ATCCAAAAAGCCACAAGTCTTTTTCTTTCTATCATTCTCGTTCTCATATGCAAATAAATAAAAGATTGTTTCATTATTCAGGGCAAAGTTACAAATTATATCGATAAATTATGCAAAAAACAAGAATAATTTAATCAATTTCTCCACTTTCTATAGTAACTATAGCTCCTATGGGGGCTTTGAACTCTTTTCCTGATGCCATATTGATAACCCCGCCGTTCCTGATGATCAGTGTACTTCCTGGCACCATGGTTATATCTGCATTCTGGAGAGTTCCACCATCAACAACAAGAGTTCCACCCTCGCATACCCTAATTTTTGAATCTCCCGTTAAAGTCAGTAAGTGGGACTAACACTTGAGCTGAAACACTCGTGCTTATAATGAAAGCACCAAATACAATCAAAAAAAGCTTTTTCATACGAATCATTTATTAGTTAATAAATTCTCAGTGCAAAATTAATGAGATTTATTTTACCCAAAAAGGAAACGCATGAATTAGAATTAAGTAAAAATTTCAGTAAAGCTAACTAACTGATAGCCAGGCAGAAGCTCCCTACTTTGTTAGTATGATAAAGCGCAATTTTTACAAATATTAAGAAATAAAAAGAGGCTTACGTTCTATTTTTAGTAGATTTCTTTAAGTAATTTGTCAAACGATTTTGAGGAACCGGATATTCCAAAGAGTTTTTGCAACAACCTTGTGCGGAGTTCTGTAATGTATGATGACGCAACTCCTAGCATCGAACCAATATTAGTTGGTTTGATACAAATACGAATCAGTAAACATGTCTTATATTCCTTGTCGTTTAATTG
Source organism: Prevotella sp. (assembly GCA_015060485.1). Taxonomy (GTDB): domain Bacteria; phylum Bacteroidota; class Bacteroidia; order Bacteroidales; family Bacteroidaceae; genus Prevotella. The sequence continues at coordinate 67,169 of SUYI01000017.1, read as the reverse complement.
ATATTCATGCTTTGAAATAAAATCCTTGAATCCAGGATAACAAAGAAAAATCTGTTGCTTTATTTGTTCCCACTCTTCTTGCGTTGGCTGTTGGCCCTTAGTGGAAAGTTGCTCAACTCTTTTGTAGATATCAGTCCCCATGAGTTTTCTGTCTGCCAGTGACTGGCTTTTACTATCACTGCGTAATAGCGACTTCATGATAGTTTCCTGCTCGCGGATAATCTGCTCCTTCTCAGAGATAAGTTCCCTGTTGGCTTCTTCATTCTTACGGAGCTTGGCTATATCACTTTGAGCCTGTTCTATGACAGACTTACTTTGCAAGTATTTTTGCTCTGCCATTTTCCTTTTGCGGGTCAATTCTCTAATAACAAGAAGAGTTAGTAGACAGATAACAATGATAATTCCAACACAAATCCAAATAATAATCGTACGTTGGTTTGCTTTCTTTTGTTCTTGATGTGCGATTTCCTGATGTCGAGTGTAGTCGTACATGGCCTGTATGCGCTCAATGTCTTTTGTTGCCCGATGGGCATAGATAGAGTCGTTCATGGCATAAGCATAGAGGCTGTATTTTGTTGCCGAATCCGGCTGGTGAAGTCTTTGATAAAGTTCTGCTAAGCCTAAAGCACCTGCATTTTGATTATTGTAGTCTTTCCCGTCACGTAACTCTTTCCGGAAATAGTATTCCGCAGAATCCAGCACATTTGTATGCAGAAAGTATAGCCCTTTTATACGGTAATAAATCTCACGTCCTTTCTGAATATTCCCAAGAGAGTCAAAGTACCCGGATTCTGATTCATATATTTGCATGTATTTTCTTACCTTGTCAAATTCCTGACGATGAATAAGTGTACTAAGAGTGTAAAATAATGCCCTAGCTGCATGATGAGTATAACCGTACTGGCGATAAAGCTGAGAAACATGTTCACATATATATAATAATGAGTCTGGCATGTTTAGGTTACGATAGGCCTGGCTTTCCTGCTCATAACTCATCAGCGCAGCAAGTGTGTCCGTAGCTTTTAAAGCATTCTTTACAGATAAGTCAATATGAACTAATTCTTGTCTATATAGTCCTTGCTCGTAGAAAATCTGTGCCATCTGCCCATATACTCTACAAAGTTGCTTGTAGTCGCAATCAGTGCTAAGGGTGTCGGCACAATCAACGGCGTTCTGGTAGCACTCAAGGGCCATGGGGGCCTCGCCGTGGTCATGGTAGGCACGGCCCAGCAGGTAATAAGCCAGCAGGCGGTCGTTGGGCGTGCCGTGATTATTGTAGAATTGGACATAAGGCTCGACGTCGGCCACCGTGAAAGACTGGTCGTTGCGGTTGCGCTGGTTGATGCTGTCGAGCCCAATGCGCATACGCTCACGGTCGGCCTCGCTGGTGCAGCAGGCCAACGTCATCAAAAGTGCAAATATGAGGACAAGATTCTTCATCACCCTGCAAAGATACAAAATCACAAGCAATTATTACACCTTGCAGCACGACTTTTAGGTATTATTAAAATATGAGTAGAGCAAAGTCGAGTTAGCTTGAGCTCAGCCGAGCGTAAGGCAGACTCGGGCTATGGTCCAATCAAAGGGCGGGACTACCGCCGAAAGGTCTTTCATTCGAAAAAATTCAAATAAAATTTGGTCTTTTGCTCACTTATTCGTACCTTTGCAAGCGTTTTGGTCCCGTAGCTTAGCTGAATAGAGCGTCAGATTCCGGTTCTGAAGGTCTTGGGTTTGAATCCCAACGGGATCACTTGGGATAGGCGAAGCCAATCCATATTTGAAAAATCATTTGATTATCGAGAATCCCAGTAAATAAAGGGCTTCTCGATAATTTTCATTCAGGGATATGGACTTCCAACTTTTTGGTCTCAGTCCAACTTTTATGGTGAAAAATCGGCGCAAAATCAGCGCAAAGTGCCAAAATCGGCGCAAAATCAGCGCAAATTTTTAGTTAAAATGGCAACGATTACAACTGAGTACGGAAAGCTAAGTAGCAACAAGACGAGAACCGTCTATCTGAGAATCAGAAGCGGCAAGACAGAGAAGCGTATCAACACGCAGATTAAAGTATTGGAATCAGAAATCTCGCCTCGCACCAAGAGAATTAAAGACTTCAGTAAGGCGAGACAGATTGAGATGCTGCGTCTGGATTGGGAGGCCAAGATCAACCAATTAGGAATTGAGGCCTTAGGCATCAAGGTGGATGCTCAACACATCACTTCTACCATCAGCAAGAAAGAAGAGGAAGAAGATTTCTTTGTCTTTGCCAGGAACTGGTTGGCCCACACCAGCATCAAAGGCAAGAAGAACTACCAGTGCATGCTCAACACCTTTTCCTCATTTCTTGGCAAGGAGAGTCTACTCTTTTCTGACCTCACCTACACTCTACTGAAAGAGTTCGAGAGTCACCTGTCAAAGAAACCAAGAGCACAATCACTTTACTTGGGCGAACTACGTCATCTGTTCCGTGAGGCGATGCTTGAATTCAACACAGAAGAAAAGACCATCATCAAAAGCGACCCTTTCATCCGCTACAAAGTTCCCAAGCAAGTGATGAAGAAAGGAGTCCGTGCGCTTACTTTGGAAGAGTTAATGAAAGTCTATCACTATCAAGGCAAACCAGGAAGCCGTGCCCAACTTGCGCGTGATACCTTTTTATTATCGTTCTGTCTGATGGGAATGAACTCCGTAGATTTGTTCTCAGCAACGAACTACAAAAATGGCTTCATCAAATACAACAGAACGAAGACCAGAAATCGCAGAAGCGATGAAGCCTATATCGAAGTGAAAGTCCATCCGTTTATCAAGCCGCTCATGAAAAAATATGCTGGCTCCAAAACCGTCTTCAATTTCAGTTCACGTTACAACGATTACGAAGGCTTCAACAAGAACCTGAACATTGGCCTGAAAACTGTTGGCAAAGCTGTCGGCATTAACGACCTCGAATTTTATCAGGCTCGCCACACCTTCGCCACCCTATCCAGAAACCTGATGAAGTTCAGCAAAGGTGACGTTGACGAAGCACTCAACCACGTTGGCAGTTTTGAAGTGGCAGATATCTACATCGTCAAGGACTTTTCCATCATCAATGACAACAATTTTAAGCTCATCAACCGAGTCTTCAAAAAAGAGCTTGCTTGAGTGTATCGTTTTTTCGATGGGGCAGCCTAATACCCCTGAAAGTAACATTTCAGGGTTTGGGCGGGCTGTTAAAGAGCAAGCTCTGCCCTGTGTTTATAGGCATTTCCGCCAATCAGTCTGATGTATCATTCCTTCAAAACAAGAAAGTCGGCATTAGACAGAAAAATAATCTGAAAAGATGGCCTATATTTGCCAAATTATTAGTAACTTTGCACTAAAATATAGAGCACATGAAGTATTCAGAATTCGAAGATATTATATCACAACAACGCATGCGCAAGTACCTACAAGCGTGCAATAATGAAAGCAAAAGAGCTATGACACTCTACCGCTATAACATAAAATTATCTCAGGAAATGTTTGCCCTCATCAGCTGTTTTGAGGTCACATTACGCAATCGTATTGACAAGGAAATGAAGGCTCATTTCGGCAATGACTGGCTACGAGATTTCATCCTTCCCGGAGGCCAATTCCACTTTGATCCTCGTGTAGAAGGAACACGAAAAATCATTGAGAAAGCATACAATGGACTCATGAGGACACATACCTATTCCCACTCCAAATTGCTTTCAGAATTAGAGTTTGGGGTATGGAAATTCATGTTTAACAATGTGCAATATCGTTTGGGAGGCCGCTGCTTACTTCACATATTTCCTAACAAGCCGAGGTCAACTAGGTCTAATCGTATTGACAATTCCAGGATCTTTCTTGAACTGGATTACATCAACAATATCCGTAACCGCATAGCCCACCACGAGCCAATTTGCTTTGGCTATCCGATATGCATTGACACCACATACACCCTCAATAACTACACAAGGATGATGACATTATTCCAATGGATGGGTATAGATACCAACGACTTCCTATATGGTATAGACCACGTTGGTAGAGAATGCGGAAAAATCATGTGTATATAGATTTGAGTAACGAAATTGACAAGAAAAGAGAAAAATTGATGGCATATATGCAGATTTATGCACAAATATTTGGATAAATCAGAATAAATACCTATCTTTGCATCGTTCAGTCCTGGTAGTCCCTGAAGCAATTCAAACTATCAGGTGTTTTTTTGCCCATAAGCGAACACTATGCAAATGTCTATATATGTAAAAGTATCGGAGAATGTTAATATTATCCGAATCTTTATACACATATACCATCAAAATGCTCTTAATCTTTGGATAATTCAGATTATTTGCTTATCTTTGCTCCCAAATAATGAAATTATGACAGCAATTGTTGGAACAATAAACCGAAGGGGTGTGGCCTTTGCAGCAGATAGTGCTGCAACACATAATATATCATCTAGGCATAAGATAACAAATCATGCAAATAAGATATTTGAACTATCCAAATATCATCCTGTCGGTATAGCATTATGCGGGAATTTGGATTTCCTTGGCCTTCCTTGGGAGGATATAATTAAAATGTTCAGACAGAAATTGAGACAAGATGGTTTCAAAACAATGAGGGAGTATTCGGACAACTTCTTTAATTTCGTCAGAACAGAGATCATGTCTAGTTTAGAAATAGATCAAAAGAAAAATCTGGAGTTTATAACAGGTTCGTTCCTGAATGAAATCGTAAACCTATGTCAAAAAGATTTAGCTGACAACAAGTTAGATGTTAATGATTCTAACATGTTCCCCTTTTTTATGAAAAAGCTAGATTATTTTGATGGTATTTATAAGGATAAAGATGTGAATGATGATTTCTCGTCCTACCAATTGGATGATTTCATATCATACTCAGGCGAATTAGTTGAGAAGCTACTTAATCCAATAATCACTAGACCTACGTGCCCAAAGAATCTCAAAGAAAGATTTATTGAATCATTATATTACATCATTATCTCAAAGAATCATGTATATTTGATTAAAACAGAACTAATATTCTGGGGATACGGAGATGATGAATTATTTCCGTCATATTTCTCTTACGAGATTAGTTCTGCATTTGATGGAAGAATCAAAATAACACCAAAAAGTCAATATATTGTATCAAATGAGAGCGTTGCCTGCGTTGAGCCATTTGCACAAACGGATGTGGCAAATACAGTAGTTAGAGGCATTGATGCAGATTTGCGTATGAAGTTCTATGAAGGCTATAACTCTTCAATTACTATGTTTCGAAATGAAATTGTTTCGAAATTAGAATCTGTAGGTGCACCAGAAGAACTGAAGAAGGTACTAATGGACTTGGATATGGATACATACACTAAGACATTTGTTGATTGTATGGATGCATATATTCAAGAGAATTATATACAGAAGTTGGTAGATACTGTATCATATCTGAGTAAAGAAGATTTGGCAGATATGGCAGAAAGTCTTGTACGTATGACATATTTAAAACGACGTATTACATCAGAAGAGGAAAGTGTTGGTGGACCCGTGGATGTTGCAGTAATCACTAAAGGAGATGGCTTTGTTTGGCTTAAACGCAAACACTATTTTGAAGCCGAATTGAATCACCATTATTTTGAACGTTCTAATTTAACTTGAATATGATGACCATTTATAGCGATTCTTCAGAAGTTGATAACAATGCGATGCATAATGAATTTTGTATGACATGCAATTCTCATCAATCTGCCATTGATGATTCTCTAATTAAATTGCAAGATCAGATAAAAAAGGATTTACATGTTATAGACACAATAAAATGGTAGTCCACTTTTTCAATATTTGAACAAATAATGTGATAATTACCAATGATATTTAACATTGCATCTGATGATATTGGTAGAAAACAAACAATACATTGAGGATTTGACTTTCGAAAAAGCTGAGTTTTTCTTAGAGGCCATCAGCTATGGTGGTGAATTGTATGACAAATTTGACAGCAAATTTGTTTTTCGAGGTCACTCAACAACATCATACAAATTACTTCCATCTGCCCAAAGAATACAACCTTGGGATAGAATGACGATTCATAAAGAGTCTGCAAAACGGGATATTGCTATTGCAATAACAGAGTTAGCACAAATCAATTACGAATACAGCCAGCTTTTTCATTTCTTTAAAAAAAGTGATGAGAATAGTCTATACGTTCCCGATGTTCGCGAAATGCGTGAGTTTATAAATCTTCCCAACGGTTTCCCCACATATCTACTTGATGAAAAAAACTGGCTACCTGAAAGGTATTATGAACTCGCAGCTTTGGCTCAGCACCATGGTATAAAAACCAGACTTTTGGATTGGACGAAAAACATTAATGTTGCTTTGTATTTTGCATCATCCGAAGCTATCTTGAGAAAATATAATTTAGAAAAGAAAACAAGTGCTCAATGGCAAAGTCAATATTTTACTGATTTCCAAAAAATCGCACATGAATCTGCGGGCAAACAGTTTAAAAAGGAATTCGATGTCAAAGAGGCCAAATATATAGAGCTATGGGCATTAGACAAATCAATAGAATTTATATATGATGACATGCCACTTAAATTTATATCGCCTCGTAACTGTGATAACAGAAACCTTGGTGCCCAAAACGGAATATTAAGCCTTTGGGAAACAAAGATACCTATCGTTACTGATGATAAAGGGAAATTGACTAATAACTGGACCAAGAATACTGCTGACAACAGGACTTTAGACGAATTGCTTACAGATTTCCTTTTATCGCATAACGAAGTCCCCAGAAAGATTCTGTATCATATAACAATTCCTCAATCCGAAGCACTTCATCTATACAACTTTGCAGAGCGAAACGGGTATGATGCATCTACACTATTCCCAGGATATGATGGGGTGGTTAGAGCTATGTCTGAAAAAGATGCTATAAAAAATCATTAGAGGGGTCTGCATCCCCTCTAATGCGGTAATATAATACTAATTATCATTCTATTGAACCATCATTCAAGTTCACTTCACTATATTTTTCAGTATTTTACCAGTCACTATTTGATACTGCCTTTTTCAAAACGCCATCAACTCTGTCAATAAGAATCTTATAAGCTGCGACACTATTAACTAATGCTCTTGACGATGTAACTTTGGGATGAGATGGTTTCTTTGCATAAGGATAGCACTCGGAAAGTGGCCACACTTGATTGTCTTTCTTTTGTCCGCCCCCATCGAAGAATCCAATATTACCCATCATAAATATGCCACCATCATCATCCGTCTTCTTCAACACATCATAAGATTGCAAATTAAATGTGAATCTAATTTTTTCATCTTTAAAGTCGAATGTCAATAGGGGTCTAATGTTTACCTTATAACGGTTATCCCCCATAGTACGCTTAGCTATTTGTTGTATATTGCACCTTGTTTGAATAATCCACTTTGCGGTATCTGCAACTTGAATGGCTGATTGTGAGTTCGATGACAAATTAATAATCCAATTGTAGATTTTGTTGTACAACTCTTTTTTTGATTGACCAGAATACTCTTTGACGCAGGATAGAACTAGCTCATACTGGTCATTCAGTGGATTCTCTTGAGCTAATTCTGCAGCTCGTGCTTCATCACTCTTATTTCCTTGTCCAGAATACTTTTTTAATTCATCTTTAGAAAAGCTCTGTGCGTATACCATTTGCATACTCATAAAGGCAAAAACAATAAACAAAAAATAATTCTTTTTCATATCTGTACTTTTTTGTATTACTTATTTTCCGTTTTCTTTCCAAAGTTCTTATTCTTCTCAGCCAAGTCGGGATGATCTTTAGCCCAAAGATGTTTAAGCAAACCTATTCTAAATGCATTTGAAGGATGATCGCTTGTCTTATCTGATTTTAGATACATACTTTCACCATCAAGCAATTGAAGTGCCATAATCATAGCATAGCCTCCTATACCAGTAGCTTCACAAAAACGGTATGCAACAATATCTGATTCCAACTCCTGACTCCTACCATATTTAAATCTGAAATAAAAAGCATCGTCTCTAAAGCTTTGTATCAGATTAAAGTTGGCCTGATTAACATTGTTCCAATAATCTTGACCATAAGCATCACTTGAAACACCATTAGAAGCTCCATATATAACAACACCAGCGTGTGCAGCGGCATTTAACCCAGCAGCGATCTGCCCCCATACTTCATTCCTTCTTTCTTTTTTAGCTACTTTCCACTCTTCTGCTAATGAATGTTGGAATATAAAATGAGCTGCCTCATGCGCGCATACTGCCAATAGTAAATCCTTATTTGCATTGAAACTATTGTATAGTGCCTCTGTGATGTATATTTGCCCTGAAGGGGTTGTAAACGCATTCTCATATTTCGCTGGATAAAATCTTATCTCCTTAAGAAACGTTTGATCTCCACATATCGCTTTGTCAAGGTACTGTTCCATTTCTCCCACTTTGTATGGGTAACACTCTGCTATGCCGTTATCTGCAATTGCTTTTAGACCGTTGATTTTGTTAATTGCGGATATAACCGATTGGGACATCTTTGGTTTGTGCAACGCTGTGTTTAGTTTTTGATATTCCACATTGTCCTTTTGGACTTGATACCAAAAAGATGAAGGATATTCAGGAAGACCTTTATAATAGTTCAATTCACCAATATATTTTTCAAACTCACGGATGGTACTACTCTTATAGGCATAGTCATTTGCATAAGCCAAATTTCGTTTTAACTTGCGAATATCTTTACTTGCATTTTCATATCCACATTTACTTGATAGTTCAAGAAGGGTTGCTCCTCTTTTTTCTTGTCCTTGCATGAAGGCATTATAGGCAAAATTGTAAAAGTAGAAGCCATATATCCCTCTACCTTCAGTGTCGGGAAGACCGGTTATTTTAACATCATTAAATAAGGCCATTTCTTTGAAGTATACCTTGAAATATTTATCAGCCTCCTTATATTTATGGTTCATGTACAGACAGGATGCATACTCACCAAGATACGTAGCATCAGGAGCTCTCCCCAATGATCTTTCCCTTTCTACATAACTAAAAAAATAAGGTTCCGATTCCAAATATTTCTCTTTCCAAAAAAAGCACTCCCCTCTTATCGCATTAAGTATATTGTAAGTTTTACTAGGATATTTGCTTTCCCATCCATTCACAAATTCAATTAACTCATCATATTTGTTTAAATATTGGAAACACAATGAGACGTTAAGAAAATCCAACTCTGTTAGTTTTCCTTCTTCCATCAATTGATATGATAATTGAATACCACCTTTATAGTCTTCTGAATTAAGTAAAGAGCGGAGCTTTTCCGAATATGTTTGTTCACCCCCAAATATGGAATTTTCTTGGGCATATACTAAAATATTTGGAGTCATCGTAAAAATAACAACAAATCCCCAAATAAGGAAGGACCTCCTTACCCCACAAGATAGTTTATTAGGTTTTTCTCTATTCATAATCGATATGTTAAGACATCAATAACTGTCAAATTCGAACCATTTGTATAAAGCACAGAAAAAGCGTGAACTTACTATATCTGGTTCGAAGGCTGTAGGAGATGCCCATGTCATAGATAAGTAACGCCCACGCCTATCGCGTGAGCGTTCACTCTATCTCTCATATGACATGTTTCTCAAACTCCTACATTCTCGAAACCATAGATTGATAGCGAACGCTAAATCTTAACCAACAATGTCTTGTGTTCATAAGAACACGATGCAAAGATAGCAAAAAAACTGCAAAGTAATCGCTATTTGCAGAAAAAATGATATAAATGACGAAAAAAATCAATTTATCCCAATATAAACACTAAAAATGTTACAGATTTCGTTCATGGGCATCGATTACATAATTGCGCTCTTGAAGGAAGAGCTTCATACTCCTGATGATGGTCTGAGGGTCGAAGTAGCTATAGAAACGTTCATAAAAGCCAGCCTTGAAGTTGAAGAAGAAAAGCATCAGTTCGCCAGCCTTTAGCCATTTGTATCGTTCAAGAATGGCGGTAGCTGTCAATTGAAGTTGATCTTCTGAAGCATCTTCTTTTAAACCACAACACAGACTGACGTCTGCAATCAGAGATACAAGCCATTTTGCGGACGCGAATGGCCCATACATGATATCAATCTGGGCCAATGTAGGTGAAGAGCCTGTAATACAATAAGCCGGATACTGACAGATATACAACTGTCGCTTTGAGTTGAATACCTTGAAGAAATCCTCAATTGTTGGATACTTTTGGAGGTAAGCCAACACTTGTATGGATTCCGCTGGCAGATTCCGCTGCGAGCTCAAAACCTGAAATGGCTTTGACTGCGGTGCTAAACATGTTCCGTTTTCTTCTTTCATTTTCGTTATTACCTGGGCAATTGATAGTGTTTGATTCATTTTGAATGGTGTTTAATGGATGAGTCTCCCAGTATCGCTCTGAGAGGAAGTTTTCAAAGTTCTTTCTGTATCTGACTTCTGGCGTGGATGCGACATACAAAGGGATGTAAGCAAGAATACTATCCCTATTCTTGGCAGACAGGGAATTCCATTTCTCTTTTAGGACTTCAACATTCCCTACAGGCTTTCCATACATCTCCCAGACTTTTTCAAAAGAATAGTCCGCCCCACTCCCCTCACTGATGATAAGAGCGTTAGCGTTATCATCATCATTATCAGTATTATTGTCATTATCACTATTATTATCATTATGGCATGCGTTCGGATGCGGTGGCATGCGATCGCATGCAATCGCAGGTGGTTGCTCTTCCTGATGCAGCTTCTCATACCTTTTCTTGGCATTCGTAACATTACGTTCACAACGTTCTTCGTACTTTTTGTGGTCACGATCTATCTGCGTGCATAGCATCGTAAACAATGCAGTCAATGCAGTATCTGACGATTCGAGCATCTGACCATTCCTACCATAGCGCAGCACCGCTTTGAAAAGAATACCAGCCTGTTCGTCTGTCAGATAATCGATAGCAACTGCACTATCGAGATAGAGAATGATGCTTTTGATTTCTTTCTTAACCATATCAAAATACTATTTCAATTTTGGGCTGCAAAAGTAAACCAAAAAAGCGACGATACAAGTGATTATAGCAAAATCTCAAAAATTTAACATTTCAAGGCGATATTGTTCACAGAATTTCGGACTCCGCCTGAAAAAAAGTACTCTTGAAATTTGGCTTATTTCAATGTCAACTCCGATAGCTCAGCCGCAATTTCTGGGCAATCTATCCGCATCAGACTATCTTCCTCCCGCCCTCTGGAGAGAAGGTTTAAACTGCCATACCAAACAAGTGATTGGTCAATTACAGCATAACGTTCATGACACTTATTCTGCACATTTACGATGAATCCTGCGTCACTCAACTGCTCCAGCAAATCTGCATGGTGCTCCCTACCGTCCTCTGGATAGTCCTCTGTACATAGAGAAAAAATGGTGAGAGTTACGCCTCTTTTCTGAATAGTCTCAGACTGGTCTGCAAGCCAGTCAACTTTCCTTGAACTAAGGTATGGACTGGAGATGACGATGCTCCTCTTTGCAGAAAGAATATCCTTCTCAAATATATGCCAATAGCCAGCATAATCAAAGATGGAATTGTTCACCACCTGCTTATCCATCACTTCCGTACAAACCTCAAAACCTATTTTTTTATAAGTTCTCAAACGCCGATGATACATCCGTTCTAATACGGGAATGTGTTTATCAATATAGTCGAAGATGATGACATCCTTTTTCCCTTCATAATCGCGGTTCAGTCGGCCTGCGTATTGCTCGACATTTCCTTCAAATGATATCGGCATCGCCAATAGCATTGTGTCTAATCGTGGATAGTTAAAACCCTCACCGATATATTGCCCTGTTGCGACGAGGATTACACTTTCGTCGCGACTCACCGAGGCCATATTCTTTCTCAATTCGGTTCGTGCTTTTAAGCCTGTTCCCCCTTGTAACAGGAAGACATGTGCTACTGCACCTTGCAAAAGGGTATATAAAGTTTCCGCATGTTCCCTATATTTAGTCATCACTACTGGAGTCCTGCCTTTCTTGACACAATCTATCGCATCAGCCACGATTTGCATATTCCGCAACTCATTATCGACAATTAACCGATTCAATTCTGAAATATGTCTATCTTCTGATGATGATAGGTCAACAATCCTCGTAAACCGAGGATATACATAATGACCAATACCCTGTTTCTCTGCCCTTTCTTTGGCGGTATACCTATGCCGAATAGGCCCTAACTGCATATACAGCTTACGTTCTTGTTTGTCACCCCGCTTCACGGTAGCGCTCATACCATACACATATTTGGCAGTCGATGCCCGCAGAACGTTTTCAAAAGTTGCTGCAGCTGCATGATGGCATTCATCCACTATTATCATCCCGTAATCGCGCACCATCGGATTGACGTCATCCATCTTCCCTAACGAACCTATCATGCCAACATCAATGATTCCCGTTGCCGCCTTCTTCTGAGAGGAGAAAGTACCGATGACTGAATCTCTTTGTTTAATGCGACCTTTGGGCGTAGTATATGTCGGCAGTTCTTCATTGATTACAAGGAATCGTTCCAAATCTCTGACCCAGTTATTCATAATCTCAGCGGTATGCACCAGTACAAGCGTATTGACCTTCCGTTTGGCAATCAGATTAGCGCCAATGACGGTCTTACCAAAAGCTGTTGCAGCTGCCAACATCCCGTTATCATAATTCAGGAGGTGTTCAACCGCAACAATCTGTTCTGCATACAGTTCCCCCCTGAAAGAAACATCTATAGTCTGTCCTTTCTGCCTCTTATCCTTGATATCATAGGGGATCCCGGCCTCAGACAAACGATTCTTCAGTTCTTCGAAACAACCTCGTGGCAGAACGATATAATCACCATTGTCATACCCGTCATATACTATCCGTGGTGTTTCACGAGTAGAGAACCCTAAGGCCAGATTCTGGTAGAACTGCGGATTTGTATAGGCAGCCAGTCTCCTGATGGCATTCTGCAAACGTGGTTTCAAATTCCGTTTGTCAACATATACGCCATCAGCGAGAATAACTTTCACCGTTCCATCTACATCGTCTGTTTTAAAGTAACGGGGCAAAGGAAGGGGACTGGTTCCAAAGAGGAGCAAGTTTCCGTCTTCAGACCCATCCACCTTGTCACTTTGGAACAATTTCATGGTGTCAGCCTCTGGACACCACGCCTTGATGTACGTATCTACATCTGTTTCTGACAACTTCCGCGTATGCATCAACTTTTCCCATTGGTCATGGTATGGTCTCCATAGTTCATCCACAAAAGCACTATTTCCTTTACGAAGTGCTTGTCCCTGAAGAGGCAGGGCAATAAGATTTCCCAATTTCCCTTCAAATAGGCTATCCTGCATCGGCATCATCCTGTCATAATATTGGAAACTCTTCATACTAACTGATTCAGAACCCTTAGCCAGTAATGCCTCACCAAATCTCCGAACTTTCGCCGCTTGGATTGCTTCATTCATGAATATCCATACGTGGGCACCATGACCCGATCTGGAACGTTCTACCAATGCATCAATTCCGACCGATTGGCAAATTTTCCTCAGCGCATCAACTTCCCGTTCCCATCCTTCCTTTGGAGAAGCATCCTCTTCATGATTGTCGAAGTCAAAAACCAGGAACCAACATGTTCCATCTGGAAAAAGTGGATATAAACCGATTACATCGGTGCAATCTTCCTTTCTGCCATTGAGATGTTCCAAGATTGCTGACACCTTCAGCTCTGTATAATTCTTTGCCGGACATTCCTGGCACTTCACTTTCTCCCCACTCACTTTGGGACACGCCCCATATTTCCAGAAATTATTACATTGCGTATAATATCCTTTCTTTGCCGCCCGCTTCACATACACATCCTTGCGCCCTCGAAAGTAAGAATAGAACTGTATAGCATGCTCGGCCGTCAGCACAGGAAATTCTATCTGAACAGGTTCTTCCTTCTTGGAACAATCGACGTATGTCTCATAGTCGTATGCAATTCCGTTCTCGTCAAGCAACCCTTTCAGATACCTGATTTCAGACTCCAAGCGACTTATGCGACTTTCATTATCAACTCCATCCATGATGTCTCTTTACATTTAGTGACACCTTAAAGAAAACTAAAACCGAAGTATATACTCGTCCTCTTCCTTGAAGGCATTGCAGCGTTCCATGTAGTCGCGCATCTGCTCGAAGTTATCTCCCCGCAGGTTATAGCTGAATAGACGGACACGCTGGATAGCATTGATCAGTTTCTCAGGGTTGTCCTTCCTGGTTAGTTGACGCAATGCACTGAGGTAATCGGTGCGGAAAACGGTTGGGATGATGATTTTCGACTGTCCTGCAGCAGTTAACTCTGCGTTCATCATGATACGGGATACACGTCCATTGCCGTCAGAAAACGGGTGAACCTCGCTAATCATAAAGAGCATGAAAAGAGCGCGAGCAAAGGGATGGCGCAAAACACTATAAATCTCAAAACCTTTCTTGAGAGTGCCACGTACCTGTTGGTAATTTACAAAATGTGTCTCTCCTGCGCGGTTGTTCAGTGTTTTGAACATGCCGGGATTAGCCTCTGGACGGGCGGACATCATAATACGATGACGATGCTGGAGAATCTCAATCAGATGATCCGAAGAGGTGGGCGTGACAGCCATCTCTTTGCGATTAGAAACGATGTAGTATGTACCAAGCACGTCGTGGCTGTCAGCATTTCTGGCTGGCATGGGAGTACGGGTCTCGATAATCTTGCGGGCATCGTCCACCTCGAACTCTGTTCCTTCGATATAGTTGGAGAAATAACTCTCAAAGAAAGCGAAGTTATTATAGGCAGCATCCGTCTCGTTTGGCTCTGGGAAATTCTCGAACTCACGCTCATTAAGTGCAGCCATCAGAATGCTGAAAAGCTTAAGTCGTTGACTGTCGAACGGTTCCCCCAATGCACGGGCTTCAGCAACCGAGGATGTAAGAATCTTCGAGGGCTTAGTGGAAAGGATGGCCCCAATGATGGATTCCAGTTTCTTGAACTCATCAGACATGTCGAGTTGTCTGGCTATCTCGCGAGCTGTGTCTCGCAACTTGTTCAATTCATCTTCACCGTTGGTCTGCAAAACTTTATCCAATTTTTCTTCGATAACATCCTGTGGTAGACACTTGGAAACGCCATCGCGGCTATAGCCGGTCTGAAGATTTTCAAGATAGGCCCTGGCACTGCAAGACATGTGCAGACCTCCCATGAAAGGATAATCCCCTGATAATGCCTTATGACCTTCTAACAGGTGAACGGTAATACCGGGCAATGATATCTTTTTCGTATAGCCGTAAGTAAGATATATGTGTCCGTCACTTGTGGGACGGCATTCGAAAGCACTACGATGACTCATGACGGCATCGGGGAACAGCTCTCCAAGGATGAAAAAGAGATTCCTGCGGATGATATTCTCCGGAGTGTCGTTGAGATTTGTGGTGTAAATCTTCGCGGCAATCTTGATAAGACGCCCTTCCTTCTTCATTTTTGAAATGAAGTTGTTGGTGGTCTTGTCAGAAGAAGCCATAACGACTTCGTGGTTCAATAGGGCATTTTTTTCCATAAATCAGTGCTTTGATGGTGCAAAGGTAGTAATTTTATCTAGAATAGTAAAGATTTTGTGGAAAATTTTCTAAATTGACAGTACAATCTTCCAAATTTGTGCTCATTCGAAGCACTCTCACCCGAAAAAGTCCATAATTAATTTGGCTTTTTGCTCGCTTATTCGTACCTTTGCAACCGACAAGAGAGTATTAACAATGCCGAATCGGCGCAAAATCGGCGCAAATGCGTTTTTGAGGGAAGCCGAAGATGCCCATAAACAAAGGGGTACTCAAAGAAATTGAATGACAGATTCCGGTTCTGAAGGTCTTGGGTTTGAATCCCAACGGGATCACTTTTTAGGAAAACAAAAAAAAAGATTATGGGAATTATTGGTTCGATTATTATCGGTTGTTTGGCCGGCTTCTGTGCTGGCAAGTTGATGAAGGGTGGCGGCTTTGGTTTCATTATGAACCTAGTGCTGGGCCTGTTTGGCGGCGTCCTGGGCGGCTGGCTTTTCGGTCAGCTGGGCATTCAGTGGGGCGGCATCTTAGGCCAGCTTGGCACAGCCATCATCGGTGCTGTTGCCATTCTATGGATAGCCTCGCTCATCAAGAAGTAAAAAACGTAATAGTACAGAAAAGAATCCGGACAATGCACATCACATTGTCCGGATTCTTTTTCTGTTAGTCAACTTGGCGTTTTATTGCTTATTCGCTTTTTTGCGTTGGTCGTGGTCGAGGATGACCTTACGCATACGCATAGACTTGGGGGTAACCTCAACGAGTTCGTCTTCCTTGATATACTCCAGGCACTCTTCGAGCGACATGACAACCTTGGGAATGATGCGTGCTTTCTCATCGGTACCCGATGCACGGACGTTGGTAAGCTGCTTGGCCTTGCAGACGTTGATGACGAGGTCGTTGTCGTGAACATGCTCACCGACGACTTGTCCCATATAGACATCCTCGCCTGGATCGATAAAGAACTTACCGCGGTCCTGCAACTTATCGATGGCATAGGCGAAGGCATTGCCGGTATCCATCGAAATCATGGAACCATTGACGCGACGTTCGATTTCGCCCTTGTAAGGCTGGTACTCCTTGAAGCGGTGGGCCATGATGGCCTCGCCCTGGGAAGCGGTAAGCACATTGGTGCGCAGACCGATGATACCACGCGAGGGGATGTCGAACTCGATATTGGTGCGCTCGCCCTGCGACTCCATCGAGGTCATCTCGCCCTTACGTCGGGTGACCATATCAATCATCTTCGAAGCGAATTCCTCGGGGACGTTGATGGTGAGTTCCTCGATGGGTTCACATTTCTGGCCGTCGATCTCCTTGTAGATAACCTGAGGCTGGCCGACCTGCAACTCATAGCCTTCGCGACGCATGGTTTCGATGAGCACAGAGAGGTGCAGCACGCCACGACCTGAGACTATCCACTTGTCGGTAGAATCCTCAAACTGCTCGACATGCAGGGCAAGGTTCTTCTCCAACTCTTTCTCCAGACGGTCGTTGATGTGGCGCGAGGTGACGAACTTACCTTCCTTACCGAAGAACGGTGAGTCGTTGATGCAGAAAAGCATCGACATCGTCGGCTCGTCGATGGCGATGGGAGGCAGGGGCTCGGGATTCTCGATGTCGCAGATGGTGTCGCCAATCTCGAACTTCTCGAGTCCGATGACGGCACAGATGTCGCCACAGTCCACCTGTTCGGTACGACTATGTCCCATGCCGTCGAAGGTGTGCAATTCCTTAATCTTCGTCTTTTCCATCGAACCGTCACGATGGGCGATAGTGACCTGCTGGCCGTCTTTCAACTGGCCGCGATGTACGCGTCCCACGGCGATGCGACCCGTATAGCTCGAGTAGTCCAATGAGGTAATCAGCATCTGGGGTGTTCCTTCTATCTGCTTCGGAGCAGGAATCACCTCGATAATCTTGTCTAACAAATAGGTAATATCAGTGGTAGGCTTATGATAGTCCTCACCCATCCAGCCGTTCTTCGCAGAGCCATAAACCACGGGGAAATCCAGTTGGTCCTCAGTGGCATTGAGCGAGAACATCAGGTCGAACACCATTTCATAGACCTCCTCGGGGCGACAATTCGGCTTGTCGACCTTGTTGACCACGACAATGGGCTTGAGGCCTATCTGCAGGGCTTTCTGCAGCACGAAGCGCGTCTGAGGCATAGGACCCTCGAAAGCGTCGACGAGCAGCAGACAGCCATCGGCCATGTTCAACACACGCTCCACCTCGCCGCCGAAGTCGGAGTGTCCCGGGGTGTCGATGATATTGATTTTCGTTCCTTTCCAGTTAATACTCACATTTTTCGAAAGAATGGTGATGCCGCGTTCGCGTTCAAGGTCGTTAGCATCCAACACCTGACTCGACAGATTCTGTCCCTCACGGAAAAGATTGCCTGCCAGCATCATCTTGTCCACGAGCGTCGTCTTCCCGTGGTCAACATGTGCAATAATTGCAATATTTCTGATATCCTGCATAACTAAATTACGTAATTCTTCTCTTTTTCGGCTGATAAGGATGGTGCAAACTGAGCGCAGAGAGCTTGCTCTTTGCCGAGGTGCAGCCCTCCTCGCAACCGAATTTTTCTAAATTCGGGTGCAAAGGTACAACTTTTTTGGGAAATATTTGGTAGTTTTGCAGAAAATATGTAATTTTGCAGCCGCATTTCGGAAAATCCGAAGCATTTGACGACGTAAACCGCCCGTGATTAGGCAGGGAAAGCGTCCGAAAGATGTTATTGCAAAGTTATAATCACAATTAAACATTATGTATTTAGATCAAGCAAAGAAGACTGAGATCTTCGGCCAGTACGGTAAGAACGCCCAGGACACTGGTTCAGTAGAGAGCCAGGTGGCGCTGTTCACTTTCCGCATCAAGCACCTCACCGAGCACCTGAAGAAGAATCACAAGGACTTCGGTACCGCACGTGCTCTGACCAAGATGGTAGGTCGTCGTCGTAAGCTCCTGAAGTACCTCTACAACAAGGACATCAACCGCTATCGTGAACTGATCAAGGCTCTCGGTCTGCGTAAGTAATCCGACGTTGGAAGGACTTACAAATAAAGGCTCGCTGAAAAGCGGGCCTTTAATTATTTCCTTTTATTCTTTATTTTCGAGGTCTTGCATGTCGCGGGGTATCCAAAACCAGAATGTAGAGCCCACGCCCACGTCGCCCGTCACACCGATTTGTCCGCCAACCTTCTCGACAATAGCCTTACAGATGGAGAGTCCCAGACCCGTACCCTGCACGAAGTCGTTGAGCTTGACGAAACGCTGGAACACCGCCTCCTGCTTGTCCTTGGGGATACCCGAGCCGGTATCCTCACAATAGAAATAGAGGCCTTCCTGACCACCGGCATCATTACTCACTTCTCCTTTCTCATTTCTCATTTGCTGGCAATAGCCAACCTTAATGTGGCCCTCGTGGGTGTATTTGACGGCGTTGGTCACGAAATTGGTGAGCAGCTGTTGCAGGCGACCCTTGTCGAGATTTGCTATGCAGGTGGGATAGGGGTTGTCTTTCAGGAATTGGACGCCGGGTTCCTGGACACGCTGTTCGAGCGTCTGGCAGATGTCGTCGAAGACGCATGCAAGATCGACTCTCTCGGGTTCGATGGACAGCGACTGTCCCATGTTGGAGGCTTCGAGGATGTCGTTGATGAGTCGCAGCAGCATGTCACAGTTGTTGCGGATGATACGGATGAACTCGCGGCGTTCCTTATAGTCTTCAACCACGTTGAGCAGTCCGCTGAATCCTACGATGGCGTTGAGCGGTGTGCGGATTTCGTGGGTCATATTGGCCAGGAAAGCGGCCTTGGTGCGACCGGAATCCTCGGCGCGGGAGCGTTCCTCACGCAGTTGCTCTTGGGCTTGTATCAGGCTGGTGACGTCGCGCGAGATACCAAAATATTCTGTGAGGTGTCCGTTTTCGTCGAAAAGGGGGAAGCCAAAGACGTCGTACCAAGTAGGGGTGTCGTCGACTGGTGTGCGGTCGAAGAGCATCAGCGTGTTGTAAGCCTTCCCCTGTTGCATAGCCTCCTGAATCTCAGCCATAGCTTTTTCCCTTGATTCGTTTTGGATGGAAGCCACATACTGTTCGATGGTCTCCGTGTATTCCGCCTCTCCGGGGATGCGCATGAGGGCGACAACATTTTCGGCCGGGCGATAGCTCCAGATAAATATCTGACATTCCTCCAGCAGGTAGCCGAGTTGCTGTTCGTAGTGTTTGATGGCTTCGTTGACGGTCTGTAACTTGCGGTCGTGTTCGCGCTGTTCCAGATACATGTCGCGCTCAGCCGATACGTCGCGGGCGGTGGCAACGTAGTAGACCAGACGGTCGGAATCGTCGATGATGGGGTTGATGCGCGTCTCGATAAAGGTATTGACACCCAACGAAGGGTATTGCAAGCGGCGACAGACATGAAGCGACTCGCGGGTACCGGGAAGGTATTCGCCCAGATAGCCGGGGTCATCGAACATCGACATCTTGCGGAAGAATTCTTCGCCGATGTCGTCGATATGACACAGCTCGCGCATCTTCTGGTTGTAGTCGAGCAGACGGCCTGCGGAATCGTAGAACGACATAGCGATAAGATTGGTGTCGAATATCTTGCGGTAGCGATTGCCCAGCAGGCTGTTGTGTCGCTCTTCCTCCAGTTCGTGGGTGATGTCGCGGCCACTGTATACGATGTGGTGGGCTTTGCCATTCTCGCGTTCAACCATGGCACCGCCTAGAACATCAATCCGCTTAGGCTCCTCTTCTGTACCAATATTCACACGGTATTGGTAGTCTGAGTGGTCTATCTCGCCAGCCTTTAGACGTTCGTTGAGGTTGTGCAGCTCGCTGGCCTGTCCCCCGTCCATGCGGGCGAGAAATTCCTGAGCAGGCATCGGGTCGGCGGGCAGCAGATGACCATAGCGGTTGTGGAGCATGTAGTTGCTGAGGTCGAGTTCGACGACATAGAAATCACCCATACTGAGCGCTTTGTCCATCATCTGGTGAAGGTCGTTGCTCTTGCGGACGGCTCGTTTGGCACGCATGACCGTCAGACGGCTCAGCAGGAAGGCAATGAATCCCAAGATGGCGAGGCTAACGAGGATGATGATGGCCACAGGTGATGCATCGTCGTGGACGCGCTCAGGATGGAACCACTTGTCGTAGACGGCCCGCAACTCGCCGGCCTGTTCCAAACGTGTGAACTCGTCATCGATGATGTCGATGATAGCCTTGTCGTAGCCAATGATGCGCAACTCACCGGCAGGGATGTCAATGCGGTCGAGCACCAGACTGTCGAAATGAAACTCCTGCATCTTTCGCTTCAGCGGTTCCTCACCCCAGATGAAGTATTTGCTACGCTTGCTGCGAACAGCCATGAGGCCCTCCTTCGGAGAGCAGTACTTGATGCCGAAGGTCGAGTCGTAACGTTCCTGAATCTGCCATGCGGCATAGTCGGAGCGTTTCAGAAGCATGGTGTCGCCTTGTGTGAGGTCAGCCACGCGGTTCAGTGGCGGTGTATCGATGTGACGTACGGTGCACACGTTGTAGTAGTTGATGTATTTCTGCGTCATGACATACGGACGGTGCTTGTAGAGGTAGGATAATGCGTGGATGAGATCGACATCGTGGTGTTCGAACATCATCGTTGCTTCGTGCCACTCCTGTGTCACAAACTTATGTGGTATGTCGAGACGGTTGAGGATGAGGTCAAGGACATCAACATTGTATCCTGCCGGCATGCCATCGGTGTCGAGGAATTCAAAAGGCCGGAAGTCCCAGTCCAGAACGATGGTCAGCGGCTGACTTTCAGTGTAACCATAGAACTCCTTGCCTTCTGCGGAAGACACCGGCCAGAGGCAGAGGAGGAAGAGCAGTATGTCGTAGAATCGTTTGTTCATTGCTTGGTCACATTATTGTTTTCTCACTAGCTCGCTGCACTTGCAGGGTACTGACATCCAGACGATAGTGCCTGTCGTCGCATTGGACTTGATGCGGATCTTGCCGCCCATCTGGGAAATGAGTTCATTACAGATGCTCAGTTCCAGACCGGTACCATGACGGTGGGTCTGGATGAATCGGTCGAAGATGTGTGGCAGTATCTGTTCAGGAACAACTCCCTTGTTAGCATGCAGCGCTATGATGAGGTCTTCGCCCGTGTAGTCACAACGTATACGGACCTGGCCTTCTGTTGTGAAGAATGCCGCGTGCGACAGTAACTGGTCGATGGCGATGCCCAGATTCTGTTCGTCAATCTCGACTACAAGGCGTTCGTAGGGGTTCTCGATGGAATAGTCGACACCGGGCTTCTGATTTCGGAAGATAGTGGTCTGACAATGTGTCTCGAAGTTGGTGCAGAAGTCTGTCATCTGCGGTTTGATTTCAATCATGTGTGCATCGAGTCGCGACAAGAAGAGGATGTCGTTGATGAGCGCCAGCAGGAGTTCGGAATTGTCGCGAATCTCACGGACAAAGAGTTCTTCATCGTCCTTGGAGTGCTCCTGTTCGAAGAGGTCGGCGAATCCTACCACAGAGTTCAGCGGGGTACGGATTTCATAGCTCATGTTGTGGAGGAAGGCATTCTTCACCGTCTCTACCTCCTGAGCCTTACTAGTTTCCAGGGCCAGTGCTTCTTCCATTGCCCTGAGCTCGCTGATGTCGCGGCACATGCCGAAATAACTGGCTACCTCGCCATCGGTGCCTATCACGGGGATAAACGACAGATGCAGGTAGAGCGTCTTGCCGTCCTTGATACGGAGCGTCGTCTTCAGTGTTGCGTCGATAGGCTGGCGCGAACGGTTATCCATGGCATTCAGTCCTCGCTGGGCTTTCTTTTTCGACTCGTCGTCAAGCAGCGAGAGACAGCGCGTCTGAGTGAAACGGTATTGCGCATGGCCTATCTTGCTGTAGATGACCAGCATGTGGGTATCGGGCGAATAGTCGGTCATGCGCACACCACCGTTCTGCAACACGAAGTCGATATTGCGCATGTAGGTGCGCATCTGAACGTTGGCCTTTTCCAACTGAGCCACATTCTGGCGCAGCAGGTTGTAGGTTTTGGCCATTTCCGTTACGTCGCGCCCTGTGCCATAGACTGCCTGCAACTTGCCATCATCATCACGGACAGGAACCAGCTGCAGTTCGTAAAGCAACTCTGGGCGTTGCAGGTATTTGTTCAGCGCACGGTCGTCGGGACCCTTGTAGATCTGCGTCAAATAGGTATAATCGATGTTTTCCGTGTCCACATCGTTCTGTCCTAACACATCCTTGAGGGTGATGTGCGATTGAAGTAGCTTGTCGAAGTTTCCCTTAAAGGCGGACGTAGCTTTCTGGTTCATGCCGATGATGACGCCGTTTTCGTCGTAAGCCACCGTATCGACCATCGACGATTCGAAGATAGACTGATAACGCAGCATGGTGTCTTTGACCTCCTGTTGGCGGAGTTTCTCGTCAGTGACGTCTGACATAGTGCCGATGAGCACTTCGGGATGACCACTCTTGTCGCAATGCAACACAGAGATTTCGAGTGTGAAATAACGGAGTCCAACAAGGCTGTCTGGTCTCGACTGCACGTCCAGGGTTACTTTTTCCTGCTCTTGGCGGCCTACCTGTTGCAGAGCGTCGATGACTGGGGTGTGGTATTCTTCCTTCAGGGGTTGGAAAAACACGTGAGGCAAGATACCCTCAGCCTCCAATCGTCCGTTGCTGTCGAAACGCGTGATGGTGCGGTTCTTCAGCGTATAGAGGAAGATACGCACATGACTGGTTTTCAGAATCAGCGACAAACGGTCGTTGCTCAACCGGATGTCCTTGGTCATGCGCTTCTCATATCTGCGATAGACCAGATAGTATCCCAGGAAGAACAATGTCAGCAGCAACATGACGATGATGGCCTGCCAGATCCATCCCGGCACGCCCGATTCCTTTCGCTCGGGATAGAACCACTTGTTCTGGATGGCTTGCAGGCGTCCCGACGCATTCAGCCCTGAGTAAACGCTGTCCATCTTGTGGAGCAGGTCCTTGTCGTGCATGATGAACTTGTATTCGCCATGCGGCACATTGACAGGTGCCAGTTCCAAGTCGTCGTATCCGAACTTATGGATAAGCCACTTCAGGCACAGCGTGTTCCACACAATCTGATTGTCGGGATTGTTGTGAACCATCTGGATGGCTTCGCGCATGTCATCGATGGCTATGGCGTTGTTGACCCAACCACGCTGCACCATAAACATGTGGCTGAAGCTGCCCCCGTGGACAATGACTTTATGGTTGGCCAGATCCTGGTACGTATTGATGATTTGAGGGGCATCCTTCCTGCGTACTACGCTATGGGTGAAAATCTGAATCACCGACTTGCCGTAGGTGCCATAGTCATCATGCAGGTGGTCCTCCATACCAATCTTCAGGTCGCAACGGCCTGCCTTCAGATCCTCCAATGCCTCTTTGGTATGTTTCAGCTTGATGACATAGGGGATGTCGAGCTCCTGGAAAATCATCTTCAACAGGTCGACGTTGTAGCCCTCCGCCTCGCCATTCTCGTTCAGATAGACGTAAGGCCACAGGTCCCAGGCGTCTTCATAGATGAGCGGATGCTCCTCCGTATACACTCTGACGGAATCCTTCTCATCAGCCGACAGCGACTGGCAGGAGCCCGCGAGGAGCGCCGTCATCAAGAGTGTCCGGAGCAGCCATCTGGCAGTCATCGTATGGAATATGGTGTATTTCATGATGCTACGGGCTTTTCTTTTATTTCACGTATTTCGACGGGGATCCAGAACCAGAACAGCGAGCCTTGTCCTACTTCGCTCTCCAGTCCTATCTCACCGCCACACTTCTCGACGATGGCCTTACAGATGGGCAGGCCCAGACCCGTGCCCTGCACGTAGTCGTTGAGTTTGACAAAGCGCTCGAAGATGGCTGCATGCTTGTCCTTGGGAATACCCGAACCGGTATCCTCGCAATAGATATACAGACCCTGCTTGCCCTGACGTTCTTCCTGTCGATAGCCAATGCGGATGTGGCCCTTGTGGGTATACTTGACTGCGTTGGTCACGAAATTGGTCAACACCTGATTGACGCGGTCGCTGTCCAGTCGTGTCTGGAATACCTCGTAGGGGTTGTCCGTTTGGAACTCAACGCCTGGCTCCTGCACACGCTGGCCCAGCGTCTTGGCCAGTTCCTCGAAGTCGCGTGAGGCATCGATGTCGTGGGGTACGATTTCCATCGCATTGGCATCCATGTTGCTGAGCACCAGGATGTCGTTGATGAGTCTGAGCAACATGTCACAGTTGTTGTGGATGACACGAATCATCTCGCGCTTGTCGTCGGGCGACTCAATGGTCTGCAACAGGTCGGTGAATCCAACGATAGCATTTAGCGGGGTGCGGATCTCGTGCGTCATGTTGGCCAGGAACACCGACTTTAGTCGTCCGGAGTCGTTGGCACGCTCCGTCTCGCGCTTCAGCTGTTCCTGTTTTTCCATCATGCCCGATATGTTGCGTATCAGTCCGAAGGCTCCCGTCAGCTGGCCGCTGTCGTCATACACGGGGATGCTGTTTATCTGGTTCCATTGTGGCTTCTGGCCTTCGTGGAATACTGGACGTGTCTCGGCGATTGTTGTCATCGCATGGTTGAAGTTCGTATAGGGATCCTGGAAAGCCAGTCGCAACGCTTCGGTCTCGTTGATAAAGACTCGCTCCATCTCGTCGAACGATAATTCACGCTCCAGCGTACCCAGACCCTTAAAGAACCTCACCTTCCGCTCGGCGAAGGACGCACGCCATGCACGCATGTCGCAGGCCTCCATCATGTAGCGCAGCTCTTCTTCGTAACGCATGATTTCCTCGTTGACCTTCTGAATCTGAATGTCGTTTTCCTTGGCTTGCAGGTACATCTGTCGCTCCTCGGTGATGTTACGCACAGCCAGTGCGATATACACCAGTTGCCCTTCGTCGTCGCAGATAGGATGGAGGTGGATTTCCAAATAGTCGTGAATGCCTCGCTCGGGCACGATGCTTTGCGAGCAACACCACAGCTCTTCGATATTGTACTTGTCAAGAAGTTCGTTGAAAGGCATGGCTTCGAACAGATTCGTCGTCGAGAAGTGCTCGTCCCAGGTGTCGCTGTCGAAATGACAGATGTCGCGCATCTCCTTGTTGGCATCCAGCAGCCAGCCTTCGGGACTGTAGAACGACAGGCCGATGATGGAGTGTTCGAAGACCTGACGGTATTTATCCGTCAGCTCCTCCTCCCTGAGTTCCTGCTCGCGCAGTTCCGTCTCGTCGTGCAACGTGCTGATGATGCTCTGGGGTATGTTTGTGCCGGGCGTCATTTCCACCACACTGACGTTGTGCATATAGCCCCACAGGGGTTGGTCGCCGTTGAAATCAAAATTCCAGCGATAGAAGAAATCGTCGCGTAGGGTCTTGCCGGCCATCATCCTGCGGAAACGGCGCAAGGTCTCTTCTATGTCGTCGGGGTGCACGTGGCTCTTCCATTCCTCGACGGTCAGCGCTCTTGTGGGGAAGATGCTGCCATAGAGCTGTTCGATAATACCCTCATGGATGGCAAATCGCACCACATTGCTGGCATTTATCTTGACCGCCTGTTCCATCATCTTACTCGTAAAGTCCGTTTCAGCCAAACGGCTGCGCACGCGTTTTACCACGATGCGGTTCTGGACGAGCATGCCCAGAAAAGCCACTGCTACCAGCGCAATCACCAGGGTGGGGATGAACTGGAACGTCCATGCGGCTGATATAATAAATAGGTATGCGTACATTGTCATATCTTTTGAATAGGATGATGATTCTTATACCATGAGTTCGCGCCGTCTCTCTATGACCGATGCCTCGCAGGGGATGATGACCCAGACGGTAGTGCCCTTTCCTGCTTCCGACTGCAGTTCCACAGAGCCGCCCATCTGCTGGACGAGGGTATGAACAATGGGCAGGTCAAGCCCCGTTCCGCAGAGTTCCTCGCCATTGTCGCGCACAAAGCGCTCGAAGACGTGGGGTAGCGTCTTCTCATCAATGCCACGCCCCGTATCCTCAATAACTACCGACAGCTGGCCCTTCCGGTATTCACACTTGGTGTGGATAGACCCTTTCTCGGTGTAACTGACGGCAACCGCGCAGAGCTTCTCTATGACCTTGCCGACATGTTCTGTGTCGATGTTGACCACCAACCGCTCGAAGGGGTTCTCGACAACAACCTTTACCTCGGGCGACACATTCACCAGTCCCATCTGGCACCAGCTCTCAAAAAACATGGCGAAGTCGGCTTCTTCCTGCTTGTACTCTATCATGTTCGCATCTAGTCGCGACAGGAACAGAATATCGTTCACCAGCGACAGCAGGTTGTTGCTGTTGCGGCGTATCTCCTCGACGAACAGCGGCTCGTCGGCCTCGTCGTGTTCCGATTCGAAGAGCTCGGCAAAACCCACCACCGTATTCAACGGCGTACGGATCTCGTAGCTCATATTGGTCAGGAAGGCCTGCTTCAGCAGCTCCGTCTCCTGGGCCTTTTGGGTCTCTATGGCCAGCCGGCGTTCCGTTTCCATCATCTGCGTCATATTACGGCACATGCCGAAATAGCGCTCTACCCTACCCTCAGCATCCTTCATGGGTACCATGTTGAACAGCAGCCATATGGGGCGGTGCTGATTGTCGCGAATCTCCGTTTCGAACAGCACATGTAAGGGTAGTTCCGTCCGGTGGTCCATGCGGTTCAGCGCACTCGAGATGGTACGGCGGAAACGCGGCGAGCCCAGTCGGATACAGCGTAACTGCGACAAGTGTAACTGGGTTTCGTTGATGTTCACCGATATCTCCATTGTGTGCGACGACGGGATGTAGTTCACCAGTCGCACGTCGCTCACCTGCAGCGCATAGTTCACATTCTTGATGTAGGTCTTGATGTCCTTGGTCATCTGGCGCAGCTTCTTGAAGCCTTCCTGCTGATGGTGGAACGACTCCACCATTTCCGTCACGTTACGGCCCGCCATGTATACACCTATCAACTCGCCCTTGGCATTGCGGATGGGATTGAACGTCGACTCGTAATACATCACTCCCTTCTGCTCGTAGTCGTGAATGAGCGGTGTCGGGGTATGCGACTTGGCAAAGTCGATAATCGACGTGCTACGGGTGTTTTCCAACTGGTGAATATCCGTACCATTGTAGAAGGGGTTCTGCTGCAACAGGAATTCGCCCGTCAGCAAGTCCTCACAGTTCTTGTAGCCAAACTGGTGGCAAGCCTTTTCGTTGATGTCGCTCAGCACGCCAAACTGGTCATAGAACACCATGTCCATCACCGACGAGTTGAACACGGTGTGGTAGCGCAGCAGCAACTGCTTCACCGTTTCGCGGCGGCGCACCTCGTCAGTTACGTTGTGCTGGATGATGAGCAGGTCCTCAATCTCAGAACGCTTCCGGCGACGGGCCACACTGACTGAGAAGTCGAACACGTCGCACGTACCGTCCTCCTTCAGCGTGCCTCTTACCCGCACATTGGCCGTCCGGATTCGGTGCTCACAGATGTCGAAGATGCTCTTGCGCAACTGTTCGAAGTCGTCGCGGTCGAACATCTCGGCAAACTCTATGGGGTTGTATTCTTTCGAATATTCGCCATTTTCGTTGATGAATAAATAATGACGTCGCTGCACGTTGTAGAAGCACAGCCTCAGTTTACTGGTCTGCAGCACCAACGACAGACGGGCATACTGACTCAAGCCCTGCGTCTTGGCATCTACTTCGCGATAATGGTAGATAAAATTATAGAACAGCAGTAGAAAAAAGCCAATCAGGAACGCAGCCATCACGTAGACGGTCATGTGCTCAAAATCAAATAGCTTTCCTATAGTTTGTACAACCTGTTCTGACATAGTTTTTAGTCTTCTAGCCGACAAAGATAGGGAAAAATAAGACAATCTCCAAATATAAATAAAAAAATTTTCTTTTTCTTTGGTTTTTTCCTCGCTTATTTGTACCTTTGACCCCATAAAACTCAAAATAACAACAATTATGATAGACGTAAAAGCAACATTAGCATCAGCCGAAGAGCGCATGGAAATGGCAGCCATGTACTTGGAAGAAGAGTTGAACAGAGTCCGCGCCGGACGCGCCAACGTGGCCATCCTAAGCGGTGTGAGAGTAGAGTCGTACGGACAAAAGGTTCCCCTGAACCAGGTAGCAAACATTTCCACCCCCGATGCCCGTACCATTGCCATCAAGCCTTGGGACCGCAAGCAGATTCGCGACATCGAGAAGGCCATCATGGACAGCGATGTGGGCATCACCCCCGAAAACAACGGTGAAATCATCCGTCTGGGCATCCCCCAGCCTACTGAAGAGCGTCGTCGCGATCTGGTGAAGCAGTGCAACAAGATTGCCGAGAAGGCCAAGGTCGAGGTACGTAACGTGCGTGGCGACATCAAGGACAAGCTGAAGAAAGCCATCAAGGAAGGACTTTCTGAAGACAACGAAAAAGATGCCGAACTGGAACTCCAGAAGATTCACGACAAGTACATCAAGAAACTTGACGAGCTAATGGAGGCTAAGAACAAGGAAATCATGACGGTGTAACCCATGAAGGGTCTCGTCATCAAGAATACCGGCAGTTGGTACACCGTTCTGACAGACGATGGACCAACTGTCGATTGTAAGATAAAGGGTAATTTCCGGCTTCGTGGCATTCGCAGCACGAATCCCGTTGCTGTGGGCGACAGAGTGGACATCATCTTACAACCAACGGCTAACGGCCAACAGCAGACGGGGTTTATTACCGAGATTGAGGACCGTCGCAACTACATCATCCGAAAGAGCATCAACCTCTCGAAACAAAGCCACATCCTGGCGGCTAACGTCGACCAGGCCGTGTTGGTCATCACCGTCAGCAAACCCGAAACATCGACGACGTTCATCGACCGCTTCCTGGCATCAGCAGAAGCCTATCGCGTGCCCGTCATCCTCGTCTTCAATAAAACCGATCTGCTCAACGAAGACGAGCAGCGTTACCAGCAGCTGATGATTCAGCTCTACCAGACCATCGGCTACGAGTGTCGTGCCATCTCGGCACAAACGGGCGACGGTGTCGATGCACTGCACGAGTTGCTCGAGGGCAAGATTACCCTGCTCAGCGGTAATTCCGGTGTCGGCAAGTCAACGCTCATCAATCGGCTCATCCCCCATGCCAACCTGCGTACGGCCGACATCAGCGACGCCCACCAGACAGGCATGCACACCACCACCTTCAGCGAGATGATTCCTCTCGCTGTCGACGGTTCACCCGTCGACACCCCTTCCTGGCTCATTGACACTCCAGGCATCAAGGGCTTCGGCACCTTCGACATGGAGCGCGAAGAGTTGACCAGCTACTTCAAGGAAATCTTCGAATTCTCGAAACAGTGCCGTTTTTCCGACTGCACACACACCCACGAACCGGGTTGCGCCGTGCTGAAAGCCGTCGAAGGCCACTACATCGCCCAGAGTCGTTATCAGTCGTATCTCTCGATGCTCGACGACAAGGACGAAAATAAATATCGCGAGGCCTTCTAGCCCCGCGATATTTTTCTTTGTCAACTGTCAACTATCAACTGTCAACTAATCACATATCCTCATAGGTGTCCAGATAAGTCACGTGGGTAACAAGGTATTCCTCGACGCCGTGCTTACCGTCGGCACCGCCGATGCCCGACTTCTTCACACCGGCGTGGAAGCCCTGAATGGCCTCGAAGTGCTCGCGGTTGATGTAAGTCTCGCCGAACTCCAGTTCGCGACAAGCCTTTACAGCGACGTTCAGATCCTTCGTGAAGATGCTCGAAGCCAGTCCGTATTCACAGTCGTTAGCATAGCCGATAACCTCCTCCAGCGTCTCGAATTCTACCAGCGGAATGACGGGGCCGAAGGTCTCCTCGTGGATGATGTCCATATCCTGGCGGCAGTCGTCCAGCACAGTAGCTGCGTAAAAGTAACCCTTGGTGCCTACACGCTTACCACCACAGAGCAACTTGGCACCCTGCCTGATGGCACGTTCCACCTTCTCGGTGACGCTCTCCAAAGCACGCTGTTCTACCAGCGGACCCATATCCACAGAAGCATCTGCACAGGGGTCGCCCACCTTCACGGCACTCATCTTCTTGACCAGAATGTCGGTGAAGGCCTTCTTCACTTCTTTCTGTACATACACGCGCTCGGCATTGTTACAAATCTGTCCGTTGTTACCAATACGGCTGTCGACAATCCACTGGGCAGCACGTTCCAGATCGGCATCCTTCATGACGATAGCCGGTGCCTTTCCACCCAGTTCCAAGCTCACCTTGGTGATGTTCTTCGAGGCTGCAGCCATGATGCTTTCACCGGCGCTGACGGAACCCGTTACCGAAACGATGTCAATCTTCGGGCTGCCGGCCATCTCGTTACCGATGACGCTACCCTTACCCGTTACGATATTGATGACACCTGCGGGCAGTCCGCTCTCGGCAACGACCTTACCAAACTCAGTACAATTCTCGGGAGTCAGTTGCGAAGGCTTGATGACGATGGTACAACCGGCAATCAGCGCAGCACCAGCCTTACGGGCAATCAGGAAGAACGGGAAGTTCCAGGGCAGAATACCTGCTACGACACCGATAGGCTTCTTCGTCAGCAGAATGGTCTCGTTAGGACGGTCCGAGGGAATGATCTCGCCCTCGATGTGGCGCGCAAACGTAGCCATATACTCAAAGTAAGCAATCGTCGCACCCACTTCTATCGAGGCCCACGTACGGGTCTTACCCTGTTCACGCATAATGATTTCCGTAAACTCCTGCTCACGGGCCTTGATGCCGGCAGCAAACTTCAGCAGATACTGGGCACGCTCAATGGCAGGCACCTTGGCCCAAGACTTCTGGGCGGCACGAGCAGCGTCCAAAGCACGGTTCACATCCTCAATCGTGCCTTCCGGCTGCCGACTGATTACTTCCTCCGTCGAGGGGTTCAACACGTCAATCCATTTGCCGTTCGAGCTCTCGCAGAACTGGCCGTTAATGTACATCTGTAACTCTTTCATACGCTTTGTTTTAGTAGTGATAATTAAAAATGGTTCTGCAAAGATAAGAATTATCTGGAAAAAAACAAAACAATTTTGATTTTTTTTGGCTTTTTGCTCGCTTATTCGTACCTTTGCACCCGATAAGACAAAAAACTTTATATTTTTAGCTTATGAGAGTTATTATTGAATCTGACTATCAGAAAATGTCGCAGTGGGCAGCCGAGCATGTCATTCGTCGCATCAACGAAGCTCAGCCCACGAAGGAGAAACCATTTGTGTTGGGTCTTCCCACCGGTTCTTCACCCGAAGGCATGTATGCCTGTCTGGTAAAGGCCAACAAAGAAGGCCGAGTATCATTTAAGAACGTGTTGACATTCAACATGGACGAGTACGTAGGTCTGCCCGAGGAGCATCCCGAGAGCTACCATTCGTTTATGGCACGCAATCTGTTCGACCACATCGACTGCCCGAAGGAGAACATCCACATCCTGAACGGAAACGCCAAGGATCTGGCTGCCGAGTGTGCACACTACGAGGAGATGATTAAGGAGGCTGGTGGTATCGACCTGTTCCTGGGCGGTATCGGTCCCGACGGACACATTGCCTTCAACGAACCCTATTCAAGTCTGACAAGTCGTACACGTGTGAAGACACTGACTACCGACACCATCATAGCTAACAGCCGATTCTTCGACAACGACGTGAACAAGGTGCCCAAGCTGGCGCTGACCGTTGGCGTAGGTACCGTGATGGATGCCAAGGAGGTGATGATTCTGGTGAACGGTCACCACAAGGCCCGTGCACTGAAGGCTGCCATCGAGGGCGCTGTCACCCACGAGTGGACCATCTCGGCCCTGCAGATGCATCCTCACGGCATCATCGTTGCCGACGAGCCTGCTACCGATGAGCTGAAGGTGGCTACCTACAAGTACTTCAAGGACATCGAGAAGGACAACCTGCTGTAAAACGAAATGAGAAATGAAAAATGAGAGGTGAGAGATATGATTTGTTATAAAAACTGAGAACTCTCACCTCTCAGTTTTTCAAACAAACTACTACAAAAAACAATGACTGCTAAACTACGAACCCTTACGATGCTATTGGCATGGACTGTGCTGACTGTCCATGCTGCCATTGACCGCAAGGCACTGGTCACCAGAAACAACCCCGTCATCACGAGTGTCGACACGCTGGCATCGCTGAGCGTCGGCAATGGAGGCTTTGCCTTTACCACCGACATCACTGGTCTGCAGACCTTTCCTGAATACTACAAGAATGGCGTTCCCCTTGGAACCCAAAGCGAATGGGGTTGGCACAGCTTTGACAACACCGACGGGCTGCGCATGGAGGAGTCGTACCAGAAATACGACTTCGGACACGGCCACCGCGAGCTCTATGCCACCGAGTTTAAGACCCCAGGCCGTGCCAAGGATGCTGCCAACTACTTCCGTTCGAACCCTCACCGCCTGCACCTGGGGTGCATCGGACTGGAGATAGAGGGACTGAAGCCTGGCGACATCAAGAATCCCCGCCAGACGCTGGACATGTGGATGGGAATGATTGATTCAAGGTTCATGGTGAATGGTTCAAGGTTTAGTGTTCAGACAGTGTGTCATCCGGAACGCGACCTCATTGCCTCGCGCATCATCACTAATCATAAAGGGCAAAGGGCAAAGGGCAAAGGGCAAAGTTTAAGTATCAACCTCCGTTTCCCCTACCCTACAGGTGGACATAGCGATGACGCTTGCAATTGGCAGGCTGATGACAAACATCAGACGCAGCTGGTGACCCAAAACGAGCACTCGGCTGTATTGGAGCGCACCATTGACAAAACTGTCTACTACATATCGCTGCAATGGAAGGAACCAGCAACCCTTCGAGAGAAGCGGAAGAACTACTGGGTGCTGGAGTCAAAGGACAACCAGCTGACGTTTTGCTGTGAGTTCTTGGAAAGTGGAAAAGAATTAGCGAAAGAATCGTTTGCTACTGTTGCCGACAAGTCGGCAGCTTATTGGCAACAATTCTGGCAAACAGGAGGTGTTGTCGATTTTTCACATTGCAAGGACAAGCGTGCCAAGGAACTGGAACGTCGCGTGGCACTGAGCCAATGGCTGCTGGCCATCCAGTGTGCCGCCAGCACGCCGCCACAGGAGACGGGACTGACTTACAACTCATGGTTCGGCAAGTTCCACATGGAGATGATATGGTGGCACCAGGCCTGGCTGCCCCTGTGGAATCACGCTGCGATGCTCGACCGCACGCTGCGCTGGTATGAGAGCGTAGAACCCATTGCCCGCGAGATTGCCATGCGACAAGGATTTAAGGGCGTACGCTGGATGAAGATGACGGACCGCTCGGGCGAGGAAGCACCCTCGAAGGTGGGCAGCTTCCTCATTTGGCAACAGCCACACCTCATCTACCTAGCCGAGTTGATTTACAGAAGCCTGCCCTCTGCATCTCCTAAGGAGAGAGAAGAGCTGTTAGACCGGTATGGCCGGCTAATCGACGAGACGGCGACATTCATGGCAGACTTCGCCACCTACCAAAAGGAGCGCGACCGCTACCTGCTGAAAGGCATGATTCCTGCCCAGGAAACCCTCAAGGCCTCCGAGACCTATAACTCACCCTTCGAACTGGCCTATTGGCACTTCGCCCTGCAGGTGGCCCAACAGTGGCGCGAGCGACGGGGGCTGGAGCGCATGGCGCTGTGGGACGACATCATCCGGAAGTTGTCGCCACTGGCCAAAGACAGCGAGAATCGCTACCTGGCAGCGGAGTCGAACCCGGAGACGTATAGCGACCTGCGACTCATCAGCGACCATCCGGCAGTATTGGGAGCCGTAGGCATCTTCCCCATGAGCCGGCTCATCGACCCACAAGTCATGAAACATACCCAGGAGTGGATCTGGGACAACTGGAACTGGGACCACACCTGGGGATGGGACTACCCCATGGTGGCCATGAATGCCGCCCGTCTGGGAGTACCCGAGAATGCCGTCAGTGCCCTGCTCATGGATAAGCGCACCAACACCTATCTTCCCAATGGACACAACTACCAAGACGGACGCCTGCGTTGCTACCTGCCAGGAAACGGCGGACTGCTCACAGCCATCGCCATGATGTGTGCGGGCTGGGACGGATGCACGGAGACGAACCCCGGCTTCCCCAAGAACGGTCTATGGGACGTGCGCTGGGAAGGCCTGAACCCCATGCCCTAACGACAGTGACAGAGACAACGACAAGAAATAACATACATACCTAACAAAACGATAAAAACAATGAAAAGCCAACTTAAACTACTCATGGGACTATCGGTCCTGCTGTCGGTCAGTCCCATACTGTCGGCAAAAGAAAAGACTCCCGCCTTCCCCGGTGCCGAGGGATTCGGGCGCTATACCACCGGAGGCCGCGGCGGAAAGGTTTACCACGTCACCAGCTTGGAGGACAGCAACGCTCCAGGCACGCTGCGCTGGGCCAATGCGCAGGCCGGACCACGAACCATCGTGTTCGACGTCAGCGGCACCATATTCCTGAAGTCTGCCCTGAAGATTGCCAACAACACCACGCTGGCCGGACAGACGGCTCCCGGCGACGGCATCTGCGTGGCCGACTATCCGCTGACGCTCGGCTCCAACGTCATCTGCCGCTACATGCGCTTCCGATTGGGAAACCGACAGGTAGCCTATCACGAGGGTGACGGACTGGGGTCGATGGACGACAACAACATCATCGTCGACCACTGCTCGGTCAGCTGGAGCATCGACGAATGTCTGAGCGTCTATGGCGGCCGCAACCTGACCGTGCAGTGGAGCATATCGTCGCAAAGCCTCGTCAACAGCGGACACTCGAAGGGCGCACACGGCTACGGCGGCAACTGGGGCGGTGCAGGAGCATCGTTCCACCACAACCTGATAGCCCACCACACCAGCCGTACGCCTCGGTTAGGTCCGCGTCCCGGCACGCAGACCGACGAGCGCATGGACATGCGCAACAATGTCATCTACAACTGGGGTGGCAACGGCTGCTACGGCGGCGAAGGCATGAAGGTGAACATTGTCAACAACTACTACAAGCCAGGCCCCGCCACCATGAACCGCAACGCGACCATCCAGCGCCGCATTGCCGCCGTCGGCATCCGCACCTCGGAATACACCAAGCACGACACCAACACGCCAAACCAGTGGGACATCATGTGGCACGTCTGGGGAAAATACTATGTAACCGGCAACAAGAACTCCGTACACAGCGATGTCACCAACGACAATTGGACTTACGGCATGTGGAACCAGATAGACGCCAACAGCAACGACGGCACCTACACACAGGCCACTAAGGACACCATGCGCATTGACGAACCGATAGCCTATATGGCCGTCACCACACACACCGCCGATCAGGCCTACGACCAGGTGCTGAAATACGTGGGAGCCTCGCTGCACCGCGACGCGCTGGACGCCATCATCGTCGACGACGTGACCAACGGCAAGGCAACATTCACGGGCAGCGGCAACGACAGCGGGTTCATCAACTCGCAGGAAGATGTGAAGTCGAAGATTCCTTCTCTATGGCCTGAGTTGGAAAGCAGCGCCGCTCCCACCGACACTGATGGCGACGGCATGCCCGACGACTGGGAGACGGCCCACGGGCTGAACCCCAACGACGCCACCGACGGCAATGAGACGGACGACGAGGGGTACACCCGTCTGGAACTCTATTTGAACTCGTTAGTGGCCGACATCACCACGGCGCAGAACACTGGTGGCGAGCAGCAGGGATATATAGAAGAGGTGTACGTCCCTGGCGACGACAGCGAACCCGGCAAGACCACCATCGGCTCAGGCAGCACCCACTGGCAACTGGAATCGGGCAACGCAGGCCAGACTGCCACCACCGACGCATCCATCGGCAGCTACATTACCGAAACTGGCATCACCCTGGGCAGCAACATCAGCTATGGTGGCACGCAAAGCATAACCGGAGCAGGAAAAATCACCAAGTTCACAACGGCAGCCGATGACGAGGCCACGGCCAACGCGGGCAACGCTGTGTCGTTTAATATCACCGTGGCCGATGGCTATTTTTTCCGCCCTACCAAGGTGGCGTTCTATGCCTGCAAGTGCGGCACCAACGGTGGCAAGCTCGACATCTACTGGAACAACGATAACGGAAAGAAAGAGATTGAGCTGGGACTTGCTCCCGAACGCAACAACAACTACACCGCATTCGAGAAAGACGTCCTGGACGTAGCCTCTGTCCCCGGCACCAGCAGCCTCGTCATCCATATTCTTAGTCTTAGCACCACGAAGGCCCTGGCCGTCGGCAACGTCAGTATTACTGGCGAAGTGAAGAGTGAGACCAGCGGCATTAGCACCGTCAGGATGGTGACTCTGGGTGCTGGCAAGTTCTACAACCTACAGGGAATGGAAGTAAACCAACCGCAAAAAGGCATCTATATCCAAAACGGCAAGAAAATTATCATCAAATAACAAGCAGACCGCTTAGGAAGCAGCTTAAAAGGTGGAAAAAAACGGGGTTCTATGGGTGAAATCCCGTTTTTTCCACCTTTTCTGATAGTTTTTCCACCCCTTGAGATTGGTTTTCTACCTACTTTTGCAGGCGAAAAGCAATCGAACAATCATACTATTATACTAATATTAAATACTTTATTTTATGAAAAAAAAGATTACTTTCTTGTTTGCATCGCTGATGCTCTTGTTGAGTGGCACGATAGCAAATGCACAGTCGAAGATTCCAGGCTCGCTGGACTTGTCGACTACAGTAGTTGATGCCGGTACGGGTACGCTTCACGATGGTGCCGGCTGGGATGGTTCGAAAATCGACTGGATGACCAAGGGCAACACAGCCACTATTCAGTTCGAGAACACCAAGGCTGACACGAAGTACAACATCATCAGCTACGGTGGCACGAACCAAAGCCAGGTTGTGGTTAACTTCAAGATTACCGATGCCAACGGCGCTGAGTTCTACAATCAGACCACGGAGCCTTACACATCGGGTGGCTTTGGCGACAAGAAGCCCAACAAGAGCCTGCCTACCACCAATCCGATGCCGGCTGGCAACTACACGCTGACACTGACGTATGATAACCTGGAGGAGGGCGCCTCACTGGAAGTCAACATCACACAGATTGACTTTGAGGATGCCGACGCTCAACAGCAAGACGACGACCCTGCCGACAAGCCATCGCTGAACATTCCCGGTGTGCTGGACGGCAACCAGGCTGTCATCACCAAGAACTGCTCATGGGGCAGCACGCCAAGTTGTGACGAGAGCAACTGCTTCAACTGGGTAGGCGACGGTGACGAAATATCATTTGCCATTACCAACACTAAGACTTCTGCATACGCCATCAGCTTCGACACGGCTACGCCTTGTGAACCTGTAACTATCGACTTCCTCATCACCGACGCTAACGGCAAGACTGTTTACGGCCAGACCGCTAATGTAGTATGTACGGGCGAGAACGGTGGGGACTGGGCATTCAAGCCCGAGGGCCATAACACCTCTCTGCCTAATACCGACGTATTGCCCGAGGGCAACTACACGCTGAAACTGACCTTCCATCAGGGTACCAACTACGAGAATTTCACCACCAACCTGAAAGACATCACCTTCACGGCCGTCGGTGGTGGCAACAGTGACTCGTTCGACGTAGACCTCTCGACCGTTGATACGTCTGAGTCGAAAGGCGGCAACCTGCACTACATGGCCGACGGTGACGAGAACTGCCCCCGTCTGGACTATCCCGGTTCTGGCTCTATTGCCAAGTTCGAGATTGATATCGCCAAGGAGAGTGCCTATAAAATTACCTTCAACTACGCCAGCCCGATGGACAAGATGTTCATGGTTTGGACACTGACCGATGCTAATGGCAAAGAAGTATTCAACCAAAAGTTCGACCTGGAACCGACAGGCGCCCCCGGCGACTTCTGGACTATCTATAAAGACTTTGACGGCATACCCGAAACGCCGGTGCTGCCTGCTGGCAAATACACGCTTCGCATGTACTACAATATTACCACCGACGGTGAGATTATCCCCGCATGGTATGACGGCAGCGAGAATGCCTCTTTCCACAGCAACATCAAGCGCATTACCTTCACGGCTGTCGGTGCAGCCAAGGAGAATGTCGTATTCCTGCATGGAGAGAACTTCGACAAGGCCAACTCGACGAACGACCTCTACCAGTTTACCGATGCCCAGGGCTTCACACTGACCATGAACAACCGCGACGTGAACAAGACACCGTGCAACTGGACCGACCCCAACGGCAATGCCTATACCGACGGTATCAACTTCAAGAACAACGACCCAGGCACCATCAATATTCCTGAGGGCTACAAAGTAACCAAGCTCGAAATCGGCGGCTGCTCGCAGTCAGATGCCGGAAACCTATGCTATCTATATACGGTCGACAAGGACGACGTGAACTTCTTCACTGATGCTATCGGACAGAACGTCAAGGAGAATTCCGACATTCAGAGCAAGGCCACCTATCCTATCCTTGCCGACGGTACGGCTCCGCTGTTTGCAAC
Organism: Prevotella sp.; assembly: GCA_015060485.1. GTDB lineage: Bacteria > Bacteroidota > Bacteroidia > Bacteroidales > Bacteroidaceae > Prevotella. The sequence continues at coordinate 27,973 of SUYI01000017.1, read as the reverse complement.
ACTCGACTTCAGTGCCGCTCCCGCTACCAAGAGCATCAAGGTAGTGTTCTCGGGCAACAACCAAGAAAATGTATGGTTCAAGGTCTACTACAACAACGGCGAGGAACCTGTAGAGAGCCAGACGCTCTATTCGTGGACTGGTGCTGAGGCTGGTGCTATCGAGACTGGCGGAAAGGCTGTCGCTTCCGACGGTGAAAGCGTGAACTACAAGAATGGTGACAACTGGACTATCCGCATCAATAAGAAGAAGGAAAACATTGACACCGACAATGTGACCATCACCTTGGACGAGGCACTTCAGGCTGGCGACGTAATAGCCATCACTGCTTACCGCAACAAGGACACCGACGCTAACGGCACGCTTTACATGCTCTTCGAGAATGGCGCAGAGATTGACGAAGGCGATGAGAAGGTCTGGAACAACATCCATGCCGACTATGGTCAGAAACCCAACACCCGTACCTATACTATGCAGGCAGAGGCTGGCAGCAAGAGCTTCAAGATAGCTCGTTCGACAGCAAGCACCAATGTGTTCATCACGAAGATTGTCATCACCCGCGGCGGCACGACAGGCATCAATGAAATTGAACGTTCAACGTCTGATTCACTGCACTCAACTGTCAACTCTCAATATACTTACAACCTGCGCGGACAGCGTGTCGATGCCAACTATAAGGGTATCGTCATCAAGAACGGTAAAAAGTATTATCAGAGATAAGTATGGTTTGTTTTATGAGTAAAAATTTCTTCACCAAGAAGGTAGGGCTGCTTTTGGCAGTCCTGCCTTTCGCTTTGACGAACATTCAAGCCCAGACAGAGACAACCTTCGCCCACTGGTCGTTCAACTACGAATACAGCATTGCCAACGGCATAGGAACGCCCAATGGTAAAGCCATTACCGGCAATGGCAGCGTCAACCTGCACGATGTGCTGTTGAAGGCCGACGAAACATTCCTATCTACTGACGATGCTACCCTGAAGGCGCATCGCCCCACCATCGCCACGCAGGCCAATCAGGTCAGTGCTCAAGACAACAAAGGTGCCTATCACGAGGTGAGCGCTATCAGCTGCGATGGTGCCGCTCTACACATGACCTCACCCGTACCCACATCTGTTGAACTCAGCACGAGCTTCACCTACGGCGGTAACACGACAGCATTCCCCGACGGGCTGAGCTACGGCTACCAGAACCCATACAACTATTTTGAGATAGAGGCCAACACCAAAAACTACCAGCAGGACATGGAACTGGAATTGAAGGCCGCTGGCCACAACAGTGCCGAGCAGTACTATGCCATCGCTTATTCCACCGACAAAACCTCATGGACCGTGGTAGGCGACGAATACCTGACCGGTGCCAGCTACAATCGCTGGGTGAACCAGACCGTCGCGCTGCCAATTGGTGGGCAAGAGAAGGCTTACGTCCGCATCTTTCCTGCCAAGAACTGGAAAGGTGCCGGCAACAACGTGAATGGCGACAACCAGTTCGACTTGGACGACGTGTGGCTACGCGGTGTGTTCACGGCCAATCTGGCACGGATTACGGGCATCGCCATTGGCGAATATACAGCTACAGCCGCCGACAAGCAGGACTTCGAATTGCGACTGCCCAAGACATACACTGAGGCCACTGCCACTATGACGGTGAACGTAGAGAACGCCACCCTAAAGGTCACTGCCGAAGAGGAGGACAATGGTGACGAGGTGGACGTGACCGCCAATGCCGACGGAACATTCACCGTCGAGACACCGCGCCCCAACAATTCCTATATAGTGACGCTGCAACTGACGGCTACCGACGGTGCCATTGCAGACAAGACACGCTATACTTTGCGACTGTTCCATGCCGGCGAACTGCAAATACGCACTCTGACTATCGACGGCGTGACAGCTACGGCTAACCTACGTAATGCACTGAACACCAGTGCCAACGGTACGGCGACCTTCAATGACAACATCTATACGGCCATACCTACCGTCACCGCTACATTCAATGATGGTACACAGGCCGAGGTCACATCAACCTACGAGAGCGGTGTGGCTACATTCCTGCTGAAGGGCATTGACCGCACCTTTACACTGAACGTCGGTGGGGTCTATATTTATGAGAAAGGTGAGAAGGACGAGGAATATTCTATTACCTATAGTGCCGACGGCAAGGCGGCCTACGTACCTGAAGGCCAGTGGACTGACGGCTGGACCGACGGACTCTACACCCTGCGCACCACGAGCCTCGACGGATGGGGCGGACAGCAGTTTAAGTTCAACGCTGCCGACAACCTGTTGGAAGTGCCTGGCGGTGTGGTGGTCAAGACCTTCACGTTAGAGAAGTATGGTGCCAACTATGGCGACGGCGAAGGCCTGACAGCCATCTCGTCAGAGGGGACCACCTTCCGCGTACCCACCAAGCACGGCTATACGCGTGGTGGAAAGGATAATGTGACAGTCGTGGTCGAGAACCACCAGCCTGGTGCACCCATAGCCTTTACCATTACTGGCGGCAACCAGCCCTACGCACAGTTCCGCTTGGTCATCGAGAAGACTAACCCCGGCACTACTCCGAAGGTCATGAAGCTCTCGGCAGAGCCTATCAACAATCACGTCATGGTTAGTGTGACCTTCGACCGTGAGATGTCTCCTTCGAACGTCGTATTCAATGATGAGGAAATACATGCCGACGGCGGTACAACGCTGAACTACGGCATCACGGGCCTGGACTACGAACAGGCGTACACGTTCACCATTCCCGCCGGAGCAGCCGAAGACCTGTTCGGCAACAAAACCACAGAAGACATCGTCGTCAACTTTGCTACAGCAGCACAGGTACCAGTCACCAAAAAGGCCTTCGACTACGTGGTAGGCAGTGCCGAGGAGTTCTCAGCTGTTATCAAAGAACTGGGTTCAAGTACCGTCAAAACCTTAGAGCGCGTCACCATTTTCCTGAAGGACGGCGACTATGACTTTGGCGAGAACAACGAGCAGCGCATCAACCGAGGCAACGTGTCGCTTATCGGTCAGAGCCGTGACGGCGTCGTGCTGCACGGCACGCGTACCGGCATATCGAACCCCATCCTGAACATCCGCGACCGCGAGGGATTCTACTTGCAAGACCTGACGGCACGCAACGACCTCGACTACAGGGCTGCAGCCCGCAAGGGTGTCGGCGTGGCCATCTACGGCGGCAACAAGAGCATCATGAAGAATGTCTGTATGCAGTCGCAACAAGACACGCAGGTGACGGGTGAGCGCAGCTACTTCGACCACTGCCGCATACAGGGTACCGTCGATTTCATCTGCGGCGGCGGCGACCAATTCTACGACCAGTGTGAACTCATCTTGGAAGGGCCGGGCAGCGTCATCTCCGCACCTTCAACCACCAGCACCACCAAGTGGGGATACGTGTTCAGCCACTGCACCATCGACCGTGCCGAGGCTGGCAACGGGGCCACGATGAAGGACAAGGGCGACTATGCCCTGAGCCGTCCCTGGCAGAACTATCCCGCCACCTACTACCTGTTCACCAAGATGATGATACTGCCTTCTGACAACGGCTACACTTCGATGAGTAACCTGCCGACCCGATTCTATGAGTATGGTTCCGTTGACAAGGACGGCAACGAGATAGACCTCAGCGTGCGTGGCAACTCGCCCACAAGCACTAACCAGTATGTACCCGTGATTACTGCCGAGGAGGCCAAGAACTTCACCATCATGAACGTGCTGAGTGGTACTGACGGATGGCTGCCCACCGACTACACACAGCTCACCAAGGCTCCGAAGGCCAAGGCCGAGGGCAGCATCATCTCATGGGAAAACGACCCGCAGGTGCGTTGCACCGTCATCTTCAAGGACGGCAAGTACGTGGGCAACACCGCAGAGAACTCGTTCACTGTCAGCGAGATAGGTACCTACACCCTGCGCACGGCCAACGAGATGGGTGGACTGAGCACGGAGGAGACTGCCATAGAGGTGACAAGCACCGGCATTGACGTGGTAACAGGAACGAAGCCAAGTCAGGAGACACGTTACAATCTCGCAGGACAGCGCGTCACGTCGTCTCACAAGGGTCTGGTCATTGTGAATGGCAAAAAGGTTGTGATTAAGTAAGTGAACAAGCTCGACCATTAAGGTCAAGATTGTGAAAAAATTCACTTCATTTTTTTGCTCATTCAATTACTTATTCGTATCTTTGCAGCATCGCTTCTGAATGGAACGGGGCGGTGCTGCATCTATGATACGACAACTACTAACAATACTTACATACTGCTATGCCCTCGCCGCAGCGGGTCAGGAATATTGTTATATGCAAACTTTCAACACGCGTGACGGCCTGCCTTCGAACAACATCTCCTGCATGGAGCAAGACAGCCACGGACTGATGTGGATAGCAACCTGGAACGGATTGTGCTGCTATGATGGTTATCGGTTCACCACGTTCAAGACACCCAATGACGGCAGCGACATGCTGACCACAAACCGCATTGACAAGATACGCATTGACAGCATAGACAACATATGGCTTTATACGCACGACAACAAGTTCTATCTGTTCGACACCCATACATGCCAATATCATTCGCTGCCCGATTCCAAGAATGTTGAAATAAACTACCCCATGGAGCATGTCATGAAGGTCCATGCCACCAGCGGACACGGATGGCAGATTACAGACGACAACAGGCTGCGACTTGACAACATGGTAACGCTCGTAGGCCACGATGGCGACATGCTGCCCAAAGTGGAGCACCATTTCGTGGATGGTCAGCAAAACCTATGGTTCAATTCGCCAAATGGACTGTCGCGCTTAAGCATCGACAAGCAGCGTACGCAGTTTGTAAATGTCAGGGCTGGCGAAAGGGTACGTTCTGTCTGTTGCCGACGCGACGGACAGGTGTGGGCTGGCACCATGGAGGGCTATATAGCTGTCTTCGATGGTGAGGGACGGCTGAACGGATGGCTTAGCCAGCAAGGTAACATCGTGAGCGACGGCGTGCGTTTTTCCCGACAAATCTATGCCCTTTTTGAAGATTCTCAGCGTCGCTTATGGATAGGCACCAAAGGCGACGGCGCATACATCATTGATGCCCAGGGGAACATGAACCATATCATGCCTGACAGTAGCAATGCCTATAGCATTAACTGCGATGAAATCTATGATTTCGATGAAGATGCCGCAGGAAACATCTGGATAGCTACCTTTGGCGGCGGCATAAACATAGCGGAAAATGGTTCTCTCCGTTTTATACACCGTGACAACCTGCTGAAACAATATCCCAAAGAGCTGTTCCACAAGGTGCGCCGCATCACGCACACTACCGATGGGTTCGTTATAGCATCAACCACGTCAGGACTGCTGACCACCAACACTAAAGGGGCATCCGACTGGAGCACATTGAAGATGCACACCATCTGCCAAGAACAGGGTAGTGAAACATCGCTACGCACGAACGACGTGATGCAGACTCTCGTAACTCAAAACGGCACAGCATATATTGCCACATTGGGCGGTGGCATACAGCAGGCCGAACTCAGCAGCCTGCGTTCAGGCAATCCGCACTTCAGCTGGACGGACGAACTCAACGCAACGGCAGGCAACGTGCAGTCGCTGACCGAAGACAAGAATGGTAACATCTGGATTTGTCGCGACATGACGATAGAATGCTACCTGACCAAGACACAGCAAATCGTACGCTATGGCATCAATAGCATGGCTGGTGAAAAAGAGATGGCTGAAGGAATGTCGGCTATCGACACGAAGGGGAATATATGGTTGCCTGCCAACAACGGCATAGTGACCTTTGCACCACAAGACATGGACCCCAGCCACTACAGGCCCGACATCGTATTCACAGGACTACTCTTTCAGGGCGAACGCACCAGCCGTCCACTGCTCTACAGACCATCGCTGACACTCACTCCCGACCAGCGCAGCCTGATAGTGACCTTCGCTGCCATAGACTATAGCGACAATTACCTTGTGCAGTATGCCTACCGCATGGACAACAGCGAGCAATGGAACTACATCGGCTCTACACCGCGTATCGCATTCAGCAATCTGTCGCCCGGACGGCATATACTGGTGGTGAGGAGTACCAATGGCGATGGCGTCTGGGTCGACAACGAGACGACACTGGTCATCGAGGTGACGCCCATGCTCTGGGAACGCACATGGATACGCATCATACTCCTGTTACTGGTGATTGCCCTGTCAACATGGTCTGTCGTGCGCTATATGCGTCACCGCCAACACGAACGCGAACGTGAGCAGCGACTGGAGAACATCCTCCGGCAGTATAGGGAACTGAGCAACAGGCAGTCGGAGTCCAGCGAAGAAAAATACACGCTATCGGAACCTGTTATAGAAAATCCTGACGAGAAAATGATGAACCAACTCATGTGCTATATTGAGCAGCACATAGCTGACGAGGACCTGAAAATGGACCAAATGACCGACGCTATTGGCATCAGCCGCAGTGTGCTCTACGGCAAAATAAAGAAACTGATGGGTGTCTCGCCCAGCGACTTCCTGCGACAGGTACGTATGCAACGAGCCGAACAATTGATAGCCAAGAGCAGGATGAGCATATCAGAAATAGCATATGCTGTAGGGTTTGCTGACCCAAAATATTTTGCCAAGTGCTTTAAGCGACAAACGGGCAAAACTCCTTCAGAATACAGGAACGAGAAAAAATAAGAAATAATAACTAAACAATAACAAGATGAAAAAACTACTATTTGCTACATGGTTGGCCATGACAATGGGTGGGCTGACGGCGCAGACGCTGCCCTACCAGGATACGAGCCTCACTGCCGAACAACGGGCCGACGACCTGTTGGCTCGCCTGACACTGGACGAGAAAGTGAAACTCATGATGGACACCTCGCCGGCCATCAGTCGGCTGGGCATTCCCCAGTTCCAGTGGTGGAACGAGGCGCTGCACGGCGTGGGGCGCAACGGCTTTGCAACCGTGTTCCCCATCACCATGGCGATGGCTGCCTCGTGGGACGATGCACTGCTGCACCGTGTGTTCACCGCCGTCAGCGACGAAGCCCGTGTAAAAGCCCAGCAGGCCAAACGCTCGGGCAACATCCAACGCTACCAGAGCCTGTCGTTCTGGACGCCCAACATCAACATCTTCCGTGACCCGCGATGGGGACGCGGACAGGAGACCTACGGCGAAGACCCCTACCTGACAACACGGATGGGACTGGCCGTCGTGCGCGGACTGCAGGGCATGACCTACGACGGACAATGGCTTGGCAATGGTTACAAAAAGCTGCTGGCCTGTGCCAAACACTTTGCCGTACATAGCGGTCCGGAGTGGAACCGCCACACCTTCAACATCGAGAACCTGCCTGAGCGTGACCTGTGGGAAACCTACCTGCCTGCCTTCAAGGCACTGGTGCAGGACGGACAGGTGGCCGAGGTGATGTGCGCCTACCAGCGCATCGACGGCGACCCCTGTTGCGGCAATGCCCGCTACGAACAGCATATCCTGCGCGACATCTGGGGCTTCAAGGGCCTGATTACCAGCGACTGCGGAGCCATTCGCGACTTTCTGCCCCGCTGGCACAATGTGTCGAAAGACAATGCCGCAGCATCTGCCAAAGCCGTGCTCAGCGGTACTGACGTAGAGTGCGGCTCGGAATATAAGAACCTGCCCGCTGCCATCCTACGCGGCGACATCAAGGAGAGCGACCTCGACCGCAGCCTGCGACGCCTGCTCATCGCACGCTTCGAACTGGGCGACTTCGACAGCGACGAGCTGAATGCATGGACGAAGATTCCCGAGGACATCGTGGCAGGTAAGGAACACAAGGCGCTGGCTTACGAAATGGCCCAGAAGGGCATCGTACTGCTGAAAAACGATGGCATCCTGCCAATCGTAAATAGTCAATCGTCAAATAGTCAATTAGTGGTGATGGGTCCCAACGCCAACGACTCGGTGATGATGTGGGGTAACTATGCCGGCTATCCCACCCGCACCATTACTGCTTTGGAGGGTATCCAAAATAAATTCAAACTTCAAAATTCAAACTTCAAAGTTAAATACATCCAAGGCTGCGGACTGACGCGCAACGAGTCGTTCGAGAGCCGCTACGACAAAGTAGAGAGTCCGCTGGGCTATCAGGGCATGCAGGCCATCTACTGGAACAACACCGAGATGAAGGGACAGCCCGTGACCACCGTCAACATCAGCAATCCCATACACCTGAGCAACGGCGGTAATACGGTGTTTGCTCCGGGCGTCAACCTCGAGAACTTCTCGGCACGCCTCGACGGCATCTTCAAACCCACCGCCGACGAGACACTCATCTTCGATATCAGCGCCGACGACAAGTTGCGCCTCATCGTGAACAGCGACACGCTGGTGGACATCTGGAAGGTGCGCCACCGCATTCAGGGCGACAAGAAGGAGCTGGCCGTCAAGGCCGGACAGCACTACCGCATACAGATTGACTACGTCCAGGAGACGGGCTACGGCACGCTGAACTTCGACATCAAGAAGAAGCTTAGTCCGACGCCGCAGGAGTTGCTGGCACAGATTGGTGACACAAAGACCATCGTGTTCGTGGGCGGCATCTCGCCCAGCCTGGAAGGTGAGGAGATGAAGGTCAGCGAGCCCGGTTTCAAGGGTGGCGACCGCACCAGCATCGAACTGCCGCAGGCCCAGCGCGACGTGCTGAAAATGCTGCACGAGGCCGGCAAGCGCGTCATTTTCGTCAACTGCTCGGGATCGGCGATGGCCCTCGCCCCTGAACTCGAGACCTGCGACGCCATCGTTCAGTGGTGGTACGCCGGCGAGGCTGGCGGTGCGGCACTGGCCGATGTGCTCTTCGGCGACTACAACCCCAGCGGCAAACTGCCCGTCACGTTCTATAAGAGCACCGACGAGCTGCCCGACTTCCTCGACTACACGATGAAGAACCGCACCTACCGCTACTACACGGGCGAGGCGCTGTTCCCCTTCGGCTATGGTCTGAGCTATACGACGTTCGACATCAGCCAACCCGCGTATAAGAATAATAAGGTACGCGTGACGGTGAAGAATACGGGAACCCGTCAGGGCACGGAAGTGGTGCAGGTGTACGTGCGCAACCTGTCCGACAAGGAAGGTCCGCTGAAGACGCTGCGAGCCTACCAGCGCGTCGACCTGCAGCCTGGCGAGAGCAAGACGGTGGACATCGACTTCCCCCGCTCGCGTTTCGAAGGCTGGGACGCCAAGACCAATACCATGCGTGTCCTCCCCGGGCGCTACGAACTGATGACAGGCTCGTCGAGTGCCGACAAGGATTTAAAGAAAATACAAGTCAGTATCAAGTAAATCAAGAGGATGTGCCATTTTTTCGACACATCCTCTTGTTTCATTAGAAGGACAAGCTGCTGAATTCCGCGACAACATCGAAGCACGGACAGTCCTTCTGCGGATCCAGGTCGCGGTGACCGACAAACGGTTTATAATCTCACTGTCAATCCAAGGACATTCAGAAGCGGGCCCGTTAGAGAGCGATCTTGCAGCTATTAATTCCCGCAATCGCTACTATTAATGCTAGCAATCGCTACTATTAATTCCCGCAATTTCAGCTCTTAATCATTACGAATTTTCTGACATTCCTCACTTCTTGTCGGCAGTTTTCGTTGAGCAATTGGACGAGTTGATAAAGTAAGAATATATATCCATACACCATCCCTCTCCCCCTCACTGGGGAGAGGGATGGTTCGTTTTGGCGATATGGCGTCAGGTGTCTCATCCTTCGTTTCCTTTCAGATGGTCCACAGTAGATTCCAAAGTGAATCACATTCAGAGTCCCCGATTTTCAATAGTTGATCTCTACGACATTACTCTCCTTGAATGATATTTCACCCATATTCTTTCCGTCCAACGACAATTGGAACGTGTCGCCCTCCACGTCGTACAGCGTGAAATAGATGTTCACCCAACAGAGACACGTTTTCACGTTGCCACTCATATTTCTCTTCTTCTCACGTACGTTGATGTCCAGCTGTTGGCCTGTCTGTTGGCAGTCTACAAACAAGTCTCCATGTGAACAGTGTATCTTGTAGTTCGTGAACTCGCCAAATACGCTATTGCCCTGGCGAGTCAGTTTGATAGCCAGACGGGGAATCTCCGGCACGTCCTCCCCCTCGTCTGAGCCAGCCTGTGTGGAACGCGTTGACGAAGAAGAACATTCCGTGTTGTGCACGTTTCCCACCGACACCCCGCTTTCTGCTGTTGAGCACCCCGTGAGAAATAATAGAGCCATAAAAGGCAAAAATAAAGTTTTCTTTTTCATATCCATTTTTGTATTTGTTACAATATATACATATGACAGGTACCAGTCCCATGTCATGCAAGAAGAACCGACCCCATGATCCACTTCTAAAGAACAGACGGTACCCGCATAGAGTTTCTGGAGTTCTATCCACTTCCGAAGCTTGGGTATAGACAAGTTCCTCCGAACCTCGGTGTGAGGTGGGTTGCTTAGTCCTCAGGCCATATGATTACAAAATAATTACCTTTTTCATCAATCACATCGCCTGTACAAAGCAAATTACAAATATTCGCCTTGTCTATGAAAGTCAGAAGTATAAATTCTCTACTATCGTAACTGAAATCCACATTAATCTTTTTTTTGTCGATATTATATCCTTGGCCGCTATAAGAGGGCTGTCCTGTCAATAGTGGCTCACGTTCTCTTATTAAAGAATCCAATGCGGAATCAAAATCATTGCCGATTCTACATAAATATGTTATTTTAGCCCCACTTTTGTTAACTGAAAATATTTTATTTTCATTAAAAAAGGGTTCTTCTTGTATAATTTGGGTTAAATTAGGCGGTGTTATAAGATTATCTGTAGATAATAATTGAAAAGTATACCACCATAATAATCGAAAAGTATACCATCCAATCAGAGCTCTACGTTATAAAATAGTGGCTCGTATGAGTGCTGTTTAACGTACAGAGAGTAAAAAAAATGATTGAGATGGATCAGAAAGAACAAATCCTTCATTACCATCGCATTGATGGTTTGAGTTTGCGGGAGATTTCCCGTAGAGTGGGTCTTAACAGAAAGACAGTAACACGTTACGTCCGTGAGTATGAGGCTTCTATCAGGGAGGATCCTGAGGAGGGGTTGGACATCTGTCTTGCCAGTAAACCCAAGTATCCTGCACGCAATGTCGAGTGTACCCGCATGACGGAGCCTGTATGTGCCGAGATTGAATACTGGCTGCAGGAAAATGCGAAGCGCAGGCAGACTGGCATGCGTAAGCAATGTCTGAAAAAACAGGACATACACCGTGTGTTGATAGAGAAAGGATTCAACATCAGCTACTCCAGCGTCTGCAAGTACATCCAGCGACGCAAGGCAGAGAAATCAAAGAAGCCGAAGGACGTATTCGTCAAACAGTACTACGAGCCAGGTCAGGAGTGTGAGTTTGACTGGGGTGAGGTCAAGCTGCGCATAGGAGGCAAGCCTATGACGTTTACGATGGCCGTCTTTGCCCTGTGCCACAGCGAGGGGCGCTGGGCATACCTTTTCCGTCATCAGGACAATCTGGCTTTCATGGAATCACACCGTAATTTCTTCCATGACGTACATGGTGTGCCTCACACGATGGTGTATGATAACATGAAGGTGGCCGTCATACTTAAGCCGGACGGCAAGAAACCTACCGAAACACTGCTCCGCATGCGTACCTTCTACGGGTTTGACTACCGTTTCTGCAATGCACGTGCCGGCTGGGAGAAGGGACATGTGGAGCGCAGCTACTCCCACGGATCGTGGACGTTTGACATCAACCACTACCTGGGTACCCTGACGAAGAAGCCGGGTGCACTTAAAGGCTCTGTGGCACTGCGGCAGATGCCGGAGAAGATGCAGGAGCTTTTCCGCGTACACTTTGCCGAGAACGGAAAGGATTTCCTTAAACTGCTCAAGTACTGCAGGGACAATAAGTACGACTACAAGGACATACTGGATGCAGTAAAAAAGATACGTATGCGTGGTGCAAGGCATATCAATTTTGATCAGATAAAGGTGGCACTGGAGACGAGAGATGCTGCACCGCTTGTGTTTACAGATAACCAGAAGACGGATGAATTCATTGAAATAGAACTCGGCAGTGAGGATGTACTGTCTCAGCTTGACGGTATTATGCAGGGGACTGCGGCAGAAAGGAGGTGTGAACAATGAATGAAAAGGATATCATATGCCAGTACGCAAAGGAACTGAAGCTTGCAACGGTGAGGGAAAACCTCTCCTTGTTTGTGGAGGATGCCATGAGGGAGCAGTGGGGATATCTCATGTTCCTACGCAGGCTGTTTGAGGAGGAAGTTACCAATCGGCGTGAGAAGAGCAAGATTATACGCATACACAGGGCCGACTTCCCGCAGATGAAGTACCTGGAGGAACTCAAGCGGGAAGAACTTCCTCTTGAAGGGCAGATGCTCTTGCCTGAGGTGGAGACACTTGATTTTATCAAGGAAGGACGGAGTATCGTTATGTATGGCAATCCCGGTACAGGCAAGACACATATTGCCATCGGGCTTGGCGTTAAGGCATGCCTTGAAGGATATACAGTTTTCTTTACATCCGTGCCACATTTGCTGACACTCATCAGGGAGGCTAAGACCGAAAAGACACTTAGGAGTTTGGAACTGAAGTTTGAACGTTATGATCTCGTCATATGTGATGAGCTCGGATATGTCGGCTTTGACAAGGAAGGAGCCGAGATGCTTTTCAATCACCTCTCTCTGCGGACAGGAAAGAGGGCTACTATCATCACTACGAACCTGCCTTTTACAAGGTGGGAGGAGGTGCTCAAGGATAAGGTCCTATGCTCTGCTCTCGTAGACAGACTATGTCACAAATCGTATCTCGTCAACATGACTGGTACGTCATATCGTATTAAAGAAACAAAAAAATTAATAGGAAACAAGTAATGTATAACCAACTCTTTGTATATTTGCAGCGCTCTTTTGGACTGGTATACTATTGAATTATTTGTTGGTATACTTTTGCGTTATCATTTACAGCAAAGATACAAAATCACAAGCAATTATTACACCTTGCAGCACGACTTTTACGGATTATTAAAAGATTGTTCTCAACACCTTCTTCCTCGTCCTCTACGAAATGGGTATGGACGATAAGCCCGTCCGCCGCATCATGGGCATCACCCAAGAGGCCATCCCCTCCACAAGGTTCAGGATTATGCAGAATGGGAGGAAGTTTGTAACGAAGGGACGGAGCATTTGTTATAACAAAAGAATCAACCTTACACATTAGCTGTGGATGTGTTAGAGGTTTTGTGAGGTCAAAAAGGCTTTGAACCTATTATAGCCAACAGTATACGCATAAATCGCAGACGGAATAAACTCTAATCTAACCGTTCTTAGTTGTTTTACGCCACGTTTAGTTATCGATGTTACCAACGCTCTTTCCATATGATTATTTTCCATGAAATACAGGAGAGACTTTAACTCTGCAGGTTTATCGAAATAACGGTCTGACCATTTTACCTCTACTGCCCACTCGGCTTTTTGTTTTGCTATATCAATGCCTACAATATCTACTTCTCCAGGTGCTGTCCCCTTATTCCAATTGGCGTATTTTATTATAGACGTACGCGTTTGTAACCATTGTGCAAAGATAGCAGTTTCCACCATTCCTCCAATCGCCGGGTCGGTCTCTGTAAGTGGTGAAAAGAGTGCACAACGTAGTGAAGGATTAGTAAGATATATCTTAAACGATGTTATGCGCTGCATCGTTTTTGCATTAGCATCAACCTTATAAACAATGTTTATGAGGAATGCCGCTTCAAGATACATCAAATACTTCTTTAGCACCTCTTTCTTGATTTCAGATTCTCTGGATATTACTTCGTATGAAAATTCTTCTCCGGAATGATATGCGATATATATAAAAAGGCGGTTCAACTCTTGCGTGTCCTGTATACCGTACAAACTTGGAAGGTCTCTGAGTAACACCTTATCAACGATGTCATGTCGGATATATTGACCGGGATCTTGCCTCATCTTTTCTGAAAATACGATTTCCGGATAACCGCCAAAATTGATATAGTCAATAAAATAACTGTTCAGTTTACCGATATCCAACGTATCAACATAAGAACTCAACGGGTCATCAACATATTTTGGCTTATTAGTTATAATACTATAAAGATTAAGCAAATGTATATATTCATTGAAAGTCAATGGAGGTAGCATAAAATTGGTAAATCGTCCGGCACCACTTTCATTGCTTTTCATCTTCAATGCTGCAGCTGCGGAACCTGAAGCGATAAACTTGGCGCTTCGGAAAGTGTCTATCATTGATTTTAAATGGACTTCCCAGTCTTTCAGATATTGTATTTCGTCATAGAATACATAATAGTCGTCTTGGACTTTGGCACAATTCAATGCTTCTATTGCTAATGAAAAGAGTTCTTCTAACGAAATATTATTATAGATCGGAGTATCAATAGACAGATATATAATACGTTGTGCAGACACACCCTCATTAATTAGTCTTTCAATGACATGATATATCATGACCGTTTTTCCTATACGTCTCGGTCCCATCAATATGACTCCACGACGAATGTCTCTATTGGTTACTTCTTGATAAAAACTATCCAGATAGAGTCTATGTCGCATCTCATGGAAATCTTGAGGAATGGCATTTGTTTCCCACCACGGATTGTCATTCCTCATCCTTTTTATAATCTGTTCATTCAAATACGGTGCCCTATTATTCATACGCATTTATGTTTATTGGCCACAAATGTACACAAAAAAACCAGGAAATAAAAATAAAAACGAAAGAAATTGCACTTATTACCGCAAATTTAACAGAAATAAGAGTGAATTTACGGTTTTATTTCCTCAAAATTGCAGAAATAAGCATAAAACGGCATAAGATGTCTTCTTATTTCTTGGCATTATTGGCTGACAGGTACCAGTCCCATGTCATGGCCTTCTGTATCATCGCCAGGAACTCTCTATAGGGTAAAATCAAATTTGTTTTTTTCCACAACAAAAGAAAAAGAAAAGACCCCAGCTCCAGAATGGGCTGAGGTCTTATCTTTTGCTTATGCTTGTTCAGCGTTTAGTCCATGACGGGTTCCTCGGCAAAGTCGAGCACATTCTTGCGGTTAGCCTGCATGCGCTCGTACTCTTCCTTCGAGCCGACAATGATCTTATCGAACTCGCGCAGACCGGTACCGGCAGGAATCAGGTGACCAGAGATCACATTCTCCTTCATGCCCTCCAGGTTGTCGCTCTTACCGCGGATAGCAGCCTCGTTGAGCACCTTGGTGGTCTCCTGGAACGATGCGGCGGACATGAACGACTTGGTTTGCAGAGCGGCACGGGTGATACCCTGCAGGATCTGCGTCGAGGTAGCGGGAACAGCATCGCGCACCTGAACGAGCTTCATGTCGCGGCGCTTCAGCATAGAGTTCTCGTCGCGCAGCTTGCGGGCAGTGACAATCTGACCCTTCTGGAAGTTCTCAGAGTCACCGGCATCGGTAACAACCTTCTTACCCCAGATGCGGTCGTTCTCCTCGGCAAAGTCGAGCTTGTCGACAATCTCCTGCTCCAGGAAGATGGTGTCGCCGGGATCGTTGATCTGTACCTTGCGCATCATCTGACGAACAATGATCTCGAAGTGCTTGTCGTTGATCTTCACACCCTGCAGACGATACACGTCCTGTACCTCGTTGACGATATACTCCTGAACAGCCGTGGGACCCTTGATGGCCAGGATGTCGGCAGGAGTGATGACTCCGTCAGAGAGCGGCGTACCGGCACGTACGGCATCGTGCTCCTGAACCAGGATCTGCTTCGAGAGCGATACCAGATACTTGCGCTGTTCGCCAGTCTTCGAGGTGACGACAATCTCACGGTTACCACGCTTCACCTTACCCATGGTGACCTCACCGTCGATTTCAGATACGATAGCGGGGTTCGACGGGTTACGAGCCTCGAAGAGCTCGGTGACACGGGGCAGACCACCGGTGATATCACCACCCTTGGCAGCAGCACGGGGAATCTTGACGAGGGTCTCACCGGTCTTGACGGTCTGACCGTCCTCGACAACCACGTGACCACCCACAGGGAAGTTATAGGTTCCGATGACCTCACCATCGGCACCAATGACGTCGCAGGTAGGAACCTTCAGCTTATCGCGCGACTCAGTGACAATCTTCTCGGTCAGACCGGTGGTATCATCGGTCTCGGCACGGAAGGTGACACCTTCGATGACGTCGTGGAACTTCAGTGTACCGGCATACTCGGTAACGATGACGGCATTGAACGGGTCCCACTGGGCAATCTTGTCGCCCTTCTTCACGATATCGCCATGCTTGAAATAGAGTGACGAACCGTAAGGAACGTTGACGGTAGAGAGCACAATCTTGGTATTGACATCGACGAAACGGAGTTCACCCAGACGGCTGACCACCATCTCGCACTCAGTGCCATCCTCATCGAACGGTACGGTACGAACCTCCTCGAGTTCAATCTTCGAATCGTTCTTGGCCACGATGCTGGCATTGGCGGCTGCATTGGCAGCCACACCACCGGCGTGGAACGTACGGAGCGTCAGCTGGGTACCAGGCTCACCGATAGCCTGAGCAGCAATCACACCGACAGCCTCACCCTTCTGCACCATCTTACGGGTAGCAAGGTTACGGCCGTAGCACTTCATGCAGACGCCATGCTTCGACTCACAGGTGAGCACGGAACGAATCTCGACCGACTCGATGGGTGAGTCCTCGATGGCCTGGGCGATAGGCTCGGTAATCTCCTCACCGGCAGCCACAATGAGTTCGCCGGTATGCGGATGGATGATATCGTGTACTGACACACGACCGAGGATACGCTCGTACAGCGTAGAGATGACCTCATCGCCATTCTTCAGGGCGGTGCAGACCAGTCCGCGCAGCGTACCGCAGTCTTCCTCGTTGATAATCACGTCGTGTGACACGTCGACCAGACGACGGGTCAGATAACCGGCGTCAGCGGTCTTCATGGCGGTATCGGCCAGACCCTTACGGGCACCGTGCGTAGAGATGAAGTACTCCAGCACCGACATACCTTCCTTGAAGTTCGACAGAATGGGGTTCTCAATAATCTGGGCACCCTCGGCACCGGCCTTCTGGGGCTTGGCCATCAGACCACGCATACCAGAGAGCTGACGAATCTGGTCCTTCGAACCACGGGCACCGGAGTCGAGCATCATGAATACGGCGTTGAATCCCTGGTCGGCCTCGGTCATCTCCTTCATCAGCACATTACCCAGGTCGTTGTTGATATGGGTCCAGGTATCGATAACCTGGTTGTAACGCTCGTTGTCGGTAATGAAACCCATGTTATAGTTCTCGGTAATCTGCTGTACCTCGGCATTACCCTTCTCCACCAGGTCTTTCTTCGACTCGGGGATGATGATGTCGTCAAGGTTGAACGACAGACCGGCCTCGTAGGCCATGCGGTAACCAAGGTTCTTGATACCGTCAAGGAACTCACAGGCTTCAGCGAAACCAACGTTCTTGATGACGTCGGCAATGATGTCGCGCAGACTCTTCTTCGAAATAATCTTGTTGACATAGCCCACCTGCTCGGGGATGATGCCATTCACGATGACACGGCCCACAGAGGTCTCTACCATGTGCTTGACGGGCTTGCCGTCGACAATATCGTCGACCATCACCTTCACCTGGGCGTGCAGGTCGCACTTACCCTCGTTGTGAGCAATGATAGCCTCCTCGGGACCGTAGAAGGTCAGACCTTCACCCTTGGCTCCCGGGCGGATCTTAGAGATATAGTAGAGTCCGAGCACCATATCCTGTGAAGGAACGGTGATAGGAGCACCATTGGCAGGGTTCAGAATGTTATGGCTCTGCAGCATCAGGATCTGTGCCTCCAGGATAGCCTCGTTCGACAGAGGGAGGTGGACAGCCATCTGGTCACCGTCGAAGTCGGCATTGAAGGCCGTACATGCCAACGGATGCAGCTGGATGGCCTTACCCTCAATGAGCTTGGGCTGGAAGGCCTGGATACCCAGACGGTGCAGTGTTGGTGCACGGTTCAACAGCACGGGGTGACCCTTCATCACATTCTCCAGGATATCCCAGATGACGGGCTCACGGCGGTCGACAATCTTCTTGGCTGACTTCACGGTCTTCACGATACCGCGCTCGATGAGCTTGCGGATGATAAACGGCTTATAGAGCTCGGCAGCCATCAGTTTAGGCAGACCGCACTCACCCATCTTCAGCTCAGGACCCACGACGATAACGGAACGTGCAGAATAGTCGACACGCTTACCGAGCAGGTTCTGACGGAAACGTCCCTGCTTACCCTTCAGCGAGTCAGAGAGTGACTTCAACGGACGGTTGCTCTCGCTCTTGACGGCAGACGACTTACGGCTGTTGTCGAACAGCGAGTCGACAGCCTCCTGTAACATACGCTTCTCGTTGCGCAGGATGACCTCGGGAGCATGAATCTCGATGAGTCTCTTCAGACGGTTGTTACGAATGATGACACGACGGTAGAGGTCGTTCAGGTCGGACGTGGCAAAACGACCGCCATCCAGGGGAACGAGGGGACGCAACTCAGGAGGAGTGACGGGAATGATCTTCATGATCATCCACTCAGGACGGTTGATGCCCTTCTCGACACTCGAACGGAAAGCCTCAACCACCTGCAGGCGCTTCAGGGCCTCGTTCTTACGCTGTACAGAGGAGTCGCTGTTGGCACGGTCGCGCAGCTCATAGCTCAACGAATCGAGGTCGAGCTTGATGAGCAGGTCGTAGATGGCCTCAGCACCCATCTTGGCAATGAACTTATTGGGATCGCTGTCGTCCAGATAGTAGTTGTCCTCAGAGAGGTTGTCGACAATTTCGTTGTACTCCTCTTCCGACAACAGGTCGTACATCTGTGAACCCAGGGCAGGATTACCCTCGGAATCCTTCTTGCCAGCCATCACACCGGGCTGGATGACCACGTAACGCTCGTAGTAGATGATGGCGTCGAGCTTCTTGGTGGGCAGACCCAGCAGATAGCCGATCTTGTTGGGCAGGCTGCGGAAATACCAGATGTGAGCCACGGGAACCACCAGTTCGATATGTCCCACACGCTCACGGCGCACCTTCTTCTCAGTAACCTCAACACCACAGCGGTCACAGACGATACCCTTGTAACGGATACGCTTGTACTTACCACAGGCACACTCGTAGTCCTTCGTAGGACCGAAGATGCGCTCGCAGAACAGACCGTCGCGCTCGGGCTTGTAGGTACGATAGTTGATGGTCTCAGGCTTGGTAACCTCACCAAACGAACTCTCCAGAATCTCCTCAGGAGAAGCCAGTCCGATGGTAATCTTGGTAAAGTTGCTCTTTACTTTTGTATCTTTCTTGAAAGCCATATTTCAATCTTTAAACTTTAATCTTTAAACTTTAAACTCTCAGATTAGTCCATCTTGATGCTGAGACCAAGACCCTTCAACTCATGCAACAGCACGTTGAGCGACTCAGGAATACCGGGAGTAGGCATGGGCTCACCCTTGACGATAGCCTCGTAAGCCTTCGAACGGCCTACCACATCATCCGACTTGATGGTCAGAATCTCCTGCAGCACATGCGATGCACCGAATGCCTCGAGTGCCCAGACCTCCATCTCACCGAAACGCTGGCCACCAAACTGGGCCTTACCACCAAGGGGCTGCTGGGTAATCAAGCTGTACGGACCGATAGAACGGGCGTGCATCTTGTCCTCAACCATATGGCCGAGCTTCAGGAAGTAGGTGATACCTACCGTAGCAGGCTGGTCGAACTTCTCACCAGTCTCACCATCATACAGATGGGTAGAGCACAGACGGGGCAGACCGGCCTTGTCGGTCCACTCGGCAAGGTCTTCCAACTTGGCACCGTCGAAGATAGGCGTAGCAAACTTCACACCGAGACGCTTACCGGCAGCACCGAGGATAGCCTCGAAGATCTGACCGAGGTTCATACGTGAAGGCACACCCAGCGGGTTCAGCACCAAGTCTACAGGACGGCCATCCTCAAGGAACGGCATATCCTCCTGACGTACCACCTTCGACACGATACCCTTGTTACCGTGACGTCCGGCAAGCTTGTCACCGACACCAATCTTACGTTTCTTGGCCACATAGACCTTGGCCATCTGCAGGATGCCTGAAGGCAGCTCGTCACCAATGGTGATGGCAAACTTCTTACGCTTGTTCTCAGCATCCAGCAGCTTGAACTTCTTCATATAGTTAATCACCAACTTGGCAATAAGCTCGTTCTTGCGCTCGTCGTTGGTCCAGTTGCTCAACTGGATGTCACCATACTCGAGATTCTTCAGGGCGGTCATCGTGAACTTGGCACCCTTGGCAATAATCTCAGCACCGGTATAGTCCTTCACTCCCATCGAGGTCTTGCCCTTCGTCAGGGTCATCAGCTTCTCGATCAGGATGTCCTTCAAATCGTCGATCTTTGCCTGATACTCCTCGTCAATCTTTGCCAGCGTGATCTTGTCCTGCTGCTTGGTCTGACGGGTCTTCACGGCACGCGTAAACAGCTTCTTGTCGATGATGACACCAGTCAGCGAAGGATTGGCCTTCAGCGAAGAGTCCTTCACATCACCAGCCTTGTCACCGAAGATGGCACGCAACAGTTTCTCCTCAGGCGAGGGATCGCTCTCACCCTTCGGTGAGATCTTACCGATCAGGATGTCACCGGGCTCTACACGGGCACCGACACGGATAATACCGTTGTCGTCCAAATCCTTGGTAGCCTCCTCGCTGACATTGGGGATATCGGCAGTGAACTCCTCAGCACCGCGCTTGGTCTCGCGGACATCCAGCGAATACTCATCGACGTGTACAGAGGTCAGCACGTCCTCACGGACGATGCGCTCGTTAAGCACGATGGCATCCTCGTAGTTGTAACCCTTCCAAGGCATGTAAGCCACAAGCAGGTTACGACCTAGAGCCAGCTCACCATTCTCGGTAGCATAGCCCTCAGTCAGGATGTCGCCCTTCTTCACACGCTGACCCTTGTCACAGATAGGACGCAGGTCGATGGTCATATTCTGGTTCGTACGACGGAACTTGGGAATGCGGTACTCCTTCAAGGCGGGCTCGAAGCTGACGAATTCCTCGTCGTCTGTACGGTCATACAGGATACGGATAGTGGTAGCGTCTACGTAGTCGATGACACCATCGCCCTCGGCAGTAATCATCGTACGAGAGTCCTCGCAGACCTGCTTCTCAATACCGGTACCCACAATAGGTGCCTCGTTGTGCAGCAGGGGCACTGCCTGGCGCATCATGTTCGATCCCATCAGCGCACGGTGGGCATCATCGTGCTCCAGGAACGGAATGAGCGAAGCGGCAATAGAGGCAATCTGCTGGGGCGAGACATCCATCAGGTCGACCTGTGCAGGGGGCACGACGGGGAAGTCGGCATCCTGACGGCACTTCACGACCTTGCGGATAAAGGTACCGTCGTCACGCAACGGGGCATTACCCTGACCGATGACGTGCTCTGACTCTTCCTCAGCAGTCAGGTATACGATATCGTCGTTATTCAGGTTGGCCACACCATTCTCCACCTTACGGTAAGGAGTCTCGATGAAGCCAAGCTCATTAATCTTGGCATACACACACAACGACGAAATCAGACCGATGTTCGGGCCTTCAGGGCTCTCAATCGGACAGAGACGGCCGTAGTGGGTGTAGTGTACGTCACGTACCTCGAAACCGGCACGCTCACGCGACAGACCGCCAGGACCCAGGGCAGAGAGACGACGCTTGTGGGTCACCTCGGCCAGCGGGTTGGTCTGGTCCATGAACTGCGACAGGGGGTTCGTGCCGAAGAACGAATTGATCACGCTCGAGATGGTCTTGGCATTGATCAGGTCCGTCGGGGTGAACACCTCGTTGTCACGGACATTCATGCGCTCACGAATGGTACGGCTCATACGAGCCAGACCAATCGAGAACTGGTTCGACAGCTGCTCACCGACAGTACGCACACGACGGTTCGACAGGTGGTCGATATCGTCGACAGTAGCCTTCGAATTGATCAGCTGGATGAGATATTTGATAATCTCAATGATATCTTCCTTGGTCAGCACACGGACATCCATATCCGTTTCCAGACCAAGCTTCTTGTTGATACGGTAACGACCTACATCACCCAGGTCATAGCGCTTGTCCGAGAAGAACAGGTTCTGGATAACCTCACGGGCACTGGCATCATCGGCAGGATCTGCATTACGCAGCTGACGGTAGATGTACAGCACAGCTTCCTTCTCTGAGTTCGACGGGTCTTTCTGCAGGGTGTTGAAGATGATGGAGAAGTCCTGGGCGACAGCCTCGTCCTTGTGGACAAGGATGGTGTTGGCACCACTCTCCAGAATGTCCATCATGTTGTCCTCGGTAATCTCGGTCTCACGCTCCATGATGACCTCGTTACGCTCGATGGAAACGACCTCACCGGTATCCTCATCGACGAAGTCCTCGTTCCAGCTCTTCAGCACACGGGCGGCAAGCTTCATACCGATGACTTCCTTCAGGGCCTTCTTGTTGACCTTCACCTCTTCAGCAAGGTTGAAGATTTCCAGAATGTCCTTATCGGTCTCAAAACCGATGGCACGCAGCAAAGTAGTGACAGGCAGCTTCTTCTTACGATCAATGTACGCGTACATCACGTTATTGATGTCGGTGGCAAACTCTATCCAGCTACCCTTGAAAGGAATGATACGGGCACTGTAGAGCAGCGTACCGTTGGCATGTACGTTCTGACCGAAGAACACACCGGGGGAACGGTGCAGCTGGGATACGACAACGCGCTCAGCACCGTTGATGACGAACGTACCGTTCTGGGTCATATAGGGTATGGGACCCAGGAACACGTCCTGGATAGCCATGTCGAAATCCTCGTGGTCGGGATCCGTGCAATAGAGCTTCAACTTAGCCTTCAAAGGTACACTATAGGTCAGACCGCGCTCCAGACACTCGTCAATGGTGTAACGGGGCGGGTCGATGTAGTAATCCAGGAACTCAAGGACGAAATTATTACGCGTGTCGGTGATAGGGAAGTTCTCAGCGAACACCTTATACAAACCGTCGTTCTTGCGTTCCTCAGGCGGAGTGTCTAACTGCAGGAAGTCTCTGAAAGACTTTAATTGCACATCAAGGAAATCCGGAAAGGGCATGGGATTCTTGACGCTGCCAAAGCTTACTCTGTTTTCTGTTTTCTTCTTTGTTGCCATATATTCTTCTGGTTTATTCTTCTAGATAATCTAGCACATCTAGACAATCTAGAAATACTAGAAAAGACAAAAAATGGCCGGGAACCCTCTACTGGAGAGCTCCCAACCACTTTGTTATTGTTGTCTTCTGAATTACTTCAGCTCAACGACGGCACCAGCCTCTTCGATAGCCTTCTTCAGGTTCTCAGCCTCGTCCTTGCTCAGGCCTTCCTTCAGAGTAGAAGGAGCACCGTCTACGAGGTCCTTAGCTTCCTTCAGACCAAGACCGCAAGCTTCCTTAACGGCCTTTACAACCTGCAGCTTAGCAGCACCAGCCTCCTTCAGAACAACGTCGAAAGAAGACTTCTCCTCAGCAGCCTCAGCGGCACCGCCAGCAGCGGGACCAGCAGCTACAGCAACAGCGGCTGCAGCGGGCTCAATTCCATACTCGTCCTTCAGGACTGTTGCCAACTCTTGAACTTCCTTCACTGAGAGGTTTACCAACTCTTCAGCAATAGCTTTAATATCTGCCATTTTATTTAAAATTTTAATTGTTTTTTAATGTTAATGTTTGTTATTTCTCTCTTCGCTTATTTGTTACGCTCAGCGATAGCGTCCAGCAGACCGTGGATCTTGCCACCAGCATTCAGACCAGAAACAACGTTCTTGATCGGAGACTGCAGCAGAGCCACAACGTCGGCGATGAGCTCGTTCTTGCTCTTGATGGCAACGAGTTCCTCCAACTTGTCAGCACCTACAAAGAATCCTTCCTCGGCATATGCAGCCTTCAGCGCAGGGATACCGTCCTTCTTATACTCCATCAGCAGCTTGGCGGGAACATTGGCGTTCTGTGTGAACATCACAGCCGTATTGCCCTTCAAAGCCTCATACAGAGGTGAGAAATCGATATCAGAGGCCTCGAAAGCCTTGTGCAGAAGAGTATTCTTCACAACGACCATCTTGATCTCGTTCTTGAAGCACTTGCGACGGAGATTGCTAGTCTGCTCCGCATTCAGTCCGGTAGTGTCTACCAGATAGAAATGGGGAAACTCCTTCAGCTTCTGTCCAAGTTCTACTACGATAGTATCTTTTAATTCCTTTTTCATTTTACTAAACTTTTTACGAGTTATTCAACTGATTTAGGATCTACCTTGATACCAGCGCTCATGGTGCTGGAGATAAAGATACTCTTCATGTATGTACCCTTGGCAGCAGCCGGCTTCAGCTTGATAATGGTCTGCAGGAACTCCTTGGCATTTCCGTAGATCTGCTCAGGAGTGAAGGTCACCTTACCAATGGAGGCGTGGATGATACCAGCCTTGTCCACCTTGAAGTCAATCTTACCCTGCTTTACTTCCTTGACTGCCTTAGCAACGTCCATAGTTACAGTACCGCTCTTGGGGTTTGGCATCAAACCACGGGGACCCAGGAAACGTCCGAGGGGACCCAGCTTACCCATGCAAGAGGGCATCGTAATAATCACATCAACATCGGCCCAACCCTGCTTGATCTTGTCGATATACTCGTCCAGACCAACATAGTCGGCACCAGCTTCCTTAGCAGCTTCTTCCTGATCGGGAGTACAGAGAGCGAGCACTCGCGTAACCTTACCAGTACCATTAGGCAGTGACACCACGCCACGTACCATCTGGTTGGCCTTACGAGGATCTACACCCAAGCGTACGTCGATATCTACAGAAGCCTCAAACTTCGTGGTGGTAATTTCCTTCACCAGCGCAGCGGCTTCCTGTAAAGAGTATGCTTTCCCTGCTTCAACCTTATCAGCTACCAACTTTTGATTTTTTGTCAGTTTACTCATGTTTCTAATTGAAGTTATTTATTATTTACCAGGGAAGTCCCCTTTAACAGTGATACCCATACTACGAGCTGTTCCGGCAATCAGTTTCATAGCCGACTCGACAGTGAAGCAGTTCAAATCGCTCATCTTGTCCTCTGCAATGGCACGTACCTGATCCCAGGTGACACTGGCCACCTTCTTACGGTTAGGCTGGGCAGAACCGCCCTTGACCTTTGCAGCTTCCAACAGCTGTACGGCTGCGGGAGGAGTCTTAATGATAAAACTGAATGACTTGTCAGCATAGTAGGTAATAACGACAGGAAGAATCTTTCCTGCCTTATCCTGGGTTCTGGCGTTGAACTCTTTGCAGAATCCCATGATGTTAATACCCTTAGAACCCAGTGCAGGTCCAACGGGGGGTGAGGGATTCGCAGCGCCACCTTTAATCTGTAATTTGATTAATCCAGCAACTTCTTTAGCCATTTCTGTTTATTATTAATTGAATTTATATATATGCCACAGGAGTGGAAGCCTCCCGAGACCGTATATAGAACGGACGTACCGTAACATACGCCCTATTCTTTCTCTACTTGCGTGAAATTAAGTTCCAAGGGGGTCTTACGACCGAAAATCTTCACCATCACCTTCAGCTTGCGCTTCTCGGTATTCACCTCCTCGATGACACCGGTGAATCCGCTGAACGGACCGTCAGTAACCTTCACAGACTCGTCCACCTGATAGGGAATGGCCAACTCAACATTGTCGATGGTAGTCTCTTCGGCATTACCGAGGATGCGGTTAATCTCCGACTGCTTGACCACCTGGGGATTATCCATGCCTCCCAGAAAACCTAATACGTTAGGGATGAAACGCAGCATATGGGCAACCTCACCCTGCAACGTGGCCTGTACCAACACATAACCCGGCAGGAAGAGCTTCTCCTTCACCACACGCTTGCCATTCTGCAGCACGGCATACTTCTCAGTAGGCAGCAGAACCTCACCAACGTGAGATTCGAGCACATCGTTATGCTTCTTAGCATTGTCGATGAACTCCTTGACCTTGCCTTCCTTGCCACTGACAGAGCGCAGGACGTACCACTTCATTCCCGTTGTATCCGACATCTTTTCCGATTAGTTAGGATAAATAGAACTCATAACGGCCTTGAACACCACGTCCATCAGCCATACCACAACAGCAATAATCAAAGAAGCCGAAAGCACCACCACGGCGCTCTGCGTCAGCTCCTTGTATGAAGGCCATGTCACCTTGTGAGCAAGCTCATCATAACAGGCCTTGCAGTAATTGATGAATTTCTTAATCATACGTCTTTTCTTTTCTTGGCACGGGAAGGAGGACTCGAACCCACGACCCTCGGTTTTGGAGACCGATGCTCTACCAACTGAGCTATTCCCGTATGAAAGCCCCCACCCGTAAGCGGGGGCCTCTTTTTGTTATGTTGTACTGCGGACAGAGGCGTCGCCTCTGCTCAACAGACTCTTAGTCCTCGAACACCTCAGTGATCTGACCAGAACCAACGGTGCGGCCACCTTCACGGATAGCGAAACGCAGACCCTGGTTCAGAGCAACAGCGTAGATCAGCTCAACAGTGATCTCAACGTTATCACCAGGCATAACCATCTCAACACCTGCGGGCAGAGTAATCTCACCTGTGCAGTCCATGGTGCGGAGATAGAACTGGGGACGATACTTGTTGCCGAACGGAGTGTGACGACCACCCTCTTCCTTCTTCAGCACATAGATAGAAGCCTTGAACTTCTTGAAGGGCTTGATCTGTCCGGGATGGCAGAGCACCATACCACGCTTGATCTCGTTCTTGTCGATACCACGGAGCAGCAGACCAACGTTATCACCAGCCTGACCCTCATCCAGGATCTTACGGAACATCTCAACACCGGTAACAACCGACTTCTTGTCCTCACCGAGACCGAGCAGCTCAACCTCATCACCAACATGGATCACACCAGTCTCGATACGACCAGTAGCAACAGTACCACGACCTGTGATTGAGAATACGTCCTCAACAGGCATCAGGAAGGGCTTGTCAGTAGCACGGGGAGGCTCCTGGATCCAAGTGTCGCAGGTATCCATCAGCTCCATCACCTTCTGCTCCCACTTCTCAACACCGTTCAGGGCACCGAGGGCAGAACCGCGAATGATAGGAGTATCATCCTCGAACTCATACTGAGACAGAATCTCCTGAACCTCCATCTCAACGAGCTCCAGCATCTCCTCATCCTCAACCATATCACACTTGTTCAGGAACACAACCAGACGGGGAACGTTCACCTGACGAGCGAGCAGAACGTGCTCACGGGTCTGAGGCATAGGACCGTCAGTTGCAGCAACAACGAGGATAGCACCGTCCATCTGAGCAGCACCAGTTACCATGTTCTTCACATAGTCGGCGTGGCCCGGGCAGTCAACGTGAGCGTAGTGACGCAGCTTGGTCTCATACTCTACGTGAGCGGTGTTAATGGTGATACCACGCTCCTTCTCCTCAGGAGCATTGTCGATCTGGTCGAAAGACTTGATCTCAGAAAGACCCTGCTTAGCCAGCACAGTGGTGATAGCAGCAGTCAGAGTAGTCTTACCATGGTCAACGTGACCAATTGTACCAATGTTTACGTGCGGTTTGGTGCGCACAAAATTCTCTTTAGCCATAGCTTTTCTTTTTTATTGTTTTATAAATGAATATTCCGATTTAAATCGTCGTTTTCTCTAAGAGCTGTTACTGAGATTTGAACTCAGGACCTCTTCCTTACCAAGGAAGTGCTCTACCACTGAGCTATAACAGCGAGTCGTGAGCGGAAAACGGGGCTCAAACCCGCGACCCCCAGCTTGGAAGGCTAGTGCTCTATCAACTGAGCTATTTCCGCA
>SUYI01000016.1:36173-68741 GCA_015060485.1 Prevotella sp. | reverse complement strand
GCATCTCGGGTCCTGAGGGCGCCAGCATCTACTACTCGGTGAACGGTGACGACCCCGACACGAACGACACGCTGTACTCTCAGCCCTTCACTGTCGATGAGACTACGACCGTCAAGGCCATCGCCATCAAGGATGGTGTGAGCAGCTCGGTAGCCAGCAAGACGCTCTACAAGAGCTCCTCTGGCGACGACAACTCAGGTGGATTCGAAATGGGAAGCTAAAAAGAAAAGCTTATGAAGAAGAACAGTTTTTGGGAAGTCGTGATTCGCATAGCGATTGCGGCACTGTCGGCGGCACTGACCGCACTGGGGACAACCTCGTGCATGGGGTACGGACCCTTCTGAACAACGAATTGATGTGAAAAAGTCGGGCTGATGGTTGGTCGGTCCGATTTTTTTTTTGTAACTTTCTCCTTTGGAGAAGGTACTCTCGCTCGAAAATGAAAAGAAAAACAAGTTTTCCTTTTGCATTTTGCTCACTTATTCGTACCTTTGCACGCAAATTACAAAGCAACGAAGAAAAAATGGCAGAAACAAGCAACAGCATTTTGCAGAAACTGGACGGGCTGGAGGCCAGGTTCGAGGAGGTGTCGACGCTGATTACCGACCCTGACGTGATAGCCGACCAGCAGCGTTTCGTGAAACTGACAAAGGAATACAAGGACCTGGGCGACATCATGGATGCCCGCAAGCGCTACATAGCCTGTCTGAACGGCATCAAAGAGGCTAAGGACATTCTGGCTAACGAGAGTGACCCGGACATGAAGGAGATGGCTCGCGAGGAGCTGGCCATGAACGAGGAGCTGCAGCCCAAACTGGAGGAGGAGATCAAGATTGCGCTGATTCCTAAGGATCCTGAGGACGCGAAGAACGTGCAGATGGAAATCCGTGCCGGAACGGGCGGTGACGAGGCTGCGCTGTTTGCGGGCGACCTGTTCAAAATGTATAAGAACTATTGTGACTCGAAGGGTTGGACGCTGAGCATTACGAGTGTCTCGGAGGGTGCCGTGGGTGGTTTCAAGGAGATTGACTTCGCCGTGAGTGGTGCCGATGTGTATGGCACGCTGAAATACGAAAGCGGCGTGCACCGCGTGCAGCGTGTACCTGCCACCGAGACGCAGGGCCGCATGCACACCTCGGCAGCGACTGTTGCCGTACTGCCCGAGGCAGACAAGTTCGAGGTGCATGTGAACGAGGGCGAAATCAAGTGGGACACCTTCCGTAGCTCGGGTGCCGGTGGTCAGAACGTGAACAAGGTGGAATCGGGTGTGCGTCTGCGCTATATGTGGAAGAACCCGAATACAGGCGAAACGGAGGAAATCCTCATCGAGTGTACCGAGACGCGCGACCAGCCTAAAAATAAGGAACGCGCCCTCTCGCGCCTGTATACCTTTATATATGACAAGGAGCATCAGAAGTATATGGACGACATTGCCTCGCGCCGTAAGAGTCTGGTGTCGACGGGTGACCGAAGTGCGAAAATCCGCACCTACAACTTCCCGCAGGGCCGCGTGACGGACCACCGCATCGGCTATACAACTCACGACCTGCAGGGATTCCTGGCTGGCGATATCCAACCCATGATTGACGCCCTGACCGTGGCTGAAAATGCAGAAAGAATGAAAGAATCAGAATTATAATTGAATTATGGGATTTTGGAAAGAAGTTAAAAAAGAATGGACATGGGCCAACACCATTCAACAGTGGCCTGACTTCTTAGCTATACTGCCCGCTGTGTATTTTGCCGAACGTTATGGTAAACATAACTTTTGGGCCTGGATGCTCATTTGGATTCTCGTGTTCATTACTGCAAAATTCTGCATCCGTTTAATTGTTAAAATATTCAAGGAATACAAATCATGACAAGACAACAACTCATACAACAGATTCAGGAGAAGCAGTCGTTTCTCTGCGTGGGTCTTGATACCGACCTGAAAAAAGTACCCCAGCATCTGCTGACAGAGGAAGACCCCATCTTCACGTTCAATAAAGCCATCATCGACGCTACGGCACCCTATTGCGTGTCGTACAAGCCCAATCTGGCGTTCTACGAGGCTTTCGGCGTGAAGGGGTTGATGTCGTTCGACAAGACCATCAAGTACTTGAAAGAGCACTACCCCACCCACTTCATCATTGCCGATGCCAAACGAGGGGATATCGGCAACACCTCGGCCATGTATGCCCGCACCTTTTTCGAGGAATACGACGTAGACTCGCTGACCGTAGCTCCCTACATGGGCGAGGACTCGGTGACGCCTTTCCTCGGCTATGAGGGCAAGTGGGTCATCCTGTTGGCACTGACAAGCAACAAGGGTTCGCACGACTTCCAGCTGACGGAAGACCAGACGGGCGAGCGATTGTTCGAGAAAGTGCTGAAGACTTCGCAGCAATGGGGCACCGACGAGAACATGATGTATGTCGTTGGTGCCACCCAGGGCAGGATGTTTGAGGATATCCGCAAGATTGTGCCCAACCACTTCCTGCTCGTACCCGGCGTCGGAGCACAGGGCGGCTCGCTGGAAGAAGTCTGCCGCTACGGCATGATTCACGGCGACGTAGGACTGCTCGTCAACTCCAGTCGCGGCATTATCTACGCCAGCAACGGCGGCGACTTCGCCGATGTGGCAGCACAGAAAGCAAAAGAGTTGCAGGAGCAAATGGCAAAAATAATGCAAAATAATGCTTAGCGGCAGCAAATTCTTCATTCTTCATTCTTCATTCTTCATTTTTTTTCCTACCTTTGCAGGCAAAATAGAATTCTATACATAAAATATGATACTTGACAAGATTGACGAACTTCTGAAAGAAGTACAGACATTAAGTGCTAAAAACGCAGAAGAAGTAGAACAGCTGCGCTTGAAATACCTCAGCCGTAAAGGTCTGATTACGGAGTTGATGAACGACTTCCGCACGGTGGCTGCCGACGAGAAAAAGACGGTGGGCATGAAGATTAACGAGCTGAAGCAGTTGACTCAGGAAAAGATTAACCAGCTGAAGGAACAGACTGAGAATCAGGAAGGTGACAACGAAAGCATAGACCTGACACGCACCCCCTATCCTATTCAGATGGGCACACGTCATCCGCTGACCATCGTGACCAACGAGATCATCGACATTTTCTCGCGCATGGGTTTTGTGCTGGCTGACGGTCCCGAGGTGGAAGACGACTTGCACGTGTTCACGAAGATGAACTTCGCCGCCGACCATCCTGCCCGCGACATGCAGGACACCTTCTTCGTATCGCAGCACCCCAACGACGTCACCAAGAACATCCTGCTGCGCTCGCACACGTCGAGCGTACAAGCCCGCGTGATGGAGCACATGCACACCGAAGACGGCAAGCTGACGGCACCCATCCGTGTCATCTGTCCGGGCCGCGTATATCGTAACGAGGCCATCACCGCCCGTGCACACTGTTTCTTCCATCAGGTAGAGGGATTGTACATCGACAAGAACGTGTCGTTTACGGACTTGAAGCAGGTGCTGCTGTCGTTTGCCCGCGAGATGTTCGGAGCAGACACGCAGATCCGTTTGCGCCCCAGCTACTTCCCGTTCACCGAACCCAGTGCAGAGATGGATATCTCGTGCTTCATCTGTGGCGGTGAGGGATGCGGATTCTGCAAGCATACCGGCTGGGTGGAGATCCTGGGCTGCGGCATGGTAGACCCCAACGTGCTGGAAAAGTGCGGCATCGACTCCAAGGAGTATAGCGGCTATGCCTTCGGCATGGGCGTCGAGCGTATCACCAACCTGAAGTATCGTGTTTCAGACCTCCGCATGTTCTCTGAAAACGATGTCCGTTTCCTGAAGGAATTCGAATCAGCTAACTAAGAGGCATGAAACTCGTTCTCATGACACAACCCACGTTTTTCGTGGAGGAAGATAAGATTCTGACGTCACTCTTCGAGGAGGGACTGGACAATCTGCATCTGTATAAGCCGGGATCGGAACCCGTCTATTCAGAACGGTTGCTGACGTTGCTCCCTGACAGCTATTACTCGAAGATTACCGTTCACGACAATTTCTACCTCAAAGAAGAATTCAAGTTGCACGGCATACACATTGATAACGAGACAACGCCAGCACCCAAAAACTATCGAGGACACATCAGCCGAGCCTGCACCCATCTAGACCTGCTGAAAGAGGCTAAGAAGAATGCCGACTACGTGTTGCTGAAATACATCTTCGACAGTCAGACGGAGCCAAACCAGAAGAGCTCGTTTACTATTGACGAACTGAATGAGGCATCGCGTCGTGGACTCATCGATCGTCATGTCTATGCCTTGGGAGGCATGA
The DNA here is from genome assembly GCA_015060485.1 of Prevotella sp. Lineage (GTDB taxonomy): Bacteria > Bacteroidota > Bacteroidia > Bacteroidales > Bacteroidaceae > Prevotella. Next base: position 64,446 of record SUYI01000016.1, on the reverse strand, counting down.
ACTTGGATAATGTCAAGATGGCAAAGGATTTAGGGTTCGGAGGAATTGTCATCAGCGGTGACCTCTGGAATCGGTTCAATATTCACCAGGAACTGGACTACCAGGCCCTGATTGACCATTTTTCGAAACTACGTAAAGCGATAGGATAAACTATGAACAACAAAAACTACATGGTGTTTTCTGGTACTGCCACGAAGTACCTCGCAGAGAAAATCTGCCAAAGCCTTGGTTGTCCGCTCGGAGAACTGCTCATCACAAAGTTCTCTGACGGCGAGTTTGCCGTGTCTTACGAAGAAAGCATACGCGGTCGCGACATCTTTCTCGTACAAAGCACATTCCCCAATTCCGACAATCTGATGGAATTGTTGCTGATGATTGATGCGGCGAAGCGTGCTTCAGCCCGTACCATCAATGCCGTCATCCCCTACTTCGGATGGGCACGCCAGGATCGCAAGGACAAGCCCCGTGTCAGCATTGGTGCCAAACTGGTGGCCGACCTGCTGAGTGCTGCCGGTGTCAACCGCGTCATCACGATGGATCTGCATGCCGACCAGATTCAGGGTTTCTTTGATGTTCCCGTCGACCATCTCTATGCTTCGAACGTCATTCTCCCCTATCTGCAGAGCCTACACCTGGAAGACCTCGTCATTGCTTCGCCCGATGTCGGTGGTTCGAAGCGTGCCAACACCTACGCCAAATATCTGGGCTGTCCGCTGGTGCTTTGCAACAAGACACGTGCCCGTGCCAATGTGGTAGCTTCGATGCAGATTATCGGTGACGTCGAAGGAAAGAATGTGGTCATTATCGACGACATGGTGGACACAGCCGGAACCATTACCAAGGCTGCCGACATCATGAAGGAAGCCGGTGCCAAGACCGTCCGCGCCTGTGCCTCACACTGTGTGATGAGCGGTCCTGCCAGCGAACGTGTACAGAACTCGGCACTGGAGGAGATTGTCTTCACCGACTCCATCCCCTACTCACTGCGTTGTGCCAAGGTGAAACAGCTCAGCGTAGCCGATCTTTTTGCAGAAACCATCCGTAGAGTCATCAACAATGAAAGCATCTCTAGTCAGTATATTATTTAGTGTTTCGATACTGGCCTCCTGCCAGTCGAACAGCTATACCATCAGCGGTACCGCCGAAGGATTATCCGACGGAGACACACTCTTCGTCACCAGAGATCTGCTGACGGGTATTCCCAGCGACACACTCATCATCAAAGACGGTAAGTTTGAGACTAAAGGCGAGGTCGACTCTACGGCGCTTTGCATGGTATACAGCGCTGCCAGCAACGAAATCAACGCCGCATTCTTCCTGGAGCCCGGAACCATCAACATCAAACTGACTGAACAGCCTGGCGGTTCCCGTGTGAGCGGTACTCACTGTAACGACCAGTGGCAGACGCTGAACGACAGCGTGATGTCCATCGGCAAAGAGATTAACCGCATCGCAGAGCACATCTATGCCAACAACCTGCCGGAGGAAGAGCAGCAGAAAGGCATGGAGCAGATTGACCGTCTGAATCAGCGTTTTGCTGGCATCGTCGTCAAGACGGCCGAGAAGAATATCGACAACGAATTCGGCTATTTCCTCCTGACCTACTATCCCGAGGAACTCATCGACAACGAGAACCGTGCGCGACTGATTAAGGAATTGCCTGCTGAGATGCGGCAGCGTCCGGCTATCGTGCAGCTGGAACAAGAGATCTCCAAGGCAGCCAATACCGCTGAAGGTTCCACGATACAAGACTTCACGCAGAAGACTCCTGACGGTATGGAAATCAGTCTGATGGCAGAAGTGAAGAAGAACAAGATTACCGTCATCGACTTCTGGGCATCGTGGTGTGGTCCCTGCCGACAGGAAATGCCTTTCATGATTCAGATGTACGACAAGTATCAGTCTCAGGGACTGGGCATCGTGGGCATCTCATTGGATGAAAACATCGACGCCTGGGTAAAGGGTACAGAGGCATTGGGATTCACCTGGCCGCAGATGAGCGACCTGAAAGGTTGGGAGAACGAGATTGCCCAGCATTTCCAGGTAACCAGCATTCCTCACACCATCGTTGTCGACCAAAGCGGAAAAATCCTGCGTCGCGGACTGCGTGGCGAACAACTGGAACTGTTCGTTGCTGAACAGCTGAAATAAAGGGAACCTCCCCTGCACCAAATAATAAGTCCAAGACTGGAGCAACGGCTCGCGTCTTGGACTTTTACTTTTCAGTCAACCGATACTTCCATTCTTAGAATGGCAGGTCGTCAGTAGAACCTTCTGCGGGTTCCTGTGCAGGAGGGAACGGAGCAACATTGGCATTTGCTGCAGGAGCAGCCTGCTGTGGCGGGAATGGAGCAGCACCAGCCTCGGGAGCTACAGCAACAGGAGCAGCACCACGAACGACATTATACGCGCGGATTTCATTGAACCAACGTCCATTGTATTCGTGAGCATCAATATCAAACTGAACTGTGACATCTTCGTTCATCTGAATGTTAAACTGCTTGATACGGTCTTCGCCAAAGATGCGAAACAGACACTTGCGGGGATACTGACCAGGAACCTCGATCACATACTCCTGCGACATCCACGAGTTACCCGTGCGCTGCGAAACACCACTATTAGCCGGTAATACGGCAATGATTCTACCTGTTAATTCCATAATAATAATTGTTGTTTTATTTGTTGTTTTTTGCTTTCAGATTGCGAAATTACGGAAAATAAATTAAAAAAGAGCATTTTTCGGCAAATATTTTTGCAATTGAGCAATAGTTTTTGTATTTTTGTGCTCAATTAGAACAGAAAATGAACTAAAAACAGAAATACAAATGAGATTTACAGTATCAAGTACTGCACTTAGCAGCAAGCTCAACGCTCTTTCAAGAGTCATCAACAGTAAGAATTCTCTACCTATCCTGGCAGACTTCGTGTTCGACATTCAGGACAATGTGCTCCGACTGACGGCATCCGACAGCGAGAACGTCATGAAGACAGAGGTTGTGCTGACCGAAAGCGATGGAAACGGACGCTTTGCCGTTGGCAACCACGACTTACTCGAAGCTGTCAAGGGATTCTCCGAGCAGCCCATTACCTTCGACGTCGACCTGCAGGTTAATATCGCCAAGATCAGCTATCAGAACGGTATGTTCTCGCTGCCCGTCGAGAGTGCTGACGAGTACCCAGCCACCCAGAGCATCAGCGACAATGCCACCGAGATTGTCATCAGCAATGCCCTGCTCGCCGAGAACATCAACCGCTCACTGTTTGCCACGGCACAGGACGAGCTGCGCCCCGTCATGAACGGCATCTATTTCGACCTCACACCCGACTATCTGGCAGTAGTAGCCTCCGATGGTCACAAACTGGTTCGCAACAAGGTGCTCAACATCCGCAGCGAGCAGCCCGCATCGTTCATCCTGCCTAAGAAGCCCGCTTCACTGCTGAAGAATCTGCTGGGTAAGGACGGCGAGGATGTCATCATCCGTTTCGATGAGCGCAATGCTCAGATTGACTTTGGCGACGGCGAGATAACCTGCCGTCTCATCGAAGGCCGCTATCCCAACTACAACTCTGTCATTCCACAGAACAATCCCAATCAGATCACCGTCGACCGTCTGGGACTCTTGGCAGCTCTGCGCCGCGTACAGCCCTTTGCCAACGACTCATCAAACCTGATTCGTTTCCACGTCGAGGGTGGCACGCTGCAACTGGATGCCGAGGATTACGACTTCTCGAAGACCGCTACCGAGCGTATGGCCTGCCAATATGACGGCCAGCCCATGAGCATCGGTTTCAAAGGTTCTTCATTCATCGAGATTCTCAACAACTTCGACTGCACCGACGTACTCATACAGCTGGCAGATCCCAGCCGTGCCGGACTCGTACTGCCTAGCGAACAGCCCGAGAATCAGGATGTCCTGATGCTGATGATGCCCATGTTGATTAACGACTAATGAACATTCGCAATGAAACTGAACTTACAGAAACCGCTTGTCGTTTTTGACGTAGAGACTACGGGACTTGATTTGGTCAAAGACCGTATCATCCAGATATCTTATATTAAGGTGTATCCCGACGGACGCGAGGAACGAGGCAACGAACTCATCAATCCTGAGAAGCCACTCGACCCGTTTATCACCCAGCTGACAGGATTCACTGATGACGACCTGAAGGACAAGCCCACTTTCAAGCAGCTGGCAAAAAAGCTGGAAGAGATCTTCAAGGGCAGCGATATCGCTGGCTTTAACTCCAACTTCTTCGACGTCCCCCTGCTGGCTGAAGAATTCCTGCGCGCAGGCATCGACTTCGATTTCTCCAAGTGCCGACTCATTGATGCCTGCACCATCTTCAAGAAAATGGAGCGTCGCAACCTGGCTTCAGCCTACAAATTCTATTGCGGTCGCAAGATGGAGGAAGACTTCGAGGCGCACCGTGCCGATCAGGATACCGAAGCTACCTATCGTGTGCTGATGGGTGAACTCGACAAGTATGCCCCAGGTGCCAACGAGGATCCGGAGAAAGTGCTGGAGAACGATATGGACAAGTTGGCAGAATTCTCGAAACAGAACGACAACGTCGACTTTGCTGGACGCATCATATGGGCCGAGATCGATGGCGTACGTACTGAGGTCTTCAACTTTGGCAAACACAAGGGACTCCCTGTGGCAAAAGTACTGCAGATGGATCCGGGCTACTACAGCTGGATTCTTGCAGGCGATTTCACCTATAATACCAAACAGGTACTGACCCGCATTCGTCTACGCGAAGCCAACAAATAAATGTGAAACGGGGTTCAGCCCCGTTTCTTCATAAAATAACTACCATGCTCAAAGGAAAGAAAATCGTATTAGGCATTACTGGTTCTATTGCTGCCTATAAGGCCTGCCTCATCATCCGCGCCCTTGTCAAGGCCGGAGCCGAAGTGCAGGTCGTCATCACCCCTGCCGGCAAAGAGTTCATCACTCCGATTACGCTCTCGGCACTGACACAGAAGCCCGTCATCAGCGACTTCTTCTCGCAGCGTGACGGCACGTGGCATTCACATGTTGCATTAGGACTGTGGGCCGATGCTATGCTCATCGCCCCTTGTACAGCATCAACATTGGGAAAGATGGCCAATGGCATTGCCGACAATATGCTGATTACCACCTACCTGTCGATGAAGGCTCCTGTGTTCATCGCCCCAGCTATGGATCTCGACATGTACCAGCATCCCACTACGCAGCAGAACATGGAACGACTGAAGGAGTTCGGCAACCATATCATCGAACCCCAGAGCGGTTTCCTCGCCTCCGGACTAGAAGGCAAAGGACGTATGGAAGAGCCCGAACTGATTGTTGCCTATCTGGATTATTTCTTTGAACAGAAGGACTTGCAGGACAAGCACATCATGATAACAGCAGGTCCTACGCATGAGAAAATTGATCCCGTACGCTTCATCGGCAACTATTCCAGCGGCAAAATGGGTTTTGCACTTGCCGAAGAGTGTGTGCGACGCGGAGCCAAGGTCACCCTCATTGCAGGACCCGTCAATGCTCAGCTCTCCACGCTCCATTCTCAATTAATGACGCGCATCGACGTGGAGAGCTGTCAAGACATGTACGACGCTGCCACCAAGGCATTCCCCCAATGCGATGCAGCTATTCTATGTGCTGCTGTAGCCGACTTCCGTCCTGAACACAAGGCAGACCAGAAGATAAAACGTGAGGGAGACGACCTGCAGCTTCGTCTGACGTCGAACCCTGACATCGCTGCCAAGCTGGGATGTATGAAACGAGGGGGACAAGTACTGGTGGGCTTTGCCTTGGAAACCAACGACGAACAAGCCAACGCCCAAAAGAAGCTACAGAAGAAAAACCTCGACTTCATCGTGCTGAACTCACTCCGCAACGAAGGAACCTGTTTCCAGTCTGACGAGAACCAAATCAGTATTATCTCAGCAACGGGTCAGCAGAATTTCGGGCGTAAGAGCAAGCGGGACGTTGCCCACGATATAATCGACCATCTGGCAACGCTGCTTTGACAACAAAAGATATTCAGTTTACCTGATGATTGAAATCACCACCCTCGACGATCCTCGTGTCAATCTGTTCAGCCGACTCACTGAAGCACAGCTACGCATGGAGCTGGAACCTGACAAAGGGTTGTTCATTGCCGAAAGTCCCAAGGTGATCCGCGTGGCACTGGATGCTGGGTGGCAACCTATGGCCCTGCTCTGCGAGCGGAAACATATCGAGGGTGATGCACACGACATCATAGAGCGAGTGTCCTCGCGCGTACCTATTTATACTGGTAGCCGCGAACTGCTCGCTCAGCTCACAGGCTATACCCTTACGCGCGGCGTGCTGTGTGCCATGCACCGACGTCCGCTACCCACACTCGAAGAAGTGCTCAGGAATGCACGTCGCGTAGTGGTCATCGAGGCCGTCACCGACACTACCAACATCGGAGCCATCTTCCGTTCGGCAGCAGCATTGGGCATTGATGCCGTGCTGCTGACCCGCAACACCTGCGACCCATTGAACCGAAGGGCTGTACGCGTCTCGATGGGTAGCGTGTTCCTTGTACCTTGGACGTGGCTCGACACACCGATTTCCTCGCTGCACGACTATGGCTTCCGCACAGCAGCCATGGCTCTTTCCGACCAAAGCATCGCGTTGAACGATGCCTGTCTGAAAGCAGAACCCCGATTGGCTATTATCATGGGGACAGAGGGCGACGGACTGCCCCAGCAGACTATCCATGAGGCCGATTATACCGTCCGCATTCCCATGGCTCATGGGGTTGACTCCCTGAACGTAGCAGCAGCTGCTGCCGTCGCATTCTGGGAGTTATGCAAATGAAGGTATTTTGCCATGACATAGCAAAAATCGAAACTGATTAATCCATTCGGTCGCGATAGTCTTCGTAGGTAAAGCTGCGAAGCACATCCAGCGTACCATCTGCACGAAGCATACAGATAGCAGGATGACTGATGCCATTGAAAGTATTGGTCTTCACAGTGGTGTAATGAATCATGTCCTCGAAGATAATTTCCTCACCCACCTGCAACTCATGGTCAAACTGCCAGTAGCCCATAAAATCACCGGAGAGACAGCTGTTGCCGCCAAGACGGTAGAGATGAGAAGTGAGAGGTGAGAAGTGAGAGATATGATTTGTTTCATCAGTGTCGATGTGCTCAGCACCACGCACGTCTGGGAAGTAAGGCATCTCCAGACAGTCGGGCATGTGACAGGTGAAACTGACGTCGAGAATGGCGGTACGGATACCCTTGTCCTCCACCACGTCGACGACCTGAGCCACCAGCGGTCCCGTTTGCCAGGCAAAGGCACTGCCGGGTTCAAAGATCACCTTCAAATGGGGCCAGCGGGCATGGAATGTTTGCATCACATGAACTAGCAATTCTATATCGTAATCACTACGTGTCACCAGATGTCCGCCACCGAAGTTAATCCACTCCAATTGCGGAAACCACCGTGCAAATTTTTCCTCGATATGATGCAGTGTCCGTTGGAACACATCGGCCCCACTCTCGCAGTGGCAGTGGCAATGGAAACCGCGAATGTCGCCAGGCAACTGCTCAGGCAACTTGTCGGCAGTTACGCCAAAGCGCGTTCCCGGAGCACAGGGGTTGTACAACAGCGTGCCCACCTCCGAATATTCGGGATTCACACGCAGGCCGACAGAACATGCCGCAGCACGCCGATGAAAACGCTCATATTGGTTCAGCGAATTAAACGTCAGATGACTGGAACAACAGACGATATCGTCGAACTCGTCATCCTTATAGGCTGGCGAATAGGTATGTGCCTTCGCACCAAACTCGTCGAAAGCTAGACGGGCCTCCGACAGCGAGCTGGCAGTCGTCGAACGGATATACTCACGGAAAATGGGGAAGGTCTTCCACAGGGCGAATGCCTTGAAAGCCAGTATCCACTCTGACTCCGTGCGGCGTGCCACGTCCTGAATCAATGCTAAGTTCCGGCGTAACCGCTGTTCCTCTATCATATAGTAAGGTGTATTCATCTCGAGAACGTATTAAGTGCTTCATAAATACGTTGCACGGGGAGTCCCATGACATTGAAATAACTGCCGCTCATGCCCGTCACACCGATGTGGCCAATCCACTCCTGAATACCATAGGCTCCTGCCTTGTCGTAGGGACGGTAGTGGGTAATGTAGTAGTTGATTTCCTCATCGCTCAGCATCTTGAACGTCACATCAGTTTCAACCGAAAAACTCATCTGACGGTTTGTAGTAGTCAAGGTAACGCCAGTAATGACCTGATGCGTCCTTCCACTCAGCTGTCGGAGCATGCTCTTTGCTTCATCAGCATCCTTGGGCTTTCCCATCACCTGTTGTCCCAACACCACAATGGTATCGGCAGTAATCACTAACTCGTCGCTGGCCATCGTCTCGCGATACGCCTCAGCCTTCTTCTTCGAAATGTATTCGGCAATATCCTTCGTCGGCAGTGTGTCAGGATAACTCTCGTCAATGCCATCCATGACGCGCACCTCAAAGTCAAGGTCTATTCCTGCCAGCAACTCTTTCCGCCTTGGCGAATTCGACGCCAATATGATCTTATAGGTAATCATAAAGTTCAAAGTTAAAAGAACTTACCATCCGAATGCATTCTCTTTCTGTAGCCACTTGCCCTGGGCCTGCAGCGTTTGTTCTATCACATCGCGGCCGCACCCGCTACCACCATAGTAGTCGCTGACATAGATGCTGGCAGCCTTGATTTCCGGACAGGCATCCTTCGGACACACGGGACAGCCCACGCGTCGCATGATTTCCAAATCGGGGATGTCGTCGCCCATATACATCACCTCGTCGTCCTTGTAGCCGTACTTCGAGACATACTCTTCGTAAGTCTCAATCTTCACGGCTGAGCCTAGATAAATATCCTTTACGCCGAGTCCTTCGTAGCGCAGACCCACAGCCTCTATCTTGCAGCCGGTGATGATGGCGATGCGCAAGCCTGCCTTCATAGCCAACTGAATGGCATAACCGTCCTTGATATTCACCGTGCGACAAGGCACGCCGTCCGCTCCCAATGGAATGGTCTCCGATGACAGCACACCGTCTATGTCGAAGATGATGGTTCGTATTTTCTTCAGATTGTAATCAATCATGATGCTAAGTTTTATTCTTTGTTAATAGTTGGTTGCGTGGCATATTCGTAGATGTGCTGCGACATTAACAGGTAGATACGCTGAAGGTCGGATTGCTCTGCCAGCAGGTTGCTTTGAATGCCAATGACGTTTTCGTCGTAGCGCACGGCAGGTCCCGTCTGGGCTAGACGCGGGTGCAAATCATGCACCTTGCGTGCCGTCTCGTCAATCAGCGGCAGCAGCACCGTAAATGACAATCCATGCCGCTCAAGCAACGTAGCCGCCATGTCGTAGCAGTGGTTGGCGAAATTACAGGCAAACACCGCTGCCAGATGCAGCTGTTTACGTTCTTCGGTAGTCAGTTCATACACGTTTCCGCTGATACTGCTAGCCAGCGCATGCAGCGTAGCCAGCGCCTCCGAGCCGTTGGCTTCCAAAAAAAAGGGAATCACGCTGAAGTCCGCCTGATGCTCTTTCGAGAACGTCTGCATAGGATAGAACACCCCATAGCGTGTCGTGCAGCCTTCAAACACGTTCAGCGACATTGACCCCGCCGTATGCACAAACAGCTGGTCCTCCCTACCCTTCGTGGCTTCACGAACCACGTCCTGCAGTGCCGAGTCCTTCACGGCAATGATGAAAATATCCGCCTCGCGCGACAGCCCCTCTAACGTACGGCTGTTGATGCTAGCTACCTCGTGACCAGCCGCCAGCAACGCTCTCTCCAGATTCGTTGCCAGCCGTCCCCTGCCGATGAGTACAATTTTCATTGTTTCATTAATTTGGAATTTCGATATTACGTTATTTCGTGATAACGTTATAACGATTAATATTTATCTACATGCACGTTTTCCCACTTCAACTTGTCTTCGTTCTGTGGCTTACGCTCGTCGGCCTTATGACCAATTGCAAGAATACACAGGCACGACAGGTTCTCGGGAATGCCCAGCACACCCTGAATCACCATATCCGCACTGGTGCCGTCTGTCAGTCCGCGACCACGCATCTGAATCCAGCACGAACCCAGCCCAAGGGCCTCGGCCTGGTACTGCATCGAGATAGCGGCTATCGAGCCATCCTCCACCCAGCAGTCGTTCTGCAAAGGGTCGCCCAACACCACAATAGCCAGTGGGGCATTCTTCAGAAACTGTCCGCCTAGGTCCTTCGCATCCGACAGTTTCTCTAGGTCCATCTTGTCGTCGACCACAACAAACTGCCATGCACGTTGTCCCTTCGACGTCGGCGACATCAACGCTGCACGCAATATCAGTTTCACATCTTCAGCGTCGATCTCCTCGTCTGTAAATTTACGGTGCGATCGCCGCATCTTAACTAAATCCATAAATTCCATCGTCATTCTTTTCGTTGTTTATATATGATTCCGCCTACAAAGGTAGTGCAAACCGAACGAAAAACCAAATACTTTTGGCTTTTTCTGAGGTGCTAAAATAAAAGATTGGTTGTCTCACGACAACCAATCTCAATTAACCTTAATAATCTAATACCATGAAAAACACACATGCAAATATACGCATAATTACGTTTCTCTACAAGATTTCAACCTAATAAATTGGAATTCTTAGAACTCTTTAACAAACCTATTATCCCATTTAAGATTTCTTGACATTTTGTTAATCTCCTTATTCTCTTTTTCCAACCATGTATCGAACAGTGTTTCGAAGCTCAGAGTGAGGACGGGTTCCTGGACGGACAGAGTTGCCGTAAAGAGGTCGTCGGGCTGGACGAAATAGTCAGCAGTGGGTAGTTGTCGCCAGGAGAGTGAATAGAAACGAACGGTGCTCTGGCAAATGTCAGTGCCATAGGTACACACGAAGCAAACAATCTGGCTAGCACCGTCGACGGGTGCAGAGACGTCGAGCAGACGCATCTCGAGTAACGCCGCGTCGCTGAGCTGGACGGAGGTATAGTAGTCAGTGAGTGCCAGCATCTGGCTCTTGCCGCCGAGAGCATTGGTAACGACGGCATCCATTTGGGAGGCCATGAAGTCAATCATGTCGAGGCGGTTGTTTTCACTGAGATAAGGCACGAGGGTGTCGGGCATGGTGCGGAGCACGTCGCGGATGGTGCTCTGTGCCGGCAGCGGAATGGCTGCAAACAGACCGAACAAGAGAAGAAACGCTGCTTTTCGCATAAGTGTATTTACATTTTACTAAATTGCATCATCATGACTGCCGAGAGGCCTGCCGTTTCGGTGCGCAGGCGGCTGGGACCAAGATGAACAGACTGATAACCATTGGCGACAGCATGACGGACCTCGTCAATGGAGAAATCGCCCTCAGGCCCAATGAGCACGGTGGCGGGTTGCGAGAAATCTGTCTGGCGCAGATGGTCGAAGAGGCTTGTACGGGGTATCTCGTCGTAGCAATGGGCAATATATTTGCCACCCTCTCGGGGCTGTGCGATGAAGTCACGGAAGGGTGTCATCTCGTTGAGAATGGTCTTCCAGGCCTTGTGGCTCTGCTTGGTGGCAGCGACGACGATTTTCTCGAGTCGGGGCAGTTTGACGATGCGTCGCTCGGAGAACTGGCAGTTAAGGAACGAAATCTCGTCGACACCGACCTCGACAGCTTTCTCGACAAGCCATTCCATGCGTTCCATCATCTTGGTAGGAGCAATAGCCAGATGAACATGCCCCAGCCATTGCGGCTGCTGGGGCATGGTCTCGATAATGTCGTAGAGGCAGTGCTTGGTATGCGCCAGGGTGACTTCGGCACGATAGAAATTGCCTACACCGTCCATAAGCATAAATTCGTCGCCAGCCTGCAGACGGAGCACGCGCAAAGCATGCATGGCCTCATCGGACGGCAATTCGTGGCTGGTGGCTGCATCGGGGGCATAAAAGAACCGGACCTCTTTCATCGATTTAATGCTTTATTTCGCCAATAGGTTTCTTTTCGGGCTTGAAGACGATGGCAAAGGTAATGCCGACTATCAAAGCAAAAGTTGCAAAGGTGAACCAGCAAGTCTGCCAGTCACCTACCAAATATCCTCCTTCCCAGCCGCAATAAGCATTCACTATCTCGCCAGCTGCAAGGGTACCGATGGTGGCTCCCAAACCATTAGTCATCATCATAAACAGGCCCTGAGCCGAAGCCTTGATGTCGGGGGCGCACTCCTGATCAACGAAGATACCGCCAGAGACATTGAAGAAGTCGAAGGCGACACCATAGACAATACACGACAGGATAAAGAAGATAACGCCAGGCATGGCAGGATTGCCGATGCCGAAGAAGCCAAAGCGGAATACCCAAGCAAAGAGTGACATCAACATCACCACTTTGATGCCGAAACGCTTCAGGAAAAATGGAATCATCAAAATACACAATGCCTCGCTAATCTGCGATATTGAAGTCAGCATGGTGGCATTGTTTGCGGCAAAAGAGTCGGCAAACTCTGGAGTTCCCTTGAAACTGGTAAGAAAAGGACCAGCAAAACCGTTAGTGACCTGCAGACACATACCCAGCAGAGCGGAGAATATGAAGAAAAGAGCCATCTGCCGACGCTTGAAGAGCTTGAAAGCATTGAGTCCAAGAGTTTCGACCAACGACACCTTGCCCTCCTTCTTCTCGACCTTGCACTCGGGCAGCGTGAAGCAATACAGGAAGAGTAGGACGCTCAGCACACCTGATACCAAGAACTGCAGATAGGTATACTGGAACTTATGTGCATTCTCGCCAAGGGTGAAGCCAAAGCCACTGTCGTCAATGAAGGCACAGTTGACGAACCACATGGTGGCGATGAAGCCTACAGTACCCAACACACGGATGGGCGGGAAGTCGCGGACAGTATCCATACCGTAGTTCTTCAAAATGGTGAAAGCCGCCGTATTGGTGAGTGCGATGGTCGGCATATAAAAGGCAACGCTAAGGGTGTAGAGTGCAATGAACAGTGACTTGTCGACCAGTTCGCTACCAAAGCCAGCCTGCTCGCCCATCCACCAGCAGCCAATCATGAAGACACCAGCCAGCAGGTGGCACAAGCCCAGTAGACGCTGTGGCTGGATGTACTTGTCAGCGACAATACCCATCAATGTAGGCATGAAAATGCTCACGATACCCTGAATGGCATAAAACCAGGAAATCTTGTCGCCCAACCCGGCTATTCCTAGATAGTTTCCCATACACGTGAGGTATGCTCCCCACACGGCGAACTCCAAGAAGTTCATTACCGACAAACGAAATTTCATGTTCATAGTCTTATCTATTTAAGTTATTGTTAAGTTATCGGCTTGTAGTTGTAATACGCACGTACGGAGCCGTCGTCATCTTTTAATAACACCATCCGGCCTCGGAACCACTCGGTACTGGCCTGCTCCGCCTCCAACGGATAGAGACTCGAGACTACCCCGTCCGTCAATTCTACCACCTGCAGTCTGAGAATCTGCCCCTCGGGCGTTACCACCTCGTTGGATGCTATCCGACGAAATACTGTCTGTTTTTGCTTCATTGTTGATTTCCTTATTATGAAATCTGATGAGTTGTATCTGATTGATAAACATCATCTTGCGCGTTGTCTCCTCATTTCCTGCAGCGCTCAGATAGATGAAACCAGACAGTTGCTTGAGCTTCTTATCGTGATTGGCAGGAACGTGAATTTGGGCAATGCCAGATACTGATACATGATTCGTGGTCTGGATGATGCTGTCACCCTCATACTTCGTGACAATGCATACCACTGCGTCCTTGGAACCCGACTGCCAGATGTAGTCGGACATGAACTGGAACATGAACGAGTCGCCCTTATAGAATGTGGTATCGACATCGACGGTGAAGTCGAAGCGATTCATCGTAGGACGCGGCACAAGCATCAGGCTAGTGCGATTCTGCCAAATGTTGGCCGTATCGCCCGTAGCGCTGTAGCCGGAGTAACGGCCGATGGACCCTACGATGGCACCCAACTGCTTGGCTTCGTCAGACAGGCGTTCATTGACTTCCAAATAGATGGGCTTCAAGCGGTCGAGATGGCCATAGTAGTAAACCATCGCTGTATCGAAATCGGCCTGTGTGACGCCGTGTTTCTGGAGAACGGCGAGGAAATACTTGGTGCGCTCGAAATTATAATCGCCCTTCTGGTCCTCGGATGCCATAGCCTGTGCCACATGGTAGTCGTAGAGAATGTCCTCCAAGTCGCCAGGCTGGATGATATCGCTGGGCACGCTGGGCTTGCAACCAATCAGCGTCGCAAAAGCGAACACTACCATAAGGACATACAAGCTACGTTTCATCGGCAGGCTCAGGGTTTCTCTTCTTGATTGTGATGTCGCCAATCTCCTTGCGATAGAACAGCAACAGCAGGACGACGCCCACTGAGATAGCCGAATCGGCAAAGTTAAAGATAGGCGAAAAGAAGACATATGGGGCGCCACCCACCCAGGGGACCCATTCGGGCCACGTGGTAACAATGAGGGGGAAGTAAAACATGTCGACGACCTTGCCCATGAGGAAAGGCGCATAGCCCGTGCCGAAGGGAACGAAGTAGCTGACATAGTGCTCAGAACTGCCATTGAATATGAGCCCGTAGAACATCGAGTCGAAGATGTTGCCCGCAGCTCCTGCCAGTACCATCGAGAGACATACGATGTAGCCCCAACGTGCCTGTTTCCGTGTCTGTAGTGCAATGTAATATCCCAAGGCAGCAACTGCAATGATGCGGAAGATGCTGAGGACGAGTTTCGAACCTATCTCCATACCGTAGGCCATACCATTGTTCTCGATGAACACGATTTTGAACCACGACAGGATTTCAATCTGTTCGTGAAGCGTCATGTGGGTCTTCACCCAAATCTTGATAATCTGGTCAATAACCAAGATGGCCACCACGATGAACGATGCCAGCCAGCCCCGTTTGACAGTCTTCGAAACGCTCATTTATTTCTTGCCAGCCATTTTCGACTCCACACTCAAGGTAGCATGGGGAACAGCCTTCAGACGTTCCTTGGGAATCAGTTTACCGGTGATACGATCAATGCCGTAGGTCTTGTTCTCGATGCGTACCAAAGCGCCTTTCAAACCCTGGATGAACTTCTGTTGCCGCGAGGCCATCTGGATGAGTTCCTCCTTCGACTGGGTGGCACTACCCTCCTCCAGTGCTTTGTAGGTAGGCGACGTATCGTCGACATCGTTAGAATCCTTGTTCATCAGTGCACTCATCATCTGATCATAGTCACGTTTAGCTAAAGCCAGTTTCTCGTTGATAATCTCACGGAACTCTTCTAACTCCTCGTCCGTGTAACGTGTTTTCTCAGCCATATCAATTTAGATTTTTGTTATTTTAATGTTTAATGTAAAGTCGTCGAATTCTACGGCCTGACCATCATTAGCCTCGAGTTTCAGTTCGTCGGCCAACACCTGACGGGCAATATAGTCACCAAAGGCCTTGATGGCATTCGTGGAAGCCTCGTTGGGTTCGACATACACAAGGATGCGGTCAGTGATTTCCAGTCCGCTCTTCTTGCGGATGTTTTGGATGCGGTTTACCAACTCACGAGCCATACCCTCGTTGCGCAGTTCGTCGGTTAGCGTAATGTCAAGGGCTACGGTGAGGTTACCTTCGTTGCCTACCAGCCATCCAGGGATATCTTCGCTGATGATGTCTACATCAGCAGCCTCAATAGTGAGTTCCTGACCTTCAACATTGATGGCGATGGTGCCGTCCTTCTCGAGTTGGGCAATCTGCTCCTGGGTGAGGCCATCCATCTGAGCGGCAACACCCTTCATGAATTTGCCGAATTTCTTACCCATCGTGCGGAAGTTACACTTCACCTTCTTGACCAGAATTCCCTGACCTTCAACGAATTTTACATCCTTGACATTCACTTCCTGCAGAAATATTTTCTTGACGCTTTCGATGGCCTGACGCTGGACGTCATCCACGGGAGGTATCATCAGTGTCTGCAGGGGTTGCTTTACTTTCAGGCTCTCCTTACGACGCAGGGCGAGCACAATGGTGGTAATGCGCTGTGCAATCTCCATGCGCTGTTCGAGGTCGGTGTCGACCAGGGTCATGTTGGCCACGGGGAACTTCTCGAGGTGTACGCTGTCCAGCAGGCCACCCATATCACAGTAGATGCGGTCGGCAAAGAATGGTGCGAAAGGTGCCAGCAGCTTCGATACGGTCATCAGACATTCATACAGCGTCTGATAGGCTGCCAGCTTGTCGTCATCCATCTCCTTGCCCCAGAAGCGCTTCTTGTTCAAACGGACATACCAATTGGAGAGGTCTTCATCGACGAACTTGTCGATGAGTCGTCCGGCACGTGTGGGGTCGAAGCCATCCATCTCGGCCTCAACGCCCTTGACTAGGGAGTTCAGGCACGACAGAATCCAACGGTCGAACTCAGGACGCTGATCAACAGGAATCTGCGGTGTGGCAGGGTCAAAGTTGTCGACGTTGGCATACATCGCAAAGAGCGAATATGTATTATATAAGGTACCGAAGAACTTTCGGCTGATTTCTGCCACGCCTTCGGGGTCGAACTTCAGGTTGTCCCAAGGCTCGCTGTTGGTCATCATATAGAAGCGCACAGCGTCGGAGCCGTACTTGTCAATCATTTCGAAGGGGTTCACGACATTACCCACATGCTTTGACATCTTGTTGCCCTTGGCATCGAGCACGAGACCTGTAGAAATGACGTTTTTGAAGGCCACCGAGTCGAAAATCATCGTTGCAATGGCATGCAGCGTAAAGAACCAGCCACGCGTCTGGTCGACACCCTCGTTGATGAAATCAGCGGGGAATGCCTTCCTTTCGTCGATGAGCTCGCGGTTCTCGAACGGATAATGTACCTGGGCGTAAGGCATAGAGCCAGAGTCGAACCACACGTCGATGAGATCGGTCTCACGTTTCATGGGTTTACCACTATCGCTGACCAACAAGATATAGTCGACATAAGGACGGTGCATGTCAATCTTGTCGTAATTGGCCTGCGACATGTCGCCCGGAACAAAGCCCTTATCCTTCAACGGGTTGCTCTGCATAATGCCAGCAGCGACAGCCTTCTCGATTTCACTGTAGAGTTCTTCGAGGCTTCCGATGCACTTTTCCTCGCCGTCCTCACTGCGCCAGATGGGCAGCGGTGTACCCCAGAAGCGCGAACGCGAGAGGTTCCAGTCATTCAGATTCTCGAGCCAGTTGCCGAAACGGCCTGTACCTGTAGACTCGGGATGCCAGCCAATGGTAGTATTCAACTCGCTCATGCGTTCCTTGCAGGCCGAACTCTTGATAAACCAAGAGTCGAGCGGATAGTAGAGCACGGGCTTATCGGTTCGCCAGCAGTGGGGATAGTTGTGGACGTGTTTCTCAATCTTGAAAATCTTGTTCTGAGCCTTCAGGTCCATGCATATCGAGATGTCAAGCGTCTCGTCCTTATCAGTCAGCGTCTCATCGAAGGCATTCTTCACATAACGTCCTGCGAACTTGTTCCACTCGTCGACATTCACGTAGTTCTTGACAAACTCAGGGTCAAGGTCGTCGATGACAAAGTACTTACCCTGAAGGTCAACCACAGGGCGCTCAGCTCCCTTCTTGTCGATGAGCACGATGGGACAGATGCCTGCCTTCTTGGCTACAAAGGCGTCGTCGGCACCGAAATTGGGGGCAATGTGAACAATACCGGCACCATCGTCGGTAGTGACATAGTCGCCAGGAATCACCTTGAAGGCATTGCCCATGGGCCTGATGGCAGGCATCAGTTGTTCGTACTCCATGCCCACGAGGTCAGTACCCTTATAGCGAGCCACGATACGATAGGGAATCAACTTCTCGCCACGTGCGTATTCAGGCATATCGCCACCATCGGTGATAGCGCCCTCGGCGGGCAGATAGGCATTCAAACGGGCCTCGGCGAGCACCAGTGTAACCTTGTCGGCAGTATACGGATTATAGGTCTGAACCGCGACATAGTCGATCTTGGGACCTACGCAGAGTGCCGAATTGGCTGCCAATGTCCAAGGCGTTGTCGTCCAAGCAAGGAAGTAAGGCGTACCCCACTCTGCCATCTCGGGCTTCGGATTCTTCATCTTGAACTGTGCGGTGCAGGTAGTGTCCTTCACGTCACGATAGCAACCGGGCTGGTTCAGTTCATGTGAAGACAATCCAGTACCAGCAGCTGGACTATAGGGCTGAATAGTGTAGCCCTTGTAGAGCAGGCCTTTGCTGTAAAACTGCTTGAGCAGATACCACAGGGTCTCGATATATTTGTTATCGTAAGTGATATATGGATCGTCGAGGTCGACGAAATATCCCATACGTTCAGTCAGTTCACGCCACTCGGCAGTGAACATCATGACGTTCTCGCGACACTTCTTGTTGTAGTCCTCGGTAGAAATATACTTGTCGCTCTCCTTATTGTCGATATCGGCCTTGGTGATGCCCAGCTGCTTCTCCACGCCCAACTCGACGGGCAGTCCATGGGTGTCCCAACCTGCCTTGCGTTTCACCTGGAAGCCCTGCATGGTCTTATAGCGGTTGAAAGTGTCTTTAAGCGCACGACCCAACACGTGGTGAATACCAGGGTGCCCATTAGCCGAGGGAGGACCTTCGTAGAATACAAATTGCGGACAGCCTTCACGCTCTTTCACAGAGCGCCAAAAGATATCTTGCTCCTTCCACATCTGCAGCACGTCGTTGTTCGTCTGCGTCAAGTTCAAGCCGTTGTGTTCGGCAAATCTCTTGCTCATAAATATATCAGTTAATTTCTTATTATCTTATAATGGTGTGCAAAGGTACGCATTTTTTTTAATTCTACCAAAAAAATACGTAAAGAATAGCAAAACGCACCAAACGGACAATAAGAATAATGAAAACTGACAGATTCTCGACACGACGGTTGATTCTGACGGACAATTCCATATCGGCAGTAGTCAATTCGCGGGCCTTCGTACCTATGTACGGCTTTTCGAAATACTCGCCGAAATACGTATGAGGACCACCGAAACGACAATCGAGAATACCTGCGAGAGCAGCCTCGGGATAGCCGCTGTTAGGACTGGCGTTCTGACGTCCGAACCACGTAACGAAAGGCAGGACACGCAGCTTTCCGGCTACCAACAGCATCATCAGGGCCGTCAGTCGTGCCGGCACGTAATTAGCAACATCGTCGATGTGGGCTGCCCAACAGCCGAACTCACGGTAGCGTTCGGTTTTGTAACCTATCATCGAGTCAAGGGTGTTGATCATCTTATAGGTCATAACGCCAGGGACACCCAGCAGAGCATACCAGAACAGGGGGGCCACCACACCATCGCTCAGATTCTCGGCCAGCGTCTCAAGGGCTGCCGTACGCACATCCTGGGCAGACAGCTGGGAGGTGTCGCGGCCTACGATTCGGGCCACCTGACGACGGCCTTCCTCCAAAGAACGGTCGATCGCACGGAACACTTCGCGGACTTCGCGAATCAGAGTAGTACCAGCCAGACAATAAAAGACGAACACGGCCTTTACTGCCATACCCACATAGACAGAACGGCCATCGATCCAGCGCAACAGGTACCAGAAGCCGACAAACGTAGCGACGATTAGCAGGACAGCCACCACAGCACCCTTGAACTTGCGCCAACGGCCACGATTCAACAGCCGTTCGAAAAGTGCAATAATTTTTCCAAAGCCCACTACAGGATGTGGTAACCATGAGGGGTCGCCTAACAGACGATCGCCTAGCCAGCCAATCAGTAAAACGAGAAATGCTTTCATGCCAATAGTGTTTGTACGATACGTTCTGCGGTGCGTCCATCCCAACGGTCAGGTAGTGTGCCATGCTTCCATTCGCCCTTGACGAGCTGTGACAAAGACTCCCGGAGGCATTCCACATTCTCGCCTACCAAGACGTTCGTACCTTGTTTTATAGTCTCGATATGTTCGGTATAGGAATTCAACGTGATGCAGGGCACATGGTTGAAAGTAGCCTCCTCGGCCACATTACCCGAATCGGTGATAATACCCATGGCATGTAATGTCAAATAGCCAAATTCCAGATACGGCAACGATTGCAGCACACGGAACGAAGAACACTCGGAAGCTAGCATATAGGCCTCGCCACGAAGAGGAGCTATCACAGGAATATCGCCTGCTGTATGACTAATAGTTGCCATCATTTGTTGCATTTTTTTATGATCGGAAATCAGCACCTTGCGATTAACAGTAAACACCAGATACCGCCCTTCGTCAATGCCCTCCAAACAGGCCGGACGCCGCCATCGCTGATGGTTGAAACGCAAAGAATCCATGAGGATATTTCCCACTAGATAAATCTTGTGCATCTCGGCACCCTCGCGGGTCGCTATGCTGCTGGAGCCAACGCCTGCCGTAAACAATAAATCACTTAACCCATCGATAACTAACCTATTGATTTCCTTAGGCATATTGATATCGAACGAACGAGTACCAGCAACGATATGTGCCAGTCGTAGACCATGCTTTTTGGTGACAATGGCAGCCGCCATCGTCGAGGCCAAATCGTCTACAACAATCACCGTATCGGTAGGATGACTATCCAGATAACGTTCAAACTCAGCCATCACCCTACCTGTCAGTTCATTCAGGTTTTCGCAATCTACACCCAGGAAAATATCGGGCCGAGGCATCTGCAGGTCACTGAACAGCGAAGGCTCTAACGTAGGGTCGTCGTCACGTCCGGCATAAACCAATTCGTAGGAAATATCCTCCGTACGCTCTATATTACGGATAATCGGAGCCACTTTCACAAAATTCGGACGAGCTCCCGTAAAGATACATACTCTATTTTTCATTCGCGCGCACGTTCCTTATTTTATATATACACCTCTCTCTGACATCTCGGAAACATATCGTCGAAAAGTTACAAAAGTTGCATTTTTAGTCGGTTTCATATAAATAACCTTTAAAATTCTACTGCAAAGATACTAAAAATAAACATTTTGCAAAAAAAAAGCCAAGAATATTTTCATATCACGCTGAAAATTAGTAACTTTGCAGTCCAAAATGTGATTTTAAAAAAAAATAATACAGAAATGACAAAAGCAGATATCATTAACAATATCGCAGAAAAGACGGGTCTTCCCAAAAAAGATATTACCACTACCGTGGAAGCTTTTATGGCTGAGATACGCATGTGCATGTCCGAGAAGAAAGAACCTGTTTTCCTGAGAGGATTCGGTACATTTACTGTGAAGCACCGTGCCAAGAAGACTGCACGTAACATCTCAAAGAATACCACCATGATCATTGATGAGCACGACATTCCCGCCTTTAAGCCAGCAAAAAGTTTTATTGAAAAAATGCTATAATTCACAATTTAATAGTTTATCAAATTATGCCAAACGGAAAGAAGAAAAAGGGCCACAAGATGGCTACTCACAAGCGCAAGAAGAGACTGCGCAAGAACCGTCATAAGAGCAAGTAAGCTCTGACTGACACAAAAAAATGGAAGGAGTGTACTAAAGAAGTTCTAAGACTTCAAAGGTACGCTCCTTTAAAGTACAAAAAGAGTAATAATAAGTAAAGAGAAATGACCAGTGAACTCATCATCGATGTTCAACCGAAAGAGATTTCCATCGCCCTTCTCGAGGATAAGAACCTTGTAGAATACCAAAACGAGAAACGCGAGGAAGCCAACTACTCTGTCGGTAACATCTATTTGGGCCGTGTGCGCAAGCTCATGCCTGGACTCAATGCCTGCTTCGTAGATGTAGGCTCTGAGCGCGATGCCTTTCTGCACTATCTTGACTTAGGTACTCAATTTAGCTCTTACGAGAAATACCTGAAACAGGTACAAAGCGACAAGAAGAAACTTTATCCCATTGCGAAAGCCACTCACCAACCGGATCTTCCCAAGGAAGGCAGTGTACAAACGACGCTGAAACAAGGTCAGGAAGTGTTGGTGCAAGTGGTGAAAGAACCCATTAACACCAAAGGTCCGCGTCTGACCTGCGAATTGAGTTTTGCCGGACGCTACATGGTTCTCATGCCTTTCTATGATAAGGTTTCGGTTTCTTCAAAAATCAAAAAAGGCGAAGAACGTGCCCGTCTGAAACAACTTGTCCAAAGCATACGCCCCAAGAACTTCGGCGTCATCGTACGCACATCGGCCGAAGGCAAGCGCGTGGCAGAGTTGGATAAGGAGATGAAAGCGCTCGTCAAACGCTGGGAAGACACCATTGCCAAGGCTCAAAAAGCCACTAAGGCGCCACAGTTGTGTTTTGAGGAGACAGGCCGTGCAGTAGCCATGCTGCGTGACGTGTTTGACACCTCCTACGATGGTATCTACATCAACGACGAGGACATCTTCAATCAGATTAAAGACTACGTGTCACTCATCGCCCCAGACAAACAGGACATTGTCAAGAAGTACAAAGGAACAGTACCCATCTTTGACAACTTTAATGTCACCAAACAACTCAAGTCCAGCTTCGGACGAACCGTGAACTACAAACGCGGAGCATACCTCATCATTCAA
Organism: Prevotella sp.; assembly: GCA_015060485.1. Classification (GTDB taxonomy): domain Bacteria; phylum Bacteroidota; class Bacteroidia; order Bacteroidales; family Bacteroidaceae; genus Prevotella. The sequence continues at coordinate 41,883 of SUYI01000016.1, read as the reverse complement.
CACACAGAGGCTATGCACGTCGTTGACGTGAACTCAGGAAACCGTACGCGTTCAGAAAACGGCCAGGAGGCAAATGCACTGGAAGTAAACCTGGGTGCTGCCGACGAACTGGCACGCCAGCTACGCTTACGAGACATGGGTGGTATCATTGTCGTAGACTTCATCGACATGAACCTGGCAGAAGACCGGCAAATGCTTTACGAGCGCATGTGCAAGAACATGCAAAAGGACAGAGCACGCCACAACATTCTGCCACTCAGTAAGTTCGGACTGATGCAAATCACGCGTCAGCGTGTCCGTCCTGCTATGGACGTGAACGTAGAAGAAACCTGCCCTACCTGCTTTGGCAAGGGAAAAATCAAGTCGTCAATCCTGTTTACAGATCAACTTGAGAGCAAAATTGACCGCCTAGTCAACAAAATAGGCATCCACAAAATCTATTTGCACGTACATCCTTACGTAGCCGCCTACATCAATCAAGGCATTTGGTCCATCAAGCGACAATGGCAGATGAAGTACGGTATGGGACTACGCATTGTACCCTCGCAAAAATTGGCGTTCCTGCAATACGAATTCTACGACAAGGATCGTCAGTTTATCGATATGCAGGAAGAGATTGAGACAAATTCCTAACTATTTACTAACACACTATGGCGACAGTGAAAATCATTTTCTGGATTTGTGTGTTTCTCGTATTTTACACATACATCGGATACGGAATGCTGCTATGGGTGTTAGTACAAATGAAACGCTTCGTCAAGGGTAAGGCTGTGAAAGCAGCCTTACCTGCAGACGAGGAACTGCCCGACGTAACCTTCATGGTTTGTGCCTACAACGAACAAGACGTGGTAGACATGAAGATGGAAAACACATTGCAATTCGATTATCCTCATGACAAATTGCACATTATGTGGGTCACTGACGGTTCGACAGACGCCACAAACGACCGTCTGAGCCGTTACCCCGAAGTGGAAATCGTATTCAGCCCTGAACGTAAAGGGAAAACGGCTGCCCTGAATCATGGTATCAGCATGGTAAAGACCGATCTCACCATTATGACCGACGCCAACACTATGGTGAATGCAGAAGCTGTCCGCGAGATAGTACGCTGTTTCCAAGATCCGCAGGTAGCGTGTGTCGCCGGCGAGAAACGCGTCATGGCACGCAACGAAGGACAAGCTGTTGCCGAGGGCGAAGGACTGTATTGGAAATACGAAAGCGCACTGAAGAAAATGGACAGCGAACTCTACTCCGCTATGGGTGCTGCAGGTGAACTGAATGCCATTCGCACCCGCTTTTATCAACCGATGCCGGAGAATGCACTGCTCGACGATTTTGTCATGTCCATGCGTATGGTGGACAAAGGCTATCGCATAGCCTATTCGCCCGAGGCCTATGCCATGGAGTATGGCTCTGCCGACTTAAACGAAGAATCGAAACGCAAACGCCGCATCGCAGCAGGTGGACTGCAGAGCATCTGGTGGCTTCGGAACATGATGAACCCACTGCGCAACCCCATTGTCGCTTTTCAGTTTGTCAGCCATCGCGTATTACGATGGAGCATCACCCCCATCGCCCTACTCGCCCTCATTCCCATCAACGTCGTATTGGTGATGATGAAAGCAGGCACCATTTACAACATCATCTGGGGACTGCAAGTACTTTTCTATCTGGCAACATTCATTTCCTGGATTATGGAGCACCTGGGACATAAGAATAAACTACTCTATGTGCCATATTATTTCCTTTTCATGAATCTGAATGTTTTCAAGGGTATGAAATACCTATGTTCCCACCAAAGCAGTGGTGCCTGGGAAAAAGCAAAAAGAGGATAAAATTTTATATTTTAAGGATTTTTTCCTTTTTCTTCTTTCGTAGTTCAGAGATTTTTAGTAATTTTGCAAGCAACTATACACTTCATAGAAAAGGATGAATCAAGAAGAACGTGAGGCACTATTGCAAAAACTGGCTGAAGCCAATTCCAGGCTCCATTCCATAGAGTTGCAATTAGATGCTGCCAACAAGAAGCTGAACGAATACGAAGAAAAGGCGAAGAATGCGGAGCAAGCAAGCCGCATGAAGTCCCTTTTCCTCGCCAACATGAGTCATGAGATTCGTACTCCCTTGAATGCCATCGAGGGCTTTTCACGTGTGATGGCCGAGACCGATTCCCCAGAGGATCGTATGAAGTACATGGAAATCATCGAAAGCAACAATGGCCGACTGCTCGCACTCATCAACGACATACTTGACTTGTCTCGTGTCGAGGCTGGTGAAATCAGCGTCAAGAAAGCAATGACTGACTTGAACGACCTTTGTCATGACCTGCAAAATATTTTCAAGTTCCGCTGTCCGGACACGGTGCAGTTGGTGTGGAACAAGCCTAACATGAAGGTCACCCTCAACACCGACGCCAACCGTGTCACCCAGGTGCTTTCCAATCTGATTGGCAATGCCTTGAAGCATACCGTCAAAGGAAGCATCACATACGGTTATAGACTCATCAACGACGGCAGTGAAGTGGAATTTTTTGTCACCGATACCGGTTCCGGCATCGATCCTAACGACCTTGAGGACATCTTCGGCACCTATGTTTCCAGAGATGCCGACACACAGAGCGGCTATGGTTTGGGACTCGCCCTCTGCAAAACCATTGTCGAGAAAATGGATGGTCGCATCAGCGTACAATCCAAATTGGGCGAAGGATCTACCTTCCGTTTCGTGCTTCCCTTCGAGGGAACGATAGGAGGAATGGCCACAAACACCCGTACAACGACGAATTCACGTACCATCCGTTCTACCACGATGACCAATATGAAAAATGCTCCTATTATATTGGTCGCCGAGGACGAGGACAGCAATTATGAACTTGTCCGTATCGTTCTTGCCAAGCGCTATCGCCTGATACGTGCCGTAAACGGTATTGAAGCTGTCACCCTGTGTGAAGACGAGCATCCCGACCTGATACTTATGGATATCCGTATGCCGGGAATGAACGGACTCGATGCCACACGAATCATCAAGGAGGTCAGTCACGACATTCCCGTCGTAGCCCTCTCTGCCTACGCCTTCGACGAAAACATACGCGAGGCCAAAGCAGCAGGTTGCGACGACTTCATGGCAAAGCCATTCCGCGTGGAAGACCTTTTGGATATGGTTGAAAAATACGTCAAACGATAACAATTCATCATTAAACCTATGGGTAAGCTAGCAGTCTACAAATATCTTTCCCTGATGTTCCTCGTCCTTCAATGTGTAGTGACCGTATTCACCATTATGGCACTTTTTGGAGGCGACGTGAGTCCTGTGGGGCATTCCGCACGAGCCATGTTGGTTTACATCCTCCCAGTGCTTATCGCCCTAAACATCGTGTTACTTCTTATTTGGCTCATTCGCCGGAAGTGGTTTTATGCAATCATTCCCATCGTCACCATCGCATGCTGCATCCCCTATATCGGCACCATCGTTCAGTTTGGCTCTATCGACAAGAATGCCGAAGCCGAGAAAGGACTGAAAATTGCCACCTATAACGTAGCCATGTTCGGTCGCGAGACATCCGGTTTCCTGGCTCAGGACATCCTTGCTCAGATTCGTCGTCACAAGGTGGATGTGCTCTGCCTCCAAGAGTATAACGAAAACAGCGGTGACAAGAAAAATTCCGATAGTTATAAGGAGTATTTCCCCTATATGGCAGTAGGTCGCGGCGACATGGTAGTTTTCAGTCGCTATCCCATCAAGGACAGCAAGACGCTACTCTTCGACGATTCCAACCAGAGTGCCATGTGGGCAGATATCGATGTGAAGGGACAAGATATTCGCATCTTCAATGTCCACTTGGAGACCACTGGTATCAACCGCACCATGTATAAAGCCGGAAAGCTGCAGGCGGCGAATCCCTATGAAGACTATAGCATTACCAACAGCAGGGTGCTCAATGCCATCTTCGGCAACTACACCCTGGGCATGATGTTCCGCGCAGGACAGGCCATCACCATTGCCAACGAGAAGCGCAGCACTGAAAAGCCCTGTATCCTTTGCGGCGACTTCAACGACGTCCCCTACTCCTTCGTATACAACACCATGTTGGGCAATATGGTCGACGGATTTAAAGAGTGTGGTAGCGGATGGATGTACACCTACCGAGGCAAGAAAGCTGTTCGTATCGACTACATCTTCCATGACACCTTCTTCAAGGGGCTTTCCTACTACAAGGAAGACCTCACCACCTCCGACCACCTGCCGGTATTCATGAAGGTGACCTATTAAGCCTCTAAGAATAAATTAAAAGAAATCCCTGTCGTTATTGACAGGGATTTTGTTAATTATTGTATGATCTTGAATCTTACTCTGAACGAGTGCTCATGTTCGTCCCAGTTGGTGCCGAGCATTTCGAAACTGCCTATCTGGGCGGTCGAGCGGACGTGCTTGCCAATGCAGGGGCACACGTCGTAGTCGCCAATGCGCACCAGCCGGATAGTTTCTGAAGCATCGTCGGGCAGGCGTTCCAGACTGATGCCTTCGGGCAGCTCGTCGCGCGAAACGAATTCGAACGTGACGGGCAGATCCTCGCTGATCAGCCGGTTCATCTCCTGCTCAATGAGCTTCTCGTCCTGTCGCGAAGGCTTGCGGTCCAAGTGGAAGTTCATCTTGCTTTTCTTCCGTTCGATGTGGGCATTGTATGACCGTTCACAGCCAAACAATCGGATCATCGTCTGGTTCAGCAAGTGTTCCGCCGTATGGGCTGGCGGGAACGACACCTCGCGCTCTTCGAGTAAGTCCAAGTCGCTCTGTCGCATCAGTCGCTTAGAAATTGGGCAGTTCCAGCCACTTCACGTAGCAGAAGTCCTGACGGTGAGGCAGATTCTTGTTCTTCGGATACATGCGGACTGCACTCTTGTACTGACCGAACTGGCGAGGAGTCAACTCAGCCTCGAAGGTGTAGTTGTTGCCCTCATGACGAGTCATCTTCAACGGTTCAACACTGAAGACCTTCTCGTTGCCGTCCTTGTCGAAACAGACATTGACCTTCTCGAGTCCGATGGCATCGTCGAGGCCCTGCTCGTTGATGACATACTTAAGGGTGTACTTCGAACCAGCTTCTGCACCAGTTGCGGGGAAGGTCCACTCGCAAGAGACGACATTGATGGCGTCCCAACGCTCAGCAACGGCTTCCTTCCACATGGCAATGTCCTTGGCCAAACGATTGTCGTTCTTCGACAGCTCCTTGAAGCGCTTAGCCTGCTTCTCGTAGAACTTGCTGTAGTAGTCGTCCAGCTGACGCTTCATCGTATAGTGAGGAGCAATCTGGGCGATGGAGTTCTTGACCACCTTGATCCAACCCTTCGAGAGGCCCTTCTTGTCCTTGTCATAATAGAGAGGAATAATCTCGTTCTCGAGCAGACCATAGATAGTGGCAGCGTCGAGCTGATCCTGATAGCCCTGATTCTGATAGGTGCGCTTCTCGGTGAGTGCCCAACCGGCACCCTCGCGATAGCCCTCGAGCCACCAACCGTCCTTTACAGAGAGGTTGACAACACCGTTCATCTCGGCCTTCTCGCCAGATGTACCCGAAGCCTCGAGCGGACGTGTCGGGGTGTTCATCCAGATGTCGACACCCGAAACAAGACGGCGAGCCAACAGGAAGTCGTAGTCCTCGAGGAAGATAATCTTGCCCAGGAACTCAGGACGCTGCGAGATCTCGTAAATCTTC
>SUYI01000016.1:0-36163 GCA_015060485.1 Prevotella sp. | reverse complement strand
TGATAAGTCCCTGACCAGCACCATCGGCGGGGTGAGCCATACCAGCAAAGAGGAAGATGACGGGATGCTCAGGATCGTTGACTATCTTAGAGAGACGAGCCTCGTCGGTGAACAGCAGATGAGCACGCTTGTAGGTAGCAAAGCGACGGCAGAAGCCAATGACCAGTGCATTGGGGTTGAACTGCTCGAGCAACTTCACCACACGCGAAGGATCACCCTGGTTCTTCAGCCATGTCTCGCGGAACTGCTCCTTGATATACTCGAACAGCTTGGCCTTCAGAACCTGACGTGTAGCCCAGATTTCCTCATCGGGACAATTGTAGATGCCGTGCCATATTTCCTCGTTGGACTGGTCGCTCATATGCTTGGCATCAAAGTACTTCGCATAAACGCGACGCCACTCGGTAGCACACCATGTGGGGAAGTGGACACCATTGGTTACGTAGCCCACGTGGTTCTCCTCGGGGAAGTAGCCGTTCCAGATGGGAGCGAACATTTTCTTCGACACCTCACCATGGAGCCAGCTGACACCGTTAACCTCCTGACAGGTGTTGCAGGCGAAGGTCGACATGCAGAACTTCTCGCCCTTGTCGTCGGGGTTAGTACGGCCCATGCCGATGAACTCGTCCCACGTGATGCCGAGCTTCTGGGGATAGCCGCCCATATACTTACCGAACAGGCCTTCCTCGAAGTAGTCGTGACCTGCGGGAACGGGAGTATGAACAGTATAGAGACCGCTGGCGCGAACCAACTCAAGAGCCTGATTGAATGTCAGGCCTTCCTCGATATAGTCGCAGAGGCGCTGCAGGTTGCAGAGTGCTGCATGACCCTCATTGCAATGATAGACGTCCTTCTTGATGCCTAGTTTCTTCAGCAGCAGCATACCACCGATACCGAGCAGAATCTCCTGCTTCAGACGGTTCTCCCAGTCGCCACCATAGAGAGCATGGGTGATGGGTCTGTCGAAGTCTGAGTTCATTTCGTTATCAGTATCAAGCAGATACAGCTTTACGCGACCAACATTGACACGCCATACATATGCGTGAACCTGATAATTGGTGTAAGGCACATCAATGACCATCGGATTGCCGTCCTTGTCGAGCTGACGCTCAATGGGCAGTGAACCGAAGTTCTGTGTCTCGTAGTTGGCAATCTGCTGTCCGTCCATCGACAGGCTCTGTGTGAAATAGCCGAAACGATAGAGAAAACCTACTGCGCACATGTCGACGTTCGAGTCGGAAGCCTCCTTCACGTAGTCACCGGCCAGCATTCCCAGACCACCCGAATAGATCTTCAGGGCAGAGTGGATACCATACTCCATGCAGAAGTAGGCCACTGAGGGGCGCTTCGGGTCGGGCTTTACGTCCATATATTTGCGGAAGAGGGTGTAGACATCCTTGATACGCTTCATCAGCGATTTGTCTTTCAGGATTTCCTCCTTACGCACAAAAGTCAAACGTTCCAGCAACATGACTGGATTATGCTTCACGTCATGGTAAATCTCAGGGTCAAGGTCGCGGAACAAGTCGCGAGCCTCGTAGTTCCATACCCACCACATATTGTGGGCAATCTCGTCCAAACACTTCAGTTGCTCGGGAAGACTCGACTTCACGGTCAGATACTTCCACTGGGGAGCATTTGCATAATCTGCTTTAATTTTCATAACGGTTACTAAAAATATAAAGTATTATTCTGTTTCTTATTGTTTCTCTTTTCTCTCCGCGGCTTTGCGCAGGGCCATGTCGTAAGCCTCGTGGTAGTAGTCGATGAAGTGACTCCACAGGGCTTTCTTCGACAGGGCATCAGCCTTCTTGCGACACTCGTCGACTTCCTTCTGGCTCAAGGCCGAGAAGTAGGCTACCGTGTCCTTGATGACGTCGGCAACCTCAGAATAGTTATAGTCCGTGCGATGGATGACCTTCACACCGTCCTGCAGCTCACCATAGTGGCCAAACTCCTTGTTGGCCCAAAGTCCGAAACCAGCCAAGTCGGTCGTGATGCAGGGCACCTTGAAAGCGACAGCCTCGAGCGGGGTATAACCCCACGGCTCATAGTAGGAGGGATAAACGCACAGGTCGTTGCCCAGCACCACATCGTAGTAGGTCATGTTGACGATACCGTCGTTACCATCCAGATAGCAGGGCAGGAAGATGACTTTCACATTGTCCTCCTTGCGGTTGTGCATATCGAAGTACTTCAGCATGCTCAGCACGTTGTCGTGACTCATATTGTGCAGCCAGTGGGTCACCTGGGGAACTTCAAGGGGAGTTGAGAATTGACAATTATCATTTTTTGCAGTTGCCATTTGTTGGAGTCGCTCCTGCAAATCCTTGCGGGGCTCCCCTACCCAACCAGGCACTTCGATAAAGGCCACCACCTTCTTCTTCAGGTCACGGTCGCGCAGCAAGCGGTTCATGGATTCCACGAACACGTCGATACCCTTGTTGCGGAACTCATAACGGCCACTGGTAGAAACAATCAGCGTGTCGTCGCCCAACTGTTCGCCAAGCAAGGCATTGGCCACTTCCAACAGGCGCTTGCGGGCAGCCTTTCGTTTCTTCGTAAACTGGGCACCCTTGGACACAAAGCTGTCGTCGAAGCCGTTGGGCAGCACCACATCAACGGGTTTGTCCAACAGTTCCACACACTCCTTGGCGGTGATATCGCTCACGGTAGTGAAACAGTCTACGTGCCAGGCGGTCTGCTTCTCGATCGAGTGTTTCGACTGCATATTCAGCTCATCGGCCATCTGGTCGCCATTGTAGGCAAACAGGTAGTCATAGAGCGGTTTCATATTTCCGGCAATGCTTCGGCCGATGCTCGTGGCATGGGTCGTAAAGACAGTGCCGATCTGGGGGAGTTTGTTGTTGATGTATAATGCCCCCAAGCCGCACATCCACTCATTAGCGTGATAAACCACACGCTGCTGGCTGTTCAGGTAGTGATTATAGAAACTCTCTGTCACCAACGCGGCAGCATACGAGAACATCGAGGCCTCGTCGTAGTCGCCATAGGCGTGTAACGAGTCAACCTGATAGTTTTCCCACAGCCAACCGTAGATTTCGTTTTTCTGCTCAAAGTATGGGGTAAAGTCAACCAAAACAGCTATCGGCTCAGCAGGAACCATCCAACGACCCACCCTAATCTTTAAGCCCTGCTGCTTGGCTGTCCATTGCCACTCGGCAAAGAGTGCATTGTCTTGCTTAAAATAGGGACTTTCTTTTTCCTTCCAACAATCAGGCCCAATGAAGATGATGCGATCCTTCATTTCATCCTGTAGCGTCTTCGCACGAGAGGACAGTACAGTGTAGATTCCACCGACTTTATTACATACCTCCCAGCTCGATTCGAAGATGTAATCAGGCTTTAAATAGTTTTTTCCCATATTAATACATGTATTTCGGGTTGCAAAGTTAATTAAAAAAAATTTAAAACTATACTCTTTTTACATTTATTTTTCTACAAATCAGCATTTTATTGATTTAGATTTAGTACCTTTGCCCCCTCAAAATCAGAATAATGCAATTAAAGAACATGACAAAAATAATCTTGCTGGCACTATTACAACTATGTTGTACAACACTTTTCGCGCAAGAAGAGAATCAGACATTTCGCGCGTACCTATATAATAATGAATATGATGTATACCTGCGTATTAATTTCTACGACCAAGACATAGAGGTGCCAGGACAACCGCTTTACGGCCAATTGCCTGGTTTTCTGGGTAAGGTCCACAATTCGTTCTGCTGGGTGATAACCTCGTGCAAGGTCAAGAACGAACGCGAGGCCGAGATGCAGCTGATCAACGACTATGGCAGCGAGGATCTCAAGGCCCGTCTGTTCTGCCACAACGACACCACGTATGTCCTGCAACAGATGTCTGGAAGCACCATCAAAATCCCCAAGAACGGGAAATGGCAGAAACTGCCCAAATACTTGGTAATGAAACGCAAGAAATGACACACTTTTTTGAGAAAGAACACAAAGACAAATGATATATAGAATATTGATATTCATCACGGCACTTCTATGGAGTTCCGCATCCTTGCAGGCTGAGAAGAAAGAGACCCCCAACGCCCAGCAGGCCCGCCGCATGTTCATGGAGACCTACAAGATGATTTTTGGCGAACAAGGCTCACAACTCACCTACAACGTCAACATCATCGGCATCTACAAGACCCAGGGCACCATTTGGACCAAAGGCAAGAAAAGCAAATTCATCGACGAGAAGTATATTGCCTGGAACGACGACGTAACCTACTACCGTCTGGAAAGGAAAAAGAACCGTATCGTCATCTATGATGCTCATTCCGACGAGCGCGACAAGTATGCCACGAAGTTCAAATTCTCGCCCGACAACTACACATACAGCATTAAAAACGCTGATGAGGGCTACTACATCACGCTGAAGGCCAAGAAGGGCGTCAAGGGTATCAAGGAGGCACGCTGTCTGCTAGACAAGAAGACACGCTACCCCATCAGTGTTCGTATCAAGATGGGTATTTTCCATACGACCATCAAGATCAGCAACGTCAAGGTGGGTGGAATCTCTGAGGATATGTTCCGTTTCCCACGTGACAAGTACAGTCCCTCGCAATATGAATACATCGACAAACGTTAAATCATGAAAAAGGGACTGGTACTGGAAGGCGGAGCCATGCGTGGTCTTTGGACAGCAGGCGTGACGGACGTGATGATGGAGCACAACGTGTGGCCCGACGCACTCATCGGAGTATCGGCAGGTGCCGCCTTCGGCTGTAACATCAAGTCGCGGCAGATTGGGCGTGCCATCCGTTACAATACCCGCTTCGCTCACGATTCACGCTACAGCGGCATGAAGTCGCTCTTCACCAGCGGCGACTATTTCAATGCCCAGTTCGGCTATCATGTCGTGCCCTACGAGTACGACATCTTTGATATTGCCGCCTTCGAACAAAACCCCATGACGTTCACCGTCGTCTGCACCGATGTGGAGACAGGAAAGGCTGTCTATCACCAGATGGACCATGTCAACTACGACGAACTCGAGTGGCTGCGGGCTTCAGCATCCATGCCGCTGGCATCGAAAGTCGTCCACGTCGGAGGGCGTAAATTGCTCGACGGTGGCGTCGGCGACTCTATACCCTTGGAATACTTCGAACAGCAGGGCATCCTGCAAAACGTGGTCATTCTCACCCAGCCCAAGGGTTACCAGAAGAGCCACCTGCGACTGATGCCACTCATGCGAATGGCACTGCACAAGTATCCCCACTTCCTGCGTGCCATGGACGAGCGTCACATGATGTACAACCGTCAGTTGGAGTACGTAGCCCAGGCCGAGCGCGAAGGACGCTGTCTGGTCATCCGCCCGGACGAGAAAATACCCATTGGTCATATCTCGCACGATGCGGAACAGATGCGCCTCGTCTACGGACAGGGCCGCAAGACGGGGGAACAATACATCGCCCGCATCCGCGACTTCTATAGTAATCATCATTTCTAATTTCTCATTCCTCATTTCTCATTTAGCTATGCGCATAGACATCATCACCGTATTGCCCGAAATGCTCGAGGGCTTCGTACACGAATCCATATTGGCCCGTGCCGAGAAGAAAGGACTGGCAGAAATCCGTCTGCACAACCTGCGCGACTATACCCTCGACAAGTGGCGCCGTGTGGACGACTACCCTTATGGCGGTTCCGCAGGAATGGTCATGCAATGCGAACCTATAGACCGTTGCATCACAGCTTTGAAGGCCGAACGCGACTACGACGAGGTCATATTCACATCGCCCGATGGTGAACGCTTCGACCAGCACATGGCCAACGAGTTGTCGCTCAAAGGCAATCTCATCATTCTGGCAGGCCATTATAAAGGCATCGATCAGCGTGTGCGCGAACATCTCATCACCCGCGAAATAAGTATTGGAGACTTCGTGCTTACTGGTGGTGAACTCGTCGCAGCCATGATTGCCGATGCCATCGTACGTGTCGTACCCGGTGTCATTGGCGACGAGCAGAGTGCACTCTCCGACTGTTTCCAGGACGACCTGCTGGCCGCACCCATCTACACACGTCCTGCCGACTATAAAGGCTGGAAGGTTCCAGAAATATTACTTTCAGGCAACGAGGCAAAAATCCGTGAGTGGGAACTTGAACAGGCCCTCGACCGCACCCGTCGGCTGCGTCCCGATTTGTTGAAGTAACACATTATTTGCGGGGCAGGAAGAAAGAAAAATAGTATTTCGTTTGGGGTTTGGCAAAATAATGATTATATTTGCAAAAAATTATCGGTAATGGCAAGAAAGAAGAAACCGCTACCCACATTAGATCATATTGAAATTACGGACTTTGCAGCGGAAGGCAAATCGCTGGCAAGGGTCGACGACATGGTAGTTTTCGTACCATGGGCCGTGCCCGGAGATGTGGTCGACCTGCAGGTGAAACGCAAGAAGCACTCGTATATGGAAGCCGAGGTGATTCGTTACCACGAATATAGTAAGGTACGCGCGCAAGTGTTCTGCCAACACTTCGGCGTGTGTGGCGGTTGCAAATGGCAACAGCTGCCCTACGAAGCCCAGCTGAAGATGAAACAGCAGCAGGTGTACGACCAGCTGACACGCATCGGTAAGGTGAAGTTGCCGGAGTTTCGTCCCATTCTGGGAAGCGTCAAGACACAAGAGTACAGAAACAAGTTGGACTTCGGGTGTGCAAATAAGCGGTATCTGACGAAGGAGGAGATAGACACATTGCCCAACGACAAAAGCCAGAGTCTGAAAGACCGTCCCGCCATTGGTTTCCATATCACAGGGGCGTTTGATAAGATTCTGCCGATAGAAAAATGCTGGCTGATGGACGACCTACACAACCAGATTCGCAACGAGGTACGCGACTACGCCATCGGGCACGGCATGTCGTTCTTCGACCTGCGCCAACAGGTTGGTCTGCTGCGCGACTTGATTATTCGTAATAGCGCCAGCGGCGAATGGATGGTCATCTTCCAGTTCCACTACGACGAAACGGGTGGCGAGCAGGAAGCACGTGGATTGTTGCAGCACATTGCCGACAAATTTCCACAGATCACCTCCCTACTCTATTTAGACAATCAGAAGTGCAACGACACCATTGGCGATCAGGAGATACTGGTATTCAAGGGAAAAGATCATATTTTTGAACTGATGGAAGACCTGAAGTTCAAGGTGGGTCCCAAGTCGTTTTATCAAACGAATACCGATCAGGCTTATCATCTGTATCGTGTCGCTCGCGAATTTGCCCATCTCACAGGCAACGAACTGGTTTACGACCTGTATACCGGCACGGGAACCATTGCCAACTTCGTAGCCAAGAAAGCCCATCAGGTCATCGGCATCGAGTACGTGCCCGAGGCCATCGAAGACGCCAAAGTTAACTCCCAGATTAACGGAATTGAGAATACGCTGTTTTATGCTGGCGACATGAAGGACATTCTGACAGATGACTTCATCCAGGAACATGGTCGTCCTGACGTCATTATCACCGATCCCCCACGCGCTGGCATGCATCCTGATGTGGTGAAGACCATCCTCAATGCAGCCCCCGAACGTATCGTCTACGTAAGCTGCAACCCTGCCACACAGGCCCGTGATCTGCAATTGTTGGATGCCGACTACCGCGTAGAAGCCGTACAACCCGTCGACATGTTCCCGCATACCCCACATGTAGAGAACGTTGTGCTGTTGTTGCGCAGACATGCCTAAACTCCGATATCTTTCTATGCTATAACTTTAGCAAGACCCGAAAGTGACGCTACAACTATTAACAGCAACAATTGCGAGGATTAACTGCTTGTTTTTCATTTAAAAAGTTGCATAATAGAAAATTAATTCGTATCTTTGCACCATAGTACTAATCTAAAACAAACAAATATGAAGAAACTGACATTACTCATTGCGTTGCTGGCAACTACTGCTATTAGCATCAGCGCAGAAGAAATGGAATCACAGAAGACTAACGCCGAAAAGGCTACAATCGAAGTGCCTGCATGGGTGAAGAACATCAAGTTCAGCGGCTACGGCATGCTGCAGTATCAGGGTACTGACCAAGAGGGTGCCAAGTCGAACACGTTCAATCTGCGTCTGGCCCGTTTCATTCTTGACGGCAAGATTGGCGACTTTGACTGGCGTGCACAGATTCAGGGTACCAATGCCACAGGCCCCGGCCAGCCTACCGTTCAGCTGGTAGACCTATATGCCGAATGGCGCAAATTCCCTGAATTCAAGATTCGAGCCGGACAATTCAAGCGTGCCTTCACTTATGAGAACCCTACCCACCCGATTACACAGGGATGGTATGCTTATGCTGATGTTATCAACAACCTGTCTGGTTTCGGCGATCGTACTGGCGAGAAGTCTTCGGGTGGACGTGATATCGGTATCCAGTTCTCGGGAGACCTCTTCCCCAATGCCAGTGGACGTCGTCTGTTCCACTATCAAGTAGGCGTCTATAATGGTGAAGGCATCAACCAGAAAGACCAGGACAACCGCAAGGATATTATCGGTGGCGTTTGGGTAATGCCCATCAAGGGACTGCGCGTCGGTGCTTTCGGATGGACTGGTAGCCGTGGTGCTATGCTTGATCCCCTCACAGGTACCACACGTAGCGTAGAGAAAAACCGTTATGCAATTTCTGCCGAGTACGACTTGAACGAATACACCTTCCGTGCAGAATATCTGCACAGCCAAGGTTGGGGCGCTGCAAAAGCCGCCAACAATGTCAGGGAGATTGACTATTCAAGAGGCGACAAGGCTGACGGATGGTATGCCTTCGGCATCGTGCCCGTTATCAAGAGCAAGCTGCACGCCAAGGCCCGTTACCAGTGCTATCGCAGCATGAAGGAATGGAGTTCAGCCAAGACCATGTATGAGGTAGGTGTGAACTACTTCTTTACGAAGAACCTGCAGGTGAATTTCGAGTATGCCCGTGTCAACGACCGTAATTTGGCCAAGCACGACTACAACTTTGTAGACTTAGAGCTGGACTTCAGATTCTAAGACGACGCTTGAGCGATTCCCAAAGGTGCGTCTTCTGACGCAGGATATGAACAGAATAAGCCGTGCTGATGAGTGTCAGTGCGGCTTCTATTATCCAATACGGCCATCCTTCTGTCAACAGTGTTGACCCATAAGCCATAACGCCTATCAAAGTCTGGACGGCAGCATAACGGAATACTGTTGAAGTAGAACGAAAGTCATAATAGACATAAGCATAACCGCCAACCAATAGTGTCTCGAACAAATGGGCTACAACGATAGCTAAGCCCGTTCCCCACAATCCCCACTGTCGGAAACCCACCATCACAGCCAGAACAAGAATGACAAAATAAGACGTCTCGAGCAACAGATAGGACAGCGAACGGCTTCGGGCTAGCGTGATGTAGGCTACTGGCATGGTGAGTACCTTGAAATACATGGCCAACACAGCCACCTGAGACATTCCCACTACAGGTAAGAACTCTTTGCTGAACAGCATCGGTATAAGCACGGGCAACAACATCATCAGCGCCACCAGCATGGGCGACAAAAGCAACAGCGAAACCTCCATCTGCTTGTTGACAGTCTCGTTGGTTTTGGCAATATCCGTACACACAGCAGATAGCCGAGGGAAATAGTCGGTTTCCATTGCCGAGAATACCATGCCGGCATAGGTAATGGTAATCATAAAACCAACATTGTAGAAACCAACATCATCCAATCCACCTTCAACGTTTAAATAACCACGTATCAACATTTCCGCAGCACTGCCTATAGCTGCTGCCAACACAAATGCGACTCCTAGGCGAATCATGCTCGCGCCATGTTTCAGCTGACTACGACTGAAATGAATCTTAAAAGGATATAGTCGCCATGAATAGGCTATAGTCACCAACATTCCTGCACCAGCTATAAGAACAATAGCAGGAACAACACCTGAATGGCCATAAAAGTAATAGAGGGGGATGGAAAGCACAACGGAGGCCACAGCTGTATAAATCTGAATGCGAGCCAAAGAACCCAAACGGCGCGTTGCCTTCAGAATGGCCGTCTCACCACCTGTAATGGCTAACATGGCCACTGAAATTCCCAACATGGCGTAGTGCAGTGTATGATTTCCCCAAGTAAACGACAGGTCATTGATAAATGGACTGACAATAATACAGAACATGCCTCCAAGCACTGCAGCCATCATACTCCACAAACGAATGACCTGAATATAATAGTCGAGCAACTGCCGGCGGTCCTTTTCATAATAGCCGGACAGACGGGGTACGGCACCAAACGAAATACCCAGATTGGTACACTGAGAGGCAAAATTCTGTGCGGAAGTCAACAATGCATTGAAGCCCATACCGCCAGCTCCTAAAAGCAAAGCCATGAACTTATTTCGCACAAGACCAATCAGAATAACCAAGCCCTGTACGCCACCAAAGACACTTGTGTACTTCAACACATGGTCGTAGTTATCGTTACGCTCTTGCTCCATTTTTTTATTTCAGAATGCAAAATTAATCATTTTATTACATAATACCGCAAAAATCTTTGGAATTTTGCGTATAAAATTGTACCTTTGCTGAGTGAAACTGTCCGTCATCATACCCGTTTACCGCGTAGAAGACTCTCTCGACCGCTGTATAGAGAGTGTTCTCAGCCAACATGTGGACGACATGGAAGTAATTCTTGTTGACGACGGTTCACCAGACCAATGTCCGGCCATGTGTGACCGATGGGCTGAAAAAGATGAACGTATCAGAGTAATTCACCAAGAGAATGGAGGACTCAGCGAAGCACGAAATAGCGGTATTGAAGTGGCAAAGGGAGAATACCTGACCTTTGTCGATTCTGACGACTATCTTGAGGCAAATACACTGGCACCACTGCTCACTGAGATCGACGATGCGGACATCGTGGAATATGGCATCATAGACAGGCTCGCCCTGCCAGACTATACATACACGGAAATGAACGAATACTGGCTAAAAGGACAGGCCTATCTGCACACCTATGCGTGCAACAAAATTTACCGCAGCTCATTGTTCAAACAGGTGCGCTACCCCAAGGGCAAGGTTTTTGAGGATGCCTACACCCTGCCCGTGTTGCTCAAGAAGGCACGAAAGGTTAAGACCACCTCGAAAGGTTTCTATCATTACTGTTGGAACGAGCAAGGCATTACCGCCACAGCCACAGGTCAGCAGCTACGTCAACTGCTGGAGGCCCACCTGACTAACGGCATGCCTATGGACGATACCTATTATCTGCATCTGCTGAACATACAAATTGATGTCTGTGAACAAACAGGAGATCCGCCGAGACTCACGCCAAGGAAAGTCGACACTACGAAATTTATGGGCACAGACAAACTTAAGGCAATCATAAATAACTCATTTGGAATCAAACAATTATGCAAAATAATCCACTTCGTACATCACATCAAGAAGCCCAACCGCTGGTAACTTTTATCGTTACCTTCTACAACCTTCCTGTACAGATGCTGTGTAAGTGTATCGACAGCATCCTGGCTTTGTCGCTGAAATGTGAAGAGCGTGAGATACTGATTATCGACGATGGTTCTGAGGTTAGTCCTATGAACAGTCTGATGCAGTATGGCGACAAGATTATTTACATACGTCAACCCAACGGAGGACTCAGCGTTGCCCGCAACAAAGGCATCGAAACTGCTACGGGCAAATACCTTCAATTCGTTGACGCCGACGATTATTTGGTTGCAACACCCTATAACCATTGTCTGGACATCATCTGCACGAATTCGGACATAGATATGGTGATGTTCGATTTTTCAGACAACACCGCTAACCAACAGTCGTTCAGTGACCAGCCAATTGTCAGTGGAACAGAGTATATGTTGAAAAACAATATTCATGGAACTGCTTGTTGCTATTTGTTCCAGCGGACGGTTCTGAGCGACTTACGCTTTACCCCTGACATCTGGCACGAAGATGAAGAGTTTACGCCCCAATTGCTGATCCGCGCAGAACGGCTTTGTGTAACCAATGCCAAAGCATATTATTATTACAAACATAGCGGAAGCATCACTACACAAGCTGACAACGAAAGCATAGACAAACGACTCAGCGACATCAGGGGAGTCATCAAAAGACTGTACATGATCTGCGACCGCGTCCCCAGGAGCGAACGTCTGGCTATGCAGCGCCGCATCGCCCAACTGACGATGGACTACATCTATCAGAACATCATCCTAAAGCGTTCTAGCCAAGCGCTTGAGCAATGCATTACGGAATTGCGCAATGACGGACTTTTTCCACTACCCGACCGTGACTACTCGCAAAAGTATAAGTGGTTCCGCCAGATGAGCAACCACCGGTTAGGACGTGCCATATTGCTGCGTACACTACCCTTGTTAAAACGCGAAAGATGAAGATACTGCTCATAGGCGAATACAGCAACGTACATGCGACACTGGCCGAAGGCCTCCGTGCGATAGGACACGAAGTGACTGTCGTCTCCGATGGCGACGGGTGGAAGAATTATCCACGCGACATCGATGTGTCAAGGGCATCAGGAAAATTCGGGGGCGCTTCACTCTTGGTCAAGCTCTACACATTACTGCCCAAACTTCGTGGCTACGATGTAGTGCAACTCATCAATCCGATGTTCTTCGAACTCAAGGCTGAGCGGTTATTCTTTTTCTATAACTATCTGCGAAATCACAACAAAAATGTGTTCTTAGGAGCCTTCGGAATGGACTACTACTGGGTACACGAGTGTATCGAACGGAAGCCTTTGCGGTATAGCGATTTCAATTTCGGTAGTCAGTTACGCACTGACAAAGCGGCATTGACAGAACGCCGCGACTGGTTGGGGACTGCTAAGGAGCAGCTAAACAAGTTGATTGCTGAAGACTGCAACGGTATCATTACTGGTCTCTATGAATATCACGTTTGTTACGAGCCGCACTATCCCAACAAGACTCGCTTCATTCCCTACCCTATCAAAATGCCAGACGACAATCGTATCGCTGAGCCACATGACAAACTGAAATTGTTTGTAGGTATCAGTAAAAAGCGCAGTGCATACAAGGGAACCGATGTAATGCTGAAGGCTGCCGAAAACATTGCTGCAAAATATCCGGAACAGGTAGACCTGAAGGTGGCCAACGGCATACCATTTGCACAATACGAACAGATGCTCGACAGCAGCGACGTAATCCTCGACCAGCTATATAGTTACACACCAGCTATGAATGCCCTGCTGGCCATGTCGAAAGGAATAATCGTCGTGGGGGGTGGCGAGCCCGAGAACTACGAAATATTAGGAGAGAAAAATTTGCGACCTATTGTCAACGTCGAGCCCAACTACGAGAGTGTCTACCACGAACTTGAACAGTTGGTGCTGTACCCTGAGCACATTCCGGAACTGAAACACCAGAGCATTGCATACATCCAGAAACATCACGAATATATGAAGGTAACCAAGGAATACGAAGAATTCTATAACGAAAAAAGCCAGAAAGCTTAATACTTTCTGGCTTTTATTCTTTTCGGATACGAATTGTGCTTACTCAGCAGCAGGAGCTTCAGCGGGTGCTTCAGCAGGAGCATCCTCAGCGGGAGTCTCAGCAGCAGCGGCCTCTGCAGCCTTTGCAGCTTCTTCCTCAGCCTTAGCAGCCTCGGCGGCAGCTTTTTTCTCTGCAACTTTCTTAGCAATCTCTTCGTTCAACTTCTTCTCCTGAGCCAGCTCCTTAGCAGCAGCGTCCTTCTTTGCCTTAGCATCTGCCTCAGCGATCTTGTTCAGACCGTTCTGCTTGTCTGCCTTCCAGGCGTCGAACTTCTTCTGTGCGGTAGCCTCATCGAAAGCGCCCTTCTTCACACCACCTTTCAGGTGCTTCATCAGGTAAACGCCCTCACGACTCAGGATGTTACGTACAGTGTCAGTGGGCTGAGCACCAGTCTCTACCCAGTACAGTGCACGCTCGAAATTCAGGTCAACTGTGGCAGGATTGGTGTTAGGATTGTAAGTACCAATCTTTTCAGTGAAACGACCATCACGTGGTGCACGAGCGTCAGCGATAACGATGCGGTAGAAAGCATAGCTCTTACGTCCGCCGCGCTGCAATCTGATTTTTGTTGCCATTGTTTTTAAAAGTAATTTTGTTGTTAAATAATTGAATTTCGTGCTCTTATCTCGTAAAAGCGGCTGCAAAGGTACGAAATTTCTTCGGAATAACCAAACAATTCTATAACTTTTTTAGAAACTGATAAAAAGTGTGCTGGGGTTTGGTCAGCTCATTTTTTATTTGTACCTTTGCAGCCGCTAATAATAAATAAGGTATAAAAGAGATGATAACAGTCACAAACTTAGCGATTCAGTTTGGAAAGAAAACGTTGTACAAAGACGTCAATTTGAAATTCACAAGTGGTAACATCTATGGCATTATCGGTGCAAATGGTGCCGGTAAGTCTACCCTACTTCGAGCCATCAGTGGCGAGTTGGAGCCAAACAAGGGTACTATCGAGATGCAGCCTGGCGAACGCCTTAGCGTACTTGAGCAGGACCACTTCAAATATGACGAGTTTACCGTGATGGATACGGTGCTGATGGGACATCAGCCCCTATGGCAGAATATGAAGGAACGCGAGGCGCTGTACGCCAAGGAGGAGATGACCGAGGAAGAAGGCAATCGTGCTGCTGACCTTGAGATGGCCTTTGCCGAGATGAACGGCTGGGAGGCTGAGAGCGAGGCTGCCCAGCTGTTGCAGAACCTGGGCGTGTCCGAAAGTCAGCATTATAAGCAAATGGCCGAGATATCGAACAACGAGAAGGTGCGCGTGATGCTGGCCAAGGCACTGTTCGGACATCCTGACAACTTGTTGCTCGACGAGCCCACCAACGATCTCGATCTTGACACTGTTCAGTGGTTGGAGGAATACCTGTCAAACTTGGAGCAGTGCGTGTTGGTCGTCAGCCACGACCGTCACTTCCTCGATGCTGTTTCTACGCAGACCGTAGATATCGACTTTGGCAAGGTGACGCTGTTCTCGGGCAACTATTCGTTCTGGTATGAGTCCAGCCAGCTGGCCCTCCGCCAGGCACAAAACCAGAAGATGAAGGCTGAAGAAAAGCGCAAGCAGCTGGAGGAATTCATCCGTCGCTTCTCTGCCAATGTGGCCAAATCGAAGCAGACTACTTCACGTAAGAAGATGCTGGAGAAACTGAATGTAGAGGAAATCACGCCATCTACACGTAAGTATCCTGGCATTATTTTCTCGATGGAGCGCGAACCTGGCACACAGATTCTCGAAGTGGAAGGGCTGAAGGCTGTCGACGCAGACGGAACGGTGCTTTTCGACAACGTGTCGTTTACCATTGAAAAGGGGCAGAAGACCGTTTTCCTGTCGCACAACCCCAAAGCTATGACGGCTTTGTTTGAAATCATCAACGGCAATCGCGAGGCTGATGCAGGCACTTATAAGTGGGGCGTAACCATCACCACTGCCTATCTTCCACTCGACAACACTTCGTTTTTCCAGAGTGAGATGAATCTTGTCGACTGGTTGTCGCAATACGGTACAGGTAATGAGGTGATGATGAAGTCGTTTTTGGGTCGTATGCTGTTCAAGGACGAGGACATTCAGAAAAAGGTGTGTGTACTCTCCGGAGGCGAGAAAATGCGCTGTATGATAGCCCGCATGCAATTAAAGAATGCCAATTGTCTGATTCTCGATACTCCTACAAACCATCTGGACTTGGAATCAATCCAAGCTTTCAACAACAACCTCATCTCGTTCAAGGGAAATATTCTTTTTGCATCGCACGACCATGAGTTCATCAACACAGTGGCCGACCGCATCATCGAACTGACCCCGAAGGGTACAATCGATAAGTTGACAACCTACGACGATTACATCTACGATGAAACCGTCAAGGAGAAAAAAGCCGAGATGTATGCATGATAGGGAAACAACGATTCGTAAGAATTGGCACGGAATTTGCATGCAGACTCCATAAAAAGAAAAAGGTTACAACTATGACAGAAGAAGAAAAGATAAACATGGGAGAGGAAGAAATCCTTGAAAATCAGGAGAATTCCGATAATTCTGAGCACTCAGAAGATTCTGAAAACACTGAAGGCAGTGAAAACACCGAAAATGCTGAACCTGCTGAAGAGAAAGATCCGCTGGAGGTTGCTCAGGAACAGATTGAGCAACTGAAAACACAGATTCTATATAAAACTGCAGAGTTCGACAACTACCGTAAGCGCACACTGAAGGAAAAAGCTGAGCTGATTCTGAATGGTGGCGAGAAAGCCGTCAGCGCCATTCTGCCCGTCATTGACGATATGGAACGCGCACTGACAAACGGTGAAAAGACTGATGACCCCGCCGTTCTCCGCGAAGGTATGGAACTCATCTATAATAAGATGATGAAGGTTCTGGAAAGCTTGGGAGTCAAGAAGATAGACACTGACGGCGCAGACTTCGATACAGATATGCACGAAGCTGTTGCCATGGTTCCAGGTATGGGCGATGACAAGAAAGGCAAGGTTATTGACTGTCTGCAGACCGGATATCAGCTGAACGACAAAGTCATCCGTCATGCCAAAGTGGCAGTAGGACAATAAGATGTTAGAGGTTAGAAGTAAGAGGTAAGAAGTCAATGGCACAGAAAAGAGACTACTATGAGGTACTTGGCGTAGACAAGAACGCTACAGAAGACCAAATCAAGAAGGCGTACCGAACTATCGCCATCAAATATCATCCGGATCGTAATCCCGGCAACAAGGAGGCTGAAGAGAAATTCAAGGAGGCTGCCGAAGCCTACGACGTATTGCATGACCCACAGAAGCGTCAACAGTACGACACATTTGGCTTTAACGCTCCTGGTGGAAACGGCTTCAATCCATTTGGTGGAACGTCGATGAATATGGATGACATCTTCTCGATGTTCGGCGACATTTTTGGAGGTCATGCCGGATTCGGCGGCTTTGGAGGCACGAAGCGCGGACCACAGGTACATCGCGGAAGTGACCTTCGTCTAAAAGTCCGTCTATCATTGCAGGAGATAGCACACGGCGTCACCAAGAAATTCAAGGTTCGCAAGGATGTGGCTTGTTCTCATTGTCATGGTACAGGTTCCGAGGACGGATCAGCCACCGAGAAGTGTCCTACATGTCATGGTTCTGGAGTAATCACTCACACGACCCAAAGCATCTTCGGCATGATGCAGACACAAGGGGTCTGTCCTACATGCGACGGTGCAGGTACAGTTATCAAGAACAAGTGTCGCCAGTGTCATGGAACTGGTATTGAGAAAGGCGAAGAGGTTATTGAGATTAAGATTCCCGCCGGTGTGGCCGAAGGTATGATTGTGAATGTGCCCGGCAAGGGCAATGCCGGATTGCGCAATGGAATCAATGGCGACATCCAGGTATTTGTCGAAGAAGAACCTAACGACACCTTTATTCGTGATGATAACAACTTGATATACAACTTGCTGCTCGATTTTCCGACAGCAGCCCTTGGTGGTGACGTGGAGATTCCAACCATTGAAGGAACACGCCTAAAGGTTAAAATGGAATCTGGTACGCAACCTGGTAAGACACTTCGCCTGCGTGGTAAGGGACTTCCCGCCGTACAAGGCTATGGACGCGGCAACGGTGACTTGGTGGTCAATGTCAGCGTATATGTTCCAAAAACATTGACGAGCGAAGAGAAACAGGCCATTGAGCGATTCCGCCAAAGCGACAACTTCAAGGGCGATGCTGCCACTAAAAAAAGTATCTTCCAGAAATTCAAGAATTACTTCAGTTAGTTTCGAGGATTGTCGAAATATCAGAATAACGGCATCACTACATGAATTATCAGGAAACGTGCGAATACCTATATAGCCAAATGCCCATGTTCGAACGTCAGGGAACATCGGGCTATAAGGAAGGACTTAGCAACACTCGTGCACTCGACGAACATTTTGGTCATCCTCATCAGTCGTTTGCTACGATTCATGTGGCAGGCACCAATGGAAAGGGCAGCGTGTCCCATATGCTGGCCTCTGTCCTCCAGGAATGCGGCTATACCGTTGGTCTCTATACCTCACCCCATCTTGTGGACTTCCGCGAGCGCATTCGTATCAACGGACGTCCCATCAGTGAGGATTATGTGGTAGACTTCATTGAGCACGAGCGTTCCTTCTTCGAGCCATTACACCCGTCCTTCTTTGAGGTAACCACGGCAATGGCCTTTAAATATTTCAGTGACAGACACGTAGATATTGCTGTCGTTGAAGTAGGACTTGGCGGACGCATGGACTGCACCAACATCGTCAATCCCATTATCTCGGTCATTACAAATATCAGTTTTGACCACACGCAGTTCCTGGGCGAAACGCTCGACAAAATTGCCAGCGAAAAGGCCGGTATTATTAAAAGTGGTACGCCCGTAGTAATTGGCGAGAATAATTCGCTGACCCGCCCTGTATTCGAAGCCAAAGCAAAGAAAATGAATGCTCCCATCATTTTTGCAGAGGATGATCCCGAAGTCGTTAGTGCACAGCCCACCGAAGACGGTGGTATGCACTACGAGACACACCATGTTGGCTCAATAGATGGTGATTTGGGCGGCATCTATCAGCAAAAAAATTTGAACACCGTACTTCATACACTGAAGGTTATTGAGAACCTCGGCTATCTTAACTTCCTTGGTCGCGATTGCATTGAATTGCACAATGGCATCAACAAAGTGTGCAGTAATACCGGACTTATGGGACGTTGGCAGACCATTCAGCAGAAGCCGCATGTGGTTTGCGACACAGGACATAACGTTGGCGGATGGGAGTATTTAAGTCGTCAGCTGGCCATGGTTAAGTGCGAAAAGATGCACATCGTGTTCGGAATGGTGAACGACAAAGACATCGATAGCGTACTCGAAATGCTTCCAAAGCAGGCTATTTACTATTTTACGAAAGCAGAAACCAAAAGGGCTCTCAACGAACAGTCAATTCGTTTACTTGCAGTCAATCACGGACTCTCCGGAAACAGCTATTCATCTGTAGATAAAGCATATAGAGCTGCTATGGAACAGGCCGGAGAAAACGATTTCGTATTTGTAGGAGGTTCCAGTTATGTGGTTGGCGACTTCCTCAAAACTTGTATTTAGCAGTTTTTAACACTCCCGTAAACGTTTTTTACGTCGTTTCATTTGCCATTCTCGTTTTTTTTCGGTTACTTTGCAACTTAGAATCAAGTAACTTAAAACGTTAACAATATGGCAAACACAACAGAAACAGCGAATCTGTGCGGTTTGAACCGCAAAGATTTCCAAACCACAATCAATGGTAAGAAGACGGATCTTTACATTTTGAAGAACCGTAAAGGTTATGAAGTAGCTATCTCTAACTATGGTGGAGCTATCTGCGCCATCATGGTTCCTGACAAGGATGGCAACGTGGCAAACGTCATACAAGGACATGCCAATATACAGCAACTTACCAGCGGACAGGAGCCCTACCTGTCTACACTTATCGGTCGTTGGGGCAATCGCATCTGCAAAGGTCAGTTCACGCTGAACGGCAAGGACTACCAGCTGGCACTCAACGACGGTCCTAATCACCTTCACGGCGGCAACAAGGGGTTCAACTGCAAGGTATGGGATGCCCGTCAGATGGGACCTCGCTCATTGGCTCTGCACCGCGTCTCATCATATGGTGAGGAAGGATACACCGGCGAGTTGGACGTAACGGTAGAATTTACCTTTACTGACCAAAACGAACTGGTCATTGAGTATCTGGCCACTACCAACAAGAAGACTATTGTCAACCTGACGCACCATGCATTCTTCTCACTGGCTGGCATTGCTGACCCCACTCCCACTATTGAGGACCAGATTTGCGAAATCAATGCTGACTTCTATCTGCCTACCGACGACACCGCCATTCCAACAGGTGAGATTCTGAAGGTGGCTGGTACACCGTTCGATTTCCGCACACCGAAAGCATTCGGTAAGGACATCAACGCAGACCATGAGCAGATTAAGTTTGGGCACGGTTTCGACCACAACTACGTATTAAATAAGAAGGAAGAAGGTGAACTGAGTTTTGCTGCCCGTGTTACCGATCCTAAGAGTGGACGTACTCTCGAGTGCTACACTACTGAGCCCGGCATGCAGCTCTACACCGCCAACTTCGCTTCAGGCTACAAGGGTGTTCAAGGTGCAACGTTCCCCTTTAGAAGCGCCGTTTGTCTCGAAACGCAACACTTCCCCGACACACCCAACCGGCCGTACTTCCCCTCGGTCATCTTACACCCGGGTCAGCAGTATAAGCATAAGACGATTTATCGTTTTGGCGTTGTTGAGAAGTAATCCAAACTACTAATTAGATATTGTTTATATGAGTAATCAAAAACAAAACGGAAGCATCATAGCCATTGTGACTATGATGTTTCTTTACGCCATGATTGCGTTCGTAACCAATCTGGCTGCGCCTATCGGCGTTGTGATGAAGAACGACCCTGAAGTAGGTGGTTCTAACACCCTGGCAATGCTGGGTAACTTCATGAACTTCTTCGCTTATCTGTTCATGGGTATCCCCGCTGGTAAGATGCTGACTCGCATCGGTTATAAGAAAACTGCCATGTTTGGTATCCTTGTCGGATTTATCGGCGTGTTGGTACAGTACATCTCTGGCTTTGAGGCTCTTGAGGGCTATACCGACAATACCGTGTATCTTCTCGGAGCATTCATCTCAGGTCTTTCCGTGTGTATGCTTAATACGGTGGTAAACCCCATGCTCAACCTGTTAGGAGGTGGTGGCAATCGCGGTAACCAGCTGAACCTCATTGGCGGTACCCTAAACTCTCTTTCCGGTACACTGACGCCTATGCTTGTCGGTGCACTTATCGGACAAGTGACACGTGAGACCGACTTTGCCGAGATCAATCTCGTGCTCTTCATCGCTATGGCCGTCTTTGCAGGAGCCTTCTGCGTGTTGGCTTTCATACCCATCAAAGACCCCGAAATCGGACGTGTTACTTCCCAGACCAAGTTCGAGCATTCTGCCTGGCAGTTCCGTCACTGCCTACTCGGCGTCATAGCCATCTTTGTCTATGTAGGCGTTGAAATCGGTATTCCCGGAACGCTCAACTTCTACATTGCCGATACTACGGATAAAGGTGCGGGCCTGATGGCCAATGCTGCTGCCATCGGAGGTTTCGTTGCCGGAACATACTGGCTGCTGATGCTCGTCGGCCGACTCTGTTCTACCTTCATTGCTGACAAGGTGTCGTCCAAGCAAATGATGATGGCTACCACCGGAGCTGGCATGGTGCTCATCCTCTTGGCCATGTTCATCCCCAAGACGGTGATGGCCTCTATGCCGCTGTTTACTGGTTCATCGTTCGAGATGACACAAGTACCCATCAGTGCTATGTTGCTGGTTCTTTGTGGTTTATGCACCTCTATCATGTGGGCCAGCATCTTTAATCTGGCTACCGAGGGGCTGGGCAAATACACCGCTCAGGCATCGGGAATTTTCATGATGATGGTCGTAGGCGGCGGCGTGCTACCGCTTATTCAGAACTATATCGCCGACAACACAGGCTATATGCTATCTTACTTTGTACCCCTGCTAGCCATGGCCTATATGTTCTGGTATGCAGCCTTCGGCTCGAAGAATGTCAACAAGGACATCCCCGTAGAGTGAAGAGAAAGTGATAAGTGATAAACGATAAGTGATAAGTTATAAACCGTAAATTAATATGATGGAAATTGATTTTGTAAGAAGCCGTTTCATCAAGCACTTTGATGGAAAGACCGGCAACGTATATGCATCTCCCGGACGTATCAACCTCATTGGCGAGCACACCGACTACAATGGTGGCTTCGTGTTCCCAGGAGCAGTAGACAAAGGCGTGATGGCCGAGATGCGTGCCAATGGTACTGAAGACACTGTCATGGCTTATGCCATCGACCTGAAGGACCGTGTAGACTTCAAGCTCAGCGACCCCGCAGGTCCCCGTGCCTCGTGGGCACGTTACATCTATGGTATCGCCCTGGAGATGAAGAAGTTGGGCGTTCCCGTGAAAGGCTTTAATATAGCCTTTGCAGGTGATGTTCCCCTCGGCGCTGGCATGTCTTCAAGTGCTGCTATGGAGAGCTGTTTCGCCTGCGGATTGAACGACATCTTCGGTGAGAACAAGGTTTCTCAGTGGGATATGGTACTGGCTGGTCAGGCTACTGAGCACAACTATTGCGGTGTCAACTGCGGTATTATGGATCAGTTCGCCTCTGTCTTCGGTAAAGCAGGCTGTCTGATGCGCCTCGACTGCCGCAGCCGCGAGTTCGAATACTTCCCCTTCAAACCCGATGGCTATCGTCTGGTATTGCTTGACTCAGTTGTGAAGCACCAGTTGGCCGGCTCGCCATACAACGACCGCCGCAACTCCTGCGAGAATGTGGTGAAGCACATCCAGGCAAAGCACCCAGAGGGCAAGTTCGAGACGCTGCGCGATTGCACTTGGGAGCAGCTGGACGAGGTTCGTGCCGAAGTAGGTGAAGAGGACTACAAGCGTGCTAAGTTCGTGCTTGGTGAAAAAGACCGCGTATTGGGCGTTTGCGATGCATTGAACGAAGGCGACTACGAGAAGGTTGGTGAACTCATGTATCAGACTCATGAAGGCCTGTCGAAAGACTATGAGGTCAGCTGCGAAGAGCTTGATTTCCTGAACGACATTGCTAAGGAGTGTGGCGTTACTGGTTCACGCATTATGGGCGGTGGCTTTGGCGGCTGCACCATCAACCTGGTTCGCAACGACCTTTACCGTCAGTTCATTGCAACGGCAAAGGAGAAGTTTAACGCAAAGTACGGCCACGAACCCAAGGTCTACGACGTTGTCATTGGCGACGGCTCTCGCAAACTCTGCTAATATTCGATCTAGATTAATAATAGGTGCTTCCCCCGACAGGGAAGCACCTATTATATTATCTGGATCCCCCAAAAGGATGCAACGGGTAAGGATTCTATTTAGATGTTATTCTATCTTTCCGCCATACTCATTGTATGACACATTCTCTGGTTTCCATTTATTCTTTGGTTCAGGGCTCTCGTCGGGATGGCCGATGACGATGGTGCAGAGGGGAATGATGGTCTGGGGCAGATGGAGCACCTGCGAGACGGCGGCTACACGGTCGTCCATCGGATAAAGTCCCGTCCAGACGGCACCGAGACCGAGTCCGTGGGCAGCAAGTAGGATGTTTTCCGTGGCTGCCGAGCAGTCTTGAATCCAATAAGCCTGCCCCTTGCCCTTCATCGCCTTGTCCATATTGCCGCAGACCACGATGGCCAGAGCGGCCTGCTCTATCATGCTGCCCCGGCGGTTGGTGGCGGCCAGTTCCTTCAGTTTGGCCTTGTCGGTGATGGCAACGAAGTGCCAAGGCTGGGCGTTCACGGCGGTGGGGGCTGCCATACCAGCACGCAGCAGCGTCTCAACATCCTGCTGACTGACGGGTTCGTCGGTGTACCGGCGAATGCTGGTGCGTGTCATGATGTTGTTGATGACGGCCTGGGCGTCGCTGCTCTTCGTAGCCGTGATGTCATGAATCCACTCGAAGAGTTCATCGAGGGCGTAGTCGCCACTATGCGGGCGGTTCCAGGCCAGCAGGTAGTTCACGTCCTTACCCGCGTTCTGCAACTTCAGGGCAAGGTTCAGGGGAATGGGGAACGAGGTGTCGCGGTCGCGGGCTCCGTGACGGATGTACCAGTGGGGAGCAACGTCGGTTTCCTCGTTGCCGATGAAATTCATCGGGTTCAGCAGGCGCACGTTTTGACGGATGCCGTCGGTCAGCACGAAGCCAGTCTTCTGTGCACCGTATTCCGTGAAGTTTACACTTGTGCCTGTGGCATCGCCAAATTCCTCGTTCTCGCCCGAGGCACTCTGTCCGCAGACACCTTTGGTATCGAATGCAGGAGCGGTTTTCAGCGGCTGGGTCGATACAACGTAGTTCAGGTATTTCTGCATATCGAGATCGGTGATATACTCGCCAACCTTCTTGCCGCCGCCACGACGCATCATCATCGGGGGCATACCACCTTCAGGCTTCCTGTCGCCCTGAGGTCTCATGCCACCCGTCATACCTCCATTAATGGGAGGAGCCCCGAAACCTTTATCCTGACTGAACACGAAGCCGATACTGTCGGGAATGTCGGCACCAGCATTCTTGGCTATCTGTGCCGCACGGATAATCTCGCGCTTGATGAAGTCCAGATAGTTGTCGGCGGTGAGCG
This sequence comes from Prevotella sp., assembly GCA_015060485.1. Taxonomy (GTDB): domain Bacteria; phylum Bacteroidota; class Bacteroidia; order Bacteroidales; family Bacteroidaceae; genus Prevotella. The sequence goes on along the minus strand of SUYI01000016.1, from coordinate 11,921 downwards.
GCGTCCCGTCGGGCTTCTTCAGTCCGAGACTGTTGATGTAGGCAGGAAACTGTGCCTTCAACTCATTGCTCACGGCGAGCACGTCCTGATTGCCCTGCTGCCGCGAGTCGGTGCCGTTGTACAGCCACTCGTAGGCCATGTCGGCATGGTCGAGGTCGGTGATGGGGCAGAAGCACACCGAAGCAAACACATCGTCGCGCTCCTGAGCGGCACCCATCGCCCTGAGCAGCGGCTCGTAGTCGGGATGGTTGCCCGTGGCTCCCATCAGCGACGACATCGCACCGCCCGCACTTGTGCCGTCGGTAATGATCTTCTCGGCATCGCCCGCCATCTCCTTGTCGAAATGGCGCAGGTAGCGGATGGCGGCCTTCAGATCGAGGATGGCCTTCGGCGCACGACCGGTATAGATGGTCTGACCCTTCTTCACGCCCTTATGCGCCTTGGCATACGCCTTGTCCGCCGTAATCGTCGAGTTGCGTCCGCGAGTGCCGGGAATCACCACCACGTAACCCTCCTTCAGCGCACGGCCTGTAGCGTCGCCCGCCTGCGGCTGACTGGCTTTCGAGGCCATGTAGCCGCCCACGTAGGTTCGCAGGAAGATAGGCGTCTGCTGCGTCGCCCCGTCGGGCACATAGACGTTCATCGCCTGATAGGCCGAGTCCTCCACGTTCGTCACGTAGAACAGCCCCTCGTAGGCCGTATAGGAGACCTTGGTCCCATCGTAAAACTCCATCAAGGCCTTCACGCCCGCATTGGTATCGAAACTCAAACTCTTTTTCTCCTGTGCCGTCATCGTGGCCGCAAGGGCGCAGAGCAGTGTTGTAATCATTACCTTTTTCATCTTCGTCTGTTTTAAGTTGGTTGCAAAGATAGTGCAAATCGACCAAAAAACCAAATTACCAGTAAGTTAATGTTTCTTAATAATCGGCGGTATATAGGTTACAACTTATCGGAATAATTAGTAACTTTGCAGCCGATTTTGAAAAAAAAAGTATATATGAACATGAGATTATTGGCGCTCATGTTGGTTGTACCCGCAGCGATTGCGGTGAAGGCTCAGAGTGAGCGCAGGATGACAGTTGACGACTTGTTTCAACTGGTGGAAAGCAACAGCAAGACTCTTCAGGAAACGAAGATAAGCGTAGAATTTGCTCAGAAAGGGATTGAGGCGGCCCGCGCTCAGCGGCTGCCCGACGTGAATGCCACGTTGTCGGCTTCGTATAACGGCAATGTGGTGGTGATGGACCGTGACTTCACGAATGCTAACGGCTATTCGTCGCCGCACTTCGGCAACTCGTTTGCGCTGGAGGCGCAGCAGGTGGTGTATGCCGGAGGAGCTATCGATGCTGGCATCAGGATGGCGGAGTTGCATCGGGACATGGCGGTTGCAGGACAGCGGCAGTCATCGAACGTCCAGCGGTTCATGGCTCTGGGACAGTATCTGGACCTCTACAAGATTCAGAACCGTATGCAGGTGCTGCAGCAGAACATCGAACTGACTTCGCGGCTGATAGATGACATCCGGGCGAAACACGAACAGGGCATGGCGCTCAAGAACGATGTGACGCGCTATGAACTGCAGATGGAGAACCTGCGGCTGTCGCTACGTAAGTTGCAAGACCAGCAGGTGGTGCTGAATCACCAACTTTGTAACACACTTGGACTGACGGATGTCACCATTCTGCCCGATACGACGATTGTCGCTCAGGCACTCGGCAACGACAATGAGGCTATCTGGCAGCAGATGGCTCTCACCTCGTCGCCTCTGATGGAGCTGTCGCAGTTATCTACCCAAATGGCAGAACAACAGTTGAAACTGACCAAGAGTGAACTGCTGCCGAAGGTTGCGGTGGTGGCGGCTGACAATTTCTCGGGGCCTTTCATCTACGATATTCCTCCCATCGACAAGAACATCAACTATTGGTACGTGGGCGTAGGCGTGAAATACCCCATCAGCTCACTCTTCAAGCAGAACAAGAAGGTGCAGCAGGCCAAAATTGACATCAAGCGCAGCCAGGAACATCAGCGCGTGGCGGCTGAGACGCTCGACAATCAGGTGCAGCAGGCTTATACACTCTACCGACAATCGTATGCCGACCTCTACACCCAGCGGAAGAGCGTAGAACTGGCCCGTCAGAACTATCAGGTGGTGAGCGACCGTTATCTGAACCAACTGGCACTGATTACCGACATGCTCGATGCCTCGAATATCCGCCTGAATGCCGAATTGCAGGAGGTGGACGCGCGCATCAACATCGTCTATGCTTATTACAAAATGAAATATATTGCGGGAGTTCTTTAGACTACGAATTATACGAATTTTACGAATTATGAACAAGAAACAGATTAAGAGAATATACAATGTAGCGATTATCGCAGTGATGGTTTTGGCCCTGGGCTATGTGTGTAGCCGTTTTGTGCACTGGGGCAATGTGGAATATACCGACGATGCGCAGGTGTGGCGACACATCACGCCGCTGAATGCCCGTGTGGGCGGATTCATCAAGGAGATTCGATTTGAGGACTACCAGCACGTCACGAAGGGTGACACGCTCGTCATCATCGAGGATGCTGAGTATCAGTTGCAGTTGGCACAGGCCGAGGCACAACTGAAAGGCTCGCGCTCTGGCTCGTCGGCAGTGAGTGCCGGCATGAACACCACCGCCTCGAATGTGCGCGTGGCTTCGGCTGGCATCGAGGAAGCACGTGTCAACATGGAGAATGCCCGTGCTGACTACGAGCGCTATGCTGCCCTGCTTGAAAAGGATGCTGTCACCCGACAGCAGTACGACAATGCCCGTGCCCGCTACGAGGCTGCCAAGGCCCGCTACGAACAGGCCTCGCAGCAGCGACACTCAACGGCACTCATCCAGAGCGAACAGGCACAGCGTCTGTCGCAGACCCATGCAGGAACCTCTGTAGCAGAGGCTGCGGTGAACCTCGCCCGACTGAACCTCAGTTATACTGTCATCGTGGCTACGTGCGACGGCGTGATGTCACGCAAGGACATCCACGTAGGTCAACTGGTGCAGCCAGGCCAACAGCTTGCAAGCATCGTCGATGACCATCAGGTATGGGTGGTGGCCAACTACCGCGAGACACAGATGAAGCACATCGCCGTTGGCAACAAGGTGAGCATCGAGGCCGATGCCATCCCTGGAGTGAAATACATGGGCGAGGTGGAGTCGATAGCCGGTGGCACGGGTTCGGCTTTCTCGCATATTCCTGTCGATAATGCCACAGGCAACTTTGTGAAGGTAGAACAGCGCGTGCCTGTCCGCATCCGTCTGACCGACGATAACAATGCTGAGGATATTCAAAAGCTCCTCGCTGGCCTGAATGTGGAAACGGAGGTGATGTACTGATGGCTGGTTTCAATCCGAATCAGAAGTTTTCGATGCCGATGTTCAATCCCTGGGTGCCCGAGAAGGTGCGCCCTTGGATTTACGTACTCTTCGCACTCTTTTTCCAGTTGTCGGGCGGCATCTACTTCTCTAGCCTGTCGCAGATGGTGGGTGCCACCAGTCTGATGCGGGAGGATATCCAGTTTGTGGCCATGTGCGGCGTGGTGGGCGTAAACATGCCCTTCCCGTTCCTGTTCCGCTATAAGTTGCGATTCACCAACCAGCAGTTGCTGATTAACGCTGCCATCGTCATTGCCGCGTGCAACCTGCTTTGCCTGTGGCTCCTCGACGGTGACTTTGGCGAGTGGCGGTTGCCAGTGCTTTGCGCCGTCAGCTACGTCGCGGGTTTCTTCAAGCTCTGCGGTACGTTCGAGTGCTTTTCCAACATCCGTCTGTGGCTCTCGCCCAAACAGGACTTCGGCATCTTCCTACCTTCCATGTACATTATTATATTGGGAGCCATGCCTGGCAGCAACTGGATAGCCCAACAACTGACCATCGCTTTCGACTCTTGGCAGATGATGCACTGGCTGATGGTGGGGCTGATGCTTATCGTCGTGCTGGTCATCTACACCTGCACCCATCCCTGGCGCATGATGCCTTTCCGTCTGCCGTTGGTGTCGCTCGACTGGCTCGGCTGCCTGCTGTGGTCGGCGCTGATGCTTCTGGTCATCTGGCTCTTTACATACGGCGAATATTACAATTGGTTCGACTCTCAGCTGTGGCGAGCCGTCCTCGTCAGTTTCCCGATGACGCTGGTAATCTGCATCGGACGTATGCGCCACATCCGCCATCCTTATATCGACCCGAGTGTCTGGCCTCATGCCCGACTGATTCCTATCTTGGGCATGTTCTTCGTGGCCGAGGTGATGAACGCTACGCCTCATACCCTGCAGAACACGCTGACGGGCGGTGTGCTCCACTGGGGCTTTACGACCACCGGACAGTTCTATATCTTCGAGATTCTCGGCTATGCCTTCGGCTGCATCTTTACGATTCTCTGGGGCAAGGGTTGTCCTAACTGGGGATGCCTGCCGCGTTTAGGTTTCAAATACACCCGACTGCTGACCATAGGCTTCGCTGCTCTGTTGATGTATCAGGTGCTGATGTATTTCTATGTCTCACCCACACTGAATGTCGAGCGGTTGTGGCTGCCCACGTTCCTGCGTACCGTCGGCTACGGCATCTTTTTCTCCACGATGACCATCTACCTGAAGGATCTCATCGAATTCCCCACGTTCTTCATGGCCCTCACCGTCAGCGGCTTCATCCGCAACGGCGTAGGCGAGAGTGTATGCACCGGACTCTACAGCTACGGACTGCGTCACCAGATAGCCGACGCCCTCAGCCGTGGCATCCACTCAGACTATGCACAGGTGCTCATGGTGGCCGTCAAGGAGATGTTCGGCCTCATGTGTCTCATCGGCACCCTTACCCTGTTGTTCATGTTGCTCTATGACGTACAGCCTGTCCGTTCCACCATGAAGCGTATGATGCCCCTCAAAAACATCGGCCAACTCATCCGCCGAAGTATGGCAACAGAAGGTCATGAGAAAGTGAAATAATCGTTAAAAACTATGCCACTGCGAAGTTAAAAAACAACAAAAAGCAGACTCTCTCATGTTCGTAAAATCGACTTTTTTTGTTAATTTTGTAGCTGAATAAGGATACAAAAGTATCATTAAAAACGTAATTTTTAAACATTATGTCAAAGACAACAGAAATTCAGATTGAGAAGAGTCGCAACCTCATTGAGGGTCTGCGCAGACACGTGAAAGAGATGGGTGAGCGTGGTGTATCAAACAACGAGATCAACGAGATGGAGAAGACTGTGGCAATGCTCTCGGAGGCCAATGATGAAGTAGACCGTCTGCGTGAGGAACTATCACCCAAGGTAAAGAAAATGAACGACCTGATGACCCTCGTTAAGGCTTCCTACGCTGAGTCAAAAAAGACTCTGAAGGGCTACTATCCCCAGGAACGTTGGCCAGACTATGGCATTCCCGACAAGCGATAATTGTAATGGATTGAAAATGGAGCAATATTCAATGTAATATTGCTCCTTTCTATTTATTTCTCCTTTAAACTTTTGCCAGGCGGAAGTGCATCTTTCCGAAAGAATAGCATACGGAGATTGCTTTTTATTCTGCGTAGTCGGATAAATTTCGTTTAGCGCCATCTCGGTATTTGAAGTAATCCTTACGGAGAGTGAGAGGACCTTCATAATTTCTGCTGGCTATTGGATGCCTGATACGACAGTCACCTATCAGATCACCGTTCTTGTCCAAGTGGGCGCTAAAATGGAACTCATGGTTAAGTTTCTCGTTCTCCTCGTCATATTCGAGTTCATCGACAGAAAGATCTGTACCATTGAAGGAAGCGGTGGCATTGTCGAAGCCATACATGCGATAGACATTACACTCCGTGACCTCCAATCCCTTATCATTCATTTCTAAGCGAAGCAGTAACTCAGGGCCGTCGTCACCAACCCATCCCCAATAGCCAACAAGTGCCTTTGCTTTTTCGCGGATCTTCAGCCCCTGACGGATGGTTTCACGCAAGTATTTCTTGTCGTCATTGCCGTCTTTCGATGGCGAAAAATCGTCGATGTACCAGTCGTTGCGCTCGAAACGGAGGGCGATGGTAGTCTCCGTATCGCTGAAGTTATGGATCATCAGATCTACGAGAGCCGTGGAGTCTGTGATTTCATAGACCTTGGCCACCTTACAGCTCCAGTCGTCAGAGAAATCCTGTCCGCACACCCAGTAATCGTAGTCATATAAGATGTCGCCCGTCTCATTACACAGCTGTAGAGCCTCCTGCATCAGCGCATAGTAACGCTCTGAGCAATAGGCACTGTCACGATTAAAGGGATTGCGCATGTAACTCACCTCATTTCCCTGGCTGTCACAAACTGACTTGCCAACGGTCTTGTAGATGGTGTCGATACGCTGGCGGATATAAGACTCGGAATGTTTGTCCATTCCTGTATCAGCTCCAATAGAATCCACTGTCAGCGAGTCTGTGTTACTGACGGTTTTTCCTGTCTTGTTGCCACAATTAAGCATCAATGCTGCGGCGAGAATAAATAATATCAGTTTTTTCGCCTTCTTTGCGTCACTCCGATAGATCATGAATTTGTCCATTTACATAAATACATTTAAATCTGAGTACAAAATTAACAAGAAATGCCGAATTATTGTTATCTTTGCATAATGTTTTGAGAAATATTAAGGTATGCCGGAGCAACAACGGACATATATTGCCATCGATTTGAAATCATTCTACGCTAGTGTAGAGTGTGTGGACAGGGGACTTGACCCGCTGACCACTAACCTTGTCGTGGCCGATGTGTCGAGGACGGAGAAAACCATCTGTCTGGCTGTCTCTCCTTCGTTGAAAGCATACGGCATAGGAGGACGAGCTCGACTATTCGAGGTGGTTCAGAGAGTGCGCGATGTCAATGACCTGCGTAAAAGAGCTGCTGGTTGGAGAATGACTGGTAAATCATACAACGACCCAGAACTGAAAGCCAATCCCAGCCTTGAACTCGACTATATCGCAGCACCGCCACGTATGGCTCACTATATGGAGGTAAGTACAAAGGTCTATCAGACTTACCTGAAATATATTGCTCCTGAAGATATACACGTCTATAGCATCGACGAGGTGTTTATGGATGTAACGTCCTATCTTGGCACATATAAGCTGACGGCACACGAATTGGCCATGAAGATGATTCGCGACGTGCTGGCCACTACGGGCATCACGGCTACAGCGGGTATTGGCACGAATATGTATCTCTGCAAGGTGGCGATGGATATTATGGCCAAGAAAGTGCCAGCAGACAAAGACGGTGTGCGCATAGCCGAATTGGATGAAATGTCATATCGTCAGGAGTTGTGGGACTATCGGCCTCTCACCAAGTTCTGGCGTGTAGGGCATGGTATCGCAGAGAAGCTGGCTGTCTATGGCATTGACACAATGGGTAAACTAGCACGGATGTCAGTACAGAACGAAGGCTTGCTATACAGGCTATTTGGCGTGAACGCAGAATTACTGATAGACCATGCCTGGGGTTGGGAACCGTGTACGATGGAGGCCGTGAAAGCATATCGTCCTGAGACGAATAGCTTCAGTAGCGGACAAGTATTGCAGGAGCCATACTCCTTCCAGAAAGCCCGTGTAGTCATACAGGAAATGGCTGAGGGTATGGCGCTCGACTTGGTATCGAAGCGTCTGGTGACCGACCAACTGGTGCTGACTGTTGGCTATGATGCCGAGAGTCTTACACGTCCTGAAATCTGCGAAAAATATCATGGTGAGGTGACCACGAACCACTACGGAAAGGCAGTGCCAAAACATGCTCACGGCACTTTCAACTTCAAGAAGCCAACATCATCCTCACGACTTATCATGGATGGAGCAACAGAGTTGTTTGACAGCCATGTGAATCCAGACTTGCTGATTCGCAGACTGAACCTGACAACGAACCATGTAGTATCAGAGGCATCGGTATTGGCACAGGATACAGCTCCCCAGCAGCTTGATCTCTTCACCGACTACGAGGCTCTCGTGAAACAGCGTCAGGAAGAACAGGCAAAACTCGACAAAGAACGTCGTATGCAGGAGGCACAGTTGAAAATCAAACAGCGTTTCGGCAAGAACGCTATCCTCAGAGGTCTGAACTTCGAGGAAGGAGCCACAGCCAAGGAACGCAACGAACAGATAGGAGGACACAGAGCGGGCAGTGCCCTAAACGAGAAAGGAGAAATGAAAAAATGAGAAATGATTACGACGATATTATCAATCTGCCACACTACGAGCCGAAGCATCATCCGAGGATGTCGATGTGGAACCGAGCAGCCCAGTTTGCGCCCTTTGCCGCATTGACAGGCTATGATGCTGCCATTCGAGAAGTGACGAAGAAGCATGAAAATTCCACTTGATGCCATAAGAGATTTGTGACTTTTCGGTTCGTTTTTCACATTTTTCCTTTTCCGTCAATTAAATCGTAATGCCAAAGTGTCCTCCGCGATAGATCGTGATGTCGCGGATGGTCACCTGTCGGCACAGCTTCAGGGCTATCGCCTTGTCGCCCGTGCCTATTGACCCTCCTTGCATTTGCATCTTATTCAAAAATATGGTGCAAAGTTACGAAAATATTTGGATTATTCCTTATTTTTACCTAACTTTGCATCAAAATATACATAATAGTAAATTACAAATCGTCAAATAGTTAATCACTTTGATGTGGACTAAACCTTATGGAATGAAAGAAGGCTTGCTCATCGGAGGAGGCCTTATCGTGGCAGGTCTGATGCTCGAACTGAGTGTCGGTCCTGTTGATTGGGATGCCTTCCGCTGGCCTGTCAACGGCATCGTATTGGCTGGATTCCTCGCGCTTATTGCCATCATGTTTTTGTTGCGGAAGCGGGTGTATGGTTTTCAGTTCATCGGCACCTACAAGGCTGCGATACCCGCACTGGTCTATGCTGTCGTGCTGACCATCATCATGGGACTGACACGACAGGAAGTCAATGGTACGTGGCTGAACAATATGCTATCGTTCTGGCCTTTCGTGTTGACTTATGTGTATATCGCCGTCATCCTCGGGCAGATCATTCTCCGACGAATTGTCAATTGTCAATTGTCAATTGTCAATTTGAAAAGGGACATCCCTTTTCTCTTGAATCATCTTGGCTTGTTCCTTGCCATGACTACTGCCACGTTGGGCAATGCCGACATGCAGCGGTTGAAGATGATTACGGTGAAGGGAGAACCAGAATGGCGTGCGCTGACCTCGCAACAGCAGATTGTGGAGATGCCCATCGCCATCGAACTGAAGGAGTTTATCATGGAGACCTACGACGACGGTTCGCCCCGCCGCTTTGCCTCCGACATCCAGATTCTGACGAAGACGGGAAAGAACATCCAGACCACCGTCGAGGTGAACAAACCCGTAGAGGTGGACGGATGGAAGATCTACCAATATGGCTACGACACACAGATGGGTGCCATGAGCCAGACCAGCATCTTGGAACTGGTGAGCGATCCGTGGCTGCCGCTGGTTTATACGGGCATCTATATGATGCTGGGTGGTGCCGTGTGTATGTTTATTATAGGTAAAAGTAAAAGGGTAAAAAAGTAAAAGGCATGAGCTGGGAACAATTTATATATTTCGCAATAGCAGCCGTTCTGCTTTGGGCCGTAGGTGCCTGGGCAGCATGGCGTGAGAAGACGGTGATAGCCTATACATCGACCATCATCGGACTCGTCGTATTTTTCAGCTTTATCCTGATGATGTGGATTTCCTTGGAGCGCCCGCCGTTAAGGACGATGGGCGAAACACGTCTCTGGTATTCCTTCTTCCTGCCGCTGGCGGGTATCATCGTCTATTCCCGCTGGCGTTACAAGTGGATACTCTCCTTCTCTACCATCCTGGCACTGGTGTTCATCTGCGTCAACCTCTTCAAACCCGAAATCCACAGCAAGACGCTGATGCCGGCCCTGCAGAGTCCATGGTTCGCACCACACGTCATCGTCTATATGTTCGCCTACGCCGTGTTGGGCGCTTCGACAGTGATGGCCTTGTACTTGCTGTTCTTTAAACGGAAAGCCATTGCTGACGAAGAATTCGACATTACCGACAATCTCGTCTATGTCGGTTTGGCCTTTATGACTATCGGCATGCTCTTCGGTGCTTTATGGGCCAAGGAGGCATGGGGACACTACTGGTCGTGGGACCCGAAGGAGACATGGGCTGCCATCACCTGGTTCGCCTATCTCGTCTATGTGCATTACCGGCAAATACCCACTCAACGGCCTCGTATCGCCCTATGGGTACTGCTCATTTCGTTCGTACTCTTGCAGATGTGTTGGTGGGGCATCAATTACCTGCCCGCAGCCCAAGGCTCCAGCGTCCACGTCTATAGCACGCCGTCGTAATTAAATCTTGTACTTCTCCTTGCAGTCATACTTTCCCCTTAAACGTATAGCCAACGCCTTCTACCGCCTTGCGGATGGCTTCTTCCGTTGCGGGGCCTTTGATGGTGAGCGTGTTGGCAGAGGCACTGGCCTTGGCGTTCTCTACGCCGGGCACCTCCTCGACGGCACGGACTACGGCAGCCTCGCAATGACTGCAATGCATATCCTCGACTCGGTAAACTGTAACGTCAGGGTCTAACGGTTTCTTGGTGGTAAACTTGCTGAATAATTTCATCATAAGAGCAAATACTATTAATAGGGTTAATACTGTGGCGCAAACGAGTTTAAACGGGCTGGGCAGAGCGGATGCACTCATGCAGCAGGCGTTGTTAGTTGACAGCTGAAAGTTGAAAGCTGACAATTGTTCTGCGGCATTCAGAAGCAGACCGAAGAGAACGGCAAACACAACGATGGTCATCAGATAAATCGAGGTAAAGCGGCGTCCCATCGCTTTATGAACCACGAGAATGGAGGCCAGATTGACCGCAGGCCCTGCCATCAGCATCACCAGTGCCGCTCCTGGCGAGAGCCCTTTCATCATCAAGGCTGCAGCAACAGGGATGCTACCCGTAGAGCAGATATACATCGGCACGGCAATGGCCAGGATGACCAGCATCTGAAGCAGCGGCTCGTCGGCGAAGGAGAGGAAGAACTCGTCGGGCACCACGACCTGAATCAATGCAGCCACGATGAGTCCGATGAGCAGCCGCAGACCGATGTCGCGAATCATGTCATAGTAGGCATACTTCAAAACTCTGAAGAGTTTTAGTTGACTGTTGACAGTTGATAGTTGACAGTTATCTTCCACTGTGCTGGATTCATCCTCACGAACCAGCCTGTTTACCAGCAGTCCGCCGCAGACACCTGTAATAAGTGCCGCCACAGGCCGGATAATAGCAAAACCCAGTCCCATCAGCGAGAAAGTGGCCAGAATGGAGTCGATGCCCGTCTGCGGTGTGGCAATGAGAAACGAGGCAATAGCCCCCTTTGAAGCCTTCTCGTTCCTCAGACCGATAGCCGTAGGAATCACCCCGCACGAACATAGCGGCAGTGGAACGCCCAGCAGCGCCGCCCATAATACGGAAAGCCTGTTTTTGCGCGACAGATAGTTGGCATAGAACCGCTGTGGCACATATACATGTAGCACCCCTGCAATCAGGAAACCCAACAGCAGGTAGGGAGCCATCTCGCAAACCACGTTCAAAAGCGATGTAAAGAAACTCTGTAAATCCATAACTGGCGGTAAAGTTACAAAAAATCTCCCATATCTTCACAATACAGGAGATGTTTTTTATGATTATTTGTAAGATTTACTAAACTTTCGCAAGTGAATGATTATTCATCACGCTGCGTATAAATTATACATTTATGTTTGAATTTTACTTTTTGGCGATTGTAAAATTACTCATTTTCTGTGAGTTAACCAAACATCGAGGCCATTTTTATTCCTATTTTATGTTAAATTATGCAGGTGAGCCATCACTTGCGAAACTTTAGTTAAATCATTGTATTACAGCCACTTTTAGATTT
>SUYI01000015.1 GCA_015060485.1 Prevotella sp. | reverse complement strand
AGATTATCTCCTCAAGTGTTAAATAAATAGTTAAATATCAATCAATGTTTGGAATTTAGCATAGAATGCGGTTCTTCTGTTACATTCATCCGGCCGGGGGTGAGGCTCTGCAGCACGTCCTTCAGTCGTTTGGGCATCATGGTGCGCCGCTCGGCCAGCGCCGAATCGATGCACTTCATCTTCTGCTCCACGGGGAATCCGTCGTAGCAGGGAATGACGCTGGCCATCAGTTCGCGGTCGAATCCGCAGATATGACGCAAATTCACCGCCAACTCAAACGTCAGCACGTCGCGGTTGTTCTTCTTCGGCTCCCTACCCTCGTTATACAACTCCCACCACTTCCGTATAATGTCCTCATAGGGAATCCCGTTATATTCTAAGGAACTGGACTTTTTCTCGTCTAAGACCTCTCCTTGACTCCTTATCTCCTTAGACTCAGAATCCTCCCACGGGCGGTAGTGCTTATTCGCTTTCTTCGCCTCGGGCGGCACTTCCTCCTCGCCACGCTGTTCGCGCTCCTTCAGCAGCAGGTACTCAGCCTCGCTCTCCGCTACTGTCAGCGGCTCCTCGAAGATGGCATCGTCCAGATAAAACAGGTTGTCGTCGGTGGCCGGACCGGTGAACATCACACGAGCCAAACCGCGTGCATTGGTGTCGTACTCGGTGTGCGTAGCCATCGATAGTGCATACTGACACTCGCGAATGGTTCTGCCCGGCAGTCGGCGACACACCGCATGCAGTCCCCAGCGGGCCGATCCCGACAATTCCAGCAGCCCTATCTCGTCCTTCTTCCTCAGCAGTTCGTCCCTGATGATGGCCTGTTCCTCCGCATTGCCGCAGTCAATATCGTGGGCGAATGTCGACGACGGATGGCGGCAGCCTTTTACTACTCCGTCGGGCAACAGGTCGTTGTAGTTGAACTGCACCTGCAGGGCCTTCGCCTTCTCGTCGCCACCACGAGCGTCGTAGAAGTTCTTGGCGTTCTCGGCTGCATTCCTCAGCGCCACATAGTCCTTGCGGTTGGTAACGGGGCGGGCCTCCTTGTGCCCGTCCCCGTTGATGAATACCTGATTTACCATCCTTGCTCCTCCAGATATGCCACCAGCCGCATCACGTCCTCCATCAGCAGCACCCTCAGCTGGTCGCGCTGGCCGTTGGGCAAACCGAAGAAGATGCGGTCCGTACCGTCTTGTCCGAACGACAGCGAGATATACTTACCCTTGAATTCCGGCTTCTTACGGATGCGCTTGCGCTGCACGAAGTCGAAGGTGCCGTTCGACAGCATCTGCGCCCGACCGTTGGCCACAAAGGGCGTCACCATTCCTACCCGCGGATTCTCAGGCATTATCTGCACATACCGCATACCATCTTCCATCTGGCTCACAGCCACCTCAGCCTGCAGCGTCACCAACTTTTGTTTCTTACTACTCATTCTTCTTTCTCATACTCGAAAATTTTTAATTGTTTATTCAAAAAACCTTCTTGCTTCCCATTCGCGTCGGCGCTCCAGTCCCTTCAGGCGCTTTCCGTCGGCATACACCCACCGCTTGAACTCCTTCTTGATCTGCTGCATCGAACCCCCATCGCGGATTGTTTTCAGCAGCGTCGACTCCTTCAGCCGTCCGATGCCCACATTAAAGGCAAACGACACCAGCGCGTCCAGCTGCCCCTCAGTGTGGGCTACATCCAGCTCACGAACCTCCCGCTCGGTTTCGTCGACATCCATCTGCAGCAGTTCCTTTGCCCAGAACGGCGAAATCTTGTCACCCATACGCACACCTTTCGTGTGACCGTACCCGATGGTCGGCACCCCTGCAGCGTCTTCATACGCCTCCAGCCGGCAACCCTCCATCTCCATCAATTTCTTCAATAAAATTTCAGTTGTTTTCATAAAAATTCGTGTAATTCGTGAAATTCGTGTTCAAAAAATTATCTGCTATATCTGCGATTTCTGCGGGACATTCAAAACTCCTCATAAATACTTCCGTGTTCGGCTTCAAACGCCGCCCTGATTTCCTCTATCGGCTTCGGCTCTACAGCACGACCTAAGTCATGCAGATACCGTTCCTCTTTCCGGATTGCCAGCAGATACATCAGATACGCTTTACGCTTCACTCTTCCGAAACTCATACCATCATATACAGCTGGTGAATGGTGACACTCACAAACGAGTTCTTCTTGCCGTCCTTCTCGTACGTCGCCGTCCGGACGTTGAAGCGCACCCTATACTGGTGACCTTCCTGCATCGGAATCTTCACCGCCGGATTGTCCGAATCAATCTGCGCCGTCAGACTCTCCGACGTCTCACCGTGAATGGTGTCAATACCATCCGTCATTGTCAACTCGCGATAGGCCAGCATCTTCACGCTACCGTCTTGACGCTTAATCTCACGCTGTTTTTTCTCGCTGACAGCCAACAGCACCAATGTTTTCTCCATAATACTTTTCCTTTTTCGAAATATGAATAACTATGTACGCATACACGTACGTTGACGAACTCTTTTTCTTTAAAACCCAGCGATCTTCACAGAGGGCTGGGGCTTGGCAGTCCGCTGACCGCCCAACTCAAATTAACAAAGTAACAAATCTAACAAACAAACAAACAAAACAACAAAACTATGCAAAACACACAAAAGCATATTTCAATTCTGAATCCCGCTGGCTCCACGAAGGAGCACCAGCAGGAATATTGAGAGAGGTTCAGACAAGCCCCATTTTCCAGTTTTCAAAACTTTTAATCCACTTGCCGTAATAACCGTAATCGTCATCGTCTTCGAGCCAGACGTTGAGCATGTCGTCGTACAATCTTTTTGCAGGAACCCCCGACTTCTCTAAAGACTTCAGGAAACCTGCCGTTGCTCGCGATAGTCCGAACAGAGTGGCGTGTACTTGTTTGTCCGTAGCGTCCTGACTTTGAATAACGTCAACCACTTCGTCACAAACGAAATCACCTAAGAAAGCAGCTTCAATCATAGCCGCTTTGATGTCGCCAACCTTGCGGTCGCGACGGAAGAAATTTAAAATCTTCATAATTTTACTTTTTTATTTGATTATTATTGCCCTCCAGCCACCCGGAGGTTTGTTGTTATCAGCAATGTCAAAGATCGATTTTTGTCTTTCGACACTGCAAAATTACGACGATTTTTTGAGGGTTAGAGTGGATTTTTCCTGTTTGAAAATACCAATCCAACCAATCCAATAAATTGGATGAAAGTCATCCAATGGAAACAAAAAAAAGAGGTACTTTCTACCCCTTTAAAACCTTTTTTATTTCTCCATAAACACTTTTCGCTATATTAGCAAGATGTTTATAGTCTTTCAAGTTTGATATACTATTTAAATATCTATCCCAATCATTAAAAGTAAGGCCAACTCCATCTTTTTTCCATTTGTTACGCTCGTCCGATACCGACTTTGGTAGTTTTTCAAAATCGAGATTTCCTAATTCTTCTCCAAAGAACTCTTTCATTTGCTGAGAAATCTCTTTGTTTGTACATTCTTTGTGCTTAGGTTTTTCGTCATGAGTTATTAGCAGTCCATCAATGAGTCTTAATGGCTCAAATATTGCTTGCCATTGTCTTTTTTCTTTAGCATCAATATGATTAACTCCATTAGATAAAAACGGGTAAATTGCTTGGCGTATTCCAGATACTTTATCTTCATATTGTGTGGAGAAAATTATATTCTTATAGGTTCTTGTCTGACTATTATTACTTTCTTTTTCTCTTATCTGACTTCTCAACAGATCTACCGCAGCTTGTAGACAATACTCATTTTTATCATTCGCACGAGAAAGAAGTCTTTCGTTTTCCTTCATCGTTTCTAGTTCACAGAATCTGTTTTCTTCGACAAAATCCTTAATTGCATGGCAAAGAATTATAGCCTGTTTATCAGTTATAGGCCCATTTTGAACGGCTATCTGTTCAACAAAGTCAGCTACCTCAACAAAGTCTCCCTTGCTTTCGTTTTCATCTTCTATTTTTCTTGACTCCTCATATATTTCCTTGAATCCTTGAATGTTGCATATCACATCACTGATGGACTTACAGATCGAAAGATATGGATGATTCTCTACTTCAGGATAAATATTGACTAGAAGCAAAAATGCAGCTAAAGACACCATCATTGCCGAATGTTCTGCCTGTTGGTAGGTTCTTCTGACATACTTCCCATCTTCTGCTTCAAATATAGAATACCGTTCACATAATTCATCGAAAGCCTCTCGAACCCTGAGACTGCAATCAATGTCAACTTCTGCTTTTAAAGAGAACGCCAAATTATTTGCCTCCAACCATACGTCTATCGGCGACAAGTCATCGCCACGTTGTCGCCATAATGGTGTATACAAGATTCTATATATAGGATTCTGCCTATATAATTCTTGCATTTTTAGGCGTTCCTCACCACTTAACTTTCTAAACACTAATACAGATTCTTTACACTATTCAGTATTTCTACAAATTTGCCAAAATCTTCCTTTCCAAACAACTGCCTTGATGAGAGAATTGGGATAAGTCCGTCTGGAACTTCTAAGCATACATCATTATCGATATTGTCGCCGGTAATTCTTAACATTGTGTGCCCATCCTTTGGATAAGCCCTTATTTCTTTACCGCAAGCAGAACTCAAATTTATAAGTGATTGAGTTTGTTCGTTTTCAGGCAGCAAATTTAGGACGCCTCCTTTGGGTGCCTTTAATTCAGCATCGTAACTACCTCCAGTTTCTTGACGAATTCCCATAATACTATCTGCTAAATTCATCAGCCGTCCTAAGTTAGGTGGCGGGAAAGAAAAATGGACACGAGAAAATCCTTGTGGATATCTTTTAACATAAGCCCAAAAATCATCCGATTTAAAAATCGGGCCATCGCCGAAGTTAAAATGCATTCCTTTTTTTGTTGAGAGCCATTTATCAATAATTATCTTTAATGCTCTTGCTACTTTTTTCGTTCCTGTCATCGTTTTTGAATTCTTCCATGCGCTTGTTTTTTGTTCAATAAGTAAACGTTGGATTCCGTCGCGATTATCCCAGATAACATAACACCAAGGATAGTCTTCTATCTTATGGTCATTCAGATGTGCATCCGAAACATTTTTCCTCGACAAACGACCAAATTTCATAATGACAATATCCCCCTCTATAAATATGGTATCATAAACGTATCTTGATTTACCTGTTTCAAATGTTCTTTCGTTTAAGGGGAGATCTTTCTTAAAAAAAACTCTGAATGTTTCTAGTCTCTTTGCCCATTCTTCATCAGTACAACCTGGTGAAGGGAAACCTTCTAACTCTAATTGCTTATAAGCAGAACGTATTATACGCTCAAATTGATAAGTATAAATAGCATATGTTGCCATAATTATATTATTATAAGTCTTTTATTATTATTTTGAAAAGAGACGTGGTACATCAATAATAACGACAGCCTACAGGAGTCTGGTAAACCCTCTCGATATGCCGAATACTACCAATGCCCACGTCCTTTTATCAGGAGGTGAGCGGTAGCCTTCGTATCGAGATTGTTGAGTTTACCAGACTTCGTAGGCTCGAAAACTTTGGCTCTTCCTACCCGCGATGTTAATCTTACTGGGTGCAAATTTAAGGATTTTCTCCCAATGCACCAAAAATTTCTCTATTTATGTTGCCGTGAGCGCCCAAATGCTCCAAATCTTATGTTTCTTCATTGTTTTTTCCTGTTTTATTTTGCGGTTTCAGTTTTTATCCTTATTTTTGCAGCGAGAAATAAAAAAACATATACATTATGAATACCGTGAATATTTCACCGACGTCATCAGTCAGTGCAAAATACTGGTCAGAACTAAAAGACCTCAGCGACAGCGTAAAACTTGAACTGATTACGCTGTTAAGCAGTTCAGTTGCCCGTTCTGTATCTGAGACCTCAGATGAAAAAGGGTGGACAAAGAGTTTTGCTGGAAAATGGCAAGACGAAAGGTCCGCCGAAGAAATTATTGAAGACATACGTGCTTCAAGAAATGCGAACATAAAGGAAGTTGTGTTATGAAGGAATATCTTCTTGACACTAACATTTGTATTTTTGCCATGCGCGATAAGCATGGTATCAACGATCGGCTTGAAAGTATCAACCCTCAACAATGCTATGTTACCGACGTAACGGTAATGGAATTGCGTTTCGGAGCATACAAGAGTGAAAAGAAGGACGAAAACCTCCGCATTGTAAACGATTTCCTCAGCAAGGTGAAAGTGGTTCCTTTTGCTGACACGATTGATGCTTTCTGTCAGGAGAAGGTCAGGCTCCAAAGTCTGGGCACCCCTATAGAGGATTATGACCTCTTCATTGGTTGTGCCGCTAAGGTTGCCGGTCTCACAATGGTGACTGACAACGTTCAGCATCTCGGCCGTATCGAGGGTCTGGAAATAGAGAACTGGGTGGAGCGTTAGTTCCTTCATCATTCTATTCCGTTTTCAGTTCGTTATTTCGTTTTACACATTAGGAGCTTCTGTATTCTAAATCCTATCACCATAAGGTAAACTCTTAATAAATTCTTCCATGAAAGACCAATCAGGAATGAAACCTTCTGAAGAATATTCACATGTTTCGTCTATTTGAGGCGTACCGTCGCTATTGCTAAGAACAGGTAAAATTAATATTGTATTTTCTATCTTTTCTTTTACAAATGCTCTTCCATAAGAGTATTTATATCTTTCTTTTTCTAAAACACTTAATATAAACAATGCAGTCCACTTATTAAGCCAATCAGCTCTTATAATAACCATATGGTCACCGGCAATAAATCTTTCACTTTGGTAAAAGAATGTTGCAGTTGTATCACCGATACTAATTGCATTCCCTTCTTCGATGTAATCAAGACCTTCAACTGAGGTCCTAAACTCACAGCCATTGTTTTCTGCTGTTCTAGTGATATATGGAATAGTTTCGCTCGTGTCATCAGTTACGCGATCTAGGTCCTCTTTTGTATAAGCGTGAGCCTTGTATGGTTCTTCTATCAGATTACCCAATCTGAATTGTTTCCAAGTATCCAGATTTACATCTATATTATTATCAACATTGATAGTAGTTATTGGCTTGTGATGTAATTTAGAAATATATCTATCCATATATGACCAATCAGGGATAAATCCCTTGTCAGAAAAACGATTGGTCTCATCAACAACAGGTTCTCCAGACTTATTCGTTTTTATAGGCAGACTTATAAAATCGGAAAAATAATTTTCTTCCGTTACTTTTCTGCCATAAGCATATTTAAACCTATTCTTTGTCAAAATTGTTTGAAGGTACAGGTATATGTTTGTCGAAGCAATGTCTTCTGGTAATAACAGATATTTAGCAGAGTCACCTACAACACATCCTTCTGGTTGGAATGACACAAATCCAGACGAACCAGTTCTTGCTACTGTTAAACATGCCTTTTCTGTATATTTATAATTCTTAGTTTTAACATATTCCAAACTAATCTTACCCAATATGCCGTTATTCCCTTCACCACTTTGAACAGCATTTAAACTGCCTGGATTATTCTCAATTTCTTCTTTGGTTATTCCGGTACCACTGGTATAATCAAAGATGTTATCCACGACAAATAGTTTATAGACTTTATTTGATGCCTTCATAGATTTTACCTTCTTTTACCAAATAAGCCAAATAACTATTAATTGTACTCTGAAAATCTTCTTTACAGAGTGTTGTAAAATCAGTTTTCATATAAGCTTCACAAAGCCATTCGTCATCTCCATTAACATGCACCATTGCCGAGAAACCATCTTCAACTGTTTTGTTTTCAAAAGCAGTTAACCATTTTTCCTCTATGGTTTTCCACTTACTTTTGTTTTCTACGTCAAACTGTTCAACCCTACCCAAGTTTTTTTTCTTTTTAAAACCATCGTCTTTACAGAATCCAAAAAAAGTTTTTTTGTTTTCCGTATGTTTTTTCCCTAATGTAAATAGCATACAACATGCACAAGCAGACGCACCTGGATAGAATATTTCATCGGGCAAAGTAAAAACAGCTTCGAGAGTGTTTTCTGAAAGCATAGTCTTTTTTTCTTTCGTAATTATCTCTTTGGACCCAATGGCTGCAGAGACAGGAAGTAAAACAGCTAGTTTGGGGTATTTTTTTGTCAAGCCTTTCTTTTCTCTTTGCTTATTCATTTCTTTTACAACATCTGACAAAAAATGGATAAACACTAATCCCTTTGTTGGATCCTCTTTCTTGTCCTTACTCCATCCTACCTTATATTTTTTGGGGATATTTTTAGGTTTTGCATTATATGGTGGATTCATAAGTATAATATCGGGAGCAGCTTTTATGATAAAATCCTGTGAATCAAAACAGCTTTTGAAAGTAATATTTGAATTTCCATCACCATGAATAAGCATGTTAGTCGTAGAAAGACCATATGCTTTTTCTTCACATTCAATACCGAATATGTGTTCCTTCTTTACTGTCTCTATTAATTCTTCGGCTTCTTTCTCAGTTGTATCTTTATAGCAATCTGAAATAGCTTTAACTAATGCCTGTACCAAAAAAGAGCCACTACCACAAGTGGGGTCTAACACGATTGTTGATCTATCCACATCTGTTAGTTTTGCCATAAAATCCGTAATATGGTCTGGCGTATATGCTTGGTTCTTATCTGCTTTACCTGTATATTTGTTGAAAGCAATAAAAAAGAGATTAAGTATGTCTTGGCCTTCAGAACTGTCTACATTAATATATTTGTATATGTTTTTTAGAATAACCAATAATATTTCTTGCCAATCTTTTAATGTTAAATTTCTTACCTTTTGATTCTCTAAAACACTAGATTGTAACAATTTAATTTTAATCTCCTTTTCTTCAGAGCCATCTAGTTTTTGGTTGAGTGTTGATTTTATGTCGCCGATAATCGATTCCGTTGTCATTCGACCCCAATGTTTTTTTATCTGATTGATTAGCTCTTCATCGATAGCTTTTGCATTAAACCTACCAACTAAATCTTTTATGTATAACAAACTTGTTCCAACGAATTGACTTCGGTTAGCTTCATCAATATCTTTCTTATGAAGTAATTCATTCAAATCATATGTATTCTTCAGAACTTTCTCTCTATTATTTTGTTTGCTTATATCAAATAGCTTTGCATAATAGGACATTTCTTTGATAATAGTTTCATTTTCAAGCAGGTGATCTTTGTCCATGAAACAATTCCAGACCTTAATTTTGTCGTCATCAATGTTTGCTAAGATGCAAATTATTTTTGAAGTATTGTTAACGGCCTTTTCTTCCTCAAGATATGCTGCTAATTGTTTCTCGTCATCTTCGACAAAGTATTTCTTTGTCTCTATTAAAACTATTACATCGTCAAATTCAAAACGAATGTCAAGTTTTACATGTTCTGCATGATGACCTAATAATTTTTCTAATTTTTTTCTTGAACCTGCAGCATTTATGTAATTGTATTCTCCTTCTTCAGTATTTGAAGTTACATACTGCGATCCGATAGTATTTATTATTGCTATTCTTTCCATATCCTATAAAAAACATCTTTATTCTTTCCACCAACTACTTGGATATCTCTTTCCGTCTTTGTCTTCCCATGCTACAGTACCTTGGAATGAGGTTCCTGCACAAAAGGATGCTGCGCCTGATGGTGAACAAGATGTCTCTGGTATCTCAATATCCTGGAGCAGGGTACATAACGGATCACCAATCTGGCAGAGTTTTTTGTTCTCTATCACTTCCTTGCGAAATGCAGCAATACCTTTAGAACAGCTATTGAAAGTTGCTTTGTTGATGGTACTGCCTGCCTTAATCACATAGCGTTTGCTCTCGCGATAAAATAGCATTGTCGCATTCAGGCCAGACGTTGACATCTTCATTCGGAATTCCATTCCCTGCTCTGCAACCATCGGCTTCTCAGGCTCATCAAATACCCTGCATCCATAGAAGCGAGTCAAGAACTGGATATCCTCAAAGAACAACTCCATCTCGTTCTGCTTGTCTGCTGAAAGGTGTGGCTCGTTGATATCCTTTGAATTCTCGATGATATAGTTACCAGCTTCTTTGGCAGCTTTCCATCCCAGATACTCCAGATAGAGTGCTTCGCTGGGGAAGATCTCATCGGACTTCGACACAAACACCAAAGCTGTATCCCAGAAGTCTTTCTTCTGCTTATGGTCATTCACGCGGTTGGTGAAGTCGTTGGTCTGTCCGATATACGCCATTGGCTTCATATTCTTTTCGCGTCCCAGCAATATGTAAAAACCATACTGCGTCAGATGTGGCTGTTTCTTTGCAACCTCTGCAACCTTATCGCGGGGGAGCACGAAACACTCACACGACTTGGTGCTGCCCATATCAATGATACGTGCACCTTCCAATGTCTTGTCCAATAGCTTCGTATAAACAGTTAATATTGCCATATATCTTGTTTTTACTTTTATCTTTTAAAACCTCGCGGCCTTCGCAGGAGACGAGGGATTCGCAAAAATATTTTAACTAACAATATTGCGGTGCCCTACACGTAGGGCTTTGCAGTGATAATGAAAAAGCTATTTTAATTTATATTACTTCGTCCATATTTATATCGTTTTCTTCTAAATCTTTTTAAAACCTCGCGATTCTCGCGAAGGGCGAAGGTAAATATTTTAAAATCTAAAACAAATTCCTGCGCTCAGGAAACAATCAATGAAAAATTTTTATTGATGGCAGCGGTGTCCTACACGTAGGACGATGCCGTTTAGTATTAATCCCTTATTTCTTCTTTCTTCCCTGCAGGTAGCCCGCCACAAAGGCATAGGCCATCAATAGCGGAACGCTAATCATGTATCATGGGGCCTATCCCCACGACAAAATATGACTATTTTTCTATTATAAAGTCATTTTTAGTAAACAATTTGTGGTAGTCTTCAAACGTTTTCAGATTAGAGATATAATCGGGTAATTCTTCTCCCAGTTTGGAAAATTGCTTTTTCAAATTATCCACATACGGTTGAATAGAATCCTCTCCCTTTGTGTAATTCTGCTCCAAATTGTTTAGGAAATTTTTCAGAAACATCGCTTTAACACTTTCTTTTTTCCCAAGAATCAAATTCTTTCTTGCAAAAATTGCCTTATGATAATAAGTTTCGAGATGTGTTTCACTAAAGTAATCTTTCTTCAGCTCTCGGATATCATTAGTCATACCCCAAACTTTGAAGAACAAAATAATTTGCAGGACACCTGCCACTAATGTGATTATTGCTACAAATTCTACCATAATTAGAAATGTTTTAAAGTTATCTCAAATATAATAAATTAATCCCAAGCGTCAGCAGACATATGCTTTCTTATGTTTGCATTTCCACTAAACACCCTCGTAGTTCCGTCTTTAAAAATGAATTTAACGCTTGTAAGTTTTGAATCCTTTATAATACCCCTTTCGTCCCAGAAAATATCGTCCCAAGAATATCTTCCGCCATCTTCTGGCTCAATAGGGCCAATACCTCTTACAGTTCTTGTTGAGCGACCCATATCATCTCTTTGAACATCCCCGACACCGTTATAGTTCGTCAATGTAAACTCAACGTACTTTATCGTTTTTGAAAAACAATTATAAACATCAAAACGCAATCCGTAACTGTGGCTATACTCATTACTATCAAAAACGTAGCCTATGCCGGTGATGAATATCTGATTTTTCTTCTTGTATGCAACCTCCTTATTATAATCATCGATGGCAGCCCTAAGTCTGTCTAACCAATTTTTAGTTTGGGCTTCTTCAAAATCTGCTGCAACAAAAAAACGCTGTTCTTTGCCCTCACTGCCCTTTGCTTTTAAATATTCTGCATCCGCAGATGTTTTAACGGTTTTCTTGTCCCAGCTGTATTTACCTTCAGTAATTGTTGTCTTTGTGTCAAGGAACTCTATGTCATCCGGCTTAAAAAGAAGATTGGCTACACGAAATCGTGCTACAAACTCGCCTTCGGAAGCATCATAAGAGAAAACAGCTAAAGTATCACCTTTGTTTACGTTTATTTCTCTACCGTCAACCATATATTTTGCTTCGCGCAACGCTATAGCTAAACGTAGTTTGCAGTTGGTTATAGAGTCGGCTATTTCTTTGTCACGTTTTTCTTTGGCTATACGGGCGTTGTATTTTTCAACAAAAGGTTGAATGTCGTCCTTTTTGACAAAGTAAATTCCTTTGGAATGTTCAAACACGCTACTTGTCACCTTAAAGTTATCCAGAGGATATATACCATTATATTCGCACATATAGAACGTCGCACCATTATCAGACACGTCAAACCCTCTCCATTCTATTCGCGAAAGATCATCGTATTCGACAGTTGCATTTTGGGAATGTACCTGAGGATATTTCTTAAAATCCAAATAGACGTAATCTTTCCGATACGAATCGTATTTGTCTTGCCAGTATGTTTTAGAAACGAATGATGAAAGATACAAAGGCGAATCCGCTAGTTTCAATAATAATGTTTCATTCGAACCCTTCAGAACAATATAGGTGTCCTTTTTGTAGGTGTATTCATCTTTCTCTACGGAGTACACTTTTCCTGCCATCGAAACACTTAAGTTCTTTACTTTTTGGATAGGCTTTACCTTGCCGTCAACAATCGTAAAAGCAACATTTAAAGCGGAGTTATCTATGACATAGACGTCCTTGCCCTTGGTTTGGCTAATATCGGAAAATCTATCATCCTGTGCATAAAGCGAAGATGAACAGAACAGAAGGACAAACAAAACTGCTAAATTCTTCATATGCTTATTTTTATAGGGTGAAGGGGTAATTATTCTTCTCTCCAAACTAATGGTTCATCAACATGGAATGTAAACAAGGGTCTGCCACCTTGATATAAGGGCAAGTCGATCTTTATATCCTTAGCACTCTTGCAGTTCTTTATGAAATCGCCAGTCTTGCGCAAAAACACCACTTTTGAATCTCCATCCGACGACTCATTGAAATAATATTTCTTTGGGCTGCCTTCATCAAAACGGGCAGTCACATAATTTGTACTATAATATTCCCTGCCATTCATTTGGCCTTTGGATATCTGAATTAGAACATCGTAACCATATTTTTTCATGTATCTAACTGTTATAGTTGCACGGGTTTGGCCTTCGTATGGGAATTCTTGTGTGATGTAATTGTCACTCGTTATCCTTGCCCAGATGTTCTTTGAATCTGTCATCTGGTCTTTTTCGATATAAAAATCCCAAACTGCTTTCGCCGGCTCGTTAGTGTAATCAGCATCAGCAACAACAACTGCCACAGAGTCATCATCAACAACAACATATTCTTCCTCTTCTTCTGCAGGTTGGGCACTCTTTTTATTGCCAGACAAACCAACGATTATGAAAAGTAAAATAATAACAGCAACAGCTGCCCCCATAATATACAAGCCTTTATTGCTGCTTCCCTTTTCAACATCGCTACTTGACTTTGTATTTTCTGGGGTTACATTTACTTGTTGGGGAGTGCTTTCCACAACTTTTTCAGGCTCGGAAGTTTGCTTTGTTTCTTCAGCCTGCTGTGCCTTTTCGGCTTTCCATTTTAAGAATTCCTCAAATTCTTTTTTCTCGTCTTCTGTCATATCTCTTTCTTTTTTTAGGCTTCATCTTTAAGAGTACACACGGGTACACCATGTACACCTTCTATTTTGTTTTTTCAATTATCAATTGTTTGGCATCCTTTAAATTTTTAATAAGCGTGGCTAATTCCTCGGATTTATATGTGGACATTGAACGAGAACTATAGGATTTTGTTTGAATGTATATTGTCCATTCTTTTTTCTTCTCTTTCCAGAATGCTCCAATTTGGATGCCATCACGAGTCTTATATACAACTTCTGTATATGTTTCGGGGGTCGTTGGAATGATTTCGTTTAAGATTTTCTCCATTGACACCGTTGCAGCATCTAACTCGTCGGGATCAAGAGTTCCTATGTATTCATTAACACCTGAAGTTGAAGAAGAATAACTTGTAATTATTCTCAAACAACCTCTTTTTTCATTTGATTTCAGATCGGTAATAATAAGAACTTGATTTTGTGTCCTGTTGTAGCTTGATCCAACTTCGGGAAGATCATAAAATTCTTTTTTTAAAACGGAACCATCTTTTGCTAAAAATTCCAATGTTTTACTGTTTGATTTTTCTTCTTTTTCTTGTGCATTTAAGAACATTGGCATCAATAATACCACTACAAATAAAATCTTTTTCATAATTATATAGTTTTAGTTAGTATAATCCGTGTAATTCGTGAAATTCGTGTTCGTTAATAGTTAATATACGTTTCGCCCTTCCATACGGTGTCGATGGTGACGGTAATACCAAGGCCACCACGTGCAGTGCTGTCGTTTTCTTGGGCACTGCGGGTAAGAGCATCGGCATCAACAGGGATTTCCTTCTCGCAAGCCGTGAAAGTCAGCAAGAAGAAAGTTAGGCATAAACACAAGAAAACCCTGCCGCAAGAGGCTAAAGCCTGATGCAGCAGGGTGGTTTGCGTAGCTATTTCCCTGTGAGATGCGGTGTTATCGGCAGTTACGCCGTTTCCGTTTATTTTACAAAATAGGGGGGGGTAATTTTGTAAGCCCCTCATATTTAGCGAGTTATGTGTTGCATTTCGTTCGTTCGTCATTTCAGCAGTAGCATATTTGTTGGCAAAATTAATAAATATTTGGCAAAAAGCCAAAACTTTCCCACAGAAATCTTCAATCTTTCTTCGAAAGTGCCCACTCATGGTACTCATACAGACGATACACGGGGACTGTCCTGGTGTGCAGTTTTTTCAGTTTTTTAGACATGACTACCATTTTCCTGACGTCACGAAAATGGTCTGAAACCTCACAGGGTGACTGGCACCGTGTGAGCGGTAATTAACAAAAAGTCATTGAACAACCGCTCCAGAAGAGTCAACGCTATTCAGGGAAAGGCAAAAAATTTTTGGTAAGTGTCATAGGTGTCAAACATGTCATAGGTGTCATTAAGGATTTGTATTGGTGTGCGTGAATTTAGTGCACTATATATAATAAAATAAATTTTATTATATATAGTGAGCACTTTTCACCCCGAAATCGATAATGACATGTATGACACATACGACATGTATGACACATTTTTACTTGTAATTATTTCTTAAACACTTTTTAACTAAAAATTCAGAGAAAAAAAGCATTCTATATGCTGAAAAATTCGTACCTTTGCAGTGTCGAAAAGAAAGATGGAAATGGGCGCCAGGGCAGCGAAAATTTGGTTTCAGGCCTGCCAGAATTTACTACCTGCCCAGAGCGTAAAAAATTCCGTCTGGAAGTCGACAAAGTGAGTTAATCAACCATAAACCTAACAGTTATCAAAATTATTAACATTTTCGATTTAAGAGGAGAAAAAGAATTATGGCAATGAAAGTGAAAGCAGTTGAGAAGAAACTGAAGTTTACGAAGAAAGAGGACGATCCCGGCGTATGGCGCTATGTGATGCAGCCCGAGCTGTATTCGAGCCTGTCGCAGAAGAAGGTGATCAAGGAGGCGGCTCTGCGCAGCGGCGTGAGCCAGGGTGTGATGCAGGCATGCTGGGATGCTGCCGGTGAGGTGATCAAGGCATGGGCTACGGAAGGCCACTCGGTGGCGCTGCCCGGACTGGAAACCATGCGATTCGGCCTGCGCTCGAAGTCGGTCGAGAAGGTGGAGGACGTGAAGTCGGGTCTGATTACCAGCCGCCGTATCGTGTTCACTCCCGACTCTGACCTGAAGGACGAGCTGAAGAACACCGCCGTGCAGATTACCTGCTACGACCGCGACGGCAAGGAGGTGAAGCGCGTGACTTCGACCAGCGGAGAGGTCGAGGACACCGAGAACGAGAACAGCGGTAGCGAGAATTCGGGTTCCGAGAACAGCGGTTCGGGTAATTCCGAAAACACCGGAAACGGCGAAAACACCGAAAATTCGGGTAGCGGTTCGCAGAACAGCGGTAACTCCGGCAACAGCGGTTCGCAGAGTCAGCAGAACAGCGTAGCAGCTCCTACGATTAGCGGTGTGAATCCGTTCGAGGAGACCAGCCAGGTAAGCATCAGCGGTCCTGACGGCGCAACCATCTACTATTCGGAGAACGGTGACGATCCCGACGCCAACGACACGCTGTACACCCAGCCCTTCACCATCGATGAGACGACCACCATCAAGGCCATCGCCATCAAGGACGGCGTGAGCAGCTCGGTAGCCAGCAAGACGCTCTACAAGAGCTCCTCTGGCGACGACAACTCAGGTGGATTCGAAATGGGAAGCTAAAAAGAAAAGCTTATGAAGAAGAACAGTTTTTGGGAAGTCGTGATTCGCATAGCGATAGCGGCGCTGACGGCGGCACTGACCGCACTGGGAACGACCTCGTGCATGGGGTATGGTCCGTTCTAAGAACGGAAATGAGGAATGAGAAATGAGAAGTGAGAAATGAAAGAATCCGGGCAACGATGAAGTTGCTCGGATTCTTTGGGTTTATAGGGGTTAAGTTCTTGTGTGGGTTACTCTTTGAGTTTTCCGCCGTTGTTGGCATAACAGTAGGCGGAAGCGATGCCATGCAGCATCCAGGCGTGCTGCAGGCTGTCGGCATGCTGGTGGCGCGGCAGGCTTTTGGTTTCGTTATACAGTTCCATCAGTTCGCTATAAATCGGTCGCTTGGGACTGAGCAGGTAATAATAGGAGGCGTCTCGGTGGAGGCCAAAAATGTACTGAAAAGTATCGGTTGCGTGGACTCCCAAAGCATTCTGATACTTCATGACGAAAGATGCGATGTACAGTGAATCGTCGGTATATAATGTTTTCGCGTCAG
Source organism: Prevotella sp. (assembly GCA_015060485.1). Lineage (GTDB taxonomy): Bacteria > Bacteroidota > Bacteroidia > Bacteroidales > Bacteroidaceae > Prevotella. Next base: position 52,163 of record SUYI01000015.1, on the reverse strand, counting down.
TGATTTCGGGCTTGGAATTGAGAGCCTGGGGATAGAAAACATCTATCACCATGGGCAGATGCTGCTCTGCGTTCTCGGCAAAGGTTTCTTTTTGGACTGCTTGCGGCTGACGGCCACAAGAAACGACAAATAACAGGCAGATGAAGCATGCAAATTTCATATCATTCTTGATTGGTTCGTTGGTTTTATGGCTGCAAAGGTAATGAAAAATGGGTAAAAAACAAAAATAAATTTGGCTTTTTCCTTTCTAATGTGTATCTTTGCAGATTGTATGGAGATTATCTACGAGGACAACCACGTGATTATCGTCGCTAAACGGAGCGGCGAGATTGTGCAGGGCGACAAGACTGGCGACGAGCCGCTGTCGGAAACGGTGAAGGCGTACATCAAGGAAAAGTACCAGAAACCGGGTGCTGTGTTCCTGGGTGTGGTGCACCGGCTGGACCGCCCTGTCAGCGGGTTGGTGGTGTTCGCGCGTACGTCGAAGGCGCTGACGCGACTGAACGAGATGTTCCGCAAGGGCGAGGTGCATAAGACGTATTGGGCGCTGGTGGAAGAGCCTACCCCAACCCTCCCAAAGGGAGGGAGAAAGGTATCCGATTGTATCCCCGAAAATAGTACTGGCGAGTGGCAGGTGGTGGAGCACTGGCTGACGCGCAACGAGAAGCAGAACAAGAGCTACGCCTACGACCGGGAGGTGCCGGGATCGAAGAAGGCGGTGCTGAAATACCGCGTGATAGGCCATACGGACCGCTACGAGCTGTTGGAGGTGAACCTGATGACGGGTCGCCACCACCAGATTCGCTGTCAGCTGTCGGCGATAGGTCACCCCATCAAGGGCGACTTGAAATACGGTGCTCGGCGTTCGAACCCCGACGGCAGCATATCGCTGCTGGCCCGCAGGGTGGAATTCGTGCACCCCGTGTCGAAAGAGCCCATCTGCGTGGAGGCTCCGTTGCCGGAGGACAAGCTCTGGAGAGAGGTTAAGGGTTAAGGGTTCATGGTTAACGGTTAAGGTAATCATAAAGTTCAAAGTTCAAAGGTCAAAGTTCAAAGATGAAGAAGACGTTCTGGTGGATATTGGGCATATTGCTGACGCCGGTGCTGCTGTTTGTGGTGCTGACGGTGCTGCTGTACCTGCCCCCCGTGCAGAACTGGGCGGTGGACAAGGTGGCGGAGATAGCCTCCGAGAAGACCGGCATGCAGATCAGCGTGGGCCACGTGAACCTGGCATTCCCCCTGGACTTGGCCGTTGACGACTTCAAAATGATACACGAGGGCGACACCATTGCCGACATGGAGCACATGACGGTGGACGTGCAGCTGTGGCCCCTGCTGGAGAAAAAAGTGATTATCAACGAACTGGAGATTACGAACACGAAGCTGAACACGAACGGCTTCGTGGATGCCGCCTGCGTGAAGGGCGACTTCGCACGGCTCTTCCTGACGAGCAAGGGCATCGACCTGGACAAGCAGGAGGTGGAGGTGAACGGTGCACGGCTGGAGCGCGCCCGACTGGATGTGCAGCTGCGCGACTCGGTGCCGGAAGACACGACAACGACGAAGACGCTGTGGGTGATACATGCCGACAGCGTGAGCATTGTGCAAAGCGACCTGGCACTGCACCTGGCAGGCGACTCGACGAACGTCGACGCCCACATGGGTGAGCTGAAGGTGACGGAACTGACGGCCGATCTGGGAACACCGAAATACAGCGTGGGCAGCGTGAGCTGGACGGGCGGTGCACTGCGATATAACGACATCAACATGCCGCAGCTGGCCCTGCACGCAGGACCCATCACGATGGCGAACGACAGCATCAGCGTGCCGCGATTCCAGCTGAAGACACCCGACAGCGACCTGATGGTGGAGCTGGACATGCCGCTGTCGCTGACAGACTCGATCAATCCCGGCAAGATGCGCCTGAAGATGGATGCCCAGCTGGGCAGGCAGGACCTGATGCCCTTCCTGACGGCACTGCCCAAAGGCATGCAGGAACGCTGGCCGATGTACCCGCTGAAGGCCAAGGGCATCGTCAACGGCAATATGGAATACATGGAATTCTCGGGGCTGGACGTGGAACTGCCTACGGCCTTTGCCGCCAAGGCTGACGGATTCGTGGCGAACCTGAACGACATGAAGCGGCTGCGGGCCGACGTGACCTTCGACGCCCAGACGCAGAACCTGAACTTCGTGATGGCAGGAATGCCCCGCGACGTGCAGCGCAACTACCGCATCCCCAGCGGCATGCGGGCAGCAGGACGCGTGAAAGCCAACGGCAGCGACTATAGCGGCGACGTGACGCTGAGCGAGGGCGGCGGTACGGTGAAAGCCAAGGGCTCGCTGAATGCCGACGCGATGCGATACGACGTGACGGCCCAGGTGAACAAGCTGAACCTGCACCACTTCATGCCCCACGACTCGCTATACACCGTCACTGCCGACATCAGCGCCAAGGGACAGGGCACGGACCTGTTCTCGCCACGCACCACACTGCAGGCTGACGCAAAGATACACCACCTGGGATACGGCCACTGGAACCTGGACAACCTGACGGCACATGCCGACGTGAAGAACGGACAGGCCTATGCCGACGTCAGCAGCGACAACGAGCTGATGAAGGGCGTGGTGACCATCGACGCACTGATGAAGAAACAGCAGATAGACGGTACGCTGACAGCCGACATCCGCGAGATGGACTTCTACAACATGGGGCTGACGGAAAACCCGCTGACCATCGGATTCTGCGGACACGTCGACCTGAACAGCGACATGAAGCTGAACCACATGGTGAGCGGACTATTCAACGACCTGACCATCAGCGACTCGAGCCACATCTTCCGTCCGGGCGACATCGGGCTGCTGGTGAAGGCACGCCCCGACACCACCTACCTCAGGGCACAGAGCGGCGATTTCATCGTGAAGCTGGATGCCAGCGGCGACTACGAACGACTGATGAAACGAATCAATGTCCTGAGCGATTCCGTCGCTGAGCAATTCAAAAACCGCATCATCGACCAGGCGGCCATCAGACGACTGCTACCCAAGATGAAGATGCACGTCGAGAGCCAGCGCGACAACCCGCTCATCACGCTGCTGAACACCAGTCAGGGCATCGACTTCAAGACGCTGCTGTTCGACATGAGGACATCGCCCGAAGAGGGCATCAACGGCAAGGGCTACGTGCATGCGCTGACGATGAGCGACATGCGGTTGGACACCATCAACTTCAGTCTGACGCAACGGAAGGACCATCTGTCGTTCCAAGGACAGGTCAGAAACAACAAAAAGAACCCGCAGTTTGTGTTCAACGCGCTGTTCGACGGACTGTTCCAGGAACGCGGCGCGACGATGGGACTGCGCTACTATGACGCCAACAACCGGCTGGGCATCCGACTGGGTGCGAAGGCGGAAATGGTGGACAGCGGCATCAGCCTGCACCTGGTGCCCGAACGGCCTACCATCGGATACAAGGAATTCAACCTGAACAAGGACAACTACGTGCTGCTGGGACGCAACAACCGCGTGAGGACGAAGATAGACCTGATAGCCGACGACGGCACGGGTGTGAAGATATACTCGGAAGACAGCGACCCCACGGCCCTGCAGGACATCACCATATCGCTGAACAAGCTGAATCTGGGCGAGGTGAGCTCGGTGCTGCCCTACTACCTGCCGCAGATGACGGGAACGCTGAACGGCGACTACCACGTCATTCAGGATGCCGGAGGCCACTTCTCGATAGTCAGTGACATGTCGGTGAAGGACATGACCTACGAGCATAGCCCCATCGGCAACGTCAGCACGGAACTGGTGTATCTGCAGAAAGAGGACGACGCACATGCCGTCGAGGCGCGCCTGATGAAGGACGACGTGGAGATAGGCCTGCTGACGGGTACCTATTATAATAAGGAGAACGGACGCATCGACGCCCGCTTCGTGATGGACCACCTGCCGCTGTCGCTGGCCAACGGTTTCATTCCCGACCAGCTGTTCGGATTCCAAGGCTATGGCGAGGGCGAGCTGACCATCAAGGGAACCAACAAGAAACCCCAGGTGGACGGAGAAGTCTATCTGGAGGAGTCGTATCTGGAGAGCATCCCCTACGGTGTGAAGCTGCGGTTCGACAACGACCCCGTGCGCATCCAGGACTCGAAGCTGCTGCTGGAGAACTTCACCGTCTACGCCTACAACAACAACCCGCTGAACATTCAGGGCTACGTGGACTTCAGCACCCTGGACAAGATGATGGTGAACCTGCGCATGCAGGCCCGCGACTTCCAGATTATCGGTGCCGAGGAGAATCCGAAGAGCATCGCCTACGGCAAGGCCTTCGTCAACATGTTTGCCCGCATGAGCGGTCCGATGGACAACCTGTCGATGCGCGGACGTCTGGACGTGCTGGGTTCGACGGATATGAGCTACGTGCTGCGCGACTCACCGCTGACGACTGACAACCAGCTGAACGAGCTGGTGAAATTCACCGACTTCAGCGACACCACGCAGATTGTCGTCGAGCGACCGGCACTGAACGGTTTCCAGATGGACATGACCATCGACGTGTCGAAAGGTGCCCACGTGATGGCCTATCTGAATACCGATCATTCGAACTACATCGACCTGACGGGAGGCGGCACGCTACGCATGCAGTATACGCCCGCCGACAACCTACAGCTGCGTGGCCGCTATACGCTGTCGAACGGCGAGATGAAGTACTCGCTGCCCGTCATTCCGCTGAAGACGTTTAACATCCAGGACGGCTCGTACATTGAATTCACGGGCGACCCGATGAACCCCACGCTGAACATCACCGCCACAGAACGCACGAAGGCCACCGTATCGGGGACCAGCGGCGTAGGACGCAGTGTGGACTTCGACTGCGGCGTGAAGATTACACGGACGCTGAACGACATGGGACTGGAGTTTACCCTCGACGCCCCCGAGGACATGGCGCTGCACAGCGAGTTGCAGGCCATGGGCAAAGAACAACGCGGCAAGCTGGCGGTGACGATGCTGACGACGGGTATGTATCTGGCCGACGGCAACACGGGGGCTTTCTCGATGAACAACGCCCTGGGTGCATTCCTGAACAACGAAATCAACAATATTACGGGCAATGCCCTGCGCACGCTGGACCTGTCGATGGGTATGGACAAAACGACGGATGCGGCAGGCAACATGCATACCGACTATTCGTTCAAATTCGCCAAGCGATTCATGAACAACCGCCTGAAGATTACGGTAGGCGGCAAGGTGTCGACAGGTGCCGAACTGCAACAGCGCAACAACTCGTTCTTCGACAACGTATCGCTGGAATACCGACTCGACCAGACGGCCAACAAGTTTATCACGGTGTTCTATCAGAACAACAGCTACGACTGGCTGGACGGCTATACGCAGAAGTATGGCGGCGGATTCACGTGGCGCCGCTCGCTGCAATCGTTCTGGGACATCTTCCGGCTGAAGGACCCGACACCGATGCTGCCGCAGAGTCCGCGCCAGACGCCCACCGTGCCTAACGACTCTATCAAACTGACGACCGATGAAAAGAAATAGATTTAACTTTTGGCTATTTGCCGTCGGCTGTTGGCTGTTGGCCTCTTGCAGCATGACGAAGAACATTCCTGAGGGCGACCAGCTGTTCACAGGACTGAAGGCCATCACTTACGACGACAGCGTGAAAGACGAGGATTTCGCCCAGACGCAGGAAGAGGTGGAGGCAGCACTGGCGACAGCCCCCAACGGCGCCATCTTCGGCAGCAGCTACTACCGACTGCCATTCTCGTGGCGCGTGTCGGTGTGGAACAAGTATCACGACAAGGACTCGAAGTTTGCCAAATGGATGACGAAGAACCTGGGCAAGCAGCCCGTGCTGATGTCGTGGGTGAATCCAGAACTGCGCGCACAGGTGGCACAGGGCGTGCTGCGCAACAACGGATACTTCAACGGACAGGTGGGCTACGACATCATCCAACGGAAAAACCCCAAGACGGCCAAGATAGCCTACGACGTGCATCCGGGACGACTCTACCGGCTGGACAGCATCGGATATTTCGACTTCCCCGCTGAGGCCGACACGCTGATACAATCGACGCTGGACGAGGCCGCCATCCACAAAGGCGACCCCTTCGTGGTGAGCCGTCTGGATGACGAGCGACAGCGCATCAGCAGTTTGTTGCGCAATAATGGCTATTATTACTACCAGCCCAGCTATGCCTCGTATCTGGCAGATACTTTTGTGGTCGACGGTAAGGCGCAGCTGCAGCTGCGCATGGCGAAGGACATCCCCGTGGAAGCTACGCACAAGTGGTATATCGGACGCGTCAACATCAACATGAAGAAAACCATGATGGAACAGCCGACAGACTCCATCAGAGGGCGTTTCTTCACCGTCCGCTTCTCGGGCAAGAAGCCCCCCATCCGTACCCGCGTGCTGATGGCCGACATGAAGCTGCGCCCCCGCCAGCTGTTCAGCTACGACAACTACCAGCAGTCCATCGCCAAAATCAACGCCATGGGACTGTTCGCGATGACGGACTTCACATTTACCCCCAGAGACACCACTGCCACGTGCGACACGCTGGACCTGACGCTGAACTGCGTATTCGACAAGCCATGGGACCACTATATCGAAACCAACTTCAATGCAAGGACCATCGGACGTATGGGTCCGGAGCTACGCATGGGTGTCACCCGCAGAAACGCCTTCCGAGGCGGCGAGCTGATTGACATCAACATTCACGGCTCGTACGAATGGGCCACACATGGCGGTTCACAAATGAATAATTACGAATACGGTGCTGATGCCTCGATAGAATTCCCGCGTATCATCGCTCCGTTCTTCGGCGGAAACCGCATACGGCGCGACAAGCAGGGACGCATCATACGAAGGAGACGATTCTACACAACACCCAGCACGCTGGCAAAGGTATCGACAGATGTCATCTATCGCCCGAGCTACTACAAGATGCATGTAGTGTCCGGGGAATGGACTTATCGCTGGCAGACTTCACCGCAAAGCAGCCACGAATTTTCACCGCTGACAGTGAAGTACCAGTTCATGAACAGTCATACTGATTTATTTGACAGCCTGCAGGCTGAGAACCCCTATCTGTTTGGTACGATGGAGGACTATTTCACGCCCGAGATGCGCTATACCTATATCTACAACTCGCCAACAGATCTGCTGCACCCCATCCGCTGGGAGACGACGCTGGCGGAGTCAGGAAACCTCTTGTCGCTGTTCTATCTGGCCAAAGGCGACTCGTGGAGCCAGAAGAACAAGACACTCTTCAAGAACCCCTATTCGCAGTTTCTGAAGATTGAGACCGACTTCACCAAGACGTGGACACTCAACCAGAAGTCAAAACTCGTAGCCCATCTCAATGCCGGATACATCTACACTTACGGCAACAGCAACTCGGCGCCTTTGACGGAGATGTTCTACGCGGGCGGTGCCAACAGCATACGTGCCTTCTCCGTACGCGGTATTGGTCCTGGCGCTTTCTCGACCATCAACGAAAAAGCATGGAACTACCTGTTCCAGAATGGTGACGTGAAACTGGTGGCGAACCTGGAGTATCGCCGGCAGCTGTTCGGCAAGCTCTTCGGGGCCCTGTTCCTAGATGCAGGAAACGTATGGATTACGAATGAGGACTTCGATAATATAGAGGAGTTTAACTATATCTTCGAGGATAGCCGGTTCCGTCTCAAGAACTTATTCAACGATCTGGCCCTTGGAACGGGTGTGGGCCTGCGCTACGACCTTGGTTTTCTGGTGCTGCGCCTGGATTGGGGACTGGCCCTTCACCTACCCTACGACACGGGAAAGTCGGGCTACTTCAACATCGATGGTTTCAAGGGAAACCACACGCTGCACTTCGCCATCGGCTATCCGTTCTAAAAAAAGAAGGGACCCCGTCGCCGGAAGGTCCCTCGTTGCTTAGCACTCGCGATAGAAGTCCAGCGCCTCCATGATGTCTTCCTCGGAGGCTGTCTGATTGATGCGGATGTCGCCAATGTCGCCCAACAGGGTGAAATTGATGTCGCGACCTGTATTCTTCTTGTCGTGATGCATGAGAGCTATCAGATGGGGATAGTCGTCGCAGGTGATAGCCATGCGTCCGTAATGCTCCTTGATGAACGATACTGTTTGGCGCATCTTGTCCTGAGGGAAGCCCAGTTTCACGCAACACAGGTAGAGCTCGACGATGAGTCCGTAGGCCACCGCATAGCCATGAAGGACGGGCTTGCGTTCGAGGGCCATCGACTCGAAGGCATGGCCTGCAGTATGTCCGAGGTTAAGAGCCTTGCGAATGCCCTGTTCGGTGGGGTCTTCCGTGACGATGCGCTGTTTGACGGATACGCTCTCGGCAACCATCTCTGTGAGGTTTGAGGTTTGAGATTTGAGATTTGAGGTTTGAGATTTGAAATTTCCAATTTCGAAATTCAGGAGTTCCGACCACATCGTGTCGTCCGAGATTAGGGCGTGCTTCAGCATCTCGGCATAGCCGCTGAGCAGGTTCTCGTGGTCCATTGTCCGAAGGAATGTCGTATCCAGAATAACGGAACTGGCGTTGTTGAACACGCCTATCTCGTTCTTCAGGCCTCCGAAGTTGATGCCCGTCTTCCCGCCCACCGAGGCGTCGACCATCGAGAGCAGTGTCGTAGGGATGTTGATGTACTGGATGCCGCGCTTGAAGGTAGATGCCGCGAAGCCTCCCAAGTCAGTCACCATGCCTCCGCCCAGATTAATCATCAGCGAATGACGCGTAGCGCCCAGACGCTGCAGTTCAGACCATACGTGGGCGACAGAATCGAGGGTCTTGTTCGTATCCGTGTCTTTGATGACAATGCGCTGGGCAGACTGCATGCACTCGAAATCGGCCACGACAGGCAAGCAGAGACGCTCGGTAGTCTCGTCGACGAGAACAAACAATACGTCATATTTGCATGCAGCAACCGCCTCAGTGAGCGATTGCTGCAGATTTGTAGAGAGAATGACTTTCTGTGGTTTCATTCGCCAATAAACTTCGCAATGGTCTGAATACACTTCTCAGCATTGACGGGCTTCGAGAGGAAATCGTCGCAGCCTGCTTCAAGAGCAGCATGACGATCACTGTCGAAGGCGTTGGCCGTCAGCGCGACAATAGGCAGGTCGGGCGTCTTGGCCTTGATCAGACGGGTAGCCTCCATTCCATCCAAAACGGGCATCTTGATGTCCATCAGAATCAGATCGGGCTTTTCCGATTCTGCCAGCTCTACGGCTTCCTGCCCATTACGGGCACGGAAGTACTCGTAGTGCCTCTTCAGAATATAGTTCATCAGAATGTAGTTGCTGTCGTTGTCTTCAGCAATAAGAATTCTTTTCATTGTTCAATCGGATTTAAGAGGTACAATTTTAATTATTCGAACACCTTTTCAAGGCGGTTAACAGCGTCGTAGCCCTTCCACTTCCAGAGCTTACTCATATCCTCGAGCGTCTTACCCTTGGTTTCAGGAACGAGTCGCCATACGAAGACGGCGGCAATGACACAGATGCAACCATACAGTCCGTAGGTGAACCAGTGGCCGAAGTCGTCACCCTCGGTGAGGTGCATGTTGAACATCGGCACGAAGGTTGACGAGACGATGAAGTTGAAAATCCACTGGAAGGCTACAGCCACAGCTACTGCCTGACCACGGATGGTGTTGGGGAAAATCTCGGCAATGAGCACCCAGCAGATGGGACCCCACGAGAACATGAACGATGCCGAATAGACCATGATGCTGACAGCGGTAACAATCTCCAATCCAGCCTTGCCGAAAGTGACAGCTACACCAAAGGCGCCGAGTGCCATTCCCAGTGAGCCCCAGATGAGCAGCGGCTTGCGGCCCAGGCGCTCGACGGTGAAGATGGCCACCATCGTGAAGAGGATGTTGATGAAACCCATGAAGACAGTAATCATCATCGGGTTGTCCATGCCCATATCGCCGAAGATACGTGGTGCATAGTACAGAACGGCGTTGATGCCTACTGCCTGCTGGAACACGCTGAGCATGATACCTACGAAGATACACATGGCACCGTAGCTCATAATGGGCTCTATCTTGATGGTGATGGTCTCCTTGATGCGCTTCAGCACATAGGCACCACGCTCCTCACCATTGATCTTCTGCAGAATGCGGAGGGCTTTGTCGTCCTGTCCTACAGAGACGAGGTAACGGGGAGTCTCGGGCACAAAGCAGATGAGCAGGGCGAAAAGTCCTGCGGGCACAGCCTCACTTCCGAACATATAACGCCAACCTGTAGTCACCGTCCATTGGGCTGCGGGGTTAATGGCAGCAATACCTTTACCCATCTCCTCGACGAGGGGCTGGATGTGGTCGCCCAGAATAAAGAAATTGACAAAGTATACCACCAACTGACCGAAGATGATGGCAAACTGGTTCCACGACACAAGCATTCCTCGGATGCTGGAGGGCGCCACCTCACTGATATACATAGGACAGATGGCTGAGGCCAACCCTACACCAATACCACCGATGACGCGATAGAAGTTGAACATAATGAGCAGCGAGTAGGTAGGCGTGCCGTGCTCGAAGAACATAAACTCAGGTTCCATTGATCCCAATGCAGAGATGAAGAAAAGCAAACCTGCAATAATGAGCGACTTCTTACGTCCAAGGTTTGTGGCTAAGAAGCCAGAGAGGGCCGAGCCGATGATACAGCCGATGAGTGCCGATGACGAGGTGAATCCGTGCCATCCGTCTGTGTAGTTAAAGTCGCCAGCTTCTTTGAAGAAAGCTTGAAGACCTTTTTCTGCTCCCGAGATGACTGCGGTGTCGTATCCGAAGAGAAGACCTCCCAACACGGCAACCATGACGATACTGATAAGATAGGCACTACTGCCCGTTTCTTGCTGTTTCATATCCTATGATTTTAGTTAGTTTTCGTTAACAGATTACAAAAGTAACGCTTTTCTTTGAAAATATCTTGCGAATACCACACTTTTTAACTAATTTTGCACAGAAAATGGCTTTTGAGCAAGTAATAGGACAGCAAGAAGTGCGTCAGCGCCTGCAGCAGATGGTCAGTGAGGATCGTTTGCCTCATGCCATTATGCTCTGTGGTCCAGCGGGCTGTGGCAAGCTGGCATTGGCTCTTGGTTTCGCCATCCAGCTGTTGAGCCGCACGGCCAACGACGAGGTCATGCTACGCAAGCTGGAGCACCCCGACCTGCACTTCACCTACCCTACCATCAAGCTGCCCTCAATGAGCACTGACCACAAACCGGTGAGCGACGACTTTGCCCGTGAATGGCATGAGCTCATCATGGGAGGACCATTCTTCACCATGAACGAGTGGCTGGAAATGATGGGCGGCGAGAACCAGCAGGCCATCATTACGGCCGGCGAGAGCGATGATCTGATTCGTAAGCTGTCGCTGAAGTCGAGCCAGGGAGGCTATAAGGTCAGTGTGATTTGGTTGCCCGAACGCATGAACATCGAGTGTGCCAACAAAATTCTGAAGCTGTTGGAGGAGCCTCCTTCGCAGACGGTATTCATCATGGTGTGCGAGGAGCCCGACAAACTGTTGGAGACCATCCGCAGTCGCGTGCAGCGCATCGATGTCAAGAAGATTGCCGACGACGACGTGCGCAAGGCACTGATGGAAAAGCGCGGACTGACGGAAGATGTCGCCCAGCGCATCAGCCGCATGGCGAACGGCAACTGGTTGAAGGCGCTGGAAATGCTGAGTACAGACTCGGAGAACGAACTGTTTCTGGACATGTTCCAAACGCTGATGCGGCTCGCCTATCAGCGTAAGGTCAAGGACCTGAAGACATGGGCAGAGCGGATGGGCGCCATGGGGCGTGAGAAGCAGAAGCGCTTCCTGGACTATTTCCTGCGGCTGATTCGCGAGAATTTCATGTATAACTTCCAGCAGGAAGATCTATGCTACATGACACAGCGCGAGGAAGACTTCGCACGCAACTTCGCCCGCTTCATCAACGAGGCCAACATCCTGCCCATCAGCGACCTCATCAACAGAGCTATCCGCGACATCGGCCAAAATGCCAACGCCAAGATTGTGTTCTATGACCTGGCGCTGAAGATGATTGTGCTGCTGATTCAGAAATAAGCAACATCGGAATAACGGAATAACGACATAATGAAATAACGAAAAATCATGGATAAAGTGAAAGACTACGAAATAAAGACAGGCTGCGACCGAGGTCTCTGCAAACACGGAATAGGTCGTCAGGATCGTCAGCTGAACACTTACGACTGGCTGGCCGATGTTCCAGGCAATGCGGAGACTACTGATCTGGTAGAGGTGCAGTTCAAACACACCCGCAAGGGATACTACCACAACGTGAACAACCTGTCCTTACACAAGGGAGACATCGTTGCAGTAGAAGCCAATCCTGGTCACGACATCGGCGTGGTGACACTCACGGGCCGCTTGGTGCACCTGCAGATCAAGAAAGCCAATCTGAAGAGTGCCGACGACATTCGCCGCATCTATCGCCTGGCACGTCCCATGGACATCGAGAAATACAAGGAAGCCAAGCAGCGCGAGCACTCGACGATGATTGAGAGCCGTCAGATTGCCAAGAATCTGGGACTGAAGATGAAGATTGGCGACGTGGAATATCAGGGTGACGGCCAGAAAGCCATTTTCTATTACATTGCCGATGAACGTGTCGACTTCCGACAGCTCATCAAGGATCTGGCAGCAGCCTTCCACATCCGTGTCGAAATGAAGCAGATTGGTGCCCGTCAAGAGGCTGGTCTTATTGGCGGCACAGGACCTTGCGGACGCGAATTGTGCTGTGCCACGTGGATGAAGAATTTCGTGTCGGTAGGTACATCGTCAGCACGTTTCCAGGACATCTCGTTGAATCCCCAGAAGCTGGCGGGCATGTGTGCCAAGCTGAAGTGTTGTCTGAACTACGAGGTCGACGACTACGTGGAAGCCAGCCGAAAACTGCCTCCCAAGGATACCGTGCTGCAGACACAGGATTCAGACTACTACTATTTCAAGGCCGATATTCTGGCCGGACTGATTACCTATTCTACCGACAAGAACATCGCTGCCAATCTGGAAGCCATCACGGCCCTTCGCGCCAAGCAGATTATCGACATGAACCGCAAGGGCGAGAAACCCGATTCGTTGCTGGACGATGGTGGCAAGAAGGCTCCCCAGGGTCCCATCGACTTGGCCACTCAGGAGAATATTGCCCGCTTCGACCGCGCCAAGAAGAAGAAAAAGAAGAAGTCCAGAAAGCCTGCTCCTCCCAAAGATGGCAAACAGTAAGCGTACCTTATTATATATAATGTCACTGGCATTATGCTGTGTACTGATGACGGCCTGCCGACAAAAGACCGTCTATTACCACTATGAGCAAACGCCGCTGATGGGCTGGGACAAGAACGATACCCTGTCGTTCGCCCTGGGTCCCTTGTCAGCGTCAGGAACCTATGTGCAGGAAATCGGACTGCGTATCAGTGGCGAATATCCTTTTACTGGTCTGAACCTAATTATCGAGCAGCATAGCAAGGCAGGGCATATGCTGCGTGTCGACACCTTGGTATGTAACCTTGTCAATAAGAAAGGTAATGCTAAGGGAAACGGTGTGAGCCATCTTCAGTACCAGTTCCGCTTGGCTACGCTGGCACTTGATGAGGGCGACGAAATCAACGTGAAAGTGCGTCACGACATGAAACGCGACATCCTGCCCGGCATCTCTGACATCGGGTTGCGAGTGGTCCGTGACGAGTAACCTGCTAAGAACGCATCAGGTTACGGCTGGCGTCAAGACGCAGGAAGATAAACAGCAGGAACGTAAATCCCCAGAGCGATGATCCTCCGTAGCTGAAGAACGGCAGAGGGATACCAATCACAGGTGTCAGACCCAGCACCATTCCCACATTGATAAAGACATGGAACAGGAAGATGGACACCACACAATAGCCATAGATTCGGCTAAAGCGCAGGGGTTGCCGTTCCGACAAGTAAATAAGTCTTAATATCAATGCCAGAAACAACAGCAGCACAGCAGCCGAACCCAGGAATCCCTCTTCTTCGCCTACAGTACAGAAAATAAAGTCAGTATCCTGTTCAGGAACGAACTTCAACTTCGTCTGGGTTCCATTCAGAAAACCTTTTCCCTCGAGGCCTCCCGATCCGATGGCTATCTCCGACTGATGCACGTTATAGCCCGCACCACGCAGGTCTTCGTCCAGTCCCAGCAGCACATTGATACGCGAACGCTGGTGGGGTTCCATGACGTTCTGTAGAATGAAATCGGCTCCATGGAAGAAACCCACCGAACCCATGGCAAACAGGGCGATGAAGAAATACGAGCGGATACGCGACCCCAATCCTTCCCAGATACAGTAGCCTACCAGGATGAGCGTCGTCGCTATTTGAATGTAGACGATGTCGAACGACACTTTCAGCAACAGCAGCGAGACTAACGTGACACCCAAGTAATAAAGCAGCATCCGAATAGCTGTCCGTTGGTTACAGTATACCCATACCATGCCAATGGAAAAGAGCTGTATCAGCATCATGACAGCCATTTTTCCCACGCTTGTCGCCTCTGTGGCACCTATGTGCACATCGGCAAAGCGGATGCCCACTACGAAATAAACCACCATGGCCACTCCGGTAAAGAGGATGGAGCCAGGCATTCCCTCGCGATAGAACATCAGGAAGAACGCCGCATAGACCAGTGCCGAACCCGTTTCGCGTTGCAGGACGATGCACACCATCGGCATCAGAATGAGCAATAGCGTAACAGCAAAATGCTTCAGCTGGTTGATGTTATAGCCGTACGCCGACATAAATTTGGCCAGTGCCAGCGCTGTGGCGAATTTGGCAAACTCCGCCGGTTGCAGTCGCAAGGGGCCCAGCACGAGCCACGATCGGGAGCCCTTGATGCTGTGCGGATTGAATATCGTGGCAAAAAGCAGTAACAGCAACAGGGCATAGATGATGTATGCAAAGGTATCATAGAAGCGGTCGTCGAGCATGATGATGACAAAGCCCAACACAATGCTGGTGCCTATCCACACAATCTGCATACCAGAACGCGTCGACAGACTGAAGATATCCGTCTCACCATACGAATAGCTGGCTCCGCAGACGCTGAGCCATCCGAAGGAGAGCAGGGCGATATAGATGGCTATCGTCCACCAGTCTATGCTCTTAAGAACGCTTTGTTGTTTACCTACTCGTTGTGCCATACGAAATGTGTCTGTGCTGGAATTCATCGGCCTTCTTCTGCGAGGCTTCCGACAACTTTCCGTTAATATACTGTTCCATGATCAGCCCGCCCAGGGGAACACCGTATGTGGCTCCCCAGCCACCGTTCTCGACGTATACGGCAACGGCTATCTTGGGATTGTCCATCGGCGCGAAACCCATGAACACCGAGTGGTCGTGACCGCGGTTCTGGGCAGTACCCGTCTTGCCACACGCCATGAAGTCATAATGGGCCAGCGCCTTACACGTGCCACCCGTAGCCGACGCCCTCATGCCTTGCACCACATAGTCGTACGACTCGCGACTGGCCATCGTGTGACGGCGGTTGGTGTATGTCGTGTCCAGCTTCTCGCCTTGCACCTGCTTCACCACATGGGGCGTTATGAACCACCCTCTGTTGGCTATCGTCGCTCCCAGATTGGCAATCTGCAGCGGCGTGGCGTTCACCTCGCCCTGTCCGATGGCTATTGAAATAATGGTCAGTCCGTTCCACGAGCCCTTATAGGCCTTGTCGTAGAATTTGGAATTGGGAATGAGTCCACGCTTCTCACCAGGCAGATCTATGCCCAGCTTATAGCCGAACCCCATCGATACCATATAGTCGCGCCACTTGTCCATCGCCTTCTGCACGGAGCCGTATTTCGAGATATTCTGGTTGATCATGTAGTAGAGTCCCCAGCAGAAATAGCCGTTACACGAAGTCGACAATGCGGGTACCAGTGGCAGTGGCGAGGCATGTCCGTGACAACCTACATGCAAGCCTTTGTAGTTGAAACCATGTCCACATGGATAGGCGGTATGCGTGGGATGCAGGATGCCCTCGGTCATAAACGTCAGCCCCTGTGTGGTCTTGAACGTTGAGCCCGGAGGATACTGGCCCATAATACTTCTGTTCAGCAGTGGCTTCCACACGTTCTGGCTCAGCTGGTGGTGACTCTTAGAACGCTGGCGGCCCACCATCATACGGGGGTCGTACGAGGGCGACGACACCATGCAGAGCACCTCGCCAGTCGATGGTTCGATGGCCACAATGGAACCTATCTTACCCTCCATCAGCCTTTCGCCCAGCGCCTGCAGATCGGCATCGATGCCCAGCGTCAGGTTCTTGCCTGCCACAGGACGGCGGTCGAACTTTCCATTTTGGTAGCGACCCTGCACACGTCCGTGGGCGTCGCGCAACAGAATCTGTATGCCTTTCTCGCCTCTCAGCTGTTTCTCGTAGCTGCGTTCAATGCCCAGTTTACCAATGTAGTCGCCAGGCTGGTAGTAGTCGTCTTCTTCGATATCGGCTGGCGACACTTCCGCAATGTCACCCAGCACATGGGCTGCCAGCGGATACTGGTACTGGCGTATGGTGCGTCGCTGCACGTAGAAGCCGGGAAAGCGGAACATCTTCTCCTGGAAGACGCTGAAGTCCTTGTCCGACAGCTGGCTCATAAAAATCTGCTGCGTGAATCGTGAGTATCCTGGATTCTTGTTACGGTCCTTGATGGTCTCCATCCTGCGGTCGAATTCCTCGCGGCTGATGTTCAGCGCTGCACAGAAGTCCAGCGTGTCCAGATGGTCCTTCGCCTCGTTCATCACCACCATGATGTCGTAGGCGGGCTGGTTGTACACCAGCAACTTGCCGTTACGGTCGGTGATGACACCTCGCGACGGGTATTCAATCTTCTTGAGGAATGCGTTCGAGTCGGCGCTCTTCTTATAGTCGTCGCTCGAAATCTGCAACTGGAAGAGGCGGATGATGTAGACCACCACGATGAGAATGGCGACACCTCCGATGACATAATGTCTGTAACCCGAATCGTGCTCCCTCATCTACTATCTGCTTTTGAATATCTCGAAGGTGTAGATGAAAACCAGTGTGATTACTGTGCTGCCTAGTACGCAGAACAGCCACTGCAGCCAGTTAAAGAAATTGAAGAATTCCAGCGAGTAGAACACCACACAATAGAGCAGTGTCAGTGGAATGACGTAGGTGGAATACTTCGACGGTCCCAGCGTCGAGATGGATGGCTTCAGGTTTTCTGCCGAGTCACGGGGTACAAAGAGTTCCAAATAGTAAGGCTGCACGGCGGCAACGAGTGTCAATGACGCTGAAGCCAGTCCTGGCGTGTTGGTAAAGATGTCGATGGTGAGTCCCATAGCGAAACTCCACAGCAGGAGTGCCCACTTCGGATAGTTGCGCTCGAATCCCAGCACGAAATAGACGTAGACCAGCGGTGTGGCGTAGTAGAACAGGTGTATGCGTCCCAGCACCATAGCCTGCGCCAGCACGAAAAGGAAGAACACACCTAACCGTTTCAGTATATCAGCCTTCATAATCACTCACTCACGTTCAGTTTCAACGAATCCTTTGCTGCCTGCATGATACGCATGCGCTCAGCAATAGCTTTGTCGCTGATGACCACTACATCGCGTAGATTGCCAAAATCCGTCGACAGGCGCACCTGCAGACGATACGACAATCCGTCGCGCGAATTATACACCTGCTTGATCTGTCCCACCAGCACACCTGGGGGGAAGATGGTCGAATAGCCGTTGGTCTCCACCCATTCGCCTCGCTTGAATCGGGCGTGACGGGGAATATCCTCGACGTAGGCGATGCCGGCATCCTTGCCGTCCCAGCGCAGCACGCCAAAGTAACCGCGATTACGGATGGCACAGCTGATGCGCGACGACTTCACGTTCAGCACGGGAATCACCACACTATAGTGGTCGCTCGTCAGGTATACCACACCCACGACACCTTTTCCGCAGGCCACACCCATGCCGACTTCCACGCTGTCCTTCGAGCCTTTGTCAATGGTTATCAGGTTGTTAGCCAGGTGCAGCTCGTTGGTCACCACCTTGGCAGGTATCAGCTTATAATGCCCCAGTTTCTCCAGTTCCTGCTTCTCCTGAGCGCTCATCTCGGATGCCGTAGCCTCGCCATATAGACGGCGCAGTTGGGTTACCTGACGCTCCAGATAGAAATTACGAAGCGTCAGGTCCTCATTGACTTTCGTCAACGAGAAGAACGACTCCACCCACGACGTCCCTTCGTACACCTTGCCTGCAGCCCAGTTAGCTGACGTAAACCACACACTGTTGTGGTAGTTGTTGTACTGAAACAGCAGCACGGCGCTCAGCACTTCAAGCAATACGAAGAGAGCCCAGTGGAAGTGATTCCTCAGAAACTCCAGCAGGTTCTTCATGGAGGGGTTATCTCATCAGGAACGAGAAGCGGTCCACGTTCTTCAATGCGATGCCGGCACCCTTAGCCACACTGTGCAAGGGGTCTTCTGCAATATGGAACGGAATATTGATCTTCGCCTCCAGACGGCGGTCCAGACCGCGCAACAGAGCACCGCCACCAGCCAGCCAGATACCGTTCTTCACGATGTCGGCATACAGCTCAGGGGGCGTATTCTCGAGTGCCGACAGTACGGCATTCTCGATTTTGGCCACCGTCTTGTCCAGACAGTGTGCAATCTCCTGATAGCATACGGGTACCTCCATAGGCAGTGCGGTGATACGGTTCGGACCGTGCACAATATAATCCTCGGGAGCCTCATCGCCCAAGTCGGTCAGTGCCGAACCTACGGCAATCTTGATGCGCTCGGCCATACGCTCCGACACCTTCACGTTGTGCTGTCGCGACATGTATTCCTGAATGTCGGCTGTCAGGTCGTCACCAGCCGTACGAATCGAGTTGTTCGATACGATACCGCCCAGCGAAATCACGGCAATCTCCGTCGAACCACCGCCGATGTCGACAATCATGTTGCCCTCGGGGGCCTCCACGTCGATACCGATACCAATGGCTGCAGCCATGGGCTCGAAAATCAGATACACGTCACGTCCATCGGCATGCTCGGCAGAGTCGCGTACGGCACGCAGCTCCACTTCTGTCGAACCTGAGGGTACGCCGATCACCATGCGCAGCGACGGCGAGAACAAACGGTGACCTGTGTGCACCATCTTGATCAGCCCGCGCATCATCTGCTCGCAAGCCGAGAAATCGGCAATCACACCATCTCGCAGCGGACGTACGGTACGTATGTTGTCATGTGTCTTCTCATACATCATCTTGGCTTTCTCGCCCACGGCAATCATCTTGTCGGTATGGCGGTCCAGCGCTACTACTGACGGCTCGTCGACCACAATCTTATCATCACTGATAATGATAGTGTTAGCCGTTCCCAGGTCCATGGCTATCTCCTGAACAAAACTAAAAAATCCCATTTCTTTACCTTTTTACTTTTTTACCTTTTTACTTCTTCTCAAACCAAGCGTGAATGGCAGTATCGTAGTGGCTGCTGACGCCGAAAGCACGTGTGGCCAGCATGCGGCGCTGCTCCTTCGTGGTCTCGGCACCCTGTTGGTTCAGAATGTCCAGCAGCACGCTGTACTCAGCCTTCGAAGGCACGATGACCACGTCGTTGAAGTTCTTTGCAGCGGCACGAATCAGCGAAATGCCGCCAATGTCAATCTTCTCGATGATGTCCTCCTCGCTGGCACCGCTGGCAACGGTCTGCTCGAAGGGATACAGGTCGACCACCACGAGGTCGATCTCGGGAATCTCGTACTGGGCCATCTGCTGACGATCACCCTCCAGCTCACGTCTGCCCAAGATGCCTCCGAACACCTTCGGATGCAGAGTCTTCACGCGGCCACCCAGTATCGAGGGGTACGTCGTCACGTTCTCCACCTTCTCGCACTCGTAGCCCAGCGACTCAATAAATGTCTGTGTACCGCCGGTCGACAGGAACTTTACTCCTTCGTCGTTCAGCTTCTTCAGCAATTCTTCCAGCCCATCCTTATGAAAAACAGAGATGAGCGCTGTCTTGATTTTCTTCTTGTCTGCCATAAATATATAATAACGCGTTATAATAAACAATTGGGCTGCAAAATTACAAAAATAAATCCACTCCTCCCAATGTTTTCGGAAAAATTTTCCTCCTATTATAAAAATAATAATGTAAGTCAATCGTTTTTATTACTTTTTTACCTTTTTACTTTTTTAACTCTATTTTTTTTCGTACCTTTGCAGCCGAAATATCAATCAAACCATATTTCCAATGAGAAAATTATTCGTTTTTGCGGCTCTTGCAGCCCTTGTCTCAACCGCCGTCCAAGCCGGTGGACTGATGACCAACACCAATTATCACATCGCTTTCGACCGTATGATGGCCCGTGGTGCCTCGTTCGACATCGACGCCGTCTTCTCCAACCCCGCAGGACTCGCCTGGGGACACGAAGGCTGGCAGCTCTCGCTCAACTTCCAGAAACCCTGGCAGAACCGAGACATCACTTACAACAATGTCAAGTACGAAGGCGTAGCCTCTGCACCCATCGTGCCTGCTCTTTTTGCTTCTTACAAGAAAGACCGCTGGGCCGTCTCCGGCATGATAGGCATCGTCGGTAGCGGCGGCTTCGTCAAATACGACAATGGTGTACCCATGTTCAACGTGCTGCTGGGCTCTGTCGTCACCGGCCTGACGCAGCAGTTGAACCAGAAAACCGGCGGTTTCGCCCCCGTCGTCACCCCCGATCAGTTCGATTCCGAGATGAAGGGCAAGCAGTATATCTATGGCGGACAAATCAACTTCACCTATAAGATTCTAGACTGCCTCTCGGCAGCTGCTGGCTTCCGTGCCAACTACTACGACGGTTACTATCGCGGTCATGTCAATGCCAACCACTCCCAGATGGGCAACCTCGCAGCCCTCTCGCTCGACGTCGACCAGAAAGGGTGGGGCTTCACGCCCATTGTCAGTGTCAACTACCATCAGGGACCCCTTACGCTGACGGCCCGCTACGAGTTCCGCACCAAGATCGAGACAAAGAACGAGACCAACTCCCTGTCGGCTTCGCTCAATTCAGATCAGCTCATCGTTGCTCCGTTGGCACAGCTCGTTGCTGCTGGCGCCCTGCCCGCAGAGACGGCTACTCAGATGGCTACGCAGATCAAGACCACGGTGGAAGGCGGTCTGGCCACCTACACCGCTCCCTATCAGGACGGCGCCCACACCCGCTACGACATGCCTGCCCTACTCTCTGTTGCAGCCGGTTACGAGTTCACCCCCAAGCTCCGTGCCACCCTCGAATACCACTTCTTCGACGATAAGAACGCCAAGATGGCCAACGACCGTCAGGACGAGCTCACCCACGGCACCCACGAATTCCTGGCAGGTGTTGAGTACGACATCAACGATAAGTTTACCATCAGCTGTGGCGGTCAGCGCACCGACTACGGACTCTCCGACGGCTACCAGCAGAACACATCGTTCGCCTGCGACAGCTACAGCATCGGACTCGGTGGCGCCTGGAACATCAACGAGAAAGTTCGTCTCAATGCCGGCTACTTCATCAGCCTCTACAGCGACTACGACAAGCAGGCCAGCTATGGCACCGAGACCTATTCGCGCACCAACAACGTCATCGGCCTCGGCATCGACTACAAGTTCTAAACCACACAAACTGTATTATATTTCAATGGTGCTCATGCGGTTTTCAGCCTTGCATGAGCACCCATTTTTTAAACTATTTCCTGACTTCGTCGGTTTTAGCCTTTCAGAAGGTGCAACCAACTTGAAACTTCAATAAACAGGGAGTTTTGCCTGATGGTTTGGGTGACTCAGGATTCTTATTTGCCCTCTTGCAGAAAGCATAAAGGTGATTGTAACGAGTTCGTAAGGCTCTCGCAGGGGTACGAAAGGCAGTAAGTCAGGGGCGAGAGCCTGCCTGACAGGGACGATGAGCCCTTCTCGCAACCTTGCGGGCATACGCAAAACACCTTGCGGGCATACGCAAAACACCTTGCGGGCATACGCAAAACACCATAACTGCCTACGCAAAATAAGAAGTGTCTATTTTCAGCATGCGACAATTGTCAGGATGATAGCAGGGTTATAGCATAGTTATAGCAGGGTTTTGAAAAACTATGCTATAGGCTAAACGCCCTATACAAAGGCGTTTAGGAGCAACTATAGCACCTATAGCATAGTTTTTGTTATTTTGTGTATATGAGGATAACAGTGTAGTGTGTTGTAGATAAAAGACTGCCGTAACGATTTTCAGGCTAACTGGTATTAAAGTCATTTAGATCAGAGTGACACATCGCCGAAGTCAGGAAATAGAAAGAAAATATGACCTTTCTCTTGCGCAATCCATCTTTTTTTCGTACCTTTGTGGGCAAATATTAAATAGTATTACTATGTTGAAACAAATAACCCTTTCTGCAGTTCTGCTGATGGCAGGAACGACCCTGATGGCTCAGGGGCCAGGCACCTTCTGCGATGCGAAGCTGGAGGCCAAAGTCGAGAAGACTCTATCGAAAATGACGCTGGACGAGAAGATCGGCCAGATGTTGGAACTGAACTTGGACGTCATGGGCAAGATGACCATCGAGAATGCCAAGGTGGACCGCGAGAAGGTCCGCTCGGTGCTACAACAGTATGGCCGTTCGGAAACCGAAATCAACGGCATGCTGATGATGACGGACCAGGAGATTATCGACAAGCTGGGCAACTATCCGGTGGACATCTACCAGGGCGACACAAAGCGCGTATGGAAGCTGAACGAGACAATGCTCGACACGCTGATATCAAAATGGAAGGTGGGCTCGATACTGAATGCCCCCGGCACTCGGGCCTCAAGCGTGGAGCAGTGGCAGGAGTGGATTCAGCTGATTCAGAAGAAATCGATGAAATATCTGGGCATTCCCGACATCTACGGTCTGGACCACAACCACGGCGTGACGTACACGCAGGGTGGTACGCTGTTCCCCCAGCCCATCAACCTCGGTGCCACGTTTAACACGGAACTGGCCCGCATCGGTGCCAAGATAACGGCCTACGAGAGCCGTGCAGCCAATTGTCCCTGGGTGTATAACCCCGTGGTGGACTTGAGTCGCGACCCCCGCTGGCCACGCGTCTACGAGAGCTTCGGCGAGGATGCCATCGTAAACTCGAAGATGGTAGTGGCCGAAATCAAGGGCTATCAGGGCGACGACCCCAACCACATCGACCAGTTCCACGTGGGAACGAGCACCAAGCACTATTTTGCCTATGGTGCCCCTTGGACTGGCAAGGATCGTACTCCCGCATACCTCTCTCCACAAATGCTCCGCGAAAAGTATTTCGAGCCCTTCAAGCAGGCTGCCCTAGCCGGCACGCTGACCATGATGGTGAACTCGGCATCGATCAACGGAGTGCCCGTACACGCCTCGTACGAATACCTGACGAAATGGCTGAAGGAAGACTTGGGATGGGACGGATTCCTGGTGACCGACTGGGCCGACATCAACAACCTCTTCTCGCGTGAGAAAGTGGCCAAGGACAAGAAGGACGCCATCCGGATAGCCATCAATGCCGGTATCGACATGTCGATGGACCCCTACAGCGTGGAGTTCTGCGTGCTGCTGAAGGAACTGGTGAACGAGGGTAAGGTAAAGATGAGCCGTATCGACGATGCCGTACGCCGCATTCTGCGTGCTAAGTATCGCTTAGGACTCTTCGACAAGCCCAACACGGGTGGCAAGGGTTTCGAGAAGTTCGGCTCAGAGGAGTTTGCCCAACAGGCTCTACAGGCTGCCGAGGAATCGATGGTGCTGCTGAAAAACGAAGGCGGCATCCTGCCCTTGGAAAGTTCAGAAGTCAAAGATCAAAGTTCAAAGATCCTGCTCACCGGTCCTAACGCCAACCAGATGCGCTGTCTGCACGGCGGCTGGAGCTACACGTGGCAGGGTTCGAAAGCCGAGGATCTGTCGGAGAAATATAACACCATCTACGAGGCGCTTTGCAATAAGTATGGTCAGGAGAACATCATCCTGGAACAGGGCGTGACGTACAATGAGAACGGTGCTTACTACGACGAAAACGAACCTCAGATCCAGAAAGCTGTCAATGCTGCTGCACAGGCCGACGTGATTATTGCCTGCATTGGCGAGAACT
Organism: Prevotella sp.; assembly: GCA_015060485.1. Taxonomy (GTDB): domain Bacteria; phylum Bacteroidota; class Bacteroidia; order Bacteroidales; family Bacteroidaceae; genus Prevotella. Next base: position 27,968 of record SUYI01000015.1, on the reverse strand, counting down.
CGTATACGGAGACTCCCGGCAACCTGTCGGACCTGTGGCTGTCGGAAAACCAGCGTAACCTGGTGAAGGCGCTGGCAAAGACGGGCAAGCCCATCGTGCTGGTGCTGAACGAGGGTCGTCCGCGACTGATTGCCGACATCGAGCCGCTGGCCAAGGCCGTAGTGGACATCCTGATTCCCGGCAACTATGGCGGCGACGCTCTGGCCAACCTGCTGGCCGGCGATGCCAACTTCTCGGGCAAGATGCCATACACTTATCCGCGTGAGATTAACTCGCTGAACACCTATGACTATAAGGTCAGTGAGGAGGTGGGCACCATGGCCGGCGCCTACAACTACGACGCGAAGGTGAGCCTGCAATGGCCCTTCGGCTACGGTATGAGCTATACGACCTTCGAATACAGCAACCTGCGTGTGGACCGCCAGCAGTTTACCGCTGACGACGTGCTGACCGTCAGTGTGGACGTGAAGAACACAGGCAGCCGTGCCGGCAAGGAAGCCGTGCTGCTGTACTCGAGCGACCTCGTTGCCAGCATCGTACCCGACAACCGCCGTCTGCGCGACTTCAGCAAAGTGACGTTGGAGCCCGGCGAGACGAAGACCGTGACGTTCCGTCTGCCTGCCAAGGATTTGGCATTCGTCGGCGCCGACTGCCGCTGGACGCTGGAAGAGGGTGACTTCGTGCTGCGCATCGGACGACTGGAGCAAACCATTACGTGCACCCAGACCAAAGTGTGGGACACACCAAACATTTAGTGGTGAGAGGCAGGAACTGAGAGGCAAGAGCGTGAGTTAACAAATCATAAAGTTCAAAGTTTAAAGTTCAAAGTTCAAAGTAAATAAAGTACCTTTGCACGATAATTCATAAACAACGACAATGAAACAATTCAGACTCGTGGACAATATCTTGGGCTGGCTGGCTTTTGCTATTGCTGCTTTCGTATATTGTTCTACTATCGAACCGACGGCCTCGTTCTGGGACTGTCCGGAATTTATCTCTACAGGTTACAAACTGGAAATCGGGCATCCCCCTGGGGCACCATTCTTCATGCTGACAGCCAATCTGTTCTCGCAGTTTGCCAGCGACCCCAGCCAAGTGGCCTATATGGTGAACATGATGAGTGCACTGCTTTCGGCAGCCACCATCCTGTTCTTGTTTTGGACGATTTCGCACCTGGTGCGGCGCCTATTAATCAGGCAAGAGGACTTCTTCAGGTCGACCACACTGGCAGAGCTGGGCCTCAGCAAGATCATTGCCATTGAAGCATCGGCCATGGTGGGCGCACTGATCTATACGTTCAGCGACACTTTCTGGTTCTCGGCAGTCGAGGGCGAGGTATATGCCTATTCGTCGGCATTTACCGCAGTGGTATTCTGGTTGATTCTGAAATGGGAAGACCAGGCAGATCAGCCCCATGCCGACCGCTGGTTGGTACTGATTATGTATATGACGGGCCTCTCGATTGGTGTACACCTGCTGAACCTGCTATGTCTGCCGGCTATCGTACTGGTGTACTACTACCGCAAGTTCCCCACCGACGATCCCAAGCGTGACCTGAAGGGAAGTCTCATCGCATTGTTTATCTCGATGGTAATCCTGGCTGCTGTGCTCTATGGTGTCGTTCCAGGCATCGTGCAGGTGGGCGGATGGTTCGAACTGTTGTTCGTCAACATGCTTGGCATGCCGTTCAACACGGGCGAGATTGTATACATCTTTCTGCTCATCGGCATCATTATCTGGGCCATCTACGAGACCTTGCGCGACCAAAACGAAAAGCGTCAGAACATTGCCTTCCTGCTGGCTGTCGCCATGTTGGGTATTCCGTTCTACGGACATGGCTGGATGTCGGTTATCATCGGTGTCGTCGTGTTGGCTGTGATGTGGTTCGTGCTCAGCTACAAGAAACAAGGCAAAGCACTCGTCACAGCGCGCATCAAGAACACCTCGCTGCTCTGTATGCTGATGCTGATGATCGGCTATTCGTCGTATGCATTGATTGTCATCCGTTCGGCCGCAAATCCTCCCATGGACCAGAACTCGCCAGAGGATATCTTCACCCTGGGTGAATATCTGGGTCGTGAACAGTACGGACAGCGTCCGCTGTTCTACGGACAGGCCTACACCTCACAGGTGGCACTGGAACAGGACGGCAACTACTGCAAACCTGTCATGACAACAGGCGACCCTGTCTGGCAGCGCAAGGAAAAGGCTTCACCCGACGAGAAGGACGAATACTTCGTAGTACGCACCAAGGACGAATACAAATATGCCCAGAACATGTTATTCCCACGTATGTACAGTTCTGCACATCGTGCACAGTACGAGAGTTGGATGGGCGGCGTAGATGGACACGAAGAGGTGTTCGACCGCTGCGGCGAAAGCGTCACCGTCAAGGTGCCGTCACAGTTCGAAAACCTGCGATTCTTCATCAGCTACCAGTGTAATTTCATGTACTGGCGCTACTTTATGTGGAACTTCGCAGGTCGTCAGAACGACATCCAAGGCAACGGTGAACCCGAGCACGGCAACTGGCTCAGTGGTTTCAGCTGGCTTGACAACTGGCGTCTGGGAAATCAGGACTGGCTGCCTGACGAGCTGAAGGAGAACAAGGGGCACAACGTGTTCTACTGCCTGCCACTGATTCTCGGACTCATCGGACTGTTCTGGCAGTCGCTGGCCAAGCACTTCAACAACGCCAAGGACCAGACGGGTATCCGTCAGTTCTGGGTGGTATTCTTCCTGTTCTTCATGACCGGTCTGGCCATCGTCATCTACCTGAACCAGACACCTTCACAACCACGTGAACGCGACTATGCCTATGCGGGCTCGTTCTATGCCTTTGCCATCTGGTGTGGCATGGGTGTAGCCGCCATCATCGAACTGATCAGGGAAAAGTTGAAGAAAGTGAATCCTGTCGTTCTAGCTTCCCTAATATCCCTAATCACCCTACTCATCCCTATCCAGATGGCTTCGCAAACGTGGGATGACCATGACCGCAGTGGACGCTACACCTGTCGCGACTTCGGACAGAACTATCTGATGTCGCTGCAACAGGAGGGCAATCCAATCATCTATACCAACGGCGATAACGACACCTTCCCCCTGTGGTATAATCAGGATGTGGAAGGCGTGCGCACCGACGCCCGCGTGTGCAACCTGTCATATCTGCAGACAGACTGGTATATCGACCAGATGCGCCGTCCGGCTTACGACTCGCCTTCTGTGCCCATTTCGTGGGAACGTATTGAATATTGTGCCGGAACCAACGAATATGTGACCGTGGAGCCTGCCATGAAGGAGGCTGTGCTGGAGCACTATCGTGAGAATCCGGAGCAGGCTCGCGAGCAGTTTGGCGACGATCCTTTCGAGCTGAAGAACATTCTGAAATACTGGGTACGCTCGACGAACAAGGATCTGCACGTCATTCCTACCGATACCATCTACATGACCATCGACAAGGACGCTGTCCGTAAGAGCGGCATGATGATGGCTTCAGACTCTATCCCCGACAAGATGGTCATCTCGCTGGCCGGCAAGCATGCTTTGTACAAGGGCGACCTGATGATCCTGGAGATGCTCGCCGAATGTAACTGGGTGCGTCCCATCTATGTGGCCGTATCAGTGGGTGAGGACAACTACATCAATCTGGGTGACAACACCATTACCGAAGGTCTGGTGTACCGCATCTCTCCGTTCACCACCAGCAATGACGGAAAGAACATTGAAGGCGTGAAGAACTTCGACACCAAGCGCACGTACGACAACATCATGCACCGCTTCAAGTTCGGAGGCATCGACCAGCAGGGTATCTATCTGGACGAGACGGTGATGCGCATGTGCTACACCCATCGTCGCATCATGGCCAAGCTGGCACTGGAACTCATCAACGAGGGTGAGGACAAGAAGGCCGAAGAGGTATTGCGCTATACTGCCAAGCAGATTCCGTCGTATAACGTACCCAACAACTACGCATCAGGATCGCTCGATATGGCTCGTGCCTGGGTCATGTTGGGCAACAACAAAGAAGCCATGGTGCTCGTCAACGACCTATGGAAGACCAGCAGCCAGTATATGAAATGGTACTGCACGCTGAACGGCTACCACTTCGAGGCCTCGGCCAACGACTGTGCCATCCAGATGTATATCATGCAGCAACTCATCGCACTGGTAGACGGCTTCGACCAGAAATGGGCCGACAGCCACATGAAAGAGCTGGGCGAGATGGCTGCAGTATACCAGCAGAAAGGCGGTAATCTGGGATTCTAATGGTTATTGGTTAACGGTTATTGGTAAATGATTATCGAACAACCCTCCATCTGGCTACGCTGGATATATCCTAATGCGCTGTGGCGTATGGACCGTCAGGAGAAGGCCGTCTATCTGACCTTCGATGACGGCCCCATACCTGAGGCGACACCGTGGATTCTCGACGTGCTGAAGGAGTACGGCGTCAAGGCCACCTTTTTTATGGTGGGCGACAATGCGCGCAAGTACCCTGAGCTGCACCAGCGCGTAATCAACGAGGGACATCGCATCGGTAATCATACGCATAACCACATCGGCGGTTTCAGCCATACCATCAAAGAGTATAGCTATAATGTCGAAAAGGCTAATGCCTATCTGCACACCGATTTGGTACGTCCTCCTCATGGTTGGATGCGCATAGGCCAATATGCCTGGCTGTCGCGTAAGTTCCGCATCGTCATGTGGGACCTTGTGACGCGCGACTACTCTAAATGGATGACGGCAGACGACGTGTTGAACAACGTGAAGCGCTATGCCCGCAATGGCAGCATCATTACTTTCCACGACTCGCTGAAGAGTATTGAGAAACTTAGGACTGCCCTACCCCAAGCCATCGAATGGCTCAAGAAAGAAGGCTATGCGTTCAAGATTTTCGAATAGCCCCAGACTGACAAACATAAGGAAAGCCCCCAGCTCTGAAAGAGTTGAGGGCTTTTTCTGAATAACCGCTGAATTAACAGGGGCGTTTCTTCGGCAGGTTGAAGACATCCTGCACCTCCTTCATCTGCTCGGCGGTCATGCCATCGGGCTCGCTGCCCATGGCACGGGCACACATGTAGATATTGGCAGCTTTGCACAGTACGTCGGTCTGGTCGAAGGCATCCATGATGTCTGTTCCCACAGCCACAGTACCATGCTTCTCCCACATCACCACATCGTGGCTCTTGATCTGCTCCAGCGTAGCCTCAGCGAGTGCTACCGATGAAGGCAGAGCGTAAGGCACGATGCCGATACCCAGAGGAGCAAAAGCCAACGTCTCAGGAATCATCGACCACAGCACGCGAGTCATCTCGTCACCCTTCAGGAAACGCTGAATATGACTCATAGCCACCAACTCGATGGGATGCGTGTGCAGAGTAGCCTTATAGCACGATCCGGTCTCGAGCAGATAGTTCTGCAGAGCCAGATGGGTAGGCAACTCTGAGGTAGGCACCACGTTCTCGTCGGCAATGACCTCGTAAGAAGCGCAGTCGTCGAGGATACGGATGATAGAGCCATTCTGCATGGGTTCCTTAGCCAGGTCGCGCATACGCTTGCCCGTACCTTTACAATAAAAATACTTTCCCTTCAGCTGGGGCAGTACCATGCCAATCTGCTTGACTTCCGAAATGGCCTTCATAGCCTTACACTCATCGTCCATAAACTCGGTAACGTTGACGGTGATATTTCCACCGTTACGCTCAGCCCAGCCTTTTTGCCAGAGGTAACCAGTGACCTCTGCAATCTGATCAATAACCGCCTTCAACTCCTCGCGGCCTTCTAATATACTTTTCATTCTTTCTTAATTCTTAACTCTTAATTAATAATTCTCTCCGTATCTCTCCTTGGTGATATCCTCCAGCGCACGGCCACGGGTATTGGGAACTCCGAGGAAGCCTACAATAAGGGAGATGGCCAAAAGAGCAATCATGCAGAAGGCAGCGATGGTGAAACCCTCACCATTCTCACCATAAATATAGGTAAAGATCAGGCCCCAGACTGCCGACAGACCACGAACGATGAAGAACATCAGGCCCTGGGCACCAGCACGGAACTTGGCAGGGAACAACTCAGAACCCCACAGCGCATAGAAGATCTGTGGCGACGAACCGCCCTGCACACCCCATAGAATAGCGAAAAGCCACAGACCCACCATACCATTGACACCAATGGTGACGATGACCAGCCAAGCAGCAATAGCCACGAGGAGTCCGAAGGTATAGATGGCCTTATGCGATGTCTTGTCGATGAGTTTCGATACGACGAACGTCACAGCCACGATGATAAACCATTGAATGCAGTTCATCCAGTTAGCCTGCTCGTTAGAGACACCACCAGCCGTTTCATAGATGTGGGGCTGGAAGAATCCCATCACCGACGCTACGAGGTTCCACGTCAGATAAATCGTGGCGAGGAATACAACAGTGCGTACGGCAATCTTGTTGGAGAACAGCACCTTGATATTATCCAAGAGACCAGTCTTCTCAGCAGAATCTTTCTGGGCGGTAAATTCAGCACTCTCCTGCAACTGACGCTGCAGATTCCAGGCGATGAACGCCACAATGAATAGGGTAAAGAACACGATACGCGACGAGAAAGCATTGACAGCCTCCTGACTCATATCTGCACCGCCAAAGAGGTGAGCCACCGACTCGACCCAGCTGAACAGGTAGCCGCCAGGGGCAAAAAGCATACCAAACAAGAGGATACACATCGGTCCGAAACCCCACGACATCTGTGAGATACAGATGTTGCGACCACGATTGTTCACCTCTGATGACTCGGAAATGTAGGTCCACGAAGCAGGTACGCCTACACCAACTGATATACCTGTCACAAGGAATCCAGCCAACAGCATGGGGAAATTCATCGAGAACATCACCAGCAGCACACCCGTCATATAGACCAGCAGGTTGTAAGTGAAGATGAACTTACGACCATACTTGTCAGCCAGGAAACCGCCGATGATGGCACCGATGGCAGCGCCCAGACAGTTGGCTGAAATGAAGTTGAGCCAGCCCAGGTGTACCTCGCTTAAGCCGAGGTAGTTCTGCCAAAGCGTCAGGCCCGATGCACCGGCGACAATAGCACCAGCATCGAGATAATTGGTAAGAGACACCGCAATGGTGCTCTTCAGAGAACCAGAATTAGCCATTTTTTATTCTATTCGTTATTACGTTATACCGTTATGACGTTAGGACGAAGTTACCGGCAGACAACGTCACACCTGATGTTCAGAATCTTCGCCACCTTCAGGATCGTGTCGATGTGATGACCGACAGCAGCAGCCATGTGGTGGGTAGGACCAGCCTCACTCCACTTGTTGACGAACTCACGGCAGCTCAGCGAGAACTTCGTGCGCATGTTGGTGTCGCCGAAGGTAAAGATGGGACCATCCTCATTGACGCCCTCGGCCACAACAAACTTAAAGACACCGTTTCTGTCCTGCGTGATAGCCAGATACGTGACAGGACCCGTGGGAGGATAGAACTGCGTCAGATAGCCGCCACCTGCCTTGCCGTGGAACACAGGCACAATCTTCATGGTTGGCTTCTTGGCCTGCGAGATGTCGAAGTCGCCCGAGCCAGAGTGGCCGATGATACAAATATCCTTGGGGAAGTCAATAGAATACATCTCTGCAAGAGTTCCTGTACCTGAGATAGTCTTCAAGATCGACATGGCCATAGCCACCTTCATGTCACCCTCGACAGCGCACGCGGTGTGCTGCTTGATGAGCATCGAGAAGGCAGGAATCAGCATGGAGTCGAGCTTGCCGGCAATGCCCTGGGCAAAACCGTCGTAGTGCGAAGCTATCATGCCCAGCTTCTCATCCTTCACCCACTGTTCGAAGGCAACCACGTACTTGGCCATATCCCATACTTTTTCAATGGTGCCACCACCTTCAATATCAAAGGTGTCGAGAATGTCCTGAGCTTTGGCCTTGATGGCAGCCTCGTCGGTGATGTTGTCGGCAATGGCCCACATCTTCTCCCAGTCGAACTGCTTGGTATAGACAAACATACGGTGGTAGAGGTTGGTCTCATCAATATAGAGGTCCATCATGCCTGGATAGGGACGGCCAATCTGTGCGATGTTGGTATCACGGAAACGACGACGCACCTGAGCAGCACGGCACCAGTCCTCAATCTCTGCCTGAACGCCGGGGTCGCCACCTTCGACAACACCTGTAATCACGGCCGAACGCTTGCCGGCACGATTCAGGTCAGCAACCATTTCTCCGATGGCGCCACATGCGTAGAGTTCACCCAACCAGGTGGGGATATCGGTCTTGGCATAGTCTGGAGCCAGTTTCTTCTGCAGGTTCACGATGACAACGGGTACGTCGAGGTCGCGAACGGCAGGCAACATATTATAAGAGGTGCAATAGGTCAGCATCTGCAGGATGACCAGGTCAACGTCAGCCGCACGGAACTTATCGCCGGCCTGCATCGACTGTTCCTTGGTGGTCACCATGCCGCCGTCGATGATTTCAATGGTGTCGGGCAGCGTCTTCTTGAATGCTTCATACTGTGCCTCGAACTCAGGAACGAGCTGAGGGAACTGTGGCAGGTAAGCTTGCAGTGCGATACTGAAGACACCTACCTTTGCTTTGGTTTCTACTAATGGTTTTGCCATAATTGTTATTATTTTATGATTTGTTATTTCAACATTTCGTTATTACGTGATAACGCTATTTCGTTATTTCGAGGTATTTGTCGTAGGCCTCGTCCCATGCGGCCTTATTGTCAGACGGATGGTAAGCCACCATGTCGACACTGGCAGCAATGATAGCACGCATCTCCCAGACGTCCTTCACCAGTCCCATGGCCTTCGCCTGCAACATGATGTTACCGATGGCGGTACACTCCTGCGGACCGGCGAGCACCTCAACACCCAAGGCATCGGCCGTAAACTGGTTCAGATACCTGTTCAACGAACCGCCGCCAATGACATGCAACACGTTGAGTGCAGCGACAGGTTCTGTGCTCGACGGTTTTGCGGTCGGGTCTCCCACTGTGCTCGACGGTTTTGCCGTCGAGAGATAAAACTCCTTCAACCACCCGAACACCTGCTTATAGCGCAAGGCCAGCGAGTCGAAGATACAACGGCAAATCTCGGCAGGTGTCTCAGGAACCGCCTGGCCTGTCTTACGGCAATATTGCTGGATGGCCTCAATCATCGACGACGGATTGGCAAAAGCCGCATCGTCGGGATTGATGATGGAACGGAACGCCTCGACCTGCATGGCCGACCCCTGCAGTTCCTGATGGCTCGCGGTCAACGGTTCCCCCGTTGAGTCTTTGAATTCCTTACGACAACGCTCGTAAAGCCACATGCCACAGATGTTTTTCAGGAAGCGAGTCGTTCCCTCGATGCCACCCTCGTTGGTGAAGTTCAACTCATAAGAACGGTCGTTGATAATCGCCTCCTTCGTCTCGATACCCATCAGACTCCACGTACCGCTCGAAAGATAGGCAAACCGTTCGTTCTTGGCAGGCACGGCAGCCACAGCGGCGCCTGTATCGTGTCCGGCGACAGCAATCACAGGTACTGGACCCAGACCGGTCATCTTCTGAACTTCCTCCGTCAGCACGCCAATCTGCGTGTCTGGTTGTACCATACGTCCGAAATGCCCACGCGTCAGACCAACACTCTCTATCAGTCTCTCAGAAAGGTCGCCAGTACGTGGATCGAGCATCTGCGACGTCGAGGCGATGGTATATTCGCAGACAGCCTCTCCCGTCAGCATCCAACTCAAGGCATCAGGCACAAAGAGCACTTTCTTACAATGTTTCATGGCTGTATTGCCAGCCTTCTGCATGGCATACAGTTGGAACAGCGAGTTGAAGTTCATAAACTGAATTCCCGTGATGTCGTAGACTTCACGTCGCTGAACGATGTGACACAGATAGTCGTCCATCGCCTCGAAGGTATGCGGATCGCGATAGGCCATCGGATTGCGCAGAATAGCGCCATCATCGCCAACAAACACGAAGTCGACGCCCCACGTGTCAATACCGATAGAAGTTATGGTCAGTCCGCGACGGGCCACCTCCTTCAGTCCACGAATCATCTCGAAATACAGGGCATAGATGTCCCAATAGAAATGTCCTCCCGTTTCTATCAGATTGTTGGGGAAACGGGTAATTTCCTCCTGTTCCAGTCGTCCGTCGGCTATACTGCCAATAATAGTGCGTCCACTGGTAGCACCCAGGTCGACAGCAAAGAAATACGCTTTGTTTTCCATTTGTTTTTATTGTAGTTTGTTCTATATAGAGGTTACAAAGGTACGAAATTTGTTGGATAATCACACAAATTCTTATCATAATTTATGCAAAATGCATGAATTTCGCTTTTTTTTCTTACTTTTGCAGTGACAAATCAAAAAAAACTCGACTACTATGACTATGAGACTTCTACTACAACTCCTGTTCTTGCTTATTTCATGGCCGCTCATGGCCCAGTCCGGTCTGAACCAGAAAGATTTCAAGAGATTCTGGAAGGTGGAATCTGAGTCGCCCGACTATCGGGTTTCGTTTCGTGGCGACACCTGCGAGTTGCTGGCGCCCAAAGGCCTAACGCTTTGGCGCAGGCAGCAGTTGTCGACCAATATGGTGGTTGAATACGATGCACAAGTGGTAGACGAAGGGCAAGCAGGAGACCGTCTGAGCGACCTGAACTGTTTCTGGCTGGCCAGCGACCCCGGGCAGCGCGACATCTGGAAACGGGAACAATGGCGTAGCGGCATCTTTGTGCGATGCTACACCCTGCAGATGTACTACTTGGGGTATGGCGGCAACCACAATTCCACGACTCGCTTCCGCCGTTATACTGGTGACAAACGCGGAGTAGACAGCACGGCTTTCCGTCCGGCGATCTTAAAGGAATATACCGATGCGGCACACCTGTTACGCCCCAACCACTGGTACCACGTCAAAATAGAAAGTCTGAATGGTCGTACGCGTTTCTTTATGGACGGAGAGCTCATCGTCGACTACCTGGACCCCACCCCATTAGAAAAAGGCTGGTTTGGTTTCCGCACAACACTGTCGCGTACCCGTATTACCAATTTCCAGACCCGCCGATTGAATGACGATGACTTAACAACCGGCATACCGTTACATTGGCTTCATCAGCCCCAAACGGCACAGCCTGTCACGTTCGGCATTCCTTTCCGGCAAGGAGAGCTGAAGGATGCAAGTCTCTTAGCATTGGCCGACGACACACCCTCCGACGCCTGGGCAACAGCCTCATGGCCAGATGGTTCCGTCAAGTGGGCCGCCCTGTCGGCTGTAGCAGGGAAACAATCGCTGAAGGTTGTCAAAGCACCGAAAAAGACCAAAAGCGCTCAACCTATCACCATTCAGGACGAAGTCCTTCGTCTGATGGTGAATACCGGCAGGCTACGTGTCTGGCTACCCAAAAGCGGACAACACCTAATCGACAGTATGGTGCTTGAAGGGAAACGCGTTGGCGGCAGTGCCTTATTGACTGCCACAACGACACATGGGCAATACCTGTCGTATATTAATAAGGTATACTTAGAACGGCAAAGCCAAGTGGATGCCATAGTCAGAATCGATGGTACTCACAGCGATGGCCAGCGCCACTGGCTGCCTTTCACGGTACGTCTTCATTTCTGGCAGGGCAGCGAACAAATCAAGCTGACACATACCTTCACATACGACGGCGAACAGACCGAGGACTTGATCGCTTCGCTGGGCATTCGCCTGAGTGTCCCGATGCGTACTGAGGCCTACAATCGGCATATTGCCTTTGCACTGTCCCCAGACAGCGTCTGGGCAGAACCCGTACAGCCTCTCGACGGACGGCGTGAGCTTCGTCTGCAGCAGTCTCCTCCCGAGGAAGGACGGGGCATTCCGCAACGGCAAAACATCCAACTGGACCAGATGCGCGGACAGCGTATCCCGCCTCGCGAGGCTTTCGACAAACTGGGGCAGTCGCTCATCGATCACTGGGCGCAATGGGACGGATTCCGGCTCTCACAGTTGACCGACAACGCTTTCTCCATCCGTAAGCGAGCCACCAGCGAGTCGCCTTGGATAGGCACACTGACGGGCGACCGTGCTCCGGGCTATGCCTTTGTGGGCGACACCGAGGGGGGACTGGCCGTCAGACTGAAGGACTTCTGGCAGTCATACCCCTCCAGCATCGAGGTCAGCGATGCCCGCAGCGATGAGGCGCATCTCACCCTTTATCTGTGGAGTCCTGAGGCCGAGCCGATGAATCTCTGCCACTACGACACCATTGCCCATGGTCTGCTGGAGAGTTACGAAGACGTGCAGGAAGGTATGAGCACGCCATACGGCATCGCCCGCACCAGCGAACTGTGGCTATTGCCGCAAGGCGGCTATCCCGGACGGGAGGCCGTTGTCAGTCAGATAGCCCTTTTGGACGATGGTAACCGTCTGTTACCCTCTCCCGAATACCTGCATAGCCGTCGGGCTTTCGGCATTTGGTCGTTGCCTACAAAACATCAGGAAGTGGAAGACCGCCTCGACGAGTATATCCGCATCTACCAACAGGAAACGGAGCGCCATAAATGGTATGGTTTCTGGAACTACGGCGACTTCATGCATGCCTACGACCCCGAACGTGACGAGTGGCGATACGACGTAGGCGGCTATGCCTGGGACAATACCGAACTGGCCTCACCCACTTGGCTGTGGATGATGTTCCTGCGCAGTGGCCGACCTGACATCTGGCGCATGGCCGAGGCCATGACGCGTCATAACAGCGAGGTCGACACCTATCACATCGGACCCTTTGCCCCATTGGGCAGCCGTCATAATGTCAGCCATTGGGGCTGTGGTGCCAAGGAGGCCCGCATCTCGCAGTCGGGATTCCTACGCTATTATTATTATCTGACTGCAGATGAGCGGATTGGCGAGCTGATGCATGCCCAGACCGATGCCGACACACTGCTGTACCATCTGGACCCCATGCGACTGGCTGAGCCCAAGAGTCAGTACCCTTGCTCGGCTCCTGCCCGCCTGCGTGTCGGACCGGACTGGGTGGCCTATGCCGGTAACTGGATGACGGAATGGGAACGTACGGGGAATACGTACTATCGTGACAAGATTCAGACTGGCATGAGTTCCATTGCAGCCCTGGAGGATGGTATCTTTACGGGTAATCTGGCCAAGGGCTACGATCCTGCCACAGGCCGTCTCAGCTACGATGGCCCCAAAGAACTGCGCAGCACCAGCCACCTGCTGAGCATCATGGGTGGTTTCGAGGTAATGAACGAACTGTTGCCGATGGTCAACAACACGGCATTCAACCAGTGTTGGCTCGACCATGCCCGCCGCTATCGCGACATGGCCTGGCAGACGCGTAAGAACCGTTTCCCTGTCCGCCGGTTGGATGCCTATGCCGCATGGATTGATCGTGACGCACAGCGAAAGGCCTTCGTCTGGAACTCACTATTGGCTCCTCGCAAAGGCCTTTCTACCAACGATGCGGCCATGTGGTCGCTCGATGCTATCTATATGCTGGAAGTAATTCCATAGAAGTAAGAAGTAAGAGGTAAGAGGTAAGAAGTAAGAGGTGTCTCTTACTTCTTCTTCAGATAGACGGCCAACGGACTCTTATTGTCGCGCAGTCCCTTGGCGATGCTTTGTGCATTCGTCTTGGCACCCAACAGCGACGTATGCGTGTGGTCGTGATTGAAATACTTCATGGCTTTCTCCTTCTTGCCACACTTCTTGTCCAGGAAGTCGGCCGTGATGTTGTGCAGATCCACAAACTCTACGCCCGTTTCCTCGACCACCTCACGGTACCACTTGCCATAGGTGTCGTTTCGGCGCTCTATCTTGCCGTCTGTCCATTCGTTGCGAGGTGTCAGCGACACCAGAATAGGCGTGGCACCCTTCTCGCGCACGTCCTGAATGAACTTCTTCAGATACCAGCCGAACGAGTAGACCACCTCGTAGCTGCCCACCAGGGTGTTCGACTTCAGCTTCTGGTCGATGATATTCTGTTTCGACACATCTTCCTGAGCAGCCTGCATCCGGTAGACGTGGCAGGTATCCTTGCCCGATGCGATGGCAGCACGGTATTTGGGCTTGTCAATAGCACCGATATCGTTATGACCGAACTGAATCAGCACGAAGTCGCCGGGCTTCAGCGAGTTGTAAACCCGTTCCCAGCGTCCCTCGTTCAAGTACGAACGACAGCTGCGTCCTGCCATGGCGGCATTCACAATGTCTATCTTCGACTCGTCGAACACGGTGTTGGCCACAGCACCCCAGCCCCACATACCGTCCTCATCTTTGTCAGCATTCTTTACCGTACTATCACCAGTAATAAACACGACAGGCTTACCCTCCGTACGCGTCAGGTCATAGACCGGAAACTGCACGTTGCGCATCATGGCCTTCAGCGGGTTCAGTACTGGATTACGACTCACCATCAGGCCTTCTGCTGCAGAACGTGCATTCATCATTGCTCCGAAACGGCTGGTATGTATCTTGTCAAGGAAGAAGTGGTAGTCGGTTTTCCACTTGCCATATCCATCCAACTTCTGTCCGGATATTTCATTGAGGTCAACGAACGGCACGCCCTCCTCGGCAGCCACCTGCATCTGCCATTGCGTATGCTGTTTGCGCACTATCTTGTCCTTTTCGTCGTAGGCATTACGCGGGGTCAGCGACATCAGGATGGGGTTGCCACCCTGCGCACGGACGTCGTTGATGTATTTCCGCATATAGCCGCCATAGGTATAGACGGTCTCCTTCTCTCCTGTCTCCTTGATGGTCACGTTCAGCGTGTCATAGCCCACGCCGGGAATACTGGCACGTGCCCGACCCTCGTCGTATGGGCCATTGTCGTTATGACCTATCGAGATAATCACCCAGTCGCCGGGACGGATAGCCTGGCGGATGGGTTCCCACAGCTTGTTATAGAACGTACGGCTGCTCATGCCGCCCAATGCCTGATTCTCGACGGTAATGCGCGTCGGGTCGAAGTATTCATGGGCATAGTACCCCCAGCCCCACTGGCCGTTATTGCCATTACCCAAGGTTCCTGTACGCATCGTGGAATTGCCTATCAAAAAGAGCACAGGATTGTTTCCCTTGCGGCTCGATCCGGGTACAGGTCGTGCCGTCATGGCCTTGGCGATACTGTCAGGGGTATTGTCCACCACGCCATTGACATCTTTGACCCCCTTGCGGTCGGTCACCTGAGCCGCTGCCGACACTGATATCATGGCCAGCAGAACGACCACCGTTTTTCTCATCTTTTTCATGTTCTTGATTTATTTTAGTGAATTTCTAGTGCAAAAGTACACGTTTTTTTTTGAATTCCCACGCGTTTTTATTAAAAAAAAGGCAAAAAGTTTTTCTCTTTCCTAAAAAATGTTTATATTTGCACTCGCTAAAGCAAATAATAAAGTAGATCTACTAATATTAACTGTATGAACAAAACAAATCTTTTGAAGAGGACTGTCATGCCCATGGCATTGATGTGCTCTGCCATGCTGTTCACCCCTCCCATGTTGGGTTTACAGACTGTCTATGCAGCCGAACAGCAGCAAGGAAGCATCAGTGGTACGGTGGTTGACAGCCAAGGTGAACCAATTATTGGTGCCAGCGTCGTTATCGTAGGTGGAAAGACTGTTCAGGGAACAGTGACCGACTTCGACGGTAACTTCACTTTGAAAGTGAACCCCGGCACCCAGTTGAAAATCTCTTACGTCGGCTACAAAGAACTGATTGTCAAGGCCTCTGCCAACATGAAGATCACGCTCGAAGAAGAAGCTACCATGCTGCAGGGCGTAGAAATCGTGGCTTACGGTGTGCAGAAGAAAGTCACCGTCACCGGTGCCTTGTCGTCTGTCAAGGCCGAAGACCTGGTGCGTACGCCGGTATCTTCGGTGAACAACGTGCTGGCTGGTCAGCTGTCCGGTGTGACTACCGTGCAGTACTCTGGTGAGCCCGGTTCGGATGCTGCCAGTATTTTTGTCCGTGGTCAGGCCACATGGGTTGATTCTGCACCACTTATCCAAGTAGATGGTGTAGAACGTGAGATGTGGGACATCGACCCCAACGAAATCGAAAGCATTACCGTGCTGAAGGATGCTTCGGCTACTGCTGTATTCGGTGTACGCGGTGCTAACGGTGTCATCCTGATTACCACTAAGCGCGGTGCCGAAGGTAAGGCCAAGATATCCATCAACACCTCTTTCTCGGCCGTTACGCCTACCAAGATGATTGAACAGGCATCATCTTACGATTATGGTACTTTCTATAATCAGATGTTGGCAAACGATGGAAAAGACCCCATGTTCTCTGCCTCTGTTCTCCAGAAATTCAAGGACGGCAGTGACCCTATCCGTTTCCCAAGCATGAAGTGGGACGAGTACATCATGAAAGATGTGACCCTACAACAACAGCACAACATCAATATCTCCGGAGGTAACAAAACCGTTAAATACTTCATCTCTGCAGGTATGATGAC
The DNA here is from genome assembly GCA_015060485.1 of Prevotella sp. Lineage (GTDB taxonomy): Bacteria > Bacteroidota > Bacteroidia > Bacteroidales > Bacteroidaceae > Prevotella. The sequence goes on along the minus strand of SUYI01000015.1, from coordinate 11,480 downwards.
CCAGGACGGTATCTTCAAGGAATTCGGTAAGTCGTGGGACTATGGTTACCAGTATCAACGTTTCAACTACCGTTCAAACCTCGACATCAACGTCACTAAGACAACGATGTTGAGCTTTAATATTGCTGGTAAGGTTGACGACTCCGCCAAGCCCAAGACCGGTCAGGGTTCCGGTGGTATGATTAAAGCCATCTATCAAGCTACACCATTCTGCAGCCCCGGTATCATTGACGGACGTTACATTGTTAATACCAACGTGGGTGCAGATAATGAAGATGGTAACACCCTTCCTTTTATCGGTGACTCACCCATGACCTATTATGCTTATCAGCCCGGTGCTTTCCATTACAATAACAACAAGCTCTCGATGGACCTGGTTCTTGACCAGAAACTGGACTTCATCACCAAGGGCCTGTCATTGAAGCTCAAGGGTTCTTACAACAGCTCGTATGCTGTCACCAAGACGCTGACCGCCGGTGTTGCCACTTACACTCCGGTAGTGTTGGCTCAACGCGATTCAGAAGGAAATATCATTTACGACGAGAGCGGCAACATCATGACACAGCCTACTCAATACCGCAAGAGTGGTTCCGATGTTGATCCCACCTATTCTTACGCCTACGGCAAAGGACGTGACTGGTATATCGAGGGTTCGTTCAATTACAACCGTTCCTTTGGCGATCACACCATTACCGCCCTTGCCCTCTACAACCAGAGCAAGGAATACTACAAGACCGATGGCGACGGAAATATCTATATTGACATTCCCCGTACATACGTCGGATTTGTAGGACGTGTCACCTACGACTGGAAGAACCGTTATATGGCCGAGTTCAATATCGGTTACAACGGTTCCGAAAACTTCGCTCCCGGTAAACGCTTCGGTACATTCCCTGCCGGTTCTATTGGTTGGGTGATGAGTGACGAGCCGTTCTTCGAGCCCATCAAAAAGGTCGTCAGCTTCTTGAAGCTCCGCGCCTCTTGGGGTCTCGTCGGTAACGATAAGGTGAACGCAAAGCGATTCATGTACATTGCTGACCCATACAATGTCAATCAGAGTGCATTGTTGGAACGTACCGGTAAGGACACGGGTGCCTTCGGTTACAACTTCGGTATTGAGAACGGTACAACATCGAAAGGTGCTGTTGAGGCTTCGAAAAACTATCCCGATGTGTCGTGGGAGAAAGCCTTCAAGCAGGACTATGGTGTTGACATCAACTTCCTCGACGACCGTCTGCGCGCTACCTTCGACTATTATAGGGAGCACCGTAAGGACATTCTCGCACAAGACATGACAGTTCCTGGCATGCTGGGATTCAACGTTCCTTACACCAACTTCGGTGAGGTCGATAGCTGGGGATGGGAACTCTCGCTGAACTGGCAGGACAAGATTGGCAAGAATTTCCGCTATTGGGCCAAGTTGAATTTGTCGCACAACCAGAACGAAATCATTGTCAACCGTCAGGCTCCTCAGAAGAATGAATACATGTACACCAAGGGACATCGTATCGGTTCACGTTCGCTGTATCAGTTCTGGAAGTTCTACTACGAGGGTGCGGAAGCCGATTACGAGAAAGAATTTGGCTCTCCCTTCCCCGAACAGTTTGTCAGTGAGCTGAAGCCTGGTGATGCTGTCTACGTCGACCTTGATAAGGACGGAAAGATAGACCCCAATGATGCCAAAGTAGGACTTGGTTATACTGACGATCCGGAATACATTGCCGGTCTTTCGCTGGGCTGTAACTGGAAAGGCTTTACCTTCAATGCCCAGCTAACTGGCGCATGGAATGTCAGCCGACTCATCAGTGACGTTTTCCGCCGCCCGTTTACGGCAGCTGGTAATACCACTTATGGTGGCTTGCTGCAATACCATATCGACAACACCTGGACTGCTGATAATCCCTCGCAGGATTCCGAGTATCCCCGTGCTACATGGGCAAACGCTGACCAGAACTATGCGAACTCTACTCTTTACGAGAAGGACTCAAAGTACCTGCGTCTGAAGACCCTTCAGATTGCCTACGATTTCAACTTCCCGTTCATGAAGAAGTTGGGTCTCAACCAGTTGCAGCTCGCTTTGAGCGGCTACAACCTGCTGACCTTCTCTCCGTATATTTGGGGTGATCCTGAGGCACGCGCCAGCAACGCTCCCTCTTATCCCTTGCAGCGTACCTATACGGCAAGTCTTAAGTTAGGATTCTGATTCTTGCAAGCATTATATTATATATTAAGGTATACAAAAATGAAACTATATCATAAAATCATAACAGGAGTGGTGACGCTGATGGCAGGCAGCATGGCGTTCACCGCATGTACCGACGATGTCAAGTTCGGTGACGCCTTCATTGAGAAACAGCCTGGCGGAACACTGACCATCGACTCCGTATTCAGCAATCCAGAGTACACCCGTCAGTTCCTTACCGGCATTTACGCCCTGCAATACTACGGATTGCCTTTCGGCCAGAACACCGCCATCAGCCAGAATCCCTACTATGGCAAACTGGATGGTTTGACCGACTGCTACCAGACGCACTACAACTCGACAGCTATCTATAATACCTACTATTCTGGTACGATGACGGCCAATTTGGAGCCGCTTATCAGTTTCACCAAAGACTATGTGTGGGAGGCTGTCCGTCAGTCATGGTTGCTGATTGAGAACATCGACCGAGTGACCGGCCTCACCGAGGCAGAGAAGGCAAACATGGTTGCCCAGGCCAAGTGTCTGATTGCAGCTCGCTATTTTGACCTCTTCAGCGTCTACGGCGGTCTGCCCATTATCGACCACCCCTTCACGGGTAGTGAGGGTTCCTACGAGATACCACGTGCCTCAGTAGACACTACAGTAATATTTATGACAAAACTGTTGGATGAGGCTATTCCCGACTTGCGTTGGGCATATAACGGCTCTACGACCGATACTGATGCAACGAACAACACTGGCCGTTGGACAGCAGCAGGTGCTATGGCCCTCAAGGCAAAGATCCTGATGTTCTCTGCATCGCCTCTGTATAATAGCGATCAAGGTTATTTCGGAGGAAGTACCGAGGCCGAGCAGAAGCATCTGGTATGGCATGGCAACTACGATGCCAACCGTTGGCAGAAGGCATTGCAGGCTTGTCAGGACTTCTTTACGCGTCTCAACAGCGAGGGATACTATAAACTGACGGAGCCTGCCGACGTCAACTGCTCGAAGAATGCCAATGGTTATCGTCAGGCCTATCGTATGGGCTACATCTACGAAGGCAGCAAGGAGGTTCTCCACTCTACTCGCGTAGCTACCGTCTATGGTTCACAGGGAACCTACTCATGGTGGAGCTGGTCGAACCCGCTGGGTAGCGTACACCGTTCTACTTATCACCCCACACTGGAATACATGAGCATGTTCCCCTGGAGCGACGGTTCTCCTTTCGACTGGGAGAGCGACTCTATCAAGGGTAAGATTACCGGTACCAGCGGTCAGCTGTTCTACAAGTATACCGTAGGTCGTGGTGGCGCCGTTGCTGTCACTCCTTCTCGCGACCCCCGCCTCTATGAGAATATCCTCGTTAATGGCATGACTTACCAGTTTGACTGGACGTCAGGTACACCTACCGGCGACAAATACGAGCTTTGGGTAGGTGGTTACGATGGTCAGGGCGATGCTATGAGTGCCACTTACAACAGCTCTACCAAGGAATACGACCTTGCACTGCAGGAGAAGCTGACACGTCCGTTCTCTACCGGCTTTGGACATATCCGCTATACCCTCGGTGAGGAGTTCCACCGTAAGTTTATGCACTGGGTATATCTGAGTCTTAATGAGATGTATCTGATGTATGCCGAGTGTCTGGCACAATGCGGCCAGCTGGCAGAAGCCATCAAGCAGGTTGACGTGGTTCGTGCACGTGTTGGTATGGGCGGTTTGGCTGTTAGGAATCCAAAACTTAACCTGACCACCGACAAGGACAATCTCATTGAGGAAATCCTCCGCGAGCGTGCCTGTGAGCTCGGTCTGAGCAACAACCGCTACTACGACATGATCCGCTACAAGCGTACCGACTGGATTACCAAGAAACTACATGGTCTGGTGACCTTCCGCCTGCTGCAGAACAGTAAGGGCGAATGGGTGCGCAGCTATGAACCATGGAAAGGTTCCCACAAGGACAACGGTATTGCTGAGCCCAGAAATTTCGACTACCAGCGTTTCCAGTTGTTCAACCGTGCCCGTGTGCAGTGGGACATGGATCCCAACTCGACGGATGTCAAGAAGTGGCTCCTGTTCCCGTTGCCCATTACGGAAATCAACAAGGGTTATGGACTGGTTCAGAATCCTGGATGGTAACCTTTAAAGTAAAAAAGTTAAAAGGTAAAAAATGAAAGTTATGAAGAAGAGAAATATATTTCTGCTGTCACTGCTGGCTGGTATGAGTCTGCCGGCAGCAGCACAGCAAGACAGCACAGGCATCAGCTTCGTAGACCAGGTCATTGAGGTGGGAGCCAACAAGGACTTCACCCGTGCCCAGTCAACAGCCTCTGTTTCTGTCATCACGAATGAAACCGTGGATAAGCGCTCTGCCAAGAACATTGGCAATTCCATCCTCGGTCAGGGCAATGGCTTGATATCGCTCGACGGTGCCGGTACTTACTATGCCGCCAACCCCACTTTCTATGTTCGCGGCTTACAGACACTGAACAACAACTCTCCACTCATCATGGTGGATGGTATTGAGCGCGACATCACGTTAGTCAGTCCTGAGGAAGTCGACCATGTTACCATTCTTAAGGATGCCGCAGCCGTGGCACTCTATGGATACAAAGGTATCAATGGTGCCATCCAGATTACCACCAAGCGAGGCAAATACAACAGCAATAGCATCAAGGTAACTTATGACCACCTGTTTAATATGCAGATTAACCGTCCTAAGTTCATCGATGCAGCCACCTATGCCAGCGCCATGAACGAGGCCTATGCCAATGAGGGACTGGGCGAGCGCTACACTGCACAGGAGGTTGCTGCCTACCAGAGTGGCAACTATCCTTTCCAGTATCCCAACGTGAACTGGGTCGACGAGACGTTCCGCAAGAGCGGCGCCACCAACAAGATAGGCGTCGAGTTCAAGGGTGGTGGCGAGAAGTTCCGCTACTTCACCATGGTGAACCTGCTCTCTGACAAGGGATTCATCAAGAATTTCAACAACAACGACGGCTACTCCACTCAGGACAAGTACGTGCGTGGTAACCTGCGTACCAATCTGGACATCGACCTCACCCCGACCACTGACCTGAAGGTCAACCTGCTCGGTGTGCTGAGCGAGATGTCGCGTCCGGGCAACCAGACAGACCTGTGGAGCACCATCTACGGACTGCCGTCCAATGCCTTCCCCATCAAGAGCGAGACAGGCGACTGGGGTGGAACGTCTACCTATGCCGGTACGCTGAACCCAATGGGACAATCGACCGATGCTGCCTACTATAAGATTCATGAGCGCGCTTTATTTGCCGACATGACCTTACAGCAGGATTTGAAATACTGGATTGAGGGTCTGAGCTTCACAGCACGTCTGGGCTATGACATCTACTCTACCCTCTATGAGAACCACAGCCGTGAATACATCTATGGTAACTATCCTGTTACTGGATGGGAAAACGGAGCGCCTGTCAAGGGTGACTATTGGTCGGGAGGTGCAGACGGTACGATGGGCAAGGATGCCAATACCAACAGCTATCAGCGCCGTCTCACAATTCAGGCCGGTCTGAATTTCGACAGGAAACTGACTGACAACGACTATCTGTATGCCCAGCTGAAATACGACTACGAATATGTCAATACGACAGGTGTCAATGCAGCCATCTACCGACAGAACTGGTCGGCATGGGCACACTATGCACACAAGAACCGTTATCTCGCTGACCTCGCACTCATCTATTCCGGCAGCAGCCGTCTGGCTCCTGGCACGAAGTGGGCCTTTGCTCCCACCTTCTCGGCTGGCTGGGTGCTGTCACAGGAGGACTTCATGAAGGATGTCAAGTTTGTCAACTTCTTGAAACTGCGTGCCAGCATCGGTCTGACCAATGCCGACTATCTGCCTGGCGACAACGTGTGGACCTACTATACACAGTCCTATTCGCAGGCAGGCGGCGGCTATGTGCTGACCAGCGATTATGGAGCTAACATGTATGGCCCGACAACGTTAGGACAGATGGCTACGCCCGATCCCAGCCATGAGAAGTCTACGCGCTTCAATGTCGGTATTGACGCCCGCCTGTTCGACGGACTGAACCTTGAAGTCGACTTCTTCACACAGACACGCAACAACATCTGGGTATCGGGTGCCGGCTACTATACGGCTCTTATCGGTTTCGATGCCCCCTACCTGAATCAGGGTAAGGTGTCGCAGCACGGCTTCGAGGTCGCTGCTGATTATAGCAAGACTTTCGGTGAGGTCACCTTCAACATCGGTGCCAACCTGATGACCTATAAGAACGAGATCAAGGATCAGGCCGAGGAACCACGTGTATACAGCAACCTCGTCCAGACTGGTAATCCGCTCAGTTCCACCTACGGACTCATCGCAGAAGGACTGTTCACCAGTCAGGCTGAAATTGACGCATGGCCCACGCAGACCTTCTCTACCGTACGTCCTGGCGACATCAAGTACCGCGACGTCAACGAAGACGGTGTCATCGATGCCAACGACGTCTGCAAGATTGGCTATAGCACGGCATGTCCCGAACTGTTCTACAGCTTCCATATCGGTGCAGAGTGGAAGGGACTGGGCTTTGATGCCATGTTCCAGGGTGTAGGCCGCTACTCGGCAGTGCTCAACACCTCGGGCTACTACTGGGGCCTTATCAATAACACCAGCCTTGCACAGCACGTTTATGACAACCGCTGGAGTCCCGCAAACAACAATGCCAACGCAGAATTTCCGCGTCTGAGTTCCAGCAGTAATGCCAACAACTACCAGCCAAGTACTTTCTGGCTGCGCGACCGTTCCTACCTGAAACTGCGCAATGTAGAGGTTTACTACAATCTCCCTGGCAGCCTGCTCGAGAAGACCAAGTATATCAAGACCGCCAAGGTGTATGTCCGCGGTACCGACCTCTTCACCGCCGATCATATCGACGAAGTAGATGCTGCCTCCTATGGAGCCACCAACCCGCTGACACGCAGCATTGCCTTAGGATTGGCTGTAACATTGTAATCATATAGACATTAAAACAATTGAAGATTATGAAACTCAAGAAATATTTCATCAGTGCTTTCGCACTCCTGGCACTTTCCTCTTGCGGCGACAAGATGGACTATCATGAGTACAAGGTAGATGATGCTGACTATATCAAGGAAATGTTCAGCCGTGTGGGTGGCTTTACCACTACCATCTATCAGCAGCTGGACTATGACTTCGGCAACTACAATGGAGCCATGTTGAGTTCTGCTACCGACGAATCGGCCTATTCACATGCCGGCAATGCCATTGAGGACTTCTACAATGGCGCCTGGGGACCGTCGAATGCCAAGAATTCCATCTGGACTTCGGCCTACAAGGGCATCAGCTATTGCAACCTGCTACTTGACGAATTCCAGGGATTGACCTTCCCCGACTACAAGCTCGATGTGGACTACCTCAAGGAGATGTACCAGTATAACAACTACCAGTGGGAGGCCCGTTGGGCGCGTGCCTACTTCTATTTTACACTGGTGCGCCAATATGGAGACGTTCCCCTGAAGGTCAGCAATATGGATGCTGCTGAGGCCAATAGCCTGCCACGCGTACCAGCAGACACCATCTTCAAGTTCATCGACACGGAGTGTGCTGCTATTAAGGACAGCATCATTACCGACTACAACAGTCTGGGTAACATGGCTTTGTCAGTGGCAGAAAACGGACGTGCCAACAATCTGGCTGTAATGGCACTGCGTGCACGTGCTGCACTCTACTATGCCAGTCCGCTGTTCAATCCGTCGGGTGACAAGGAACGCTGGTATCAGGCTGCCTTGCGCTGTAAGGAAGCCATTGATGCATGTAAGGCACGCAGCATGAGTCTGGTGGCTGACTACATGTCACTCTTCCAGTCCGACAACTACAAGGACACCAAGGAGATTATCTTCACACGTCGCCAGAACTCCATGACGGCCAGCAATGCCTTCGAGAAGTACAACTTCCCCATCGGCATGGAGAATGCCGGCGGTGGCAACTGCCCGACACAAAATCTGGTTGATGCCTTCGAGATGACCAATGGCAAGGCTATCACTGATCCTGACAGTGGCTATGATCCCCAGAATCCTTATGCCAACCGCGACAAGCGACTGTCATGGATTGTGGCTGTCAACGGTGAACAATGGCCCAATGCCAATCCAAACCCGCTGGAAATCTATACCGGCGGTGCTAATGCGGCGCCCATCACCTATGCCACTACGACAGGCTATTACCTGAAAAAGTATTGTAACCCGGCAACCGTCATCGGTGCTACAGGTGCCAACGCCTTCTACCACAACTACGTGTTGTTCCGTCTGGCCGAGCTCTATCTGAACTATGCTGAAGCCATGCTTAACTATACAGGCGACGGCTATACGACAGCTACAGGACTGAACATGACGGCAGCTGAGGCCATCAACATCGTTCGCACCCGAGCCGGACAGCCCAACATAGCTACAGGTCTGAGCGCCAGCGAATTTAAGAAGAAGTACGAGAACGAGCGCTTCGTGGAACTGGCCTTCGAGGGACACCGCTTCTTCGACGTGCGTCGCTGGAAGGAAGGTGCCGACTACTTCAAGACCATCCGTAAGATGACCATTACCAAATCGGGCGACAACATTTCTTATACTCCTGGAACGCTGGAAACCCGCCAGTGGGACGACAAAATGAACTTCTTCCCCATCCCGCAGAGTGAGATTCAGAAGTCCGGAGGTGTGTTGACACAGAATCCTGGATGGTAAGCCTCATGGATGTAGGCAGGGCCTGCGCGTCCTGCCTACATTTAAAAAAAGTAAAAAAACAATAGGAATGTTTGCGCTTTAGCGTTTTTTTCCTACCTTTGCACTTACAACGAACAACTTTATTTTTAATATTTACTAACAAAACTTTTTTTATGAAGAAATTTTATCTCCTTTTGATGGCAGTAGTATTCACGCTTTCTGCCAACGCAGGTACTAAGAACCTGGTGAAAATGGACTTCGAGTCAGGTGACCCTGCATCTTTAGGCTGGACATCGCCTAACCTTCCTGCTGGTATGTCAATTACCGGTGACGAGTATGGTAACTATTTCCAGTTCTCGCTTGGTGGCAGCAATGGTCGTAGCTGCTACAACGTCTGGGGTTCAGACATTTATACTGACCAACTGGTAAATGGAACATATCATGTTGAATTCGAGTGGGCATACGCTACTCCTGCCAACAACCAGTTCGGTACTGAGATTTCCATCTTCTCTGGTGAAAAGCCCGCAGGTAACAATGGTGTGCTGCATGCCAAGGACAACACGCTGTTCTCTGTTACTGAGAGTGCCGACAACCACGAGTTGTTCTTCATCAACGGCGACGCTGCTAACACGTTCGCTGTCAGCGGTGGTGCTTGGTTCAAAGTGCTGTTGGACTTTGACGTTACAAACCGTAAGATGGCTTGGCGTATTGTTGACCAGCTGACTGGCGAGACAGAGTTTGCTTCTGGTACACGCGAGTTTGCTGAAGGTACCGACATGCTGGCCGCTGGTATGAACATCTACGACGCACGTTACTACAGTGTCGTTCAGATTGACAACATCAAGGTTCAGGTGATTACCGACTACGACATTGCCAACAAGCCTTCTGTAGCTCTGACTGGTGTAAATAATGAAGAGCGCACCTACTCTATCTCCTTCCAGGAAGAGGAAGTTCTGCACGTTAAGGGTACCGATGGCACAGAAATTGAAGTGCTCTATGGTGACACTGAGGGTGGCGTTTACAAGTACACAACCACCACTTCCGGTACACTCGAGGCATGGACCACTTCTGGTACAGCCACTTCAGAGAAAGAAACTGTAGAGGTTGACTGTTCAATCTTCCAGCTGCCTCAAGCAACAGTAACTATTACCAATGCCGCTGTAGGCTACGCTAAGGAATACACCATCACGGTAAGCAATGAGGATGTTCCCACCAAGCCAACACTTTATATCTCTTATGAATACAAAGACGAGAATAATAATGTCGTTGCCAGTGCAGAGGAAAAATTCTCTGGCGAGAAGGTAAGTGTTAACGGCAAGGGTATCCTGACCGTAAATGTGATTGCTCAAGGATTTGCAAGTTCAGTGATGACTGAGGTCAACGAGACAGAGTTCGTGGAGAAGAGCGTTATCGACTTCCAGCACATGACTATTGACGAATTGGTAGCTAAAGGCTTCGAGGACAAGGGCGCATTGGACGCTGCTTCAGGCGGTGGTGAGAGCACTTGGACTTCCGGACAGCGTCTGTACTACCGTATCGCTACTGGTGAGACCGACGATGATGGCAATCCTACTTGGACTAACTATCCCGTATACGGTGCTTCTGAGGCTGGTCTGACTCCTATCCAGCGCTATCGTTTCCTGCAGTCTAAGCTGACTCAGGAGGTGGCTCACTCTATGTTTGCTCCGCTCTACACATGGCACTACAACGACGGTATTGTTGCTACTTCTTGTGATGAGAGTGGCAATCCTCTGGTCGATGCCAATGGTGTTGCCGGTGGTTCTGTCAATGTACAGATATTCATTGGTGTCGGCTTTGTATTCCCCGGTGTTCAGGGTGATGCAGAAGCTTATGACCCCGCTGGTGTTGGCTACGGAAATATTCGCGTCCAGAATGCTACACTGGGTGTTGACGGTCTGACCGATGAGGAATTCATCATCGTTTCTAAGCTGGGCGGCTATGGTAACACAGCTAACCACGGTGACTTCGCTGCTGGCACTGATCCCGAAGCTGCTAAGGCTGAATGGCTGCAGCAGGATCTGGGAGCTGCCAAGGAGGTTTACACTGGCTTGCAGACTTTCCAGCTCTATCGTATCGATACCGCCATCTCTCGCGTAACTGTTCTCACTCCGAAGAACGGCACTGGCATCGAGACTATCAACTACAACCAGGTAGTTTCTGACCACAACGCTCCTATCTACAACCTCAATGGTGTACAGATGAACCCCAACGCTCTGCAGAAGGGTATCTACATCAAGCAGGGTAAAAAATTTGTTGTTAGATAATATATCTATCTATCACACTATATCAATCCCCACAGCCTTCGTGACTGTGGGGATTTTTTATCCAAACAAACTACTAAAACATATAAATCCCGCTCCTTTTTGAAAGGGGCGGGATTTTTCTATTTCGGCTGTAGGTCCTTATATTCTTTCGCGGCATCGAAGCACGGACAGTCCTTCTGCGGGTTCAGGTCGTGGTGACCGACAAATGGTTTATAATATCTCACTGTCAATCCGAGCACATGCAGAAGCGGGCCCGTTAGAGAGCGATCTTGCAGCTATTAATTCCCGCAATC
>SUYI01000087.1 GCA_015060485.1 Prevotella sp. | reverse complement strand
AGTGGCAGTTTCGAGTTGACACCGCTGTGCAACCTCGACTGCAAGATGTGCTATGTGCATCTGCAAGACCCGTCGGTAAGGCATCGGATGCTGTCGGGCGAGCAGTGGATATCGCTCATTCAGCAAGCCATTGACGAGGGCATGATGGAGGCGATGCTCACGGGCGGAGAGGCAATGACGCATCCCGCCTTCTGGGACATCTATATGTATCTTATCAACCAAGGCATCGTCACCCAAGTGAAGACCAACGGCCTGCTGCTCAACGAAGATGCCATCAGCAGATTCAAGGACTATCCTCCTTACAAGATAGACATCTCCCTTTACGGCTGCGACAGCGAGTCGTATGTAGCCGTGACAGGCGTGGATGCCTACGAGCAGGTGGTTCGCCATATCCGCCTTGCCATAGAGGCTGGGCTGCCTGTTTGCCTCGCTGTGACACCCAGCAGTTATATGTCGCCCTGGACGGAACGGGTGATAGCACTGGCAGGCTCGTTTGGCGTGAGCGTAAGTGTAAATGACGGTCTGATTGACCCGCATGAGAATACGGGCAGGAAAAAGGCAGACTTCGCCCTCACCTTTGAAGAGGATATGAACATCAAGGAGAATGCACAGGAGATACTGCCCCCGCTGTACGAGCCAGCCGACCATGAGTTCTTTATGAAGCGGAGGAACCGCCCCGTGCTGTCGGACAAGGGGTTGTATTGCAGTGCCGGGCGCTCGGGGTTTGCCATCAACTGGGATGGAGCTTTACTACCCTGTCTTTCCTTCCCCCGCGATGTGGTGTGTGCCTATCCACTGCGCGACGGATTCCGTCAGGCATGGCATGAGGTGAACGAGGCGGTGAAGAACTACGAGATACCGCAGGCATGCCACAGTTGCGAGTTGAACGACAAGTGTCATTATTGCCCGATGAATCACCAAAAAGTAGCAACCAAGCACCAGTGCGACACAGACTTTTGCAACTATATAAAGGCAAGATTCAAGGCAGCGGAAAAGACGAAGTAAGAAATTTATCGACCGAAAGGTCATCATGTATAACAATTTAAAATCAAGAAAAGATGAAAACAGAAAAAAAGACTTACGAGAAGCCGACCGTGCAGAAGGTAGAGTTCGACTTCAAGACCAGAATTGCTGCGTCAGGGTGCACTACAGACTATATGGGAGGGTATAGTTCTTGTAACTTTGGATTTTGATTCTGCTTCAATGAGCGAACCCCAATTGAACAAAGACTTTGTGCTCCGTAAGGTATGCGGCGTGAACGTCGTGTTGCCTGCGGGGCTGCAAGTCAAGGACTTTGGCGGCGCACTGGTGTTGAATGACACCGGTGCGCTGATTTACGAGCAACTGGAGGCTGGCAAGACTGCCGAAGAGGCGGCTGCCGCTCTTGTGGCTGCGTATGACGTGAAGCACGAGACGGCACTCGCCGACGTGCAGGAAACCATCAACTCGCTTCGGGAGGCAGGCGTGGTGGCCTGACGATGCTGAAGAACTATTATGAGATTGTAGCGGAGGCGATACGGCTAACTGAAAACGGTGAGAGCGTGACGCTGCCCGTAAATGGGCACAGCATGCTTCCTTTCATTGTGGGCTGGAGAGACTGTGTCATCTTACAGAAACAGACTCAACCCGAAGTCGGCGATGTAGTGGTGGCTTGCGTAGAAGGTTGCCGCTATGTGTTGCACCGCATTATCTGCATCGACGGAGAGCGTGTCACGCTGATGGGCGACGGAAACCTCAAGGAAACGGAGCATTGTATGCTCAGCGACGTAAAGGCATTGGCTACTCATGTAGTCGATGTCAAGGGACGGACGCATGATTTGTATGCCGGTTGGTGGAGATGGGCAGCGAAAGCCTGGTGGTATCTTCGTCCTATCAGGCGATACCTTCTTGCCCTCTATCGGCGCACTCACCATATCGTTTATATTTGACTTATGCACGAATACTACTTTGCCAACTATCGCCTGCTGGTGGATGATGCCATCAATAACGATGAGTATATGGACTACTTGGCTGGTTTCAGTCAGGTGATGCCTGCTACCCATACTTTTACGCTTCATCTGGGCGACGAGGCGCTGCTTGAAACGAAAATAGCAGAAGCCACCGCACACCCCATCGCCTGCTCGATAGACAACTTTCATATTCACGACATGCAGGATTCGTGGGCCTTCGTCTCGCTGAGGGACGAAGAAGACATCAAGTACCACATCAAACGGGTGCTGATATGTAGCCGTGACTATAGCGAGATGACACTCTATATCCCGCGCCATCGGTTTTATCACGAGAGAGTAAAGCGGTGGATGAGCCCCTGTTTTCCCGTTTCCTCTACCATCCGTGCCGCCTGCGAGGCAGGCATGACGATGCGCGACGGGATGCCCTTGCACGCTGCGCTGGTTGAGAAAGACGGCTACGGCGTGGTGTTCCTCGGACCCTCGGGCATGGGCAAATCGACGCAGGCCAAGCTGTGGGTGGAGCATCAGGGTGCCGACTTCATCATCGGTGACCGCCCAGGTCTTCGCCGTATTGATGGCCAATGGGTAGGCTATGGCATGCCTTGGGATGGCAAGGACGGTATCAGGCAACAGAAGCAAGTGCCCATCCGCGCGCTCATCTCCTTGGAGCAAGCCCCTGAGAACAGCATCCGCCGCCTCACGAAGCAGGAGGCGATGATTGTACTGCTCAATCAGGTGATGATGCCCATGTGGGACGATGCCGCTATGGCACTGCTCACCCCCCTGATGGGCCAGCTCGCCACTGAAATACCTTTCTATCATCTGAAGAACCTGCCCAACAAAGAGGCAACCGAACTGACATGCAAGACTATCTGTGAAACATAATCATGCAAGAGGACCAAAATATGATAACGAAACACTACAAGGTGGCGGGACATGTGTTTGCCGTCAGCGGCAAAGCCGAACTTTTTGAGCAAATGGGAAACTATGAACCATTTGAATGTGAAGGAGGTGAGCCGTTGTTTTCGTTGACAATAGAATGTGGTGTAGTGCCAGAATATACGGAAGTGTACCCGTTGAAGAAGAGGGCAGGTATCATTTACGGCCGTACTGCTTCAGGAAACGAGGTGTTTATTATTGTGGTGAGTACGGAGCAAGAGGGTTGTCTGATCTGTTCCAAACACTACCGCGAAGGCCGGATCATCATGGCGGGAGACATTCCTACGCATATATTTGAACTCTTGCTGATTAAAATGTATGCCTTGGCAACGGCAGGAAACGACACGCTGGTCCTCCATGCGGTCGTGGTGAGCTGTGAGGGCAATGGCTACATATTCCTCGGTCCCTGCGGCGCGGGAAAAAGCACGCACGCCCGATTGTGGCTGAAGCATATCGAGGGTACGGAGCTGGTTAACGACGACCACCCCGTGGTGAGAAACGGGGTGGTCTATGGTTCGCCCTGGAGCCCCATAACGCCGTGCTACAGGAATGTCAGTTACCCCATTAGCGGCTTTGTCAGACTGAGCCCGGCCCCTTATAACAAGATACATCGCATTAGTGGTATCGAGGCATACCTGAATCTGTATTGTAGTGACATGGGCAGGATTGGGGACAGCTCTATCGGCAAGAATATCGACGAGTGCCTGCATCAGACGGAGGACAAGTTGGCACAGACCATACCGATGTGGCATCTGGAGTGCCTGCCCGACGAAGAGGCAGCGAGGCTGTGTTATGATACCATCTGTGGAATATAATCGTGGTGTTGGTCTTTGGCATACTTGCGATATTTATGGGTTGAATACTATTGTCAACTCTATCCACGATGTGGCAAAAATAAAGCCTCGTAAATTCCCTGCGGTAGAAATACGTTGCAAATTTATAGGGAATTTCCTAAGCAACCAAAAACAGCTTCTGAAGTGTTGAAATCTAAAAGTGGCTGTAATACAATGATTTAACTAAAGTTTCGCAAGTGATGGCACACCTGCATAATTTAACATAAAATAGGAATAAAAATGGCCTCGATGTTTGGTT
>SUYI01000014.1 GCA_015060485.1 Prevotella sp. | reverse complement strand
CTTTTCGGGGACCAAGTGATGTATACAAATATCCCTTTTTGTTAACTGTTCCCTTTACCGTGCGCCTGCTTGAAAGCCTCCTGACGCGTCATCGGCACCTCGCTCTCGTTCATCAGCTTGTTAGCCATGTCACACACCCACGCACCCAAAAGGCTGCGCACTTCCTGTTGTTTTCTCTTTTTCATAACGTCAAAAAATTTAATAAAAAAAATTTCCTGACGCGAAGGTAGGAACAAAAAAAACACGATGAAAGGAATTTT
The DNA here is from genome assembly GCA_015060485.1 of Prevotella sp. Taxonomy (GTDB): domain Bacteria; phylum Bacteroidota; class Bacteroidia; order Bacteroidales; family Bacteroidaceae; genus Prevotella. The sequence goes on along the minus strand of SUYI01000014.1, from coordinate 71,629 downwards.
TCATCGTGCGAAAGTTTTGGAAAGTTTTGGAAAGTTTTTTCGCGCAAAAAAAAGACAGGCTCCCCGTGATCCGGGACTTATCGTGATAGTCGTTTGGCCTTGGCTTTCGATGAATCTGAGAGTTTGCCTTTCAGGTATTGCTCGATGATGAGAGCGGTCATCGGAGCAGCAAGGTCGGCACCGAATCCGCCATGCTCCACATAAACGCTGATGGCAATCTTGGGCTTGTCCATCGGTGCAAAGGCGATGAAGGCGGAATGGTCTTTCCCGGGGTTTTCGATGGTGCCTGTCTTGCCACAGATGGGGTAGGTGGTCTTGATGCCGGTGGCAGTGCCTTTCTCAACAGCCAGTCGCATGCCCTCGATGACCGGAGCATAGGCCTCGGGCTTGACCTTGGTCTGACGCTTTTTCAGGAACCGTTCGTTCTTGGTGTCTTGATGAATATGCGGTACATAGTACCAGCCCCGGTTGGCAATGGTTACAGCCAGGTTGCACAGCTGGAGTGGGGTACAGGTGACGTCACCCTGACCCATGCCTGCCCACCAGATGGTCTTGCCGTCCCATTTGTTCTTGTAACGGCGGTTCAGATAGTCGGCACCTGCCAATAGTCCGCCCTGCTCTCCCTCTATGTCGATGTGCATCGGTCCGCCAAGCCCCATGCTCTGCATGTAGCTGCGCCAGGTGGTGATGGCCTCTTCCTTTGTCTCGTACATGAAGTCGTCGTTGATCATCGAGGCAAAGGTCATCAGGAACCAGGTGTTGCACGACAGTGCCAGTGCATCCTTCAAAGCCAGCGGTGAACGGTGCTTGTGGCATCGCACCTTGATGTTGCCGTCGGTGACACCATCGACGCATTCGACAGTAGTTTCCGGGGATATAACGCCTTCAGACAACAGCGTCAGTGCCTGGGCGGTCTTGAAGGTAGAACCTGGGGCCTGTGGCTTTCCGATGGCCTGACGCACATCGCTACCATTGGGCGTGTTCGTTGCCAGACACAGTATTTCGCCATTCGCAGGATTGATGGCTACGATGCTGCCGGTCTTTCCTTGTAACAGTTGCTCTCCAAGCTGCTGCAACAGGGGACGTATGGTAAGCTTGCCGTCTGTCGGCAGCCCCTGTGCACTTACTCTACAGCATGCCGTCAGCAGTGCTACATAAAGTATAAATCTCATCATTCTGCACCGAAATACTCTTGTAGTTCGGACGCAGCACTTCCTTCTGCGTTAGGCAGGTCGCGAATGATCTGTCCGTGCTCCAGCAGCGCAATGCGTGTGGAGATGTCGACAGTGTGTTGCAGGTTGTGGCTCGAGATGAGAATGGTGGCTCCCGTCTGCTGAGCATAGTCCTGCAGCAGGTGTTTCAGCACCAGCTGGCTGGTGGGGTCGAGGAAATTGAAAGGTTCGTCGAGAATGACAGTCTTGGGACGACGGAACAACGCTGAAATGATGCCGACCTTCATCTTGTTTCCTGCCGAGAGGTTGCGGATGAGTTTCTTCTGTCCGAACAGCTCGCCATTGGCAAAGCGCTCGAACATTTGAAGGCGTTCGTCGATTTCCGGCTGGCTGATGCCCGACACCTTGCCCAGGAAGGCAAAATACTCCTCGGGGGTGAGGAAGTCGATGAGGAATCCTTCGTCGATGTAAGCTCCGACTTCCTGTTTCCAGGCTTCGCTTTCTGCAGGATTGACAGAATCAATCCACACCGCGCCTTCGTCGGCCTTGAGCAGGTCGAGGAGCAGGCGGAAGAGGGTTGTCTTGCCGGCACCATTGTTGCCTACCAAGCCCAGGATGTCGCCGTCGTTAATGGTAAACGACGGGATATCGCAGGCGCATGTCTCACCAAATTGTTTCTTCAGGTTGCTAATGGTAATCATAAAAATATTCTAAATGAAAGAAATGAAAGAAATGAAAGAAATCTCATTTCTCATTTGGATTTGGGGTTACACTAGTCCGCGGCCGTGGCAGTTCTTGAACTTTTTGCCCGAGCCACAGGGACAGGGATCGTTACGACCGGGAAGCTTGTCCTTGATAATCGGCGTGCGGGGCTGCTGGGCACGGGTGTCCTGAGCAGCGGCGGCAGCCTGGTTGGGGTCGGTCATCTGCTCCTGCGTGAGACTCTGTTTCGACTCGGTGTACTGTGAACGCTGGGTGTGCTGCTCGGGAGCGGCCTCCTGAACCTGCCCCTGCATCTCAGGAATCTGGGCGCGCATGAGGATGCTGATGGAACGGTTGTTCATGACGTTCACCATGTTGTCGAAGAGCTTGACACTCTCGAGCTTGAAGATAAGCAACGGGTCTTTCTGTTCGTAAGAGGCATTCTGTACGGAGTGCTTCAGTTCGTCGAGCTCGCGCAGGTTCTCCTTCCAAGCTTCATCGATGATGTGAAGCAGGATTTGCTTCTCGAACTCCTTGACAACTGAACGACACTCGGTGTCGTATGCCTCCTTCAGGTTGCAGGCGATGTTGTACATCTTGCGGCCGTCGGTCAGGGGCACTACGATGCGTTCGTACATCTGTCCCTGTGTCTCGTAAACCTGCTTGATAACAGGCATGGCCACTTCCTGAACGTGTTCCATCTTACGTTTGAAGTTACCCATGGCAATCTGGAACACCTCCTCGCAGAGCTGCTCATGGTTTTTCTCGATGAACTCTTCGTTGGTGAACGGACACTCCATGGCAAAAACCTTGATGAACTGTTCCTTGCAGCCCTCGTAGTCGTTCTGTTCGATGATGTTGACAACGCGGTCCCAGATGGTGTTCGAGATGTCCATACCGATGCGCTCGCCCATCAAGGCGTGACGGCGCTTCGAATAGACAACGGTACGCTGCTTGTTCATCACGTCATCGTACTCCAGCAGGCGCTTGCGGATACCGAAGTTGTTCTCCTCGACCTTCTTCTGGGCGCGCTCTACCTGCTTGGTAATCATCGAGCTTTCGAGCACTTCGCCCTCCTTGAAGCCCAGACGGTCCATGACAGTAGCGATACGCTCAGAACCAAACAGGCGCATCAGCTTATCTTCGAGTGAGATGAAGAACAGCGACGACCCTGGGTCGCCCTGACGTCCGGACCGTCCGCGCAACTGGCGGTCGACACGACGCGACTCGTGACGCTCGGTGCCAATGATGGCCAGACCACCCGCTGCTTTTACCTCTGGAGAGAGCTTGATATCGGTACCACGACCGGCCATGTTGGTGGCGATGGTAACGGCACCCTTGCCACCCGTCGACTGACCGGCAAGTGCTACGATATCTGCCTCCTTCTGGTGCAACTTGGCATTCAACACCTGGTGGGGAATACCCTCGCGCTTGCCAGTCTCGGGATTGACATACATGTCGAGCATGCGGGAGAGCAATTCAGAAATCTCGACGCTGGTGGTACCAATCAGCGTAGGACGGCCCATATTGCGCAGACGAACCACCTCTTCGATGACAGCACGGTACTTTTCGCGGGCAGTCTTGTAGATGCGGTCGTCCATATCGTCGCGGACTACAGGACGGTTGGTGGGAATTTCCACCACGTCGAGTTTGTAAATATCCCAGAACTCACCGGCCTCGGTAGATGCGGTACCGGTCATACCTGCCAGCTTGTGGTACATGCGGAAGTAGTTCTGCAAGGTAATGGTGGCGAAGGTCTGGGTAGCTGCCTCGACCTTGACGTGCTCCTTGGCTTCGACAGCCTGGTGCAGACCGTCACTCCAGCGGCGGCCCTCCATGATACGGCCCGTCTGCTCGTCGACAATCTTCACTTCACCGTCGATGACTACGTATTCGTCGTCTTTGTTGAACATGCAGTAGGCCTTGAGCAGCTGCTGCAGGGTGTGGACGCGCTCGGACTGGACAGCATAGTGCTGCAGCATCTCGTCCTTCTTGTTGACGCGCTCTTCGTCGCTCAGTGAGGTGTCGCCCTCCAAAGCAGACAGCTGTCCGGTGATGTCGGGCAACACGAACAGGTCCTTGTCGTTGACCTGATTGGCCAGCCAGGCAGTTCCCTTATCAGTGAGGTCGCAAGAGTTCAGCTTCTCGTCGACCACGAAGAAGAGAGGCTCTACCACCTCGGGCATGCGACGGTTGTTATTCTCCATATAGGTCTCCTCGGTCTTCAGCATGCCACTCTTGATTCCTTCCTCGGAGAGGTACTTGATAAGCGGTTTGTTCTTCGGCATCGACTTGTGCGAGCGGTACAAAGCCAGGAAACCTTCGTCCATCAGTTTCTTATCGTTCTTCTGCTGACCCTCGCTTATCTTCTGCTTGGCCTCGGCCAGGAACTGAGTGGCCAGCTGTTTCTGTACGCCAACCAGCTTTTCAACGAGCGGCTGGTACTCCTCGAACATCTGGTCGTCGCCCTTGGGCACGGGACCGGAGATAATCAACGGGGTACGGGCATCGTCGATCAACACAGAGTCGACCTCGTCGACGATGGCGTAGTTGTGGGCACGCTGTACCAAATCGCTGGGCGAAATAGCCATGTTGTCGCGAAGGTAGTCGAAACCGAATTCGTTGTTCGTACCGAAAGTGATATCTGCCTGATAAGCCTTACGGCGCTCGGGAGAGTTGGGCTGGTGCTTGTCGATACAGTCGACGGAGAGTCCGTGGAACATGTAAAGCGGTCCCATCCACTCGGAGTCACGCTTGGCCAGATAGTCGTTGACAGTCACCACGTGAACACCGTTGCCAGTCAACGCATTCAGGAACACGGGCAGAGTGGCCACGAGGGTCTTACCTTCACCCGTTGCCATCTCGGCAATCTTACCCTGGTGTAGTACCGTACCACCGAAGAGCTGTACGTCGTAGTGGATCATTTCCCATTTCAGATCGTTACCACCGGCTGTCCAGTGGTTATGGTAGATGGCCTTGTCGCCGTCGATGGTGATGAAGTCCTTGCGAGGGTCGGCTGCCAACTCACGGTCGAAATCGGTAGCGGTAACGATGGTTTCCTCGTTCTCGGCAAAGCGGCGTGCTGTGTCCTTGACAATGGCAAACACCTCGGGGAGAACGTCGTTGAGAGCTTTCTCGTAGATTTCGAGTACTTCCTTCTCAATCTTGTCAATTTTGGCAAAGATGTCGGCACGCTCATCGATGGGAGTGTCCTCGATGGTGGCCTTCAGCTTCTCAATTTCCTCTTTCTGCTCCTTGGCAGACTCCTGCACCTGACGTTGGATTTCCTTGGTGCGCTGGCGCAGAGCGTCATTGTCGAGCTGTTGAATGGCAGGGTAGGCTGCCTTGACCTGTTCTACGACAGGCTGGATAAGTTTCATGTCGCGCGTGGCCTTATCACCAAACAGCGAGCGTAAAAGCTTGTTGAAATTCATATCGTTGTTCCTTTTTTTATTCAATGATTATTTGTAAATATTCAATTTGGGGTGCAAAATTACGAAAAAAAATCCGTAATCCTGCATAAAAGTCGGAATATTTGGCTTTTAGAACCTTTTAGAACAAAGGTTCAGCCTTGCAAGCATTGGGTGCGCGAATGCGGATGGCGCGTGCAACGGTAGGCGCTATGCGATCGGCTGTAACAGGCGTCAGCACACGCTGGGCCTGGATATTGTAGCCGAAAAGAATAATCGGGAAATGAACGATTGCCGACCTGTAGGTGGTTTGCTGTTGTGTCTCCTCGTTGACCAGTTGCCACCCGGGAGCCACCTCGATGATGAGGTCGCCACATTTCTCTTTGTTGAATCCGTTGCGGATGTGCTGCATCTGCGGGCTGTCGGCGGTCTGCAGCTGGTTGTTGGTATACACCTGACGTATTCCACTCAACTGCAGCAGGAAGTCCTGTGCCATCTGCAACACCTCGAGGCGTTTCAGGTTCTTCTGCTCTATGAGTTTTTGGTTCAGGAATATCTGGTTCTTGGAATAGGTCTCCACATAATGAGCAGAGCCATACATGGCGCCCAGATACATGTTCAGCAGATTGGCAGAACGGTTGATATACACCTTGCCAGTCGGTATGCGATAGCGTTCGTTGTCTTGTTCCTGTTCTTCATCAGTCGTACCTGTTCCCGTCAGCACAAACAATACCCGTTCGCGAGGAATGGTGCCGAGAATGCCTTTCAGAAGGGCGGCAATGTTGTGGTCCATCAGCTGATAGCCCACAGCATCGGACTGCACGTCGTAATTGACGCAGAGCAGGTCCGTCTGGTCGTCGCGTCCCAAGCCCAACTGCTCGACACACTTGAGCGCCAGGTCGGTAACGCTTCTATTCGTATCCTTGGTGGGCAGCCATTGGTTGACATACCAGTTCAGCCATTGGTTGGATGGCTTGTAATAGGATGCCATCTGCCATTGTCCGTTGGTGGTCCACACGGCTCCGTCGGCAGCATGTCCTGCTGACAAAATGGCACACTCGGCATTGGTGGCAAACGAAAAAACCTTGCCTTGCCCTGTAGTGGCTATCTTTAATTCGTCGCCTACGGTCGAAGTCATCAGCTGCGTGGGGGAGGGGCCTTGCTCCTTGTCGTCAACAATGTTCTGCGGGCGCAATGTGCTTCGATTCATCCATTCTGCGCCGGTGATGCCATTATAATAAGGTGTGGTTCCGGTTTGTACGGAAGCCGACGCAGAGGCAGGATCGACGGGAGTGAAAGGATATGTGGCTGAAGGGAATACCATGCCTTGGTCCAGCAAGCGCTTCAAACCATCGGCTGTATAGAGTGGGGCATAGGCCTCCAACAAATCGGTGCGCAGCTGGTTGATGGTGATGCTAACCACCAACTGAGGGGTCTGGGCCAACACCTGAGCTGTGGCTTCAGCGCTGAAACCCAGTAACGACAGGAGGGTGATGTATAAGTATCGGTTTCTCATTGACGCACTCTATACAAATGAATTATACTTTGAAACAGCAAACATAGTGCCAAACCACAGATGCCCTCTGCGTATGATTGGAAAAGAGCGCCTATCAGGAACAAGAGGCACAGTATGGCAGTTATCATCCAATAACAAGTCTTGCGGCCTCTGATGACGGGCCAAAGGAAAAACCAGGGCAGGGGATTGAACAGGATAATCTGCAGGTTCAGGCTCACCGTCGGGTGTTGCGAGAATAGCATCATGGTCAGCACGATGCCAATGGTGCCGGCAGCTATCATGAGCAGTACATCCCAGACGACAAAGGCTTGGCGGTTCTTCCATTCGATGAGGAAGAGGACGAGTCCGACGGCCAACAGGATGAGGGCACAGGTCATTGGTGACAACGGGAATCCACTCTCGACTATTTGCACGCCAGCGGGAACTGCTATGCGCCGTTCCTTGATCAACGGGCGGTATTGCCCGTTTGTGTAAATCTGAGCATAGTCGAAATCGTGCATCAAGTGGTGAGGCAGGAACTCCTGCTCACGCTGTGTGGTTGGTTTGTCGGCCTTGATGCCAAGCAGAATATCGTTGCCGAAACGAGACCATGGATTGTTGCGAGTCATCTCGTGAACCATGTCTCGGTATGATGGCGCATCGTCTTTATTATCAGCGTATTCTACTTTTCCGTTAATGCACTGCTCGATGATGTCGCGAGCTTTCGTCGTGCAGTTGTTGTAGAAATAGTTGTATCGGTAAATTTTGTTCTCGGGACGCAGATTTTCTGACAGCGCATCTTGCAGTTTCTGCTTCTCATCGGAAGTCAGATTCAGCACTTGTTCTGTGACCAGACAACCAAACTTGCGATATTCCTGAACGAAGTATTTATAAGGATAGGCTCCTAATTCGTAGTCCGTCAGTCCGAAAACGAAACGTAGTACGAACATCGACTTCTTGAAATCGAAAACGCCATAGTTGAATGCGGCATCGATCATCTTTTCTTTCCGGCTGTCGCGGAACCGGATGGCGGTATGCCCGTAAAGGCTGTAAACCTCGTCGTGAGGCTGACAGGTCAGCAAACTGATTTCCACAGAATCCATCGGGTCGACAACAGGCATTTCCTGTTGGGGCGTTTGTCCCCAGGCTGCTGTTGAGATACCCGCCAAGATGACCCCAAAAAGGGTTTTAAGACCCCAAAAAATGGTTTTTAAATGTTTCACGATGCAAAATTAGCTTATATTTTCCACTTATCGTGCGTTTATTTCGTTTTTTTTCAATAATTTTGCAGACGATTTTCGAATAAGTAAGAAAAATAGATGAAAAAACGAATATTTGGAAGCATCTTGGCGGGCTTGATGGCCATCTCCTCTATGGGGCAAATTAGCAATACACTATCCCCATACAGTCAGTTTGGCTTAGGCGTGCTGGCAGATCAGTCGTTGAGCTTTAGCCGTGGAATGTCCGGACTCTCTATTGGTGTGCGCGACAGCAAGTTTCCCAATGTGGTGAATCCTGCCTCATACTCTGCAGTAGACTCTCTGACCATGCTCTTCGATGTCGGTCTCTCGGGTCAAATCACGAATTTCAAGGAGGGCGATGTCAAGAAGAACTCCCGTACAGCCGATTTTGACTATGCTGTGGCATCGTTCCGTGTCTTGAAGAAGGTGGGTGCCAGTTTTGGCGTCATACCTTATTCTAATATTGGCTATAATTTCTATAATGCCCAGTGGATTGGCTCGCATGAAGGCGACTATTTCGGTGGTATTAGCGACAACTATTATAACAACACTTACAAGGGCAGCGGTGGTTTCTCGCAGGCTTTCCTGGGCTTGGGATGGGAATTTGCCAAAGGTTTTTCCGTGGGTGCTAACATGTCGTATTTCTGGGGAAAGTACGAGAAGACGGTAACATCGGTGTTCAGCGACTCTTATGCAAACACGCTGACACGAACCTATAGCATCAATGTCAACAATTGGAAGCTTGACCTGGGTGCTCAATGGTCTGGCAATATTACAAAGAATGACCGTCTGACGTTAGGCGCCATCGTAGGCTTTGGTCATAAGCTAGGTGCCGATGCACGCATGAGCATATCGAATACCAATAGCAACACGAGTGTATCGTCGACAACCACCGACAGCGTGGCAAATGGTTTGAGCCTGCCTTATTCCTTCGGCTTAGGCGCCACCGTTGTGCACAAGAACAGCCTGACAGTTGGTGTCGATTATCAGTTGCAGAAGTGGGGTTCGTTAGATTTCCCAGCCGTCAATAGTGCCACCAAGCATTACGAGGCAACAAGCGGTATTCTTAGCGACCGTCATAAAGTTACGGTGGGTCTCGACTGGATTCCTGACGCCATGAATCGTAAGTTCCTCAAGCGTGTGCACTACCGCATGGGAGCCTCATATGCTACACCTTATTATAAAATAGGTACGCAAGACGGTCCGAAGGAACTGACGCTGAGTGCCGGTTTCGGTATTCCCATCGTCAACACTTGGAACAACCGTACTTCGCTGAATATCAGCGCACAGTGGGTTCACAACTCTGCGAAGGACATGTTGACGGAAAATACGTTCCGCATTAATATAGGACTGACATTCAACGAACGTTGGTTTGCAAAATGGAAGGTCGACTAATCGTTCATAGTTTGCTCTTGGTCGCTTTTTGTTCGTGTACTGAAGTTCATGAACACACTGCACCTGCCATCAATGAACGAGACTCGGTGTCGATGATGACCAGTTATGGTATCAACACGCTGATCAGCGATTCGGGCGTCATTAAATATAAGATTGTCACCGAGCGCTGGGATGTCAATACCGTCAAACAGCCTCCCCGTTGGACTTTCGAGAAAGGAATCTTCCTGGAACAGTTTGACGAGCAGTTCCACGTGGAGGGCTATATCAATGCCGATACGGCGTGGTATTACGAGCAGCAGAAACTATGGGAATTGCGTGGACGCGTGCATATCAAGAATGTAAATGGTCTGGTGTTCGACAGCGAAGAACTCTTCTGGGACGGTATCAAACATGAATTCTATTCGTACAAGTTCTCCAAAGTCGTTACTCCTGAGCGTACCCTGCAAGGAACTTATTTCCGTAGTGACGAGCATATGTTGCACTACGAAGTAACCAATAGTGTAGGGTCTTTCCAGTCGGAAGATATCGAGGGCGACAACAATCAGCAGTCTTCTGATACTCAGAACCGCGATACAGTGCAGCCGAAGATGCCTTCGCGTCCTGCTGCCACACGCAGGAAGGCCTCTCCTAAACCTATCATCCCATAGACATGACGAATCTGATAATAGGACTATTAATATCGATGGTATTCTCGGCGTTCTTCTCGGGAATGGAGATTGCCTTTGTGTCCAGCAACCGTCTTCGTGTTGAAATGGACCGCGACAAGCATGGACTTGCCCAGCGTGCGCTGGACGTGTTCTACCGACAGCCCAGCCATTTTATCTCTACGATGCTGGTGGGCAATAACATAGCGCTGGTGGTCTATGGTATTCTCTTTGCGAGAATCTTCGATACGACACTCTTTGCTCCGCTGAGCGATGGTGCCAGGGTGACCTGTGACACGCTCCTGTCGACGATAGTGGTGCTCTTTACGGGAGAATTCCTGCCGAAAACCATTTTCAAGTCAAATCCTAACGGGCTGCTGACGTTCTTTGCATTGCCGGCATTCCTGTGCTATATCATCCTATGGCCCGTTTCTCGTTTCTCTACAATGCTTTCACGCGGGCTCTTGCGTCTCGTGGGTGCCAAAATGCCTAAAGAGACTGAAGGAAAGGAATTTACGAAGGTCGACCTCGACTATCTTGTACAGTCGAGTATCGACAATGCCAAGGACGATGCAGAGATTGAAGACGAGGTGGAGCTGTTTCATAATGCCCTTGATTTTGCTGATACGAAGGTGCGCGATTGTATGGTTCCGCGTACAGAGATTGACGCCATCGATATCGAGGACTGTACGATTGAACAACTTAAGAATAAATTCATAGAAAGCGGTCACTCGAAAATTATCGTTTATCGTGGCGATATCGATCATATCATAGGCTATATCCACTCTTCTGAGATGTTCAAACATTTTACTAAGATTGCGAAACATATTCAGCAGATGCCGTATGTTCCGGAGACGATGGCTGCACGGAAACTGATGCATATCTTCCTACAGCAGAAGAAGTCGCTAGGCGTCGTGATTGACGAGTTTGGAGGAACGAGCGGCATTGTCTCTCTTGAGGACATTGTCGAAGAGATTACGGGTGATATCGAAGATGAGCACGACAACCAGAAATATGTAGCCAAACAGTTGTCTGACGGCGACTACATGCTCTCGGCGCGACTTGAAATCGAGAAGGTCAACGAACTGTTCGATTTGGATTTGCCCGAGAGTGACGACTATATGACCGTAGGCGGTCTTATCTTGCATGAATATCAGTCGTTCCCGAAGTTGAACGAGAAAGTGTCCATAGGACGTTTCCAGTTCAAAATAGTCAAGAATACAATGACAAAAATCGAATTGGTAAGGCTAAAAGTCACGGAATAACCTAAATTCCCCTGCAAAAATTTGCTCAATTCAAAGAAAATGAGTAATTTTGCAGGCCGAATTGACAAATGTCGATTTCAAAGAACAGAAAATTATTAAAAACAGAATAAAACAATGGCAGCAATTGGAAAAATCAGAAGCTGGGGACCAGTACTTGCTACGGTGATTGGTCTGGCCCTTTTTGCATTCATTGCCGAAGAGATGTTCCGCTCATGCGAGGCAACTAGCAACGAGCGTCGTCAACAGGTCGGCGAAGTGTTAGGTAAAAAAATCTCAGTACAGGACTTCCAGTCACTCGTTGACGAGTATCAGGATGTCATCAAGATGACTCAGGGTCGTGACAACCTCTCTGAGGAGGAGCTGAATCAGGTGAAGGATCAGGTTTGGCAGCAGTTTGTCAATAACACTATCCTTGAGAAAGAAGCTTCAAAGCTTGGTCTCACTGTTACCGACGAGGAACTCCAGAACGTCTTGAAGGCCGGCACCAACCCCATGTTGATGCAGACTCCGTTTGTCAATCAGGAGACGGGTCGTTTCGATGTGACTCAGCTTACCAAGTTCTTGGCCGACTACAAGAAGGCTCAGCAGTCTCCTGAGGTCGCAGAGCAGTATCAGCGCATCTACAACTATTGGAAGTTCTTGGAAAAGCAGTTGCGTGACAACCTGCTGAATTCCAAGTATCAGACTCTTCTGGCTCAGTGCCTGTTCTCGAACCCCGTATCAGCTAAGATGGCTTTTGAGGGTCAGAACGAAGAGAGCGATATCCAGTTGGCAGCTCTTCCATATTCAGCCATCAAAGATAGCGAAGTTGAAGTTAGCGACGCTGATATGAAGGCTATGTATGGCGAAAAGAAGGAGATGTTCAAGCAGTATGTAGAGAGCCGCGACATCAAGTATGTCGACTTCCAGGTGGTAGCATCTGCAGCAGACCGTACTGAGCTGATGAAGAAGATGCAGGATGCCAAGACGCAGTTCGAGACCGGTATGGCCGTAGGAGAGGTGGTCCGCAAGGCTCAGTCTCAACAGCCCTATATGGGATTCCCTGTAAGCCGTGCAGCACTTCCTACTGACATTGCAGCAAAGATTGACTCTATGCAGGTTGGTCAGGTTTCGGCTCCTTTTGAGACCCGTTTCGACAACACCATGAATGTTGTGAAGTATATCGCTAAGGTTCAGCAGCCTGACTCTGTAGAGTATCGCCAGATTCAGGTCGGTGGTGAAACAGCCGAGGATGCCCACAAGCGTGCCGACAGCATTTATACTGCTCTGAAGGCTGGTGCAGACTTCGAAGCTTTAGCAAAGAAATATGGTCAGACTGCCGAGAAGCAGTGGCTCACTTCTATGATGTATGAGCGCATGACAGCTGTAGATGCTGATACCAAGCAGTATCTCACCGCTCTAACCACACTGGGTATAGGCGAGTTGAAGAACATCGAGCTTACTCAGGGAAACATCATCCTGCAGGTTAACAACCGCAAGAATATGGTTGACAAATACGATGTTGCAGTGGTGAAGCACACCATTGACTTCTCGAAGGAGACCTATTCACAGGCTTACAATAACTTCAGCCAGTATGTGAGCGAGAACAAGACCCTCGAAAGTCTTGAGAAGAACGCTGCCAAGTTCGGCTTCAACGTCCAGGAGCGTAAGGATCTTTACAACTCTGAGCACAATGTTGCTGGCCTGCGTTCTACCCGCGACGCTATGAAGTGGATTTTCGATGCTAAGGCAGGCGAGGTTTCTCCTCTTTATGAGTGTGGCAACAACGACCATCTGTTGGTCATCGCTCTGACCAAGGTACATCCCGAAGGTTATCGTGACCTCGAGGATGTGAAGGATATGGTGAAGGAAGAAGTCGTTCGTGACAAGAAGTTTGCGAAGGCTGCCGAGAAGTTGGCTGGTGTGAAGAGCATTGCCGACGCTCAGGCCAAGGGTGCTACTGTCGACAGCGTTCGTCAGATAACCTTCTCAGCTCCCGCATTCGTACAGGCTGCTGGTGCCAGCGAGCCCGTACTCAGTGGTGCGGTTGCTTCTCTCAAGGCAGGCGACTTCTGTGGAACTCCCGTCAAGGGTAATGGTGCCGCTTATGTCTTCCAGGTGCTTTCTAAGAAGCAGCGCGAAGGTGTGAAGTTCGACGCTAAGCAGCAGCAGACTCAGTTGCAGCAGCGTGCTCTTCAGGCAGCAAGCCGTTACATGAACGAGCTTTACTTCAAGGCGAACGTGAAGGACAATCGCTACCTCTTCTTCTAAGGAGAGGGGTTTGGTTCCGTAGCTCAGCTGGATAGAGCAACAGCCTTCTAAGCTGTGGGTCTTGGGTTCGAGTCCCAACGGAATCACAAAACATAAACTAATGGAGGATGGACGTATTCTTTTACATGATTGAGAATAAGAAGAATAATGTAGGTTGGCCAATGCCAGCCTACCTCTTTTTCATGCTTATTTTCATTTCATGTGGGCAGAAACGTCAGGAGCCCGTGGTAACGCCATGGGGGCAGATTACTGATACCGTTCCTTATGATGAGGGGTTCGATCTCGATGCCATTCAGCGTAACGGTGAGTTAATAGCCCTCACGCTGACTGGACCGGAAACCTATTATGATTATCATGGACGCCATCTTGGTACACAATATATGTTGGCGCAGAGTTTTGCCGACAAGCTTGGTGTGATGCTTCGTATGGAGGTATGTCGTGATTCTGCCGAGATGCTCCAACGCCTTGCTGACGGCGAAGCAGACCTCATTTGCTATCCGATGAAGAAGGACAGCCTTGGTTGGATGATTGGTTCCGACAAAGAAGATTTGGAACGGGAACTCGCTGCATGGTTCCATCCATCGATGGTCGATTCCATGAAGAAACAAGAGGAATTCCTGCTCTCTACGCGCTCTGTCAAGCGTCGCGTCTTTGCTCCCATGCTCAATCGTGCTGGTGGTGTCATTTCCCACTACGATGGTTTCTTCCAGCGTTATGCGTCAACCATCCGCTGGGATTGGCGTCTGATGGCTGCACAATGTTATCAGGAATCCACGTTCGACCCTCAGGCACGTTCGTGGGCTGGAGCCTGTGGCCTGATGCAGATTATGCCAGCTACTGCCGATCATTTGGGATTACCTCGTGGCAGTATCTTTGAACCAGAGCAAAACATTGCTGCTGCAGCGAAATATCTGGGAGAGTTGGATCGTACATTTGCTGATATTCCCGATCGTTCCGAACGTACCAAATTTGTGCTGGCAGCCTATAATGGCGGACATTTCCATATCCGCGATGCTATGGCGTTGGCCCGGAAGAATGGCAAGAACGCCCTTCATTGGCGCGAAGTTGAACCCTACGTTTTGGGACTCAGCAAAGCAGAGTACTATAATGATCCTGTGGTGAAACACGGCTACATGCGTGGTTCCGAAACGGTTGATTATGTGCGTAAGATCCACGAGCGATGGAATGGATATCGTGGTGTCAAAACCGTTCGCAGCACGACCGCTGTGAGTGGCACTCCACAGAAGGCCAAGCGTGAAAGGAAACAGAAATATCAAATACAGGCAGACAAGTAAAACCCTAAAATATTGATGTTATGAAACATTTTATTTTCTCATCTGTGTTAAGCATACTCATGAGTATGACTATGACAAATGCTTTTGCTATTAGCACCGATTCGGATTCAGACGAAACACCGATACCTGCTGTAGTTGTTGCTTCCGCTCAGGGTAATACCGTTACTTCTTCAGCCTTCGACACCGACAAAAAGTGGGTGAATACTTACGAGTATGAGCTGACTATCAACCCACTGAACAATCCAAAGGTTGTGGTCGGAGGAGTTGCTCGTTATGTGGCTCTTGATTACTTCCGTTTCAACTGGAATGGTGATGATCCCGCAGCCCAGACCATTTTCTCGGGTCATTCTGCTATACTTCCTGCTGGTTTTCTCAGAGACACCTGGAAAACACTGACTATTACTCCGCAGAACATTGAGAATCTGGTTGATGATGCGACTTATGAGTTTAAACTTACCGGTTATGAATACGATACGAAATTTACTCCTGCTGTTCGTATTGCTCGCATCAACTGGTTTTTCCGACTGACCAAGGTGATGCCTGACGAGGCTACCACGTTGGTATTCCGTCCGAAGCAGGAGGTGGAGGATGGTTCTGGCAAGGTGATTGCCTACATGATTCCCAATAAGGAGTACACCACCGCATTCCCGTATTGTCCCTGGACCGTTCCTGGCGATCCTCGTGGTTTTGCATACCATCAGACCAAGACGGAGATGGAAGCCTGCTACGATGCCAGTGACGACAAGGCTACGAACGGTTTCAAAAACCTCACCAACATCTTCTACAACCTGTCGAAAAACGGACAGAACGGCATGAATACTGGCGTCTATGTAGAGAACGAGTGGGACAAAAGCTTCGAGTTCGTATTTGGCACCTCTCTGCGTAAAGACAACGAGGATGTTGCTCTCGTTGACAGCGACGGCAAGGGCGTGGCCTACGAACATCCTGTGGGCTACGACACCAATCAGAAGTACATGCTGAATGTTGACGCCAGCTACATTGACGGTAAGACCTGGCACGAGGTAAAGACTTCTGCCCTCTATCGTGGTGTTTCTACCAAGCTGAAGGCTAATGGTTCTGTCGACTGCTTCAAAAAGGATTATCGTGTTGACAAGGGCCAGACCTTCCAGTTCCAGTATGCTTGCTGGCACCACGCCAATACCTTTGCTTGGGTCGATGCAAGCAAGCAGGTGAAACTCCTGTGGAGCCACGAGGCTCTGACTCGTACCAGCGACTTCAATGATATCACTTCCAAGAATTCTTACGATCCGGGCTTCTTCGGCAATGGTACTGCCAGTGGTGTCTCCCTGCGTGGCTTGGTTGACAAGCATTTCCTGGACATCGCCAGCCACACCATCGAGCTCAATACCAAGGCTGACGGCTCAGGTTTGAAGAACCCGTACTTTGTTCCTTCTATCAATACTGGTACCAACAAGATTGAATATGTTCAGCGCAATACCCAGAGCGATGCCGCACCTGTAGCTGACCATACCGAATACCTGATTGTTACCATGAAGGATGCCTTCGGCCACGACGTCAGGATAGTGCTCGATGTCTTGGTGAAGACGCCGTCTGTCACGGGAATCGAGAACATTCAGCCCGCCGGACAGAGTAATGATTCCTATTACACCCTTGAAGGTCAGCGTGTTGATCTTCCCACGAAGGGTGTCTATATCAAGAACGGAAAGAAAGTTATAATGAAGTAAAAAGGTGCTCAGCCTTTGGGGGGCCGACTCTGGAGGGTGGCATAATAACCGATTTTGTATATGTTGAAGACTGTTAGGCTTGGACGTGAGCCTACCAGTCTTCTTCTTTCTATAGAACCGAAGAGCCGGTGCCACAGTCTGACAAGTCTCATGGGCAGCATGTCGATGCGGTCCAGCAGGCGCGAATAGCCTCTCAATTCGTCCCTGAAGGTATGTAGCGTGCGCAATCCTTCTTCTGTCTTTGCTACAAAGGCTTCGTTATCCTCGAAGACTTCAAAGCTCAGCGGGTTGTCAATATGGTCGATGGCAACACCAGCCTGTTTCATGGCCTTTCCCAGCAGCACATCTTCATAGCCATAATAGCGGAAGTGTTCGTCAAAGGGATGCTGTAACATCAGTTCTCTTTTGATCATGAAGTTGGCCGTATGGAAGTCCAGATAGGGACTTTGTTGGCGTTTTTCCAAGGTATGTTCCTTCTCTGCCGCTTTCTCATAGACGGACCGCAGGTTCCCTTTCTCGACAGGTCCTATGACCAGCCCTCCATACACAATGTCATTTCCTTCATGGCTCACATACCGCTTGACAAAGTCCTCTTGGCATACCACCATGTCGCTGTCAATGAACAGAATCCATTCATAACGAGCCTGCTGTGTCAGAAAATTCCTGATGGCAGCACGCCCCATGTTCTGCTGTTGTTCTATGACCTTACAGTGCGACAAACCATTGATTCGCCTGTTACCTTCTACAACGGCCTCGCTTGTCGAACCGTCATCAGCCACAATAATCTCGTAGTCGATGCCCAATGCCTCGGCTTGCTCATGCAATGCCGTGACCAGCGTGTCACAGGCATCGTTGAAGGTGGGTATTAGAATCGAAAGATCCTTCATGAATGATGCAAAAGTACAAAAAAAACTGATGACACCATACAAAAATCCATATTTTTTCGTAACTTTGGCTCCGAAAACTGATAAAACATGGATTCTATGAATAGAAATCTCTCTTCTTTTCTTCCGTTTTTCGGCGTGATGCTCGTCCTGCTGGTGTGCTTCTCTGCTTGTGGTGGACGCAAGCACGATGCCGCCTATTACATGAATATGGTCGACAGCATTCGCAAGGCAGAGACCGTCAAGGATATTCAGCAGAAGGCCGGCATCTACGATAATCCTGTCGATGCCTGGTTCGATACGTTGGCCATCCATACCCTGCCCATCAAGTCGGCAGGTAGCGATCTGTGGCAGATAGGGCATTTCGTTTCCGTACCCATGACTATCAATGAATATTTCGGATATCCTGTCAGCGCCCATCTCAAAGCCTTGGCACTTCCAAAAGCCTATCGCCGCCCGGTTTTCATGGTGGCTGAAATGGTAGACTCTATCACTCCGCGTCTTTATCTATTAACGATGGATTCGCGCCATCAGCCCATCGACCAGCTGTGTATCTACGAACAGAAAGACGAAGACCGTGAGGACGATTTCGGACAGACTGCTATGGAGTATTATGTTACCAGTAAATACGAGATTACGCTCATTATGTATTATCAGTCACACGACCGTGAGCGTAAGCCCGAATTGGTGAATTCCCGCCGCTACATCATCAATCGCGACGGCATGTTCGAAGAGACGATTATCGAGTTAGAGTAGCTTGGCCAGTCTGCTGCACAACAGCTCTGCCTCGCTCTTACGGATGCTCAGCACGATTTCGCAAGTGTTTTCAAACGTCTGGCTGATGATGCGTGGATTCATGTCCTTGACGATGCGCATCACATCGTTCATTTGCGGATAGGCAAACGAATATTTCACAATTTCCTCCACCTGGCGAGTCTCAACGGTAGCGTGGGCGAGGGCATCGGCTGCTGCTTCCCGATAGGCGACGATGAGTCCGCTGGTACCCAGATTGACACCGCCATAGTAGCGCACCACGACAATCAGAATGTTGGTCAGTTCGTTGCTGTTAATCTGCCCGAGAATGGGCTTGCCTGCTGTCGACGATGGTTCTCCGTCGTCGTTGGCTCGAAACTCCAGCCGCTCAGCGCCCAACATATAGGCATAGCACACGTGGCGGGCATCGTAGTATTTCTTCCGATAGCCTGCCACGATGTCCTTTACCTCGTCAGTGGTCTCCACATGATGGGCAAAAGCGAGGAACTTGCTCCGCTTTTCGGTGTAATATCCCTCGCTAGTGCCTGATATGGTTTTGTATTCGTCGGTCATCTCTCGAAATAGCGATATTACGTTATTACGATAATTTATGAATAACGAGTCCGCTACGCAGTTTCGGCTCGAACCAGGTAGCCTTTGGCGGCATGATCTTGCCCGAATCGGCAATATCCATAATCTGTTGCATCGACACGGGATACAGTGCCAGTGCTGCGCGCATCTCACCCGAGTCCACACGGCGCTTCAGTTCACCCAGGCCACGCAGACCGCCCACGAAGTCGATACGCTGCGAGGAGCGCAGGTCGCCGATGTTCAGAATCTCGTCGAGAATCAGACGGCTTGAAATGTCCACGTCGAGCACGCCGATGGGGTCGCTGTTGTCGTAAGTACCCTCCTTGGCTTTCAGCGAGAACCAATGCTCATCAAGATACAGCGAGAACTCATGCAGCTGTTGTGGCTTATAAATCTCGGTCCCCTTGTCCTCCACGTCGAAGTTCTTGCGCAGGGCATCCAGGAACTGCTCGCTGGTCAGACCGTTCAGGTCCTTTACCACGCGGTTGTAGTCCAGAATGGTCAACTGCGAAGCCTGGAAGCAGACGGCCATAAAGAAGTTATACTCCTCGTCACCCTTGTGGTTGGGGTTCTGCTTCTGCTTCTCTGCTCCCACCAAAGCGGCAGCAGCCGAACGGTGGTGCCCGTCGGCGATATACATCGACGGCATCTTTCGGAACTCGTCGGTGATGGTCTGCATATCCTTGTCGTCGCTGATTACCCAGAACTGATGGCGGAAACCGTCGATAGGAGCTATGAAGTCGTATTCGGGCTTGGTGGCAGCGTAGCGCATAATCAGCTCGTTCAGCACAGCGTTATCCGGGTAGGCGAAGAACACGGGCTCGATGTTGGCATTGTTCACGCGGACGTGCTTCATGCGGTCCTCCTCCTTGTCGCGACGTGTCAACTCGTGCTTCTTGATGCGCCCGGCCATATAGTCGTCGGTATGGGCGCATACCACCAGACCATACTGCGTCTTCTGGTTCATCGTCTGCGCATAGATATAATAATGCTCACTCGAATCCTGCACCAGCCAGCCCTTGTCCTGGAACTTCTGGAAGTTCTCGGCAGCTTTCTCATACACACGCGGGTCATACTCCGATGTGCCTACAGGAAAGTCTATCTCAGGCTTGATGATGTGATACAGACTCTTCTCGTTGTCGCCGGCCTCGGCACGGGCCTCTTCAGAGTCCAGCACGTCGTACGGGCGGCTCTCCACCTGCTCCACCAGTTCCTTCGGCGGGCGGATGCCTTTAAATGGTTTTACGATTGCCATAGTTTATCTTTTACCTTTTACTATTTTACCCTTTCAAAGGTTTTCCTTGATCTTCTCAATCAACTCAGCGTACTCGGCATCCGAGAGATACACCTTGCCGGGATTCATCTGGAACGTGCCGCCGTAGTCTGGTCCGTCGACATACTTCGGAGCCAGGTGGAAATGCAGGTGCGACAGCTTGTCGCTATAGGCACCGTAGTTGATTTTCTCGGGATTGAAGGCCTTCTGCATGGCACGTGTCACGCGGGCCACATCAGCCATGAAGGCATTACGGTCGTCGTCAGACAATTCGTTCAGGTCGTTCACGTGGTCCTTATACGCCACGAGGCAGCGGCCATGATAGGTCTGCTCTTTAAACAGGAACGCGCGAGACACTGACAGCTCGCAGATTTCAATCATCAGATCGTGAAGCGTCTGATTATTAGTGCAATACAAGCACTGTTTGGGGTCACTTTGCATAATAGATTACGTTTGTTTTTGTTTATTATGCCGCGAAGGTACAAAAAAGCAAGCGAAACGCCAAAGAAAATGGAAAATTTTTTCTTGGTAAAAGCTATATCGTTGCCGTAGTTTTATGAAGGGACCAGAGTCCCGTCACCAGATCATTAGAGTCCCCACGATCCTGCCAGAGTTTTTCTTTTTTTTTCTGTCCGACGGAATTTTTATTTCGTCCGACGGAATTTTTATTTCGTCCGACGGAATTTTATTTTCGTCCGACGTATTTTGCTACCATGCTACCACACTTGCTACCACTGCGGGAGCCACTTTAAACAAAGGCATCCCGAAAGATTTGTGGTAGCATGGTAGCAAAAAAGCGAAAAATAAAAAAATCTGGAAACAAAAGCACCGCCCTGAAAAAACAGAGCAGTGCCTTGAATCTAAAAGTGAATCATCAGATTGCGAAGCCACACTCTGACCTTCAGGTCGGAGTCCCCGTGATCCAACGTGCATCGAGCCTGACAATGGGCGTGCTGGTAAACCTGTTGCTGTTCATGGCTGCGAACAACAGAACAGGAACTCTTTTATCCCTGGCTGACACACCTGCGGATAGAACATGCCAAAAGGCTCATCAAGGAACACCCTGAATGGTCGAACGACTATATCGCCCAACAGTGTGGCTTCAGCAGTCGTAACTACTTCCAGACTGTGTTTAAAAAGCAGATGAATATGACGCCATCACAGTATCTCCGTCAGGTGGCGCCTGACTTCCTGAAATAACACGCGGGGTCAGGAACGTTGTGCATGATGTCCTATTCCCAGCACTCTAGCTCGTGCTCGATTTCCGGGAGCTGGCTGCGGTGGAACGTGGGTTCCTTGATGCCGCGGCGGCGTTGCTCACGGTAGTCGTCCAGCAGGCGGAAGGCATATTTGCCCAGAATGACGATGGCAATGAGGTTGCAGGCGGTGAGGAGGGCCATGAACAGGTCGACGATGTTCCACACCAGTTCGAAGCTGGCCATGGCGCCGAACATGACCATCACTCCTGCTGAGAAGATGCGATAGACGGTCATCACCGTTGGGTTGGGGGTAATGAAGCGGATGTTGGCCTCGCCGTAATAGTAGTTGCCGATGATGCTGGAGAAGGCAAACAGGAAGATGGCAATGGCTATGAATACTGGTCCTGCCGTACCGACCTCCGACTGCAGCGCCGACTGCGTGAGCATGATGCCATTGAGTTCGGGAACCTGGTAGAGTCCGCTGATGAGGATGATGAATGCCGTACACGAGCACACCAGCAGCGTGTCGGTAAACACGCCCAAGGCCTGGATCAGTCCCTGCTTGACGGGGTGCGACACCGTTGCCGTGGCGGCAACGTTGGGGGCACTGCCTTCGCCGGCCTCGTTGCTGAACAGACCGCGTTTGATGCCCATCATAATCGTTGTTCCCAAGGTACCGCCAACAACCTTGTCTATGCCGAAAGCATCCGTAATGATTACTTTCATGACATGCGGTATCAACGTGATATTCAGCGCAATAACAACCAACGCCAGTATCAGGTAACCTATAGCCATGAGCGGCACCAGAATGGCGCAGACGTGTGCTATGCGCTGTATGCCGCCAAACACGATAAACAAGGCCATGGCAGCCAGCAAAGCACCTACCCACGCCGGCGACCAGCCAAAGGCCTCCTGCATGGCTCCGCAGATGGTGTTGGCCTGGATAGAGTTGTTTGACAAGCCGAACTGACAGGTGATGAGTATGGCGAAGAGCACCGCCATCCACCGCTGGTGCAGACCGCGCTGGATATAGTATGCCGGACCGCCGATGAACGAATCCTTGTAGTGCAGCTTGTAGAGCTGGGCGAGGGTAGACTCGACGAAGGCCGTAGCCGAACCGATGAGCGCAATGAGCCACATCCAGAACACAGCGCCCGGACCGCCGATGGCAATGACCGTTGCCACGCCAGCCAGATTGCCTGTTCCCACGCGAGTAGCCACTGAAACAGAAAAGGCCTGGAACGACGAGATGGTTTTGTGCTTGACTTTCGTTCCGGTCATTTCCTCTACATTCGCCGTGGCCGAGTCCGTCAGCAGGCGAAACATCTCACCAATCATGCGGAACTGCACACCACGCGTCTTCCACGTAAACCACAGTCCGCATGCCACCAGCACGCCTATCAGCACATAACCCCAGACGGCATCATTGATTTGGGTAATCAATTCGTTCATATTGGTTGCAAAGTTATAGAAAATTTCTGAATAAAACGTTGTATGTTTCAAGAATAATCGTTATCTTTGCAAAAATTATTCACTACAAATCATAAAACGATGAAAAAATACTTGTTTGTATTGGTCTTCGGACTGATGGTGTGTGTGACAGTGGCTCATGCCCAGCTTTTGTTGAAAACACATGTGGAAACGGGCGATGTGGCAGGTGTAGCTGATGGTTCAGACCTTGCTGTATATAAGGCCATACCGTATGCAGCACCGCCCGTGGGCGACCTGCGGTGGAAGGCTCCGCAGCCTGCCAAGGCCTGGGAGGGCGTCAGGGTGTGCGACACGTTCGGTCCCGTGCCGCCACAGCCTACACGTCCTGGACGTATGGCCGACGTGATGAACGAGGACTGCCTGTATCTAGGTATCGCCACTCCAGCTAAGTCGGCCAGCGACCGCCTGCCCGTGATGGTATGGATTCATGGTGGCGGATTCCAGACGGAATGGTACGGTGGTGACCTGTGGACTAGTCTGGCCCGTCGCGGTGTAGTCATCGTCAGCATAGAATATCGTACGGGCGCGTTGGGCTTCATGGCTCACCCGGAACTGAGCAAGGAGTCGCCCGACGGACACTCCGGCAACTATGGCCTGCTGGACCAGATCTACGCCCTGCAGTGGGTGCAGCGTAACATCGGCAACTTTGGCGGCGACGCCTCGAAGGTGACCATCTTCGGCGAGTCGGCCGGTGCCATCAGCTGCAGCATGCTGTGCGCCTCGCCAATGGCTAAGGGCTTGTTCCGGGGCTGCATCAGCCATAGCGGTGGCTCGTTTGCCCCGTGGACCGATCAGTCACGCGGCTTGGGTATGGATGCTTCGCAGAAAGGCGCCGAGCAACAGGGACTGGCCTTCCAGAAACACCTGAAGAAAAAGAATATCAAGCAGATGCGCAAGATGTCTGCTATGGAGCTTTGCGACGGCAATGTGGGCTTCGCCGGCTTCTGGCCCTGCGTCGACGGCTATGTCATCTGCGACGACCAGTACCGTCTCTACGAGCGCGGCGAATATAATGATGTACCCGTAATCGTCATGACCAACTCGGACGAGGGTGCCCTCTTTACCCCCGGCAACATCAAGGCCGAGAACTATCAGGCACAGATGAAAGGCATGTTCGGAACGTGGGCCGACGAAGCGCTGAAAGTATATCCGGGCAATACCGACGACGAAGCGTGGCACGGCAATGCCGACTTCTTCCGCGATATGGCTTTTGCCTGGCCGTCGTATGCCTGGTTGAAACTGCAGTCGAAGACGGGGAAGAGTGCCGCCTATGCTGCCTATCTGGACCAGCCGTCCACCGTCAGCTTCTCGCAGGACAAACGCCGCCGCGGCGTGGCTCATGCCGACGACGTGATGTATCTGGGTAACACCTTCCTCGGTCAGCCTGACAAATATCCCCACGAGGCTGCTGTGGCAGAGATACTGCAACAGTACTGGATAAACTTCGCCAAGACGGGCAATCCCAACGGCAAGGGACTGCCATACTGGCCGTCGTTCGACGAGTCGAAGCCCACCACGATGCAGTTCAGCAACGGAGCCACGCTCATCATGCGCCCCAACCGCCAGCAGATTGACTTCGTCGACCGCTATATGAAGGCCAAGCGCGAGGAAACGGAAAGTGCCCGCCGAGCCAAGTAACAACGGAAAACGAAAGAAAAAATGCCTTTTTCTTTCGTTTTCTCTTACTTTTTCGTAATTTTGTAGCGCAAAATGAAGAAACAAGTAAAAACGATGAAACAAAAGATGCGATATTTCCTGTTGCTGGCGGTGGCCTCGTTTGTGGCTGAAACCGCGTTGGCACAACAGGTTTTCAAGGATTTGCACGAGGTCAAGCGCAAGGAGACACTCTTCGGCATAGCCCGTGAAAATGGCCTGACCGTGCAGGAACTGATCGATGCCAATCCGGAGATGAACACCCCTGGCTACGAATTGAAGAAAGGCGACATCATCAAGATTCCCTTCGCCAAAGGCCAGGAACCAAAGGACAACGTCAACGTGATGGCCGAGTCGCCCGTGACGACAAAGGGCACGACAGATATGCGCAAACGGACCATCCGTATTGGCGTGATGCTGCCCTTGCACAATGAAAATGGCGACGGCAAGCGCATGACGGAATACTACCGTGGCGTGCTCATGGCCTGCGACAGTCTGAAGGCCAATGGCATCTCCACCGATGTACGTGCATGGAATGTGCCCGAGAATGCCGACATCCGCACCACGCTGTTGGAAGAGCATGTTGCCGACCGCGACCTGATTATCGGTCCGCTGTATACCAAGCAGCTGAAGGCCCTGGGCGACTTTGCCCTGCGCAACAACATCAAAGTGCTCATCCCCTTTAGCATCAGTTCCACCGAGGTCTACGACAACGGTAACCTCTTTCAGGTATACCAGAACGGCAACACACTGAACGAATCATACGCCTTCCGTTACTACCAGCGCTATAAGGACTACCACACCATCCTCATCGACTGCAACGACACGACGAGTACCAAGGGTGGTTTCACGTCGACGCTGCGCCGTAAACTCGAGCAGGAGGGACTGGTCTATTCCATTACCAATCTGCGCTCCAGCGAGGCTATGTTCAAGAAGTGCTTCTCGACCACCCAGCCCAATGTCGTCGTGCTCAATACGAGCCGTTCGCAGGAACTTAACGTGGTGTTTGCCAAGCTCAACGGCCTGCTCATGACCAGTCCCGGACTCAAGATTTCGGTCTTCGGATACCCCGAATGGCTCATGTATACCCGCCAGCATATGGACAATTTCTATAAGTTCGACGTCTGTGTGCCTACCACCTATTATATGGATCCGCTGGCACCGCGTACCGCACGCTTCAAGCAGAAATACCGCTGGAATTTCCATCAGGACATGCAGAACTACCATGCCAAATATGCCGCAACGGGCTTCGACCACGCCTATTTCTTCATCAAGGGCCTCCACCTGTACGGCGAGAAGTTTACGGGTGCCTCGGGCATGGTGGGCTATACGCCGTTCCAGACTCCGCTGAACTTCGAACGCATCGGCAACGGAGGTCTGATGAACCGTCAAGTCATGTTTGTACACTACATGCCTGAACAGCGTGTCGAAATGCTTAAATTCTGACGTGGGCTATGAGGAAACTTCTGATATTGCTGATGCTGGCTCCGCTGGCGCTGAAGGCGCAGGTGGGTGAATACCGCACCGACTTTGCCGTGGGTGTGAATGGCGGCTACATGATGAACAAGATATCGTTTCAGCCCGACGTGCCACAGAACATGATGGGCGGACTGACTGGTGGCCTGTCGTTGCGCTACACCTGCGAGAAATATTTCAAGAGCATCTGTGCCATCGTCGCCGAGGTGAACTATGCCCAGATGGGGTGGAAGGAAAACATCGAAGACATCAGCAACCAGCCCGTCTATTATGTCGACGACACTGAGAAGCAGAATCCGCTGTACTACGAGCGTCGCATCAACTACATTCAGATTCCCGTCATGGCCCGGTTAGGGTGGGGACGTGAGCGTCGTGGCTTCCAAGCCTTCTTCCAGATTGGTCCGCAGGTGGGCATCTATATGAACGAGTCGACCAACACCAATATCGTCCCAGGCCATGGTACCCAGACCGCCCGTTCGTCCGTCGTCGTGGCACAGGAGACGATGCCCGTCGAGAAGAAGTTCGACTATGGTATTGCGGGCGGCGCCGGCATCGAGTTCTCGCACCCCAAGGTAGGACATTTTCTGCTCGAAGGACGTTATTACTTCGGCCTGGGCAATATCTACGGCAATACGAAACAGGACTATTTCGGCAAATCGAACCACGGCACCATCGTCATCAAGATGAGCTATCTGTTCGACATCGTCCGGACGAAGAACGACAAGATTAAATAATGGTAAAAAAGTAAAACTATAATAATTAACAACTATGTTTGAAGGACAACCGAAAGGACTATTTGCGTTGGCACTGGCCAACACGGGCGAGCGCTTTGGTTACTACACCATGCTGGCCGTCTTTGCTTTGTTTCTGAGAGCGAACTACGGATTGTCGCCTGCCCTGGCAGGCACCATCTACAGTGCGTTCCTCATGTTAGTGTATTTCTTCCCGCTCATTGGTGGCATCATGGCCGACAAGTTCGGCTTTGGCCGTATGGTGACCACGGGCATCCTGATTATGTTTGCAGGCTATCTGCTCCTGTCGGTGCCCCTTGGAGGCGACATGGTGGCATTGGTCGTCATGCTGGCAGCGCTGTTGCTCATCGGCTTTGGTACGGGACTCTTCAAGGGTAACCTGCAGGTCATGGTGGGCGACCTCTATAACGATCCGCAGTATAAGGACAAGCGCGACTCAGGATTCTCCATTTTCTACATGGCCATCAACATCGGTGCCCTGTTTGCTCCCACGGCAGCCATCAAGATCAAGGAGTATGCCGAGACGTCGCTGGGCTACAGCTCTAACGACGCCTACCACTTCTCGTTTGCCGTGGCCTGTGCGTCGCTGATCCTGTCCATCGCTATCTACTATGTGTTCCGCTCTACGTTCCGCCATACCGAGGGCGGCAAGGCAAAGGCTGCCGCCAAAACTGTGGACAGCGGTTCTGCCGCTGTCGAAGAACTGTCGAAGGAAGAGACCAAACAGCGCATCGTAGCCCTGTGTCTGGTGTTCGCCGTCGTTATCTTCTTCTGGATGGCCTTCCATCAGAACGGACTGTCGCTGACCTACTTTGCCGACGAGTTCACCGCCCAGTCTGCCGAGGGCTTGCAGGCCATGTGCTTCAATGTGTGGAACCTCGTAGCCGTCATCTTCATCGTCTACGCCCTGTTCTCGCTATTCCAGTCGAAGACCGGCAAAGGAAAGGCCATCTCGGCTGTAGTCATCGGTATGGCTCTGTGCTTCCTGTTCCTGCAGTATGACAGTGTGACAGGTGCTGTCGAGGTGTCTGCTCCTATCTTCCAGCAGTTCAACCCGTTCTATGTGGTGGCCCTGACGCCTGTGTCGATGGCTATCTTCGGTGCGCTGGCTGCCAAGGGCAAGGAACCCTCTGCTCCGCGTAAGATTGCCTACGGTATGATTGTGGCTGCTGTGGCCTATGCCTTGATGGCATTCGGCTCGTTTGGGCTGCCTATGCCGCAGACCGAGATGGGTGCCGATGGCAATCCTGTTGCCGTTCACGTAGCCGACGTCACGCCTAACCTGCTCATTATGGTATACCTCGTGTTGACCTTTGGAGAGCTGTTGCTGTCGCCCATGGGTATCTCGTTCGTGTCGAAGGTCGCTCCTCCTAAATATAAAGGTATGATGATGGGTGGATGGTTTGTGGCTACCGCCATTGGCAACCAGCTCGTCGTCGTCGGAGGTCTGCTCTGGGGTGCTGTTCCCCTGTGGGTATGCTGGAGCGTATTCCTCGGTGTCTGCCTCGTTGCAGCCATCTTCATGTTCGCCATGATGAAGCGACTCGAGAAAGTATGCTGACCCTGATACTGGCATCATGGCTGACACTCGTCGAGCTGAACTGCGAGAATCTCTTTGACTGCCAACACGATACACTGAAGCAGGACACCGAGTGGTTGCCTGCTTCAGTGCGTAAATGGACCCCTGCACGCTATTGGCGCAAGGTCAACAGCATCGGACAGGTTATTCTTTCTTGTCAGGACGAGGGTGTTCCCGACCTCGTGGCATTGGTCGAAGTCGAGAACGACTCGTGTCTCCACGACCTCACCCGCCGCTCACTACTGCGCCATGCAGGTTACGAATACCTGATGACTCAGTCGCCCGACGTCCGCGGCATCGACGTTGCTTTGCTCTACCAGCCCATGTCGTTCCGTCCGCTGTGTTGCGACTATCTCGAGGTGGAACCCCTGAAGGATATGCGTCCCACGCGCGACGTACTCTATGTCCAGGGCGAAACTTCTGGTGGCGACACCCTCCACATCTTTGTCGTCCATGCCCCCAGCCGTTATGGTGGCGAACGCCCCACGCGTCCCAACCGCCTCCAGGTCATGCAACGCATCGTGAGCGTCGTCAACCAGCTGCCGCCACACGCCAAGATTCTTGTTGCCGGCGACTTCAACGATTATGCCGACAGTCCCTCGATTCAGTTCTTGCAGCAGCACGGACTCCATAACGTCACACGCGATGCCCGCGGTACGCATGGCGCCCTGGGCACCTACCGCTACGAGGGCGAGTGGGAGAGTATCGATCATGTACTGATCAGCCAGTCGCTCCGCACCAACGTCCAGCAGGCTTTCATCAACGACGCGCCCTTTCTCCTCGAGGACGACAAAAAATACGGAGGAGTCAAACCCCTCCGTACCTTTGTAGGTTATCGTTATCAGCGCGGATTCAGCGACCACCTGCCACTCGTCGTCCGCTTCCTATTCCCGTAATCAGCATTCAGAATTCGGGCATGGTGGCGTTATCCGTCGGCTTGAGGGCCATACACTCCATCTCAATGAGCCAGCCGGAGCGACACACGGGGGCATGGACGATGATGCGTGGCTTGTCGGGGAATCGCTCTTCGTAGAGGCGTCGTACGACATCGTAGTCGGCCACGTCGCGCAGATAGACAATCATGACAGCGACGTCGTCGTAGGTCGCATCGGCCTCGTGGAGTAGTGCCTCGACATTGTCCCACATGCGGTGGGTCTGGCGGACGATGTCCTTCGGATGTTCTATCAGTCCCTTGTTGTTGATGCTGGCGGTGCCGGAGATGATGATGTGGCGGCGGTCACGATAGTCGACATAGGTGCCGCGCTCGAAGCTGACGCCATAGTCGCTGGTGCGGTTCAGATGGGTGGGTGCATATAAATAATGTACCTGTTCCTTATTGATACCGGCGATGGCATAGTTGTCCATCTGCGTCATGACCTTGGCGTCCTGAGCCCGTCCACCAATACCTGTGGAGGCTATGTAGTGGGTGTCCTCGGTGAGCCCCTGCGTGAAGAATATCTTATTGCGTGCGGTGACGACGCCACCGTAGTTGACGTCGACATCGTTGACGAAGAGCCACGTGCGAATGCAGTTGTCGGCCAGCGTGCAGCCCTCCTGAGCGAGTTGCATGATATACTCGTTGAAGAGCAGGCGGGTCTGGTATTCTGAGTTCTGTGCCGTGTTGTGGGCACTGGCATTCCACAGATGACGGAACGCACCGTGACGGGCCTCATATAGTCCGCTGGGCAATAGACGGGTGCTGACGCTGGTCATCATGTAGACCCATAGGCCAATCTTGCTGCCGTCGAGAGGTGACTGTCCGATGATGCTCTTGGCGCAGTCGCTGGTGTCGGCCAGCAGCACGTCATCAGCCTGATTGGCTACGTCGCTGAGGAAGTAGCGCTTCAGGACGGCGGTGGCTCCTTTGAGCTCCTGAGTCTTCAGCTGTTCGTAGCAGTCGAGCACGGCGTCGAGCTGTTGCTGGAATGTGCGTCCTTCGGCACGGGCATGTATCATGACATGATATTCGACGACTTCGCCCTGTCTCTGGAAGGAGAATACTTCAGCGTATGCGTTGTCTTGTCTAAATAGCTTATTCAAAGTCTTTCGTTTTTTTTTTTTACCTTTTTACTTTTTACCCTTTACTCTTTGATATTGGGCTCTTCGAGTCCGATGCCCTTCTTCTTATCGACGGCTTTCAGTATGAAGCCGAGCAGCAGGGCAGCCACACCGAGGCTAGCCAGCATGATGAGCGGGGCGGTATAGTCGAACTTGGTGGGATCGGTCACTCCGGGGTTGGTGGAGTCGAGCACCTTGCCGATAAGCAGGGGGAACAGCCACAAGCCGATGTTTTGAATCCAGAAAATAAGGGCGTAGGCGGAACCGATGACCTTGGCGTCGACGAGCTTGGGTACGCTGGGCCACAGCGAGGCGGGTACGAGCGAGAACGAACTGCCCAATACGAGGATGGTGGCGTAGGCGATGATGATGCCTCCGACGGCCGACTCCTTGAAGAGCGGCAGGATAAAGGCGAACGTCAGGTGACAGGCGATGAGCAGCAGGGAGCCCAGGATGAGCATGGTGGCTGCCTTGCCCTTATGGTCGACGTAGGAACCGAGAATCGGCGTGATGAGTACGGCTAACAAGGGGAAGACGGCGAAGATGGACTCTGCCGACTGGCGCATGTAGCCCATATAGCAATAGGTGACGAGGACGACAATCGAGACGGCAAGCATGCCATACTGACGGCCCTTCTGCTTCTGGAAGTTGCTGGCGAAGCCGAAGCCGGCTACGAGCAGCATGATGACATACTGGATGATGGTGACGCTGCTGGATGCCCAGAAGGAGTCGTAGGCAGGCTCGGTGAGCGTGAGGTTACACTGCAGCATGTTGACGGCATACTTCTGGAAGGGGAAGATGGCCGAATAGTAGAGCACGCAAAGCAAGGCCACGAGCCAGAAACCGCTGGAAGTGAGAATCTGACCGAGGTCGCTGATCTTGAAGGGGTCGTCCTTCTCTTCAGCCTCGCCGGTCTGGCTGTCGAGCTTCTTGTCCATGAAGAAGTAGACGATGGTCATAATGAGTGCGATGCACATCAACACGACACCGAATGCTACTGAACGACTGACGCTAATGTTGCCGCCGAGCTTGGCGAAGAACGGCGAGAAGATCATGCAGGTAGCGACACCCAGACGGGCTAGTGCCATCTCGGAACCCATGGCCAGTGCCATCTCGCGGCCCTTGAACCACTTCACGATACCGCGAGAGACGGTGATGCCGGCCATCTCGCAGCCGCAACCGAAGATCATGAATCCGCAGGCGGCAAACTTAGCCGATGCGGGCATGCCCTCGTAGAACGGAGATACGCCTAACTCGTCGAAGACGGGGATATAGTTCAGATTATTGGTAAACCATGTCTCGAGTCCTGTGCCCATAAACGACTCGCTGACGGCATACCACTTGACGACGGCTCCGACGAGCATGACGGCTGCCGAGAGCACGGCGGTGAAGCGGACACCCATCTTGTCGAGGATGATGCCGGCGAAGATGAGAAAGAATACGAATACGTTGAGGAATACCTCAGAGCCCTGCATTGTGCCGAAGGCCGTGGAGTCCCAGCCGCGGGTCTCTTGCATCAAGTCCTTGATGGGCGAGAGGATGTCCATAAAAATGTAGCTGCAGAACATCGCCAAAGCGAGGAGCAGCAGCGCGGTCCACCGCATGCCGGCAGAGTCGCGAAGTGTTTTTTGAATTGCTTGAGTCATTATCGTTTTACTTTTTTACCTTTTTTACCTTTTTATCTTTATTTCAGCCAGCGGTCCAGCCAGTCGAAGAAGGTGCGCTGCCAGAGGATGCCATTCTGCGGCTTCAACACCCAGTGGTTCTCGTCGGGGAAGACGAGGAACTCGGCGGGAATACCTTTCATGCGGGCGGCATTGAAAGCCTGCATGCCCTGCGTGTAGTTGATGCGGTAGTCCTTCTCACCATGGATGCAGAGAATGGGCGTATCCCACTTCTCGACCATCTTATGTGGAGAGTCGTGGTAGGTCTTCTTGGCATTAGGCATCTGCGGACGGTGCCAGTAGGCCTCATCATACTCCCAGTTGGAGAACCAGTTCTCTTCGGTCTCCAAGTACATGGCTGCCAGGTTGAATGCTCCGTCGTGGGCGATGAATGCCTTGAAGCGCTTCTCGTGGATGCCAGCCAGATAGTAGACGGAGAATCCTCCGAATGAGGCACCGACAGCGCCTAAGCGGTTGCGGTCGACATAAGGCAGAGAGTCGGCAGCAAAGTCAATAGCAGCGAGATAGTCCTGCATGCACTGACCGGTCCAGTCGCCAGAGATTTCTTCCTTCCATTCCTGTCCAAAGCCCGGCAATCCGTGACGGTTCGGTGCCACGACGACATAGCCGTTGGCTGCCATCATCTGGAAGTTCCAGCGGTACGACCAGAATTGCGACACGGGGCTCTGCGGTCCACCCTCGCAAAAAAGTAGGGTCGGATACTTCTTGCCTTCCTCGTAGTTCGCAGGCAGCATCACCCAAACCAGCTCCTTCTTGCCGTCGGAGGTCGGCACCCAGTACTGCTCCATCTTGCCCAGGGTCAGCTGCGAGAGGATGTGGTCGTTCTCGTGAGTCATCTGCCAAGTTTCGGCATTGGCCTTGAATGTTTTTTCTTTTGAAGTAACGTTCTTCAAGACAAATTTACTGGATGGCAGTACATAGTAGATGTCCGTCGGGTGGCTTAGGCTTTGCTGGGTGGCGATGATGACGTTGCCCTTGTTAGCCATCTGCAGAGATGTCCAGTCGTGCCATCCCTCCGTCAGTTGGAAGACATGTCCGCTGTTCAATACAGTGTACATATTGCAGCAGCCTTCCCATACGCTGAGGAAATAGAGACGGGGAGTACTTGTCGTCACACTCTTGGCCTTGAACTCCTTGTCGGCTTTCCCTTGATAGGGTGCCCAGCAGAAGGCTTCGACATCACTCTTCCAGTCGACATACTGCTTCTCGCCCGTTGCCAGCTCGCAGATGCACAGACGGTTGAGATCGGCCTCGTAACCGTCGCGCTCCATAGACTGCCAGGCAATATATTTGCCGTCGGGCGAGAACTGCGGGTTCTGATCGTAGCCTACGTTGTTCTTCAGGTTATCCTTGGCGTTCACGGCCTGCACTCTCAGCGTGATGGTGGGGTCAACCTTCGGAGCCACATAGTCGGCGGGCTTGCACAGATTCTTGGTGTCACCCGTCGCCACATTATATAAATAAATGTCGGAATCGGTCGAGATGGAATATTCCAGTCCCGTCTTCTTACGGCAAGTGTAGGCAATGGTCTTTGAGTCGGGACTCCATGCCAGCTGCTCGATGCCGCCGAAGGGCTCCATGGGGCATTCGTAGGGCTCGCCAGCGAGGATGTCAGTACCATTTTTGGCGATGGCGGAACCATCGCCCACTGTATAGACGAAGGGGTGCTGGATGCTTTCTACATAGTGGTCCCAGTGGCGGTACATCAGGTCGGTGACAAGACGGCCAGTAGCCTTAGGCAGGTCGCTGGGATTTTCCTTGATAACCTCATGGAAAGGGATGCTCTTCAGAATGATGACTTTCGAACGGTCGGGCGAGAACTTGAATCCCTCGACCTGGCCGTCGGTTTTTGACAGCTGTTTGCGGTCCGTGCCGTCAGCCTTCATGCTCCAGATCTCACCACCGCTGATGAAGGCGATGGTCTCGTTGTCAAGCCATGCAGGGTCGGTCTCGCTCTTCTGGCTGGTACTTAACTGCTTGTTACCACTGCCTTTGCTGTCACAGTTCATCACGCAGATAACTTGGCGACTCTTGTTCTGTTTCACGTTGTAATAGCCTACCTGATAGGCCACCTTGCTGCCATTGGGAGAAGCTGCCACTGAACCAATGCGCCCCATAGCCCATAGGGCTTCGGGCGTCATCATGCGACTCGTCAGTTTAATGTTACTTTTTCCAATCACGTCGTTCTCTAAAGTCTTGCTTGTAACGGGTACTGCCAATAGCAGTACCGCTACGAAAGTCAATATTTTTCTCATAATTATCGATAATTTGCGTGCAAAGGTACAAAAAATCTGAAACTTATGCATGAAAACTCTAAAGTTTTTGTATCTTTGCAACGAAATTGTGACAATAAGTCAGATAATTATGAATAACTCAAGGCTTCTCCGTGTTGTTGTAGTGCTACTTTTGGGGGCGATGTGTCTTTCGTCGTGCCGCTATGCCCGTCAGCGTGAGATTCGTGCCAGTCATGCTGATAGTGTCATTTTCTCCATTGGCGTCACGATGGATTACGAACGCATGCGTGTCGTGACGGACAGCTTTGAGATGGAGGGCGACATATCCGCACTGAATGCCAACCGCTGGCGCGGTGTTTCTTACTACAGACAGGGGCAGTACCGCATGGCAGAAATCTGCTATCGTAAGGCCTTGGACAATGAAGTAAAGAACGATCTCGACCAGTTGAGCTATAACAAGGTGGCGCGCCGTCTGTCGGAACTGCTATTGGTGAAAGGTGACTTTGAAGGTGCTCTGCAAATAGCTATTCCTGCCGTTAAGAAGATGGAACAGACGGGCATCGGATCGGACATTGACTACGCCATACTTCTAAATAATATCGGCTGCTGTCAGTTGAATTTAGGTCAGGACAAAGAGGCTAACGAGAGCTTTATCACAGCTCGCGGACACTATGTCAACCGCTGGCAGTCGGATACGACGAGCCGCGGATTCCAAGAGGCAGTGATAGGTACGGTTTACACCAGTCAGGCCTATATCAATACCCGTCGTTATGCGGAGTCTATCTATTGGATAGACCGCACGGAAATGCTGTTGAATAAATATCGTCTTCGTCCTGATGCCCGCACGGAGTATTTCGATGAGTATCAGGGACGTATAGAGATTATGCGAGCCGTAGCTTTAAGTAAGCTGGGCAAGAAAGAAGAGGCCGCTGCGGCTTATGAGCGATTCCAGAAGACCAACTATGCCGAGACGCCTGCCGGACGTATTAATGCCAACGACTATCTGACCGTTGCCGAGCGCTATCATGAGGCAGCATATAATTATCGTTTTCTCGACCAGGCACTTAACGGCTGGGGCATGGAGTTGTCGCTCGATGCGCTGCAACTCTACCGGTTGCCCAAATATCATGCCAACGAAAAGGCGGGACGATTTGATTCCGCTCGTGTGGAAGGCATGCGTATTCTGTCGTTGCTCGATTCAGCCATTACTGGACAGAAGATCAGTGCTATTGCCGAGCTGGCTACTATCTACGACATGCAGGGTAAGGAGGCCGAGATTGCCCAGAAGGAGATGGACCTGACGAAGCAACGATTGCTGGCAACGGGAGTTGCCCTGTGTTTGCTGACCACGTTCTTCATCATTTTCACTCTTCATCGGCGCAAGGCTACCCACCGATTGCAAGAAGCTCATGGCCGGTTGGAGGAAGCCCACGACAAGCTTAAGGTGGCCTACGACCAACTGGAGGAGACGACACAGATTA
The DNA here is from genome assembly GCA_015060485.1 of Prevotella sp. Classification (GTDB taxonomy): domain Bacteria; phylum Bacteroidota; class Bacteroidia; order Bacteroidales; family Bacteroidaceae; genus Prevotella. The sequence continues at coordinate 35,945 of SUYI01000014.1, read as the reverse complement.
AGGAGCGTATCCAAAGTGAGCTGCGTATTGCCCGTGACATCCAGATGTCGATGGTACCGAATATTTTCCCTGATCGTGAGAATATCGATATGTATGCCGCCATGACACCTGCCAAGGAGATTGGTGGCGACCTGTATGGCTATCAGTTGTTAGGCGACGAGTTGTATTTCTGCCTGGGCGATGTAGCTGGCAAGGGTGTTCCCGCCTCGCTGTTTATGGCTCAGGCGAACCGTATGTTCCGTACCCTCGGCTCGGAACACATGAAACCCGCTGACATTGCCACCCGTATGAATAACGCGTTGACGGAGAACAATGATCAGGGCATGTTTGTCACGATGTTCATGGGACTGATTGACCTGAAGACGGGACGCATGGACTATTGTAATGCCGGACATAACCCTCCCGTCATAGGCTATCCCCCAAAGTTTATGGAGGTTGAGTCGAATGCGCCTATCGGTTTGTGGCCAGGACTTGAGTATGTCGGCGAGACGATCGAGAATATCAGGGGCGTACCCCTGTTCCTCTATTCTGACGGACTCAATGAGGCGGAGAATAAGGAACAGGCCCAGTTCAGCGATGAACGCATTCTTGAGATATTGAGCGACAAGTCATTAGACAATGCGAAGAAGGTAATCCTGAAAATGATGGATGAGGTGAACAAACATCGTAATGGTGCAGAACCGAATGACGACCTGACGATGATGTGTTTGCGTATAGAGTAAAAAAAGTGACTTCTTTCCAGGAGTCACTTTATTGTATTGCTTCTTTTAAAACCTATTTCTTCATATCGAAACCAAGACGGATTCCGTCGTAGTTCTTGCTGAGGTCGCCCACCTTCTGGGCGGTCTGGTTTCCACTGAGCGTTGCCAATACCTGCAACACCTGCAACAGCTTTTTCGACTCGAAAAGCAATGCGATACCACCGTATTCGCGCTTGGCATAACAGTTGACGCTGAGCAGCAATCCCTGTAATGTCACCTTGGCCTGGGCTTCGTCGAAAGACCATGTGCCACTAAAGCTCTTGCCGGCGATGGTTGCCTTGAAGGTCTTGTCCTCGTTGAACACGACACTGGTGTTTTGTGCCGAGAGACCGACTTGTTGGAAATAGGGCGTCAGTTCCTGTTCGATCTTGGTGGCAGCCACCTCACCACCAGCTTTTGCCAACAGGTTCTCGCTGGTGAAGGCCACCCCCGGACCATTATATTTCCAAGTGCCGATGAGCCCCTTCTCAGACACTCTGTCGAGTCCGATGACGCTGGTAAAGATGTTACCTACAGTGCCTCCGCTTCCTATGGTTTGCAAGAACGTGCCGGCACCACAGGAAGAAATGGTGGCTACCGTCAGGGCCAGCAGGCAGATGGAAGTAATAATTAAATAGATTCTTTTCATAATGTTTCCGTTTTTGTAGTGAATGATAATTCTTCTTTGTCGGTCACTTTGTCGATGCATATCGTAGCGCTAGCAGGTAGTTCTTCGTTGACAATCATCTCCGAGATACCGTCCTCGATGTATGTCTGGATGGCACGCTTCAAGGGACGGGCACCGAACTGCACGTCATAGCCCTTTTCGGCCACGAACTCCTTGGCACTTTCACTCAGCTCTACCTTGTAGCCTAGCTCGTCAATGCGCTGGAAGAGACTCTTTAACTCGATGTCGATAATCTGCTTGATAGCCTCCAGGTCCAACTGGTCGAAGGTGATGATTTCGTCCAGACGGTTCAGAAATTCGGGCGAGAACTGCTTCGACAGCGCTTTCTGCACAATCTGGCGGGCATGCTCTTTATCTTGCTCATTGAGCATCAGCGACGACGACTTCGAATTGAATCCCACGCCGCGTCCGAAGTCTTTCAGCTGACGGGTACCAGCATTTGAGGTCATGATAATCACCGTATTGCGGAAATCCACAAAGCGTCCGTTGCCATCTGTCAGTCGACCTTCGTCCAACACTTGCAACAGCAGGTTGAACACATTGCCATGAGCTTTCTCGATTTCGTCAAGCAGCACGATAGAGTAGGGATGTCGGCGTACACGTTCCGTCAACTGGCCGCCTTCCTCGTAACCAACGTATCCTGGGGGGGCGCCAATGAGTCGTGACACATTGAACGCCTCTGTATATTCGCTCATGTCGATGCGTATTAAAGCATCGGCAGAACCAAACATAAACTCTGCCAGTTTCTTGGCCAGATAGGTCTTACCAACACCGGTCGGTCCCAAGAACATAAAGGCGCCAATAGGGTGGTTGGGTTCTTTCAGTCCCACACGGTTGCGCTGGATGGCACGAACCATCTTCTCAATTGCCTTGTCCTGAGCTATCACGTGCGACTTCAGTTCCTGAGCCATGCCTTTCAGTCGGATGCCTTCCTCCTGTGCCATGCGCTGGACGGGCACGCCACTCATCATGGAGACGACGGCTGCCACATCTTCTGCCGTCACTTCCTCGCGGACATCGGCCTCACCGCTGAGCCATTTCTGATTCAGCTCCTGTAATTCGTGCGAGAGTACCGTTTCGCGATCACGATAGCTGGCAGCAAGCATGAAATCCTGATTGCTTACAGCCTCTTGTTTCATCTCTTTGATCTGCTTGATTTCCCTTTCCTTTTCCGTAATTTCGGGAGGGATATTGGCATGTTGCAGATGAACGCGAGAGCCTGTTTCGTCCATTGCATCGATGGCCTTGTCGGGCATGAAGCGGTCGTTGATGTATCGGGCTGTCAATTTGACACAAGCCTCAATGGCTTCGTCAGTAAACGTCACATGGTGATGGTACTCGTAGCGTCCCTTGACATTCTTAAGAATCTGAAGTGTCTCGTCGTTCGTAGTGGGCTCTACCTGTACCTTCTGGAACCTGCGTTCCAAGGCTCCGTCCTTCTCGATGGAGTTACGGTACTCGTCGAGTGTGGTGGCTCCGATGCATTGGATGGTACCACGTGCCAAGGCTGGTTTCAGGATGTTGGCAGCATCCATTGTGCCGGCTGCTGAACCAGCTCCAATCATGGTGTGTATCTCGTCGATGAAGATAATGATGTCGGGGTTTTGCTCGAGCTCCTTCACCAGCATCTTCATGCGTTCCTCGAATTGTCCGCGATACTTGGTACCTGCCACAACACCTGTCATGTCGAGCGTAATGAGCCGTTTGTTGAAGAGCATGGGTGAACAATGGCGCGAGGCTATCATTTGGGCCAAGCCTTCAACGATGGCACTCTTGCCGACACCAGGTTCACCAATGAGAATGGGGTTGTTCTTTTTTCGGCGTCCAAGAATCTCAATAACTCGCTGAATCTCTTGCTGGCGGCCCACACAGGGATCTAGCTTCGATTCCAGAGCCAATAGGGTGAGATCTGTGCCGAAATTGTCCAATGCAGGTGTCTTCGATTTCGTTTGCTTAGTTTGTGTGGTAGTCGTCTTGCCTGTGGCAGAACCGCTAGATGCATTGTTGGAAACGTCGTTCTGATCTTCTTCTTCGTAATCCTCCTCGGGCAGTCCTATACCGTTTGTAACGCTGAGCATAGCCAGTGCGTCTTCATAATTCATATTATTCATCTCCAATATTTGTTTGGCTCCGTTTTCTGTGGAGTCGTGCAGGATGGCAAGCAGCACGTGCTGTTCTTCTACACGGTTGGTGCGTTGCAGGCGTGCCTCCAGTACTGCCAGTTTCAGAATGTTGCTTGCCTTGTCGTTTAATACTAATTGTTGTGTGTAGATGGGCATTCCTATCTCGTCGTTCCGCACGCGAGTCTCCAATTCGCTCTTGACGCTTTGCAGATTGATGTCGAGCCGTTGGAACAAGTTCACTGTGGGCCCGTCTTTCATGCGCAACATGCCAAGCAGCAAATGTTCCGGTGCCACACTCTGGCTGGCCAGGCGTGCTGCTTCTTCGCGTGAGAAGGCAAGAATTTCAGATACTTTTTGTGAAAATTGACTGGTCACTATATTTACTATTTGACGATTTACTATTTACTATTTATCGGCTATTTGACGATTTGCTATTGGGGTGTTTACAAATTCCGTGCCAAAAATTTGCGGTGTGTAATATTGGCAGGCAGTTCTTCCTGATAGTGAGTGACCATGATCATCGTCTTGTTGCGTCTCTGGCAGAACGTTTCTATCACATCCTTCACCAGTCGGCGGTTCCATAGGTCGAGTCCGTGAAGCGGTTCGTCCAGAATCAATAGTTGCGGATCTTTTACGAAAGCCCGTGCCAGCAACACCAGTCGCTGCTCACCACTTGACAGCTGCAGGAAAGGACGGTCGGCCAAATGTCCGATGCCAAAGATATCCATCCACCAACGGCACTTGGCATAATCCTGCTCGTTGGGCACGGCATAGAGCCCGATGGAGTCCATCATGCCACTTGCCACAATGCGGATGCACGGCAGGTTGCGTTTATAAGAACGGTGCATCTCGGGCGACACATAGCCGATGTGCTTTTTGATATCCCAGATGCTTTCGCCGCTGCCGCGAGGCTTGTCGAACAGCGTGATGTCGCATGCGTAGCTCTGCGGATTGTCGGCGCAAATCAGCGAGAGTAGCGTCGACTTTCCACTGCCGTTTTGTCCTGACAAGGCCCATCGCTCGCCATTCATCACGGTCCAGTCAAAATCCTTCAGGATGGTGCGTTCGCCGTAGCGGATGCAGACTTGTTTCATGTCGACAACCCGCTGGCAGTTGTAATCGTTGTCGTGGTAGGGGAGCGACAGAATCGCTTCATGATGTATCTTTGACAGCACGTGGGCTGGGACGGTTTCCTGAGGAGATGTCTCGATGGTTTCCGTCACGTATTCAGGTATATCGTCGGACTTGGCAATAACGAGTATGATTTCCATCTCGCGTTCCTGAGCCAGCACGAGCAGCAGCTGCTTCAGTTGGTCGCGTGTCTCGGCATCCAGTCCGATGAAGGGATTGTCGATGATTAGTAGGCGAGGATTAGCAAATAGCGTTTTCGTCAGTTGGAATTTGCGCAATTCACCGCTCGAGAGAGTGATGATGTATTTGTCGAGCAAACCGTCCATGTGGAACATCTGATACAGATGCTCCTTCATCTGGCGGCGTTCCTCTGTGTCGTCGCCTGCCAACAGGTAGGCGCGCTGCAACAGTTCTCCCGCTGTTGGTGTCTCGTGGTCGATATCGTGTTGGTTCCAGCGTAGTTGCAGGTAATACTGACTGTCGACATTGGGACCATACGAGTCGGAAAAAGCAATGTAGCGCACACTGTCGGAGGCCAGCTTCTTGCGTAGCTGGTCGATGTATTGTGTTTTGCCACTACCATTCCGGCCTATTACAGCAGTCACCTTCATATCCCTTATCTCTTACTTTTTGACTCTTTCTTTGTTTTTCGTTATAAAGTCCTTCCAGCCCTTGTAGTGTGCCTGGCTTTCGGGACGGTTCATCTGCATGAAGTGGCAGTAAGCAGCCCCTAAGGCATCGGTGGCATCCATGAATTTCGACAGGGCTTCCTTATCGAAGTTCAAGAGCCGTTGCAGCATGCCTGCCACTTGTTCCTTCGACGCGGCACCATTGCCGGTGATGGCCATCTTGATTTTCATGGGTGCATATTCGTGTACGGGAACACCGTGATGTATGGCTGCAGCAATGGCTGTACCCTGTGCACGTCCTAACTTCAGCGTAGTTTGTACGTTCTTCTGAAAGAAGGGTGCCTCGATGGCCATCTCGTCGGGCAAATAGCCGTCGATGATGCCCGTCACCCGTTCAAAGATATGCCCCAGCTTCAGGTAGCCATCGCCGAACTTACGCAAGTCGATGACTCCCATCGTCACCATTTCAGCCTTGTTGTCCACGACCTTGATGATGCCATATCCCATGATGTTCGTTCCCGGATCGATACCTAATATTACTTTCTCCATGGGTTCTGCGTGATGGGGGTTAGGGGTTGGCGTAGCAGCATGTTCGATGATTGCGGCCTTTCCTGAATGGCACTACTCTCGTTGCCATAGCGGTCGACGGCAGTTACGGCATAATAAAGTCGCCGTGCATGCTGCGGGTGTGGAATCGTCAGTCGTTGCCACAGATATCGAGTAGCAACCAGATTGCCGGGGTCTTCAGTATCTACAGGAATTTCCGGTGAGGCATAAACATTATACAATAAGTATGGCCCGTCACTACGGTCTTCGGCACCATGCCACTCGAGGCGGTCACCCTGCGTCGAATGTGCGACGGTTAGAGTCGTGGGGGCTGTCGGAGCAATATTATGTGCCCATGTCATAGGTGGTACCAGCGCCGGATGGCGGTCGAAACGCTTCACAAAGTCGTAGACGCCTTTCACATTATCCAACAGGAATTTAGCCCGGAAGTAGCAGTGTCCGATGCCGAGGCTTCGGGTAACATTCATTTGGCGTTCCACCTCGCTCAAGGGCCAGTTGCGCTCACGTGGATGCAACATGTAGATGCCCAGTCCACTGACGATGGTTCGTCCATAGCTGTATTCTTGCCAGTCGATGGCAAAGGGGTAGAAGTTGTTCCCTTGGAAATACATCATCGGGTACAATTGGTCCATCAGTCCTTCGCGGAGCCATCCCTGAGCATCCTGTGCCACTTGCCGACGGGCATTCCATCCCTTCGACGAATAGCGGGCGAGATCGTCAAATTTACCTATGGGCGAGCAGCTTAGCTTCACCCATGGCTTGTATGTCCTGACCTTTCGACTGATACTTCTCACAATATTCGTGATGTTCGAGGTCGATTTCGCCCCTCGCCAGGTCTCAGGATAGCGGATATAGTCCAAGTGGATGCCATCAATATCGTAACGGCTCACTATCTCCTCGCAGATGTTCGTCAAATAGTCTGCCGTTGCTGAGCGTTCGGGATTCATATATCCCTCTTCACCGATTTTAATGACCATCGAAGGGTAGCGCCGACGTAGCAGCTGACAGCCATAAGAGTTCCATTTCCCGATGGGAATGGTTACCACCCATGCGTGCAGTTCCATTCCTCGACGGTGACATTCGTCGATGGCATATTGCAGGGCGTCATATCCTGGACTGGAACCTGGTTTGCCACTAAGACAGCCGTCCCATGGTTCCAATTGTGAAGGATAGATGGTGGTAGCGCGAACGCGGGTTTGCAACATAACGGTATTCACCCCAACTTGCTTCAAGCGATCCAGCATGTCCGTTAATTGTCGTTTCTGAGCAGCGATGCCCATGCCGTCGTGTGCATAACTTGTTGGCCAGTCAATGCCACCGATGGTCGTCAGCCACACAGCACGCACCTCGTACTTGGGCTGGGCACAAACCACCGTTGCCAGCAACAGCAGTGAAATCAGCAACTTAAAGTGTTTAATCGTTATCTTGCTCATGTATTTTAGTCGAAGAACCCGGGCTGCTTGTAGGGAATACCTAGTTCGCGGTCGACGGTAGCGATGACACCCTGTATCTGCCCCATGGCAAACATGCGGCCGAGAAGCGTGTAACCGGCATTGTGGCCATGACTGGACTCGTCCATAATGCCACCAGGCTCATCGGTAAATGTCATACCATGGTCCACACGCATGGGGAGACTAGGATTTTCCTTCTCGAAGATTCGGCAGAGCTCAATGAGGTCGGCACGTCCACCCAGATGGCTGGCCTCGGTGAAGTCACCATTGGGGAAGATGTGGCACGAACGCAGATGAACGAAATGGGTACGAGAAGCAAATTTCCTGGCCATTTCAACGACGTTGTTGTAGGCGCCTGCTGACAGCGAGCCGGCACAGAACGTGAGTCCGTTATGCTTGTTGGGCACGGCATCGAGGAACCACTGGATATCCTCCTCGGTGCGAACGATGCGTGGCAGGCCGAGAATCTCAATAGGGGGATCGTCGGGGTGTACACACATATTCATATTGCATTCCTCGCAGACAGGCATGATGGCTTCGAGGAAATATTTCATATTTTCGCGTAACTGCTTCTTGTCAATGCCTTTATAGAGGTCAAGGAACTCGCGGAACTTCTGCACGGGAGCCTCGTCATTCTCGCTGAAGTTACCGCTAACAAAGCCCTGCGTCTTGATGACGATATTCTCGACGAGCTTGTGGTCCTTTTCAGGGGTCATGGTCTTGGCTAGTTCGTCGCATTCGGCGATGACGCTACGACCTTCGCCCCATCCCTCGGGGAACTTGAACTGTTCCCATTCCTCGCGGGCACCAGGACGCTTCAATATATAGATGTCGAAATAAGCAAACTCGGCATAGTTGAAGTAAAGGTTGGTGGCACCGTTGGGATTGTTGTGGAACAGGTCGGTACGAGCCCAGTCCAACACTGGCATGAAGTTGTAGCAGATGCAGTGGACGCCCTCAGCGGAAAGGTTACGGAGCGACTCCTTATAGACCTCTATCTGGTGGTCGCGGTCGGGACCTCCATATTTGATAGTCTCCACTACAGGCAGGCTCTCGACGACGCTCCAGCGCATGCCGTAGCTCTCGATATACTCGCGCAGGTCGCGAATCTTCTCACGAGTCCAAACCTCACCAAGAGGCACGTCGTGCAGGGCGGTAACAATGCCCTCAACACCGATTTGTCTTAGTTGTGCAAGCGTGATCTTGTCCTTCTTGCCAAACCATCTCCAAGTTTTTTCCATAGTCTTTTTGTTTTATTATTCGTTATTACGTTATACCGTATTTAAGGGATTTCATTTTATTCATATCTCATCGAGCGTGCCGGGTGGATATGGGAAATGAGGAAGCTGGGTGCAATCAGCACGAACAGCGACACAACAAGTGTTGCCACGTTCAGTAGAATGATGATAGGTATGTTCAGCTCCATGGGGGCTTTGTCGACATAGTAGCTGGCAGGATCGAGGTGTATGAAACCAGTCTGTTGTTGCAGTATGACGATACCCAGCCCGATGACATCGCCCCAAAGTATGCCTCGACCGATGATGAATGCTGCAAACCAAAGGAAGGTGTGTCGCACCATCTTATTACGCATACCTAATGCCTTGAGGATTCCAATCATTTGTGTGCGCTCGAGGATGATGATGAGCAGTCCGCTGACCATCGTGAATCCAGCCACACAAATCATGAGAACCAAGATGATCCACACGTTGATGTCGAGCAGTTCGAGCCATGAGAAAATATGGGGATGTGCCTCGCGAATGGTTTGCGAAGTAATGATGGCTCCATATTTGTCGGTTTTGCGATTGACGTGCTGCACGAATTGTTCAGCAATGATGTCTACGTTGTCGAAGTTGTCGACTAATACTTCCGCTCCGCTGCACTGGTCGGATTCCCAGCCATTGATGCGAACGGGAATGGTAAAATCCGTGAAGCAGAGCGACTGGTCGAACTGGGTCATGTTTGTCTCGTAGATGCCCTTGATGGTGAATTTGCGTGCGCGGACATCGTTGTCGCCAATGAAATAGGCGAAGACACGCTGTCCAGCCTTCAGTCGCAACTTGTCGGCAATCATTCGGGAAATCAGCAGGGGATACGATGACTGTCCGTCGGTGAACTTGGGCATTTCACCCTCTACAAGATGTTTCGAGAGGAACGACAGGTCGTAGTCGCTGCCCACACCCTTGAAGACGACACCCAGAAAGTCGTCGTCGGTCTTCAGAATGCCTTGTGTCAGAGAGTATCGCTCGATATGTCTTACCCCAGGCAGTTGCTTCATGCTTTTCATGAGCGAGTCGCTGATCATGATGGGGACTGGCTCGGACAGTTGTTGCGACAGGTAGTTCTCGACCTGAATATGACTGCCGAATCCCACGACTTTATCGCGGATGGTATGTTTGAAACCAAACACCACAGATACCGTGATAATCATTACTGCCAGTCCGATAGCTACTCCGATGGTAGCGATGCGGATAGCAGGAATACTGACCTCACGGCGCTGACCTTCAGAACCGTTGATGCGACGGGCAATGAAAAGTGGAAGATTCAAAGCGTTTGAAATTTGATGTTTGAACTTTGAATTATATGATTACTCTTCAACTTTTCCGGGATAGGCTTCGAGTGCTTTGCGCAGCACGAAGAGTGCACGTTCCAGATCCTTCTTTTTCAACACATAGGCGATACGCACCTGATTGATGCCTGCACCGGGAGTGGTATAGAATCCTGCAGCGGGAGCCATCATGACGGTCTCTCCTTCGTATTCAAAGTCGGCCAGACACCAACGGCAGAATTTCTCGGCATCGTCGACGGGCAGCTTGGCCACCGTGTAGAAAGCACCCATGGGAATGGGACTGTAGACTCCGGGAATGCGGTTCAGACCGTCGATAAGGCACTTACGGCGCTCTACGTATTCGTCGTAGACGTCGCGCAGGTAGTCCTCGGGCGTCTCCAGCGATGCCTCGGCCACAATCTGTCCGATGAGTGGCGGGGAGAGTCGAGCCTGACAGAACTTCATCACAGCCTTCCTCACCTCGGCATTCTTCGTGATGAGTGCTCCGATTCGGATACCGCACTCGCTGTAGCGCTTCGACACAGAGTCGATGAGGATGACGTTCTGCTCAATACCTTCCAGATGGCAGGCCGAAATATAGGGCGACCCTGTGTAGATGTACTCGCGATACACCTCGTCGGAGAAGAGATACAGGTCGTACTTCTTCACCAGGTCACGGATTTGGTTCATCTCACGGCGTGTATAGAGATAGCCCGTCGGGTTGTTGGGGTTACAGATCATGATAGCCCGCGTGCGGTCGTTGATGAGTTCTTCAAACTTCTCGACCTTCGGCAGCGAGAATCCTTCGTCAATCGTCGTGGCGATGGTGCGAATCTTGGCACCGGCAGAGATGGCAAAGGCCATGTAGTTGGCGTAGGCCGGCTCTGGCACGATGATTTCGTCACCAGGATTAAGACAGCTCAGGAAGGCGAAGAGTACCGCCTCGGAACCGCCGCTGGTGATGATGATATCGTCGGCAGTTACATTAATATTATATTTCGCGTAATAGCTGACGAGTTTCTCGCGATAGCTCAAATAGCCTTGCGAAGGTGAATACTCCAAGATGTTACGGTCTATCTGCTTCAACGCATCGAGTGCTACCTGTGGGGTAGGCAGGTCGGGCTGTCCGATGTTCAGATGATAGACCTTCGTTCCACGTTTTTTTGCTGCGGCAGCCAAAGGAGCGAGTTTCCTGATAGGCGACTCGGGCATCTCCAGTCCGCGTACTGATATTTCCGGCATTGTTTCTTAATTTACGTAAATCGACTGCAAAGGTACGAATTAGTGAGAAGAAAACCAAAATTTTTTGGGGTTTTCTCGAACGAAAGTACTTTCGACGATAGTCAAAGGTACGAATTTTAAGTGAAAAGTGAAGAGTGAAAAGTGAAAAATTTGCTTCCGCAACAAAATAATATGAAAAATGAATCGAAATTAATGTTTTATTTTGTACTTTTGCACTCCGAAAAGCAATTAAACTATGAATTACGAAGAATTACTGGCAGCACGAAACGAAGGTCAGAAGCATCAGGTGATGCAGCCTATCGGAGGTTTCTATCGTGAACAGGTGGACGGCAAGTGGCGTTGTGTGGTGGATATCCTTCCCGAAAAGAACCAGAACATCGTTTTCTCGAAGGCTTTGCAGGCCGAGTGCGAGAAGAATGCCACGCTGGTTGACAAACATCAGATACACTTCTCGCCAGTGACGAATGCACAGGGCGACGTGGAGCGTCTGGAACTGGAGTTGGGCAACTACCAGACCTTCGAACAGTTGTTGATCGACAATCCTGCCATCGTAGCCGAGAAGGGATTTATGGACGAGGTGCTCAGTTCGCTGGTCGAAGCCACTACCTATCTTCACAGTCAGCAGATTCGCCATGTGTGCTATTCGCCGAAGACTGTTTTCGTGCGCAAAGGCGACAACAAGGCGCTGTTGCTCTCGCATGGCTCGTTCTACCACGCCCTGAACGATCAGAGGGAGTTTTTTGGCGACGATGCGCAATATGTGGCTCCCGAAGTGTTGAATGGCGGTGCTGTCGACGACCGTTGCGACGTGTATAGTATTGGTAAATTCATCCAGGGAATCTACGACAAGGCTGACATTCCCCTGGAATACCGTTCGGCATTGAAAAAAGCTACGGGAGAATCGCCGGAAGACCGTTTCAACAGTCCCGAAGACCTGCTGAAAGCCATCCAGAAGCGCCGTGCCAGCATCAAGTCGCTCATCACGCTCCTGGTGGTGGGTGTGCTTACCTTGGTTTGTGTGGGCCTGTATTTTGAATATTTCCCTGAGACACAGCCTGTGGAGTTTGTAAAGCCTGCCCCTCGTCAGCCAACCGACGACCTGATTGACGATGGTTTCGATCCTGCCGAGCTGGGTGTGACCAGCGACGGCGATTCGCTGGTGGTCGATGAAGCTGCCGAGCGCGATTTCCAGGCCAAGGCCGAGGAGATATTCCGCAAGAAGTATGAGAAGGAGGCCGACCGCATCCTGTCGAAGATATATAATAAGGAATATATGAGCAACAGCGAGAAGAAGTTCCTGTCGGAAAGCGAGTCGACCATCGAGGAACTGATGAAGTCGCAGAGCGAGCTGGGTGCCGAGGCAGGACTCTCGCCCGAGCGTTCACAGCTTATTGCCACCGAGATTATCGAGCGTATCACGAATCAGAAGAAACAGCAGATAGGCGGCACGAACAGTCGTGGTGTCCAGTTGCCGGGAAAGAACTATTAAAAGGAAAAAAAGTAAAAGAGTAATAACAATATGAGATCAAGAACAGCAATTTGGTTTGAGTGCAAGATTGCCTACGAGAAAGTGATGGAGGACGGCTTGCAGAAAAAAGTAAGTGAGAGTTATGTCGTTGATGCCTTGTCGTTTACGGAGGCCGAGAAGCGCATCATGGAAGAGATGTCGTCGTATATCAGCGGCGAGTTCACCATCAAGGACATCAAGATAGCCCCTTATAAGGAGATTTTCTTCTCGGACGAGGAGCTGGCCGACCGTTGGTATAAGGCTAAGCTCGAGTTCATCACCATCGACGAGAAGACGGAGAAGGAGAAGCGTTCTGCCGTCAACTACCTGGTACAGGCCGGTACGCTGAAGGGTGCCGTCGGCAATATCGAGAGTGTCATGGGCACGACGATGATTGACTATGTCATTGCCTCTGTCAGCGAGACCAAGCTGATGGATGTCTTCGAGTACGGCAAACAGGAGGTGAAGGACGAAAAACCTGAGTTTGAAGGCTGACGATGTACGACGTTAAGGGAAATCTTCGCGAGGTGCTGAGTCATTTGCCGCAGGGTGTGCGCCTGGTGGCCATCAGCAAGTATCACCCCAACGAATATATCGAGGCTGCCTATGGCGAGGGCCAGCGCACGTTCGGCGAGAGCCACGAGCAGGAACTGCGCCAGAAGGTGGAGACGCTGCCGAAGGATATCCGTTGGCATTTCATCGGTCATCTGCAAACCAACAAGGTGAAATATATCGCCCCGTATATCACCATGATCGAGGCTGTCGACTCGTTAAAGCTTTTGCGTGAGATTGACAAGCAAGCCGCTAAGTGTGAGCGGGTTATCGATGTGTTGCTTGAGCTTCACATTGCTGAGGAAGAAACCAAATACGGACTCACTCCCGACGCGCTGCGCCAGCTGTTGGCCGGAGGTGAATGGCGCACGTTGCAGCATGTCCGCATCTGCGGTCTGATGATGATGGCATCCTATGTCGACGACGAGCAACAGATACGCTCCGAGTTCCGTCTGGCCCACAGCCTTTTCGACGAGGCGAAGGCAGCGTATTTTGCCGACTGCGACTATTTCTGCGAGCGTTCCTGGGGCATGAGCCACGACTACCTGATAGCCGTCGAGGAGGGCTCTACGATGGTACGCATCGGGACGACCATTTTCGGTCCGCGCGTCTATTGACAATGATTACAGGCTGAACACGTATTGTCCGTGTTTCATCCGCCCCCAATGGATGGCATGCTGCGGACAATGGTGATAACAGGCCAGACAATTCGTACAACTGCCGTCGTGCTTCCAGCGTGGCGGCAGTCCTTCTATGTCGTCCACGGGGCAGAGTCGGGCACACAGGCCGCAGCTGATGCACCGCTCGCTGTCGACCCAGAACTTCTCGTCGGTTATCAGGTGCTTGTTGTAATAGCCGCCAATCACATAAGTGTAGGTATAGGGAATGGCTCCGCGGATGAGTTCTGTCACACCCTTGCGCCGTTGGGTGACGACGTCGCAGATGTGGCTGACGGTCTGCCGGGCTGCCGCAATCTTTTCCCGTTCGCGGTCCTTGGTGTCAAGATGCAGGAACGAGAAACACACATTCGATTCGGGCATCAATACGGCAAACACGGAATCGGTATGAAGGCCTTTCTGCTTCAGTTCCTTGTTCAGTATCCGCATGGCGTGGCCCATGTTGTCGCCGCACGTCGTCACCGCATAGACAAAATTCGAGGAATCCTTTATATTCGTGTAATTCGTTAAATACGTGTTCGTCTTTTTTTCTGTTAGATCTGTGTGACTTTTAACAAACTGCGCCTGGCGGATGAATTCGCGTACGATTCCCGGTGGCTGCCAGCCGTGCGTGGGGAAACAGAATCCCAGCCTCTCACCGTCCTTCAGTTCGTAGCGCATGGCGCCTTTTTTCATCTCGTCGGGAATGAACAGCAGCTCCTCGCCGGTAGCCTTCGCCAGCTGCTGTGCCACCCAGCGGGTATTTCCTGTGCCTGTGAAATAGAATATCATAACTCAGTATGCGCTCGTTAATTCGTGAAATTCGTGGTCGTTATCTCCTTCTCCTGAACTCCGCACAGGTAATGGCAGTGGCAATGGCCACGTTCAGGCTCTCGGCCCTGTGGTCGCCTGCGTGGTAGTTCGGAATGAGCAGCCGGTGGGTGATGTGCTCCCTGACGGCCGCCGATATGCCGTTGCCCTCGTTGCCCATCACGATGATGCCTTGCTGCGAGAGTTCCTGTTCGTAGATGTTCTTGCCGTCCAGCAGCGTGCCATAGACGGGACAGCTCACCTGCTGCAACAACTCCAGCAGGTCGCAATATACGATATGAACGTGGGCGATGCTCCCCATGGTGGCCTGCACGACCTTCGGGTTATACACGTCCGCCGTGTCTGCCGAACAGTAGACGGTGTCGATGCCAAACCAGTCGGCAATGCGGATAATGGTTCCCACGTTGCCCGGATCCTGCACGCCGTCCAGCGCCAGGGCGAGACTGGTGGGCAACGGCAGACTCTCCGTCGCTGCCGGCATGTGGAAGACGGCCAGCACCTCCTGCGGATGCTGCAGAAAACTGATGCGTCTCAGTTCCTCCTCCGTAATCTGCTGGCTGCCGGGCCACGCCGTGGTGGCGAAGACGGAGTGGGGGAGGAACCCCGCCTGCAGCAGGTCGCCCACCACCTTCGGCCCCTCAGCCACGAAGAGTTGCTCGCTCTTGCGGTTCTTCTTCAGCTCCAGCGAGCGAATCAGCTTCATTTGGTTCTTGCTAATCATCGTTTTTACACTATTTCGCTGCAAAAGTACAAAATTTATTTTGATAATCGAAACATTTCCTCATGATAATATCCCCGAGACTCGCCATGGATCTCGGGGAATTTTGTTATTTTTTTCCAAAAGTTTTGCAGATTAGAAAAGTTTGTTTATCTTTGCAACGAAATAATAAATACCCAAGAATTATGGCAACAATAAGTTTGGATTCCACATTGTATAACCAGGCTAAGAACTATGCCAATGCAGACGGAATGAGCGTGGAAGAGTGGGTCGCTATGCTAATCACCCGCTTTACACCAACAAAGAAAAAGAAATTCAAGATGAAGAAGATAGAAGAGTTGTCGCCAGAACTTCAGGCTCTTATAGGTTTTGCCAAGCCCGAAGTTCCTAACGATGACGACATTAACGGCGATAAAGCCAGAACAGAGTATCTGACTGATAAATATGCATTGTGATGAGAGTCTTTCTTGATACAAACATTCTGTTGGACATCATAGAAGGCAGACAGAAATTCCTGTTGGCTTCGTCGAATGTCTTTGACTTAGGTGTCAGAGGGCAGATTCAGATGTTCGCTACTCCGCTGACGTTTGCCAACTGTGTATACACGGCGCGTAAGAATGTTGGATACGAGCAGGCAGTAAAGGGACTGAAGAGCCTGAAAAACTACTTACAGACTGCCGCAATGGATGACACGCAAGTGGTAAATGCGCTTAATTCTGATATGCCAGACTTTGAAGATATGCTTCAATATGAAGCCGCCCTTGATGCCAGATGCGAAGTCATTGTGTCGAGAGACAAGAAACGCCATTTCCCAGCCAGCGGGTTACCTGTATTATCGCCTGAGGCTTTCCTTAACACCTATTTTGGGGCTTAACTCCCTCGATGTAACAAGAGTACACAGCGGAACCGACCCTATTGTGCACATTTATCCCCGAGATTCAATTCTCGGGGATATCTGTCTTTTGTAGTAGGTGAGGCGGACGTCGTGGCGGCCTGTCGCGATGGTCCGTAACCCATGTTACTTATCATGATAATCAGAAAAACAGCAGGTCCCCCGAATCGGAAACCTGCTGTCTCGCTTGTTTTTAAACTGTCATCTGTCATTTGTCACCTTTCTTGTCGACAACCTGAAAACAGTCTTTGTCCAGTCTTGCTATCAGTTTTCTACTTACCCACTGGCTAATCATGTTACCCGTACCTTTTTCTTCCATTCCGTTCTTCAAGCGGGCTACAACAACGGCATTATAGCTAAAGTGACCTTGCTCGTCTTTCTCGATTTGTTCCAACAGGTTTGCCGGACCGCGGCTTGACGTCTTGACCTGACTGTCAGCATGGCGAATCAGATCGCCAAAGAAATGGAGCTTCAGCCACAGGTCGTAGTGCAGACTCCAACGACAGAAGCCCTCAATGGACTTCTCCCATTTCTTTCCGTTGGCTGCATAGATCAACATTCCCTTACGGAAAGTCGCAGCCAACGCACGACGGCCTAAGTTGTTGAGCACATCATCGCCAGACTTCACCACGAAGTCGTCGAGTTCATCTTTCAGTCGATCAGCCATACGGCGAGCCTGTGGACAGTCTATCTCTCCATGCACCTGGCGAAGATTGTCGATGAAGGGCTTCAGTTTCTCGTCGTATTTCTCGTCATACTTGCCATGTTTAGGCATAGGGGCTCCGAGTCCGCGGTCGGGCACAGTAGCCAGCGAGAGTCGACTGATGGGACCGTCGGTCATGGCGTTGCGGAAGTAGTATACCGCCTTACTCGGTGTGGTCGATGCATTCCAGTTGATGCTGAGCGGGCCTTGATACGTAACACTCTGGCTACCAACTCGTTCCTGACCGAATGGGTTGTCCTCATCATCCGTCATCTTCATATAGGTGAAGGGACAATTTGGTCCTGGCTTGTAACCCTCAACGCCAAACCACTGGTCAAGTTCTACCATGCGTGTATGGACAATATTGCCCTGTGAGTCGGCCATTAGTTCCGACAGACGAGCCTTTGTGATATCGGCTGCTACACTCTTTACGGCCACGTTAGGACGCTCTGGTTTGTCGATGTTCTGGTTTCTGCGGTTGCACTCTTTTTTGTACTTCTCCAGAATGACACGATTAGGACCGTCTTCTGCTTTCTGCGGTGCTTCCAGGTGTTTCAGCATATGTTTAGTGCTGCTGTCCTTACCTCCGCCTGTACCAGCTATAATAAGGCAGTTCACTCGTGGCTCGCGTATGGTGTTGTCTATATATACGAACTTGGCATCACAATACATGCCCAATGGCGGGAACATGGCTTGAGCTGCCGTTTCCTTAGCCTCCACCGGAACAGGGCCAGTGGCAGCCTTGACGAAACGAGGTGTCGCACTCTTCGACAGCAGAGGAGGTACCGGACTGGCGTAGATTTCACCTAACGATGCCGTATCGCCATAGACAATAGCGGGTGTCTCCGTTTCTGGAGCATCACTTGGCGCAGCCGACTTAGCTGGACTAATCTTGCGGCTGGCGGCAAATATGCGACGCTGAAACTGGGTCAGCTTTGCCGTGTCGTCGGTGTACTTGGCGTAGAAGTCGGTCACCAGCTGCTGGCATTCCTTCTCCTTGAAGTACGCTGGTGTCATTTCTTGTAAGACACCTAAGAATTCCGCTTTATTCAACAACTGGGTAGCACCTACCGACAAGATGGACTTGACGGCATTGTGACGGCCACCTTCCTCGTTCAGGTCTTTTACAGTGAGCCCTGTCTCTTTCAGACACTCCTTCACGATGAATCGAGTACGGTCGTCGGCAGCCACCACCTCCGTCGTTGCACTCTGCACTTGAGCCGTTGGGGCTACTGCGGTCTCCGGCTTCTTCAATGGACGCCCATCCACGTCAAGACCGCGCATCAGGAAAGCCTCACGGCGCTCCTCTATCTCCTCGTCGGACAGTGGTTGCAACCAACGCTCCGAGCGGAAAATCTCGTCGCCGGTCATGTTGATATAGCGTTCCGGGGTTGTACAGCTTTCATCGTAGGGCACACCAATCTCTTCACAGAAGGCTTTTTGAGTTTCTTCGATGGTCTTGCCAACAGGCATACGAAGCCAGATGTGGCACTTCTTACGGGGTGAATAGTCGATGTACTCCACCATACCCTGAAAGTCCGACATCTCGTCCTCGTTCACCTCCAGTGCACGCTTGATGGCCTGCCCGACCAACGACTTTTCGTCGATGTCTGTACACGTCTCGTAGGTGAATGCCTCAGGAATGATGTCGGCCTGGGCACGGTGGTTATTACGGAACTGCGAGTAGTGCGGACAGATGGTAGGCAACTGGTCCTTCACTTCCTCCTTACCTTCGTCACGAATCTCTGAAAGCATCTGTGGCAAGTCCTCACGATTGAGCATCGCTAAAATCTGCTCAGCCGTTCCGGGCTCTGCATAACCACGATTGTACTTCTTCTTGATTTCACCCGTCGTACTATTCTTCAGACGGGGATTCACTGCAAAAATTGGTTTTGTTGTCATGTCTTTGTACATAAAAATAAATTTTTGCACAAAGGTACATATAAAAATAGTACATCGTCACGGAGGCTATGTACAGCATAAGTATTTGAATAGATTTAAGATAGTTGCAGGTAAAAGTGTACTACGTTTGAACACTTTTTAGACAGTTACTGCCCCTCAGTGACCTTGACAAGATTCTTCAGGAAGAAGCCCGCTATGTCCCTGCGTTGGATGAAGTCTTTGGTGGTGATGTTGCTTGTCTGCCAATCTTCATAGGATAAAGGCCAATATGTATCTACTCCTTTGTCGATGGCAGAATAGCTGAAGAAAAGATCATTATACTCATCTTTATATATTGCAGGAGGTATGGAACGGTCCACTGTGACAACGCTGTCTGTGGGATAGATGCCCATTCTGGCGAATCTCTCCACAAATGTGGTCTTTGTTTTTGTGAAACCGAGATGATGGCAATATTCTACAAGTATACAATAGACACCGCCCCAGTCCCTCGCACTTTTGAAACGGGGTAGCGTCATTTTAATAGCTTCCACTATTTCATCGTCGGTAGCGTCTATGCGTCGCTGTTCTATGATGCTCAGACGGCGGACTCGCTCCTCCATCACCTTCCTCATCGTTTCCCTCTCCTCGTCGGCAAACCGTTCTGTCAAGCCATTGATAACTGCAGACACACCCTCGTCGCATCCGCAGTCGAGGGCACGCTGCCGCAGAAAAGTCTGGAGCTTCTCCACGTCACCCCGCGGCATCTGTTTTGACACTTTCCGCCAATAGAGGACATCCAACATCCTAAGGGGGCTATACTCCTTCATCAACCTTATAGTTGTTCAGCGCGTCAACAAAATCTTGATAATTTTTCTGCTTGGTCGTAAATCGGATACTACGCAAGCCTTCATGCCTTAAGATAATTAAATAGTTGTCTCGAAGTTCCGCCATTTGTTTTATGGCGTCAGGTCTATTTATCAGTCCGACATTTGAATAGTCCGCATCATCATCGGCAAAATATTCAAAGAAATAGAAATCACTTTCTTTTGAAGAATATACCATACATCTGATTCCGTGTTCACCTGTCTCAAATTGAAGGCAAACCTCGTAGTCAGCAATCGTTTGGTTGTTTTCGTCGGTAGGAAGAATTAATTGCGAATCATATGAAAACAAAGCCATCGAAAAAGAGCTGGGTATTCTTTCCATGTAAAAAGAAACATCGTGTTTCACACAGTACTCCATAACCTTTCTTAATGTGTATAGCGATACACTTTCTTTCTCACGGCAAATCACCAGACAGTCCTTCAATTCTGTATTCATCCAGACCTGACCATCTATTTCATAACTGCCACCCACAACAGGATAGCTGCTGACAGAAAGCGTGTCTCTCATAGAAACGCCTTCAGGGACACCTTCTATACGTTCTTTTACAACTATAAGTGTTGCCACGTGGAGGGCAAATTTTCCATTGCTCCCACAAATAATGTTATAAGGCCTGTCATGCCTAACTAATTGAGTTTGCATGTTTATGAATATTTAACTACAATACAAAAGTAACTTATCTCTTTGCGTTTGCAAAGATACAAATAATTATTGAACAAGCAAAACAAACATAGGAATTTTGATACCAAACTACAGGTTTGACCTTTTACTCGTTCCCTTTCTTTTTCTCTATAATGCTCTTCTCCAAGTCTTCGAGCAACTTGATGTCCTCGTCATCTGCCATCTGTGCATCAAGCTGTTTACGCTTGGCATTGAAAGTGTCGTATATGCCACGGACAATGGTCTCTGCTTCGACATTGGATATGGAACCCTTGCCTTGCAGGATGTCTTTATCCTGGAATGTGAGCAGGTTATCTACGTTCTTTCGCCAATACCCGAGCGTCAGGTCTCTGCGCCCCTTCACACGTTCCTCTGCACTGGTAATGAAGATGTCTACCAGGCGGTTCAGCGAATCTATCTCATCTGTTTGGAGATAGTTCTTAGCTATGATGACATCACCTTTACGAATAATGCTGCCTTTCCATGTGGTCAACCCCATGTTGGGCTTGTCGGCATCCGCACGGGCAACTATCAGTTCGGCTGCTGTCTGATGGGTGACGGCATAAAGCAGTTTGTTCTGTGTCTCGGCAAAGAACATCTGGGTGGCCTTGTCCGTCTTGTCGTAATCGCTGCTCAGGGCAAACAGGTCGCGTACTTTCTGGTAGAACCGCTTCTCTGATGCGCGAATATCACGGATGCGTGCCAACAACTCATCAAAGTAGTCAGGTCGCCCATCAGGATTCTTCAGCCTTTCGTCATCCATCGTGAAGCCCTTCACAAGATATTCTGTCAGATGCTCGGTTGCCCACTGTCTGAACTGCGTACCTCGCAATCCTCTGACCCGGTATCCCACAGCGATAATCATCTCCAAGGAGTAGAAGATCACGTTATAATTTTTGCCATCAGCGGCAGTAGTCAAGTATTCTTTGACAACTGAAGATTCGTTTAACTCCCTTTCTTTCAGGATGTTAATGATGTGGTAGCTGATGGTTTGCTTCGAGGTGGCAAAAAGTTCTGCCATCTGTTGCTGGTTCAGCCATATTTTTCCGTCTTTGGCATACAGCGCCACCGAGGTCTTGCCGTCTGCCGTCCGATAAATGATAATATTCTGTTGCTCGTCCATATTCGTTGTTATTGTTTTATGCCTCCATCACTATTCTGCGTTCTTCCTCAGTTAGTCCGTAGAGGTCGAACACGGTTGTCTATCTCTTTGCGTTCGCAAAGTTACAAAAAATAATTGAACAAGCAAAACAAACATAGGAATTTTGATACCAAACAAAAAATCAGTTCTATTTTGCTCCTTTGGCGCGGTTACACTCCTTGCAAAGCATGCGCAAATTATCCATTTCTGTCTTTCCGCCATCACTCCAAGGTTTGTGGTGGTCACCTTCCATATCCTCAATAGCAAAAGGCTTGCCGCATTTATCGCATAGCCCGTTTTGTCTTTCGTAGGCTGTTCGCTTCATTGACTCGGTGAATGTGCGTAAATTCAAATACTTTTCTTTACCTGTAAGTAAATATTGATAAATGCCCGACTTCTTGGTAACCTCATCGTCTTGCATGAGTTCAGAGATCCTTTTCTCGAAGTATTCTGAATCGAAGTCTCCCTCTCCATAATCATTGAAGAGTTCTCCCCATGGCAAACCTTTCATTTCGCGTCGATATATAGGGAATGTGCGCTGAACCCAGGCTATCACTTTTTGAAAATAACTCCATAAAGGAACTGCATTCTTGTCAAGATGATGCTCTGCCATGTATTGCTTGATATTATCGTGGCTTATCCATTTCAAAGCCAGTTCCAATAGTTCTTGCCTGTCAACCCTACAACTGACATATGGAGCCGCTAGTGCGTGTGCACCTTCATTTTTCCGGCTAAAGTATTTCTTGGCACTGGTGAGCCAATCGCCCGTAAACAAAGCATTGCGTAACTCTTGGTCTGATAGTTTCTCGCCTGCGATATTTACAATTCGAAACCATTCCAATTTCTCATCATCGTCATCCCCTTCGCAGAAATAAACCATTAGCTTGTAATCCAAAAACTCTTTTGCTCGTTTAGCAGTCAGCATATGGAAATATAGTGGATCACCATTGGGTTGTTTGATAGAAAATGGTACAACTCCCTCCGCTGCATAACGACAGATGGAAACTGTTCGTTGCTGTCCGTCTAATATTTCATAGTTGCCATCTTCTTTCCTTACCCAATACATGACATTTAATGGAAAGCCTTTCAATATAGTCTCTATAACAGCGTCTCGTTTGTCATCAGGATAGACAAATTCACGCTGATACTTGGGACGCACGTCAAGGCGTCCGCCATAGGCCACAACGCCCTCGTCCTGACTATCCTTATATCCATCTATCAAGTCCCGAATAGGGATATAATGTAATTCAATCTTCATGTTTGGCTTCATAATATTCCTTTCTTAATCTGATTAGTATTCTGACAAATTTAGGCTTGCCATTAACACTTCCGTCCTTATCTTTGATAAGTCCGTGAGCCTTTATTGGTACCTTCTCATTGCGTCTATATTCATTGGCATTTAATATTTCAAACTGCTCGGGATTATATTTGTTCATGAAAGTAACAGGCACACCCATTGGGCCAAAATAGTCACCGGGTATGTCTTTGACTGCATCGACGTCTATTGCCTTATAGTTATCGAACTCCTTATAGGTGTTCATCCAATATTTCTTCCCAAGTGCCATTTCTTCATGACGTTTTGGATAGTCCAAATTCGTATACCAGCAGATATTGCCGTGACTGCGCCACTTCTGACCATTCTCATCTACCCAATATCTTGTTTTCTTAGGTGGATAATAAGATGGTACACGAAATTTCATGTCCCCAGATTTCACTCCCAGCCAGATGATGTTGTTCTTAATCAACGGAAAGACTTCTTTGTATGACATTGCATCGTGGTTACCTATGATGAGAAACTTCTTATTATACTTCATCATAAGATTTATAAACTGACGAAACAATGAGAAAGGTGGATTGGTCACAACAATGTCGGCCTGTTTAAGCAATTCCACACACTCTGGACTCCTAAAGTCACCATCGCCCCTGAGTGGTTTGATGTCAATCTCTACAGTACTTTCATCACCATCCTTTTTCTTCTTTCCATCGTATATAAGATAGACGGCCTGCTCGCTGGAGTATTCACTAAAGAGGTCTGGCTGTTGATTCTTGTAACAGGTGGTTATTAGACGCTTCAACCCCAATAACTTAAAGTTGAGACTAAAGAACTTAAAGAAGTTACTTACCCTTGGGTCGTCACAATTACAAAGAACAGTCTTGCCTACAAAGTGCTCTTTGTAGTTCCGAAGTTCGTCCTCTATGTCAGAAATTTGAGTATAGAACTCATCTTCTTTATTCCGCCCAGCAGCATTTAATGTTTTACTTGACATACACGATTGATAGATTTTAGTCCGAGCACCCAACTATCAATCACGCCAAGACGCAAAAAAGTGTGATGCACCTTATTGCGTTCAGCTTCGAGGTAGCGTAGGAAGGGAACCCCGTCTCCTTAATAAGTATACATCACACTATGTGTAATGCATTCAATTATAAGGAGAAAGATGTCCCATTACGACATCTCGTCACGTATTATCTCGTTGCGTTTTTATTCCCAATAAGTTTCCTACGCTTTTGGCTGAACGCGAAATAATAGCGAATGCTTCTTTGTTAGTCCGGATTTCTCCCCGAACCGACGGCAAAGATACAAAAAAATCCCGATACTCAAAAGAATATCGGGAAAAATTATTTCAGGCCATTAATTTTCGTTTCTCTCAGTCCCATACCGCATCGAAACGCTCGAGTATTTTTCTTGACCGTCCGATACGGCGCTTGTCTGCATCGTTCAACGTCCTTGTTGTAACTTATAATTTGTTTGTCGATGCAATTATACGAACTTATTCCGAAACTTCCAAATAAATCACAGAATAAGTAGTAGCTCGTGACAGATGACAGATGACAGTTTTAAAATGAAGTGGCCGGGGCTGTAGATGGATGAACATCTATATGAATAATTGTATATTTATACTATATATATAATATTTATAAATAATAATAGTAATACAAAAACATCCCTAATTGGGTGTGATGGGCTTTGTTTCGAAACTGTCATCTGTCATCTGTCATCATATCCCTAAAACCGTTTTTCGCATGGATGGAACAGCCCCAAATCGACGAGCCGTAACCTCGTCAAGGGTGAGCCGTAACCTCGTCAAGGGTGAGCCGTAATCTCGTCGAGGACGAGCCGTAATGTCATGGGCAGTGAGCCGTAATGTCGTCAAAAATGAGATGATTCCGGTGGGTAATCGTGCGTCAGAATCGATTTCAAGCACTACTTTAATATTTAACATTTATTTACCTAAAATACAATGGAATATATTTGGTTGTTTCAATTATTTTTCGTACCTTTGCAGTATCAGAAATGATGAAAGGCAGGAGAGTCCTGACCTGGATAGTTTTAACCTTAATAATGTAATACTATGAGTAAAATTCTCTATGAAGTTTACAAGAACGACATCAAGGACTCAGAGTCTGTGATGTACGGGAAGTGGTACGCCCGACTGAAAAGTATCGAAACGATGAGCATGACCAAGCTGGCCAAGCACATCTCTGAGCACGGATCGGTATTCACCGAAGACGTGGTGGAGGGTGTGATGAAGAAGTTCAAGAGTTGTCTGCTCGAAATGCTGCTGGAGTCGAAGAAGGTGAAGGTGGCTGGTCTTGGAACCTTCTATCTGACCTGCGAGTGCGAGAAGGGTGGTGCCGACAAGGAGGCCGACTTCAACGTGAACCAACACCTGAAGGCGCTGCACATCCGCTTCCTGCCCGACCAGACGCAGGAGGACAACCTCTCGAGCCGTGAGTTCATCAAGAAGGCCGAGTTCGTCAACATCAAGACCCTGATGTCGGGTAACGCCGACGCGGAGGGTGGCGACGACGACGGAAGCCTCACCCCCGACCCCTCTCCAACGGGCGAGGGGAGTGATAACCAAGATGGTAGTGGGTCGCAGAACAGCGGCTCGTCTAACAGCGGCGACGACAACTCGGGTGGCTTCGAAATGGGAAGCTAAAAAAAGAAAAGGAGCGGGATTTTCATCCTGCTCCTTCGTTTTGTACACCCGCAGGGGCTCGAACCCTGGACACCCTGATTAAGAGTCAGGTGCTCTACCAACTGAGCTACGGGTGCAACGTTTTTCGTTTTTGCGGGTGCAAAGGTACGAACTTTCCATGAACCTACCAAACTTTTTGGCGACTTTTTTCAAAAAAAGTAGAAAAAAGGCTCGGAATGGTGTTTCCCGAGCCTCTTTTTCTTGTTACTTGCCTCTTATTTCTTATCACTTACCTCTTTCTACTCACCTCTTATTATATAAAGAGAATGGTTAATCCGGCCATGACGATGCTTACCATTGACATGAGCTTGATGAGGATGTTGAGTGACGGACCAGAGGTGTCCTTGAAGGGGTCGCCAACGGTGTCGCCGACGATGGTAGCCTTATGGGCAAACGAGCCCTTGCCGCCAAAGTTGCCTTCCTCGACCATCTTCTTGGCATTGTCCCAGGCACCACCGGCATTGGCCATGAAGACGGCCAGCGTGAAACCGCCTGCCAGGCCACCGACGAGCAGACCCAGTACACCGGCAACGCCGAGGACACAACCCACGATGATGGGGATGGCAATGGCCAGGAGCGACGGGAAGATCATCTCGTGCTGGGCAGCGCGGGTGGAAATCTCAACGCAGGAACCGTAGTCGGGCGTGCCGGTACCTTCGAGAATACCGGGAATCTCGCGGAACTGGCGACGAACCTCTTCCACCATCTTTTGGGCGGCACGTCCTACAGCCTCCATGGTGAGTCCGCAGAACAGGAAGGCTGCCATGGCGCCGATGAATGCACCGACGAGCACCTTGGGGTTCATGAGGTTCACCTGGAAGTAGTTCATGAAGTCGGGGATGGTGGCGGCAGAGGCGCTGATGACTTCGCCCTTGACGTTCTCCATCATGACTCCGGCACGCTCCATGGCAATCTTGATTTCCTCGATATAGGATGCCAGCAGGGCCAGCGCCGTGAGGGCGGCAGAGCCGATGGCAAAGCCCTTGCCGGTGGCTGCCGTGGTGTTGCCAAGGGCGTCGAGGGCATCGGTGCGGTGACGGACTTCCTCGCCCAGCTCTGACATCTCGGCATTACCGCCGGCATTGTCGGCAATGGGTCCGTAGGCGTCGGTGGCCAGCGTGATGCCCAGCGTCGACAGCATACCAACGGCAGCAATACCGATGCCGTAGAGTCCGTGAGCCAGACTGTCGGACGACATCGAGAGGTCGAAGCCGTTGGCAAAGCCAAAGCTCAGCACGATGGCCACACCAATGGTGACAACGGGAATGCAGGTGGAAATCATGCCGGTTCCTATACCTTTTATTATAACGGTGGCAGAACCCGTGAGACCAGCCTCGGAAATCTTCTGGGTCGGCTTGTAGCTGTGAGAAGTGTAATATTCGGTAGCCTGGCCGATGATGACACCGGCGGCAAGACCAGAAATGACCGAGAAGGAGAGACCCAGCCAGTTTTCGACACCCAGCAGGTAGAGGATGGCGAAGGTGGCAATGGCGATGAGGATGGCGCTGACGTTGGTACCCAGCGACAGCGACTTCAGCAGGTCGCGCATGGTGGCGCCCTCCTTGGTGCGAACCAGGAAGATGCCGAAGAGCGACAGGAACACACCCACAGCGGCTATCAGCATGGGGGCGATGACGGCCTTCAGCTGGACCTCCAAGCCGGCCACGCCAAAGGCAGCAGCGCCCAGGGCAGCGGTGCTGAGCACGGAACCGCAATACGACTCGTACAAGTCGGCACCCATACCGGCCACGTCGCCAACGTTATCGCCAACATTGTCGGCAATGGTAGCGGGATTGCGCGGGTCATCCTCGGGAATGTCGGCCTCGACCTTACCCACGATGTCGGCGCCCACGTCGGCAGCCTTCGTGTAGATGCCGCCACCGACACGGGCAAACAGGGCCTGCGTGGAAGCACCCATGCCGAACGTCAGCATGGTGGTGGTGATGGTGATGAGCGAGTCGCTGGTCAGCCAGTTCAGGGCCACAAACCACAGGGCAATGTCGAGCAGGCCAAGACCCACGACGGTGAGACCCATCACGGCACCCGAACGGAAGGCAACCT
Organism: Prevotella sp.; assembly: GCA_015060485.1. Taxonomy (GTDB): domain Bacteria; phylum Bacteroidota; class Bacteroidia; order Bacteroidales; family Bacteroidaceae; genus Prevotella. The sequence continues at coordinate 8,362 of SUYI01000014.1, read as the reverse complement.
TCAAGCCGGCATTCAGACTCTTGCGGGCTGCATTAGCCGTGCGCGCTGAAGCATAGGTGGCGGTCTTCATGCCGAAGAATCCTGCCAAACCCGAGAAGAAACCACCGGTCAGAAAAGCAAATGGCACCCACGGATTCTGAACGTTCAGTCCGTAGGCCATGAAGGCAAACAGCGCGCAGAGTACGGCAAACACGATGCCCACAACCTTGTACTGCTGCTTCAGATAAGCCATAGCACCTTTTCTCACGTAGAGGGCAATCTCCTTCATTCGGGGCGTTCCCTCGTCTTCCTTCATCATCTGGGTGAAGAAAAACCAAGCCATTCCCAAAGCCACGACAGAGGCGATGGGTACAAGCCAAAATACACTAGGAATGTTCATAAAGTTAGAGGAAATTAGTTATGTTTTGTGAAATGATGTTCCGCGTGCTACTCGTCGGCGATGTAGTCGGAGAGACTCTCGGCATCCTCGTCGGAATCTTGCTCGATGGCGAACGTCGTGCGGTAGTTGTCCTCGGTGATATCGTCGTCGTTGGGCTCTTCCAGCTCCATATCGTCCTCGTCAGGCTTGTTGTAGTCGTCCTCCGGCAAGTCAATATCCTCGTCGTCGTAGTCTTCATCATTCTCACTGCGGTTCTCGAACTGCATGCGCGGCTTGTAGCTCTCGGGTTTCAGCTTGGCGAAGATGGCCTCCACCCACGAACCCTTGGCCACTTCGAGCACCTCGTAGCCGTCAGCAATCTTCTTGTCGTACATGCCGCCTTTCTTGTGCAGACGATCCTTGGGCAGCGTGGTGGTAGAAATGTCGAAACCGCTCTCGATGATATCCTGAATAGACTGCGACAGCGAGTCCCAGCCACCACCGAAGTTGCGGTCGAGCACCTCGACGAGCTTGGCGGCCGAGATGTGGCGGATATTCTCGTAAGTCAGGTCGGTGACACGCATGATGGGACGTTTCTTGATGGCCAACACCAGTCGCATGTCGTCGCCGGCCTTGACGCTGCCCACTTTGTAGTCCTGCTTGGTGAACTTCTGCTTGACGAGCTTGTCGTCGTCCTTCAGTTCTTCAATCATGAAAGCACTTCGGATGATGTCAAGATAGTGACGAAAGTTATCTTTCAATTCAACATCTTTCTCGACAGCTTCCAGCAGACGAAACACATCGTTCTCCTGCAGATCCCAGACGCTGCTCTTGGTCAGAGTTTTCAGACTGGTACCTTTTTCAGCCTTCTCGGCCTTTTCGGCCTTCTCGGTTTTCTCTTTTGTCTCTTTCATTTGGCTCTTTTTGTGTTTAAAATTTACTATTCCTTTGCAAATGTACATACTTTATTCGCTTTATCCAAGTTTTTGGGCAATATTTTTTGTTATTTTCTCAAAATACATTAATTTTGCACTAAAATTATGGCAGAACCATTAGCAGAAAGACTCAGACCAAGGACTCTTGACGACTATGTCGGTCAACGTCATCTGGTAGGCGAAGGTGCCGTGTTGCGCAAGATGATTGACGCGGGACGCATCTCGTCGTTCATCCTGTGGGGACCTCCCGGGGTGGGGAAGACGACGCTGGCACAGATTATCGCACACCAGCTGGAGGTGCAATTCTACACCCTGTCGGCAGTAACCAGCGGCGTCAAGGATGTCCGGGACGTCATAGAACGTGCACAGAAAGGGCGCTTTTTCAACGAGGCATCACCGATTCTTTTTATTGATGAAATCCACCGTTTCTCCAAATCTCAACAGGATTCCCTGCTGGGAGCGGTGGAAAAGGGCATTGTAACCCTGATTGGCGCTACGACCGAAAATCCGTCGTTCGAGGTTATCCGTCCGCTGCTCTCGCGTTGTCAGTTGTATGTGCTGAAGTCGCTGGAGAAAGACGACCTGATGGAACTGCTCCACCGTGCCTTGACAAAGGACGTATTCCTGAAGGAACTCAACATTGAATTGCAAGAGACGGGAGCACTCTTGAGATATAGCAGTGGAGATGCGCGTAAGCTGCTGAATATCTTGGAGTTGGTGGTCGAAAGTTCTAGTTCTACTAACACGAATGGCAATACCAGCGACTCTCGCATCGTCATTACCGATGAAATGGTCGTTTTTTGCCTGCAACAGAACCCCTTGGCCTACGACAAGGACGGCGAGATGCACTACGACATCATTTCGGCTTTCATCAAGTCCATACGCGGTTCCGATCCCGATGCGGCACTCTACTGGATGGCTCGCATGATAGAGGGTGGGGAAGACCCGCAGTTCATTGCCCGCCGCATGGTGATCTCGGCAGCCGAGGATATCGGACTGGCCAACCCAAACGCCCTGCTGCTAGCCAATGCCGCATTCGACGCCGTGATGAAAATCGGCTGGCCAGAAGGCAGGATCCCCCTGGCAGAATGTGCCGTTTACCTGGCTACGTCGCCCAAGAGCAATTCGGCTTACCTGGGCATCGACAGGGCCTTGGCATTGGTGCGTCAGACTGGCAACCAACCGGTGCCGTTGCACCTGCGCAATGCACCGACCTCATTGATGAAGGACCTGGGCTACAGCGACGGCTATCAGTATCCGCACGACTTTGCAGGACACTTCACGCCACAGCAATACATGCCTGACGCGCTAAAAAACGAGCGTATATGGTTCGGACAACATTCGCCATCCGAACAAAAACTCTATGAGCGCATGCTGAATTATTGGGGAAAAAGATTCGAGGAAGAATAATGGAATACAACGACATCATCACGCTGATTATAGAGTTTTTAGGCACCTTTGCATTCGCCATATCAGGCATTCGTCATGCCGCAGCAAAGCATTTCGACTGGTTTGGAGGCTATGTCTGTGGCATTGCAGTGGCCATCGGAGGAGGAACCATTCGTGACGTCATGCTGGGCACCACGCCATTCTGGATGACAAGTCCCATTTACATGATTTGTACGGCAATGGCGCTGCTGTTTGTGATTGTATTCGCCAAACACATGGAGGGACTGCGCAATACGTGGTTCGTATTCGACACGCTGGGACTTGCCTTGTTTACCATTGCAGGCATCCAAAAATCTTTGGCATTCGGACAGCCATATTGGGTGGCCATCATCATGGGTTGTATTACAGGGTCGGCAGGTGGCGTCATCCGCGATGTACTGCTGAATAACGAACCCGTGATTTTCCAACGGGAAATCTATGCCATGGCAGCCGTTGCCGGTGGCGTAATTTATTGGGCATTAGATAATTTAGGAGTAGCGGTTGAAGTAACGGTTATCGCGTCGTTCATCATTACTTGTCTGATCCGCTTTTTAGCCGTGCGATACCATTTGTCACTTCCCACGCTGAAAGACGAGTAGGGGAGAAACCGCGTAAAAAAGACGAGTAGGGGAGTCTCCCCCTACTTCGCCATTTCGTAAATGGTACGCATTGCCTGAGCATCAAGTACTTCCATAGCACCCAAGGTGATCGTACCCCCTCGCGAGCACTTATTTACCATTTCCTCGATTTCATCGACAGTAATCTCACGTCCCAGCAGTTCATGGATATTCGTGGGCATACCAATTTTTCTGTAGAATTCTTCGATGGCCCGGATACCTTTTTCTGCGGTTTCATCGGGATGAGAAAAGTCGTTTTCAATGCCCATCACGTTGACAGCGAACTGCACAAAACGACTCAGATGCTTATCTTTCACGTAGCGGGCCCACGACGGCCAGATGGCAGCCAGTCCTGCACCATGAGTCACTCCGAACAAGGCACTCAACTCGTGCTCCAGGCGGTGTGTGGCGAAATCTTTCTCCGTACCGCATTCTGTTAAGTCATTATGGGCCAAAGAGCCTGCCCACATAATCTGTGCACGATTCCTGTAATCTTCCGGATGTTCCATCACCACCAACGCAGCGTCCTTGACGGTTCTTAACAGGGCCTCGGCAATGGCATCGGTCAGCGTCATATCCTCGTATTTCGAGAAATAGCGCTCCATGGTATGCATCATGATGTCCGTGGCTCCGGCAGCAGTCTGATAGGACGGCAGGGTATAGGTGCGCTCCGGATTCATCACGACAAACTTACAGCGGCACAGGTCGCTGTTGATGCCGCGTTTGATGAGTCCATCGTCCTTGGTAATCACACAACTGGACGACATCTCCGAACCAGCAGCAGGAATGGTCAAAACGACGCCAATGGGCATACAGGCCTTCGGAGTGGCTTTACCTGCCCAGAAATCCCATACTTCACCATCGTAATGAACACCATAGCCAATGGCTTTCGCAGAATCAATCACGCTGCCGCCGCCAACAGCCAGAATAAAATCAACGTTTTCTTTTTGGCAGAGCGCAATACCTTCGTGAACCTTTGATAATAGCGGATTAGGAACCACGCCGCCTAATTCCACAAAATCCAGGCCAGCTGAGCGGAGCTGTTTTCTGACCACATCCAACAGTCCGGAACGCTCGGCAGAACCGCCGCCATAATGGATCATGACTTTATGAGGCTTGTAGGACATGACTAGTTCAGCAATTTTTTCTTCAGAACTCTTGCCAAACACCACACGGGTCGGTGCGTAATAATTGAAATCCTTAATCATAGTACTCTTTTTTTTCGTTTTGTTTTATGCGTTTTTAGTTTTCTTCTGCAAAGATAACATTTTAATTCTTATTATCAAAAATATTTCCAGAGAAAATAGAAATATAATCCTTATGATATTTCCTATTTATCATAATGCCTATTATTTTTAAAGAATACTACTAAAATATCGTAATTTTTTAAGATTTTGCTATCTCTGCTTTGCAATTTGAATATTATTTTGTACCTTTGTGGACGTTTTTAAACAAATCTGGGAGAATGGAAGCTTTCTTTAGGACACATCGGTACTTGGTGGAACATGTGAATGCTCCGGTTCGTCGATCGTTGATGGACGAAATTGACTGGAACGACCGCATGATTGGCATCAAGGGCACTCGTGGCATCGGGAAAACGACATTCTTATTACAGTATGCAAAGGAACATTTCGACACACAGGACAAGAAATGCCTTTACATCAACATGAACAACTTTTATTTCCAGGGACGTGGCATTGCTGATTTTGCTGGTGAATTTTGTCGCCATGGTGGTCGCGTCCTTCTGATTGACCAAGTATTCAAACAGCCAGACTGGTCGAAGGAACTACGTAAGTGCTACGACCTTTATCCTCATTTGAAGATTGTTTTTACAGGCAGCAGCGTGATGCGGCTGAAGGACGAAAACCCTGAACTTAACGGTATTGTAAAATCATACAACCTGCGTGGGTTCTCATTCCGGGAGTTCGTTAACTTGCTGACAGGTAATAATTTCCCGTCATTCGCTCTAGATGAGATTATTCGGAACCACGAGCGCATTGTGAAGCAGATTCTCCCTAAAATATCTCCCAATCGATACTTTCAGGATTACATTCATCATGGTTTCTATCCCTTCTTCCAAGAGCATCGCAACTATAGCGAAAACCTGTTGAAGACTATGAACATGATGACCGAGGTCGATATCCTGCTGATTAAGCAGATTGAATTGAAATATCTGACTAAGATTAAAAAGCTCTTCTATCAGTTGGCTGAAGGCGGTCCTAAAGCGCCTAATATCAGTAAGTTGGCAGAAAACATAGAGACCAGCCGTGCTACGGTGATGAATTATATCAAGTATCTTACCGATGCCCGTCTGCTGAACATGATTTATCCTCTTGGCGAGGATTTTCCCAAGAAGCCGTCGAAGGTGATGCTCCATAACAGCAATCTCCTTTATGCCATCTATCCTATTCATGTTGACCGACAAACAGCCATGGAGACTTTCTTCGTGAATTCGCTATGGAAAGACCACAAGGTCAATCAGGATGGTCACGAGAACTACTATTTGGTAGACAGCAAACTGAAGTTCCGTATCTGTGATGCAGATGCTTATAATAAAATAAGGTACGCGCCCGATGTGATTTATGCCAGGTACAACACCGAGATCGGTCGTGAAAATCAGATACCGCTATGGTTGTTGGGATTCCTTTATTAGCAAGGACGCTCCCCTACCCCTTTTATAGAATTCTTAGTAACATATACAACAAATAATAATTATTTATTTAATATCTATTCTAAACAAATGGCTAAAGAAAAGAAATTTATCACCTGTGATGGTAACGAGGCTGCGGCTCACGTGAGTTACATGTTCTCGGAGGTAGCAGCAATCTACCCCATCACCCCGTCTTCGCCTATGGCGGAGCATGTCGACGAGTGGGCTGCCCGTGGTCGTAAGAACCTGTGGGGTCAGACCGTCTCAGTTCAGGAAATGCAGTCAGAGGCTGGTGCTGCCGGTGCCGTTCACGGTTCGCTGCAGGCTGGTGCGCTGACCACTACGTTCACCGCTTCTCAGGGTCTGCTCCTGATGATTCCTAACATGTACAAGATTGCCGGTGAGTTGATTCCCACCGTCTTTGATGTGTCTGCTCGTACCTTGGCTTCTCACTCTCTGTGTATCTTCGGTGACCACCAGGACGTGATGGCTTGCCGTCAGACTGGTTTCGCTATGCTCTGCGAGGGCTCTGTACAGGAGGTTATGGATATGACAGCTGCTGCTCACCTGGCATCTCTGGAGACTTGCGTTCCCTTCGTTAACTTCTTCGATGGTTTCCGCACCTCTCACGAGTATCACAAGATTGAGCTTCTGGATCAGGAGGATGTTCGTCCTCTCGTTAAGGAAGAGTACATCAAGCGTTTCCGCGATCGTGCTATGTCTCCTGAGCGTCCTATCACTCGTGGTACCGCTGAGAACCCCGAGACATTCTTCACACACCGCGAGGCTTGCAACCCCTACTACGACTCAGTTCCCGAGGTGGTTGAGAAGTACCTGGGCGAAATCAGCAAGATTACCGGTCGCGAGTATCACCTCTTCTCATACTACGGCGCCGAGGATGCCGACCGCATGATTATCCTTATGGGTTCAGCTACCGATGCTGCCCGTGAGGCTATCGACTACCTGAATGGTCAGGGTCAGAAGGTAGGTATGATCAGCGTTCACCTCTATCGTCCATTCTCTATCAAGCACCTGCTGGCCAGCGTTCCCAAGAGCGTGAAGAAGATTGCCGTCCTCGACCGCACGAAGGAGCCCGGTGCCAACGGTGAGCCTCTGTATCTGGATGTTAAGGATGCTTACTACGACGTAGAGGATCGTCCTCTCATCGTCGGCGGCCGTTACGGTCTCGGTTCTCACGACACCACGCCGGCTCAGATTATCAGCGTGTTTAACAACCTCGCTATGCCCGAGCCAAAGAATCACTTCACGATTGGTATCGTAGATGACGTGACCTTCACCTCTCTGCCCGAGGTTCCTGAGATTGCTCTCGGTGGCGCTGGCATGTTCCAGGCTAAGTTCTATGGTTTGGGTGCTGATGGTACCGTGGGTGCCAACAAGAACAGCGTGAAGATTATTGGCGACAACACCGACAAGTACTGCCAGGCTTACTTCTCTTACGACTCCAAGAAGTCGGGAGGTTTCACCTGCTCTCACCTGCGTTTCGGTGACACGCCTATCCGCTCTACCTACTTGGTAACTACACCTAACTTCGTGGCTTGCCACGTTCAGGCTTACCTCCACATGTACGATGTTACTCGTGGTCTGCAAAAGAACGGCCAGTTCCTGCTGAACACCATCTTCGACGACGCAGAGCTCGAGAAGTTCATGCCTAACAAGGTAAAGCGTTACTTCGCACAGAACAACATTACTGTATACACCATCAACGCCACGAAGATTGCACAGGAGATTGGTCTTGGCAACCGCACCAACACCATCCTTCAGAGTGCATTCTTCCGTATCACCGGCGTTATCCCCGTTGAACTCGCCGTAGAGAAGATGAAGGCTGCTGCCCTGAAGTCTTACGGTGCCAAGGGTCAGGATGTGGTGGACAAGAACTACGCCGCCATCGACCGTGGTGGTGAGTACAAGCAGTTCACAGTGAAGCCCGAGTGGGCTAACCTGCCCGACGATGCCGTTAAGGAGGATAACGCTCCCGCATTCGTTAAGGAACTCGTTCGTCCTATCAACGCTCAGGCCGGCGACTTGCTGAAGGTTTCTGACTTCGTTAAGCACAATACCGTTGACGGTTCTTGGGAGGTTGGTACAGCCGCTTACGAGAAGCGTGGTGTAGAGGCCTTCGTTCCCGCTTGGAACAAGGACAACTGTATCCAGTGTAACCAGTGTGCATATATCTGTCCTCACGCTGCTATCCGTCCGTTCGTTCTGACTGACGAGGAACTGGCTGGCTTCGATGGTCTGGAGACTCTCGAGATGAAGGCTCCTGCCGCTATGAAGGGCATGCACTTCGTTATCGAGCCTTCAGTACTCGACTGTCTGGGTTGCGGCAACTGTGCTGACATCTGCCCAGGTAATC
>SUYI01000086.1 GCA_015060485.1 Prevotella sp. | reverse complement strand
GACTTCCCCACGGGGGCTTACATCTACGGACTGGCAGGTGTTCGCGACGCCTACGAGACAGGTCGTGGACGCATCGTCATGCGTGCGAAGGCCGAGATTGAGAGCACCGAGACACACGACAAGATTGTAGTCACCGAGATTCCCTACGGAGTCAACAAGGCCGATCTAGTGAAGTATATCGCCGACTTGGCTAACGAGCATAAGATTGAGGGCGTAGCCAATGTCAACGACGAGTCAGGCCGTCAGGGCATGCGTATCGTCGTCGACTGCAAGCGCGACGCCAATGCCAACGTGCTGCTGAATAAACTTTTTAAGATGACTGCTCTACAGAGCTCATTCTCAGTGAATAACATCGCTCTGGTCAAGGGCCGTCCCCGTCTGCTGTCACTCAAGGAATGCGTCAAGTATTTCGTCGAGCATCGTCACGACGTCACCATCCGCCGCACGCAGTACGACCTGCGTAAGGCTCAGGAGCGTGCCCACATCTTGGAGGGCTTGATCATTGCCGTGAACAACATTGATGAGGTGGTTCACATCATCCGTAACAGCAAGACTCCCAGCGACGCCCAGCGTAACTTGGAGGCTCGTTTCGAATTGGATGAGCTGCAGTCGAAAGCCATCGTCGACATGCGTCTCTCGCAGCTCACGGGTCTGCGTGTCGACCAGCTCCACCAGGAGTACGACGATCTGATGAAGCTCATTGCCGAATTGCAGGAAATCCTCGATAACCCCGAGCGCTGCAAGGAAGTGATGAAGAACGACCTGCTGGAGGTGAAGGAGAAGTACGGCGACGAGCGTCGTACCGAGATTATCCCCTTTGACCACGAGTTCAATGCCGAGGACTTCTATCCCGACGATCCTGTGGTCATCACCATCTCGCATATGGGTTACATCAAGCGCACCCATCTCGGCGAGTTCCACGAGCAGGGCAGGGGAGGCGTTGGTGCCAAGGCCGCCCGCCATCGCGACAACGACTTCACCGAGTACATCTATCCCGCCACCATGCACAACACCTTGCTGTTCTTTACGCGCAAGGGCCGCTGCTACTGGCAGAAGTGCTACGAGATTCCCGAGGGCGACAAGAACTCGAAGGGCCGTGCCATCCAGAACATGCTCAACATCGAGCCCGACGACACCATCAATGCCGTGCTGCGCATCAAGAACTTCGGCGACGACGAGTTCCTGAAGTCACACTACGTCATGTTTGCCACCAAGCAGGGTATCATCAAGAAGACTCGCCTCGACCAGTATAAGAATGTACGTGCTGCCGGTGTCCGCGCCATCAATATCAACGAGGGCGACGAGGTGGTAGGCGTTCGTCTGACCAACGGCCACAACGAGATACTGCTGGCCAACCGCAATGGTCGTGCCGTACGCTTCGACGAGAACGACGTCCGCTCGATGGGCCGAGTTTCTACAGGTGTCATCGGTATGCGACTTGACGGTGGCGACGACGAAGTGGTAGGCATGGTATGTGTCAACGATCCCACTGTCGAGACCATCATGGTTGTCTCCGAGAACGGCTACGGCAAGCGCTCCGACGTCGACGACTATCGCAAGACGGCTCGTGGTGCAAAGGGTGTCAAGACGCTGGCCATCACCGAGAAGACCGGTCGCCTGGTAGCCATCAAGGTAGTGACCGACGAGAACGACCTCATGATTATCAACAAGTCGGGCATCCTCATCCGCCTAAAGGTGGCCGATGTCCGCGTCATGGGCCGTGCTACGCAGGGCGTTCGCCTCATCAACCTCACTAAGAAGAACGACACCATTGCCAGCGTCTGCAAGGTAATGTCGTCGCAGGAAGAGGATGTCGAAGAGGCCGAGGTGCTCAACGAGGAAATCGACGCTCCAGAGACTCCTGAAACCCCCGATACGAACGACACTCCCGTCATCGACGTAGAATAACAAATGGTACATCGTACATTATCAAATAGCAAATAATAATATTGTTTAACCAATAAAGAAAGACTTATGAAAAAAGTAATGTTGATGGCAATAGCACTCATGGCAAGCACCATGACCTTTGCCGGTAAGAGTGATGCCCTGAAAGCTATCACCAAGAGTAAAGACTACGCTGAAGCAGCCCAACTGCTGCAGAACAGCCTCGGCCAGCTGGCTGACAATGCTGAGAAGGCAGAGGCTTATAACCATCTTGTCGACCTGGCTATGGCTAAGGTTTCAAACGAGACGGGAACTATCGCCGAGAACCAGCTTGCCACACAGATGGGGCAGGGCAAGGTGAAGGAGTACGACACCCTTGGACTGGCCAATGGTATTTGCAATGCCATCCAGGCTGCCATCGAGTGCAACAAGTACGACCAGATGCCCGATGCCAAAGGTAAAGTTAAGCCTAAGTATGCCGAGAAGAACGCTCAGCGTGTATGGGCTGTTCGTCCCAATCTGGTGAACATCGGTCAGTCAGAAGCTCAGAAGGGTGTCGATGCCAACGTGCTCAAGTTCTGGGGTGCTTTCATCGATTCTGCAGAGGATCCTTTCTTTGCGGCTTGCGACCACAATCCCGAGAAGGAGTATATCGGTCAGGTAGCTTTCTTCGCTGGCCGTTATGCTTGGCAGGCTAAGGAAATTGACCGTGCCAACAAGTATTTCGAAGTTGCCAAGCGTGACCCCGAGCAGAAAGCCGAGGCTTTCAACTTCCAGCTCTATGCTATGCGTAACAACCTGAAGTCTAAGGAAGACTCTATCGGTTACGTGAACTATCTGAAGAAGCTGTACGAGACTGAGCCCGAGAACGACATGATTATTGACGGTATCAACAGCATGTACGAGGGTATGAAGGAGAAGGCTGAGCAGGCTGCATTCCTCGACGCTCACATAGCCAAGTATCCCAATTCGTTCACCGCGCTGGCCAACAAAGGACTCATGGCTATGAACGAGAACAACGCCGAGGAGGGTGCCAAGTGGCTCCGCAAGGCCAGCGAGGTTAAGCCTGACAATGCTGTCGTATGGACTTATCTTGGAGTATGTTTGAACGTGCTGGCAGCCAATGCTACCGACAACGCTACGGGTATGAAGTATTTCGACGAGGCCATCGTTGCCTTCGACAAGGCTAAGGAACTCGACCCTGACCGTGCACAGGCTAACTGGGGCTACAACCGCTACCAGGCTTACTACGGACGCTACGGTGAGGCTGATCCCAAGACCAAGGCTGCCGAGGCCGACATGAAGTAAATTACCAAACAACAATATCGTAAGGGACCTGAGTTTTTCTGCTCAGGTCTCTTTTTTAATGTTAGAATGCTCCCGGATGATGGCTCACTAGAATTAGTTTCGAAAAAAATCAGGCAAATATTTTTCCGTTTAAAATTTATTTGCTATCTTTGCAAACGAATAACTTACTGAAACAATAACAACTTTAAATACATTACTGCTTATGTCACAAATTACAGGACACATTTCGCAGATTATTGGTCCGGTTATCGACGTTTATTTCGATACCAATGGTCAGGATCCCGAGAAAGTGCTGCCCAGAATTCACGAAGCTCTTCAGATTCAACGTCCTAACGGCAATCAGTTGATTGTCGAGGTTCAACAGCACATCGGTGAAGATACCGTACGCTGCGTGGCTATGGACAATACCGACGGATTGCAGCGTGGACTGGAGGCAAAGCCTACGGGCTCACCTATCGTGATGCCTTCTGGCGAACAGATTAAAGGTCGTATGCTGAACGTGATTGGTCAGCCTATCGACGGTATGGAACAACTCAACATGGAGGGCGCCTATCCCATCCATCGCGAAGCACCTAAGTTCGAGGAACTCTCGACCACCAAGGAAGTGCTGTCGACAGGTATCAAGGTGATTGACCTGTTGGAGCCTTACCTGAAGGGTGGTAAGATTGGTTTGTTCGGTGGTGCCGGTGTGGGTAAGACGGTGCTTATCATGGAGCTTATCAACAACATTGCCAAGGGCCACAACGGCTTCTCGGTATTTGCCGGAGTGGGAGAGCGTACGCGTGAGGGTAACGATCTCATCCGCGAGATGATTGAATCGGGCGTTATCCGCTATGGCGAAAAGTTTAAGCAGGCGATGGCCGAGGGAAAGTGGGATCTGAGTCTTGTTGACCCCGAGGAGCTGAAGAAGTCGCAGGCTACGCTGGTGTATGGTCAGATGAACGAGCCTCCCGGTGCCCGTGCCTCTGTGGCACTCTCCGGCCTGACTGTTGCCGAGGGTTTCCGCGATGGTGGCGGTAAGGACGGCGGTGCTGCCGATATCCTTTTCTTCATCGACAACATCTTCCGT
>SUYI01000001.1:224759-289572 GCA_015060485.1 Prevotella sp. | reverse complement strand
TTTCATGTGCTCTGTGCATCAGCATCATAATAGCATTGTTATACAAGATACAACTGTTCTGAGAGAGGTTCCTGTCTGTTTTCAGAAAGACTTCAAAGTCCGATACGAAAGATGGCTCAATCTCTTTCAAAGCCATGTCGGATACCTTGTAGTGCTGACGCAGGAAAGCACCGACATGCTTATATACAGTCTGGTATCTCTCCAATGATGCCTTGGAACGTAAGCCACCGTCATACATTCGCTGATACTCAGAGTTCCACTGAGCGAACATCGTCATCAGAGTATGTTGACGATACTCCAAACCAAGGAAAGCATTCTTCACCTTCTCTGCCGTCACAAAGTTGTCACGGTCAACAATCTCCTTGTAATACTTGTCAATACGGGCCTTGATCTTGTCAAGTTCCATGTTGACGTTACGGGCCATAACGCTCTTGCCGATGGCACGGCCTCCCTTTGTTTCCCAAAGGTCAGGGTTGCAGTCCACCTTGCAGCTGAACTGGCACTGTGTTCCATCCACTGTGATGCGACCCATCACTGGATAGGTCCCATCCTTCTTCAACTTCTCCCTCTTGAGGTAGAAAATCACGCTGTACGTACTCTTCATTTTTACACTAATTTTACGTTTAACTTTCAGTCTGCAAAATTAGTCAATGCTGAGCATCCGATTTCTACGCAAATCTATTCAAATTTCGGCAACTCGTACCTAAGTGAGTTCAATTTCTCAAACTTGTTGAATTTCAACGGTTTTCATGTCTGAAAGTAACCTATTTGCCGCGATTTTCACAATCTCAGGATTTGGTTACGAATTAGAGACCTAAAGTTCTCCTTCATCCTGTATTTCAGATGTAGTCATCTGATTTTGTCCATCTCCAGACATTCCTCAAATCCCCTGATTTGCAACGATTTTTCCGCTTTTCTCCTCTTTTGTTACCCGACCACCGCTTTTTTGTGCAATAAGGCAGGGTTATTGGAAAATAAGCGTGGGTTATTCTACGGCGGGTGGGCTTCGCCGAGGACGAGGTCGGTCAGGTGTTGGGGCTGGTGGCCCGTCAGGCGTTTGCTCTCCAACTGATAACGATAATCGGTGTTCATAATCGTGTCGTTTTTAATGATTTTTTGTGGCGGATTCTCGTCCGTCAGAACCACTATATGTATATGTGGTTCTGACGGACGGACAAAAATCTATCCGCGGTCAGAAGGCCATCACCATCAAGGACTGCGTGAGCAGCCCGGTAGCCTCGAAGACTCTGTACAAGAGCTCTGGCGGCGACGACAACTCGGGCGGCTTCGAGATAGGCTCATAAGAGGTGCGCCTTCGGGCGCAACCTTTTATAATTGACAATTAAAAAGGTAAAAAAGGTAAAAAGGTGTAAAAGAACGGACTGAGGTTTGGTCAGTCCGTTTTTTATTCGTACCTTTGCAGTCTATTATGTACATAAGTCAAGACAGATTATGGGAAAGATTATTGCATTAGCAAACCAAAAGGGTGGCGTGGGCAAGACAACGACAACCATCAACCTGGCAGCCTCGCTGGCCACCCTGGAGAAGAACGTGCTCGTGATAGACGCCGACCCGCAGGCCAATGCCTCGAGCGGTCTGGGCGTTAACATCCAGGAGGTGGAGTGTTCGCTCTATGAGTGCATCATCAACAAGACTGACGTTCGCGACGCCATCTATACAACAGACATTGAGCGGCTGGACATCATCCCCAGCCACATCGACCTGGTGGGCGCTGAAATCGAGATGCTCGGCATGCCGGACCGCGAGAGGGTGATCAGCAACATGCTGCAACCTATCGTGAAAGACTACGACTACATCCTGATAGACTGTTCGCCGTCGCTGGGCCTCATCACCGTGAATGCGCTGACAGCAGCGAACTCGATCATGATTCCCGTGCAGTGCGAATATTTTGCGCTGGAGGGTATCACGAAACTGCTGAACACCATCAAGATAGTGAAGAAACGCCTGAATCCGAAACTGGAGATAGAGGGATTCCTGCTGACGATGTACGACTCGCGTCTGCGTCTGGCCAACCAGATATACGACGAGGTGAAGCGCCACTTCCAGGAACTGGTGTTCAAGACCGTCATCCAGCGTAACGTGAAGCTGTCGGAGAGCCCGTCGCACGGACTGCCCGTCATTCTGTACGACGCAGAGTCGGCAGGTGCCAAGAACCACCTGGCACTGGCGAAGGAGCTGATCAGTAAGAATGAGAAATGAAAGAAATGAGAAATGTAAATGAAGAAATGAAGGAATGGCTGTAAAGAAGAAATACGACAGGAGTGTGCTGGGACGCGGGCTGGACGACATTGATGCCGGACGCGGACTCGACGCACTGATAGATACACGCGGCGAGGTACACACCGAGGGGTCGTCGAATCTGAACGAGGTGGAAATCAGCATGATAGAGCCCAACCCCAATCAGCCGCGCCGCGAGTTTGACGAGGACGCCCTGCAGGAGCTGGCCACCAGCATCCGCGAGCTGGGCATCATCCAACCCATCACGATACGTAAGATAGACGGCGCTAAGTACCAGATTATTGCCGGCGAACGCCGCTGGCGTGCCTCACAGCTGGCCGGACTGACCACCATCCCCGCCTATATCGTGACGGTAGAAGACCAGAACGCGATGGAGATGGCTCTCGTAGAGAACATCCAGCGCGAGGACCTGAACGCCATCGAGATAGCGCTGGCCTACCAGCATCTGGCAGAGACCACAGGCATGACGCAGGCGAAGATATCGGAACGCGTGGGCAAGAGCCGTGCCGCCGTGACGAACTATATGCGACTGCTGAAACTGCCCGCACAGGTGCAGATGGCACTGAAGAACCATGAGATAGAAATGGGTCATGCCCGTGCGCTATTAGCCGTCGACAGTCCGTCGCAGCAGATCAAGCTCTTCAAGGAGGTGCAGCAACAGCAGTATTCCGTCCGTCAGGTGGAGGAACTGATTCAGAGTCTGAAGAGCGGCAACGACGTGAAGACTGCCAAGGACAAGATTGCCGCCAGCACGAAACTGCCCGAGGAGTTCAATATTCTGAGGGAGCGCCTGTCGCAGTTCTTCCAGGCCAAGGTACAGATGACCTACTCACCAAAGGGAAAAGGTAAGATTACCCTCCAGTTTGACAACGAAGAGCAGCTGGAACGTATTATGAATGCATTGGATGGGGCAAACATTGAACTTTGAACGATACATATATAGAAGCATATTGACGGTGGTGCTGATGATGGCTGGCATGAACAGCCAGGCGCAGCAGGAGAAGCTGACCGTCATCGAGACGGGCGACAGCATCGGACGATTGCTGGCTCCCCTCGACTCGATGGCATTGGCCGATGCAGAGAAGATGGCAAAAGACACGCTATCACCTGTAGTAGTCAAGAAGCAGCGCCGGGAACGTGTCAAGCGCGACTGGAACACGTGGAAACCAGATCCGCAGCGGGCGTTGTGGCTGGCCATGGTGCTGCCAGGGGCAGGACAAATCTATAATCGCAAATACTGGAAGCTGCCCATCATCTATGGCGGATTCATGGGCTGCATCTACGCGCTGACGTGGAACAACATGATGTATAAGGATTATTCGCAGGCCTATCTCGACATCATGGACGACGACCCGGGAACGGCCAGCTACAACAAGTTCCTGCACCTGGGCAAGCAGATTACCCCGGCCAACGAAGAACGTTACAAGACGATTTTCAAGAACCGTAAGGACAAATACCGCCGCTGGCGCGACCTGAGTTTCTTCGTCATGCTGGGCGTCTATGCCATCTCGGTCATCGATGCCTACGTGGACGCAGAGCTCTCGCAGTTTGACATCTCGCGCGACCTGAGTCTGAAGGTGGAACCCACCGTATTGCCCAACCATTCGGGAGGCGGTTGGCTGGAGGCACAGTCGCTGGGAGTGAGCTGTACGCTGAACTTTTGAAAAAGTAAAAAGGTAAAAAGAATAATATAGAACAAGGCATGAAGATAAGAGACAACAGATATGGACTGGTAAATAAGGTGGTAAGATGGGTTTTACCCTTTTGCATTTTTATTTTTCTACCTTTCACCGCGATGGCACAGATAGAGGCAGACGACGAGGACGACGGTGACGACGAGGACGAACTGGTGGTGACCGACCAGAAAGGCAACGAGGAAATCATTGAATTCCCCGAGGCCATGACCTACGACCTGGACTCGCTACTGAACCTCTATATGTCCAAGACCTATCTGGACGAGAACGACTGCAACATGCGCGACGAGAATCCGACCTATACCCGCGAGGAGTATATCGAGCGTCTGAGCCGCATTCCCACCGTCATGGAGATGGCCTACAACGACGTGGTGCAGAAATTCATCGATCGCTATAGCGGACGCCTGCGCCGCAGCATCAGCTACATGCTGGGAGCATCGAATTTCTATATGCCCATCTTCGAGGAAGCACTGGAGATGTACCAGCTGCCCCTGGAACTGAAATACCTGCCCATCATCGAGTCGGCCCTGAACCCCACAGCCGTCAGTCGCGTGGGAGCTGCCGGACTATGGCAGTTCATGATTGGCACTGGCAAGCAATACGGCTTGCAGGTAAACTCGCTGGTCGACGAACGTCGCGACCCCGTGAAGTCGTCGTATGCCGCAGCACGCTATCTGAAGGATCTCTACAAGATTTTCGGCGACTGGAACCTCGTCATTGCCGCCTACAACTGCGGTCCGGAGAACATCAACAAGGCCATCCGACGCGCCAATCCTGCGAACGCAAAGAATCAGGACGGTGAGGCAGCCCCCGTCATCAAAGACTATTGGCACATCTATCCCTACCTGCCTCGCGAAACACGCGGCTACGTGCCAGCATTCATTGCAGCCAACTACATCATGACCTATTACTCGCAGCATAACATCTGCCCCATGTCGACCCGTCTGCCTGCCAAGACAGACACCGTCATGGTGAGCCGTAACCTGCATCTGGAGCAGGTGGCCGAAGTGGTTGGCATCAACATCGACCTGTTGCGATCGCTGAATCCCATGTATCGCCGCGACGTGCTGCCTGGCGCCACAGAGCCCTGTGCACTGCGCCTGCCACAGACCGAAGTAGGCAAGTTCATCGACATGGAGGATTCCGTATACAACTACAAGAGCGACGAACTGTTTAACAAGCGCACCGAGGTAGAGGTCAAGGACGACGTGCCGACCTACTATCATAAGAGCAAGCGTTACGCACGCAGCAAGAAGGGCCGCGTCAGCAAAAAACGTACGGCACGCGCCAAGAGCAGACGTGCTACGGCCGCACGCAAGAAAGCTGCCACAACCAAGAAGCGCGCCACGACAAAGCGGAAGTCAACAAGCAAAAGAAGAAGAAGGAGATAAGCTATGGACGAGGACATGATGATTCAGGAAGAGGCTGACGAGAAACTGGTGAATGACGCGTTCCAGCGACTGCTGGACAGCTATTCGGCCTCACGCCACAGACAGAAGGTGGATATCATCACCAAGGCATTCAATTTCGCCAAGCAGGCCCATAAAGGCGTCAGACGACTGAGTGGCGAGCCATACATCATGCACCCCATTGCCGTAGCACAGATAGCTTGCGAAGAAGTCGGACTGGGTTCAACCAGCATCTGTGCTGCTTTGTTACACGACGTAGTGGAGGACACGGACTACACCACCGAGGACCTGGCAAACATCTTCGGGCCCAAGATAGCGCAGATTGTCGACGGACTGACCAAGATTTCCGGTGGCATCTTTGGCGAACAGGCCTCAGCACAAGCCGAGAATTTCAAAAAGCTGCTGTTGACGATGAGCGAGGACATCCGCGTCATCCTCATCAAGATTTGCGACCGCCTGCACAACATGCGCACGTTGGAGTCGCAACCTGCCAACAAGCAATATAAGATTGCCGGCGAGACGCTTTACATCTATGCCCCTTTGGCCAACCGTCTGGGACTCAACAAGGTAAAGTCGGAACTGGAGAACCTCTCCTTCCAATACGAGCATCCGGAAGAGTATGCCAGCATCAAGGACAAGCTAAAAAATACCGAGGCGTCGCGCCACGAACTGTTCGACCAGTTTACCGCACCCATCGAGGCATCGCTGAATGAGATGGGCATCAAGTACCAGATCAAGGAACGCGTCAAGACCCCCTACTCCATTTGGACGAAGATGCAGAACAAGCACGTGACGTTCGAGGAGATCTATGACATCCTCGCCGTGCGCATCATCTTCACTCCCGGCAAACGCGAGGAGGAGATCAACGAGTGCTTCAATATCTACGTCGCTATCTCGAAAATCTACAAGAGCCATCCCGACCGGCTGCGCGACTGGCTTTCACACCCCAAGGCCAACGGCTACCAGGCACTGCACGTCACGCTGATGTCGAAGCAGGGACGATGGATTGAGGTACAGATTCGCTCCGACCGCATGGACGAAATCGCAGAACAAGGGTTTGCCGCCCACTGGAAATACAAAGACGGCGAACAGGCAGAATTCTCGGAGGACGAAAACGAGCTGAACGACTGGCTGCGCACTATCAAGGAGATTCTGGACGACCCACAGCCCGACGCGATGGATTTCCTCGACGCCATCAAACTGAACCTCTTCGCATCGGAAATCTTCGTCTTTACTCCTAAAGGTGAAATCAGAACCATGCCGACAGGCAGTACGGCCCTCGACTTCGCCTTCTCCATCCATACCTTCCTCGGCTCACACTGTATCGGAGCCAAGGTAAACCACAAGCTGGTACCGCTGAGCCATAAGTTGGAGAGCGGCGACCAGGTGGAAATCCTGACTTCGAAATCGCAACACGTACAGCCCGGATGGATTAATTTCGTATCGACGGCCAAAGCCAAGGGCAAGATTCAGGCCGTGCTGCGCCGCAACAGTCGCGAGACACAGAAGAAGGGCGACGACATCCTGAAGGAATTCCTGCAGAAGAACCAGATAGAATATACCCTGGAGATTGTCGACCAGCTGGCCAGTTTCCACGAGGTGAGCAATCGTGAGAAATTCTTTCAGGCACTGGGTGAAAAGACCATTCTGCTGGGCGAGAAAGACCTCGACGAGTTGCAAGGCAAAGCTGGCAAGGCCGGCTGGCGCAAACTGGTGCCTTTCCTGGGACGCAACAAGCCGAAGAAGCAAGGTGGAACTGAACAACAGGAGTTATTCGTCGTGCCTGAGAAGTTCAACCGCAAGAAGCCTATCTTCATCAGCGAGGAGACCATCGGACAATATAAGTTCAAACACTGCTGCCATCCTATTCCTGGCGACGATATCCTCGGATATATCGACAACAAGCACCAGATAGAGATTCACAAGCGTGCCTGTCCTGTGGCCGACAAGCTGAAGAGCGGCTTCGGCAACCATATCCTTGACGCGAAATGGGACATGCACCGTAAGATTTTCTTCGACGCCACCATCCGTATTCAGGGCATCGACCGCATGGGAATCCTGGTGGACGTATCGCGGGTTATTACCTCACAGATGAATGTCAACATCCACAAGCTCACCATCAGCGCCGAGGACGGTGTCTTCGACGGCAGCATTGAACTGCGCGTCCACGACCGCAGCGACGTCAAGGTCATCATGGACGAGCTGAAGAAGATTGAGGGTATTCAGGAAATCACGCAGATTATGTAATTTTTCGGAGTAACGGAATAACGTTATAACGTCATAACGACACAAAAAACAAACAACATGAAACGACTACTGACAATCATCGTGGCCATGAGCGCCCTGCTGACGGCACAGGCCCAAAAGAATTACGACAATCCTGACACCCTCGTGGTGAGCCGCGACGGCACAGGAGAGTTCCGCAACATCGGCGAAGCCATTGAGGTGTGCCGCGCCTTCATGGAATACCATAAGGTCATCTACGTCAAGAAAGGCACCTACAAAGAGAAACTCGTCATTCCGCAGTGGCTTACCAATATCGAGATCTGCGGTGAAGATCGCGACCAGACCGTCATCACGTGGGACGACCACGCGAACATCAAGGCCGACATCTCACCTCTTACCTCTAACCTCTCACCGCAGAAAATCGGTACCTTCCGCACCTTCACGCTGAAGATTCAAGGCAGCAGAATCACGCTGAAGAACATCACCATCGAAAACAACTCCGCACGACTGGGACAGGCCGTAGCCCTGCACACAGAGGGCGACCGGCTGACGTTCATCAACTGCCGATTCCTGGGACATCAGGACACGATCTATACGGGTAATGCCCAGACGCGCCTGCTGTTCAAGAACTGTTACATCGAGGGAACCACCGACTTCATCTTCGGCCCTTCTACGGCATGGTTCGAGGGCTGTCAGATTTTCTGCAAGGCCGACTCATATATCACGGCAGCATCGACGCCCAAGGAATCGCCCTACGGGTACATATTTAATAACTGCACCATCCGCTGCGACCAGAATGTCAGCAAGGTCTATCTCGGACGTCCATGGCGCGACTACGGCTATACGCTGTTCATGAACTGCGACCTGCCCCGTCAGATTCGTCCGGAGGGCTGGCACCAGTGGCGCCCCGAGGCTGTCAAGACGGCTCGCTACATGGAGTATAACAACCGGGGTGAGGGCGCTACGACGACAGCGCGCGTGGCGTGGAGCCGACAGCTCACCAAAAAGGAAGCGCAGCAGATTACCCTGGAGCGTGTCTTCAGCATTAACGACAATTGGAACCCTGATTTATAACAATAGCTTATGAAAAAACTATTCTCGACCGCCATGCTGTTGGTGGTTACAACATTTTGCGCAGCACAGGAGAATCCCCTATGGTTGCGCTTCCCTGCCATCTCGCCGGACGGTAAAACGATTGCTTTTTCCTATAAGGGCGACTTGTTTACGGTTCCCGTCACGGGCGGACAAGCTCGTCAGCTGACTACCAACGCAGCATACGATGCCTATCCAGTGTGGAGTCCCGACGGACAGCACATTGCATTCGCCTCCAGTCGCGAAGGCAGTCTCGACGTTTGGATTATCGCACGCCAGGGAGGCACACCCCAGCGGTTGACCACCCATAGCAACAACGAGCGTCCCATCGCCTTCCGCGACAACGACCATGTGCTCTTCAGCACCTCGCTGATGGCGACAGCACAAACCAGTCTGTTGCCCGAAACCACGTTCCCACAGGTCTACGAGGTTAGCACCAAGGGCGGACGACCCCGTTTGTTCTCTATCATCACGATGGAGGATATCAGCATCCGCGCCAACGGCGATATGCTCTACCACGACTGCAAGGGCTATGAGGACACCTTCCGCAAACACCACCAAAGCGCCATCACACGCGACATCTGGCTGAAGAGCGGCGACAGCTTTAAGCGCTTGACGTCGTTCCGCGGCGAGGACCGTTCCCCCGTCTGGGCACCCGACGGTCAGTCGTTCTACTATCTGACCGAACGCGACGGCACCTTCAACGTGTGGAAGCGGCAGCTGGACGGCAGCAACGAACAACAGGTGACGCGCCACGAGAAGAATCCCGTGCGCTTTCTGACAGCAGCTACAGACGGCACACTGTGCTATGCCTACGACGGCGAAATCTATACCAACCGCAACGGACAGGAGCAGAAGGTGAACATCAGCATCGTGGCTGACAGCAACGACAAAGATATCATTCGCAGCATCAACACCACTGGTGCCACCGAGATCAGCCTCTCGCCCGAAGGTAAGGAGGTGGCCTTCATCATGCATGGCGATGTCTACGTCACCAGCGTCGAGTATAAGACCACTCGTCAGATTACCAATACGCCCCAACAGGAGCGCAACGTCAGCTTCTCGCCCGACGGACGCAGTCTGGTGTATTCCGCCGAACGCGACGGTGTGTGGCAAATCTATCGCGCCAACATCAAGAACAAGGACGAAAAGCTGTTCACCTACGCCAGCGACATCGAGGAGGAACGTCTGACGACAACCAATCTGACCTCGCAGCAACCGCAGTTCAGCCCCGACGGTAAGGAGATCGCCTTCTTCGAGAATCGTGGCGACCTGCGCGTGATGAACCTCAACACCAAAGCCGTTCGCACCGTGCTCGACGGCAAATACCAATACAGCTATAGCGACGGCGACCTGTGGTTCGAATGGAGTCCCGACAGCCGTTGGCTTTTGGCCAGTTATATCGGCACCGGCGGATGGCATAGCCCTGACGTAGCACTGGTCGATGCCTCAGGTAATGGCGAGGTACACAACCTGACCAATAGCGGCTATAGCGACACCAACGCCAAATGGGCGCTCGACGGCAAGGCCATCATCTACTCCAGCGACCGTGCAGGCTATCGCAGCCACGGCAGTTGGGGAGCCGAGGAGGATGTCTATATCATGTTCTTCGACCTCGACGCCTACGAGCGTTTCCGCATGAGCAAGGAAGAGAAAGCACTCTATGACGAAGCCCAGAAAGAGGCCAAGAAGAGTGAGAAGGATGCCAGTAAGGCCACCACAGCCAGCGGCAAGAACAAGAATGCCAAGGCTAAGGGCAAGGACAAGTCTGCTGACAAACCCCAGAAACCGGCTCTGCAGTTCGACCTCGACAATGCCCGCGACCGCATCATCCGCCTCACGGCCAATTCTACGCATCTGGGCGATGCCATCCTCTCACCCGGTGGCGACACGCTGTACTATCAGGTGATTTTCGAGGACGGCTACGACCTTTGGCGCCACACCATGCGCGAGGAGAAAACCGAACTCGTCATGAAGGGTGTCGGACGTGGCAACATGGAGGCCGACAAGGGCTTCAAGAACCTGTTCTTAGTGTCACGAGGCATCAAGAAACTCGACCTTGCCAAGAGCAAGTCCGACGCCGTCAGCTTCGAGGCGCCTTTCGCATGGAAGCCCTACGAGGAGCGTCAGTATCTGTTCGACCACGTCTGGCGCCAGGTAGCCGACAAATTCTACGACCCGCAGATTCATGGCGTAGACTGGGAGGGCTATCGTAAGACGTACGAGCGTTTCCTGCCTCACATCAACAACAACTATGATTTCAAGGATATGCTCAGCGAGATGCTGGGCGAGCTGAACGGCTCTCACACAGGAGCGCGCTTCTATCCGGACGGAGCGACCCTGAAAACCGCCAGTCTCGGACTGTTCTTCGACCCAGACTACGACGGCGATGGGCTGAAGGTTCAGGAGGTCATCAAACGCGGTCCCTTTGCCGTCAAGAAGACGGGTGTCACCCCCGGCTGCATCATTGAACAGATTGACGGCAACACCATCAAAGCTGGCGAGGACTACAACTGGATGCTCGACGGCAAGGCCGGCAAGCCCGTGCGCGTCACTGTTCGCAAATCCGAGGGTGGCAAGACTTTCGAGGTAGTCGTCAAGCCTGTCAGTCAGTCGCAGCTCAGCGACCTCGTCTACAAGCGTTGGGTAGACCGCAACCGCCAGCTAGTAGACAGTCTCTCGGGCGGACAGGTGGCCTACGTGCACATCAAATCGATGAACAGCGAAGGCTTCCGTCAGGTCTATAGCGACCTGCTCAGCGATAAGAACCGCAACCGCCGGGGCGTTATCGTTGACGAGCGCTACAACGGTGGCGGCTGGCTTCACGACGACCTGTGCACATTGCTCAGCGGACGCCTCTACCACAACTTCGTACCACGCGACCGCTATGTGGGCCGCGACCCGTTGAACAAATGGGTGGCCAAGTCGTGCGTGCTCATGAATGAAGACTGCTATTCGAACGGTTCCGGATTCCCCTGGGTCTATCGCGAACTGGGCATCGGAAAACTCATCGGTACGCCCGTGGCAGGAACAGCCACCAGCGTATGGTGGGAGACACTGATGGACCGCTCGCTGGTCTTCGGTATTCCACAGGTCGGTAAGAAGGACATGAAGGGCCAGTACATGGAGAACCAGGAACTGCTACCCGACATCGAGGTCTACAACACCCCCGAAGACTACATCAATGGACGCGACCCGCAGCTGGAGGCTGCCATTCGTGAAATGATGAAATAAAGCGACTGTAGCCATGACAGAGAATCCATATATCAAACAGTTTCCCGACCTCATGGCGGACAAGACCGTGCTCTACGTGCATGGCTTCGCGTCGAGCGGACAGTCGGGCACCGTGACACGCCTGCGCACGGTGATGCCCCAAGCTCGCGTTATTGCGCCCGACCTGCCAATCAATCCCCATGAGGCCATCGCCCTACTGCACACCATCTGTCAGCAGGAGAAGCCCGACCTCATCATCGGCACGTCCATGGGCGGTATGTATGCCGAACAATTGCGCGGCTTCGACCGCATCTGCATCAATCCTGCCCTGGAGATTGCAGAGACGATGCGAGCCCACGGCATGACCGGCACTCAGCAGTTTCAGAATCCCCGACTCGACGGGGTACAGGAGTTTTACGTCGATAAGGCACTCGTCAAGGAATACCGCGACGTGTCCGAACAGCGCTTTCAAGGTCTGACACCAGAAGACGAACAGCGTGTCATCGGACTCTTTGGCGACAAAGACGACTTGGTGGACACCCGTGGCATGTTCAGCGAGCACTACTCGCGACACACCAGTTTCCATGGTGAGCACCGTATGGACGACCAGAGCTACATGCACTCCGTCGTTCCCGTCATTCGCTGGATCGACGACAAGCAAGAGCATCGCCAGCGCCCTATTATATATATATGTATAGAGACAATGATGGATGCGTACCAAAAACCCGTCTCCTCCGTCCAGAAAGCTGTCCGCCTGCTGATTGAGCACTACGAGGTGTTCTTCGTGGCACCAGCGGCAGCGTATGCCACTACGGAATCGTGGCTCACCGAACATATCGGCGTGCCTGCCTGGCGTCACACCATCTTCACATTCCGTCGCGATCTGCTCTACGGCGACTACCTCATTGCGAAGCCAAACCTCAAATCTCAAACCTCAAACCTCAAAGAGAACTCTTTGGCCACCTTGTTGGAATACGGCTCCGACACCTTCAAGACCTGGGAAGACATCATCGAATACTTCTCGCGGCTGGGCGGACAGTAGGCCATAAACAAAAATAGGGGAATCCCTAATTACTTTTGGGGATTATCCCCTTTTCCGTTTGTTGGAAAATGATTACCTTTGCAGCGTAAACAATAAACAAGTGATGCGTATGAAGAAGTATATGATGATTTTAGCCGTCTCAGCCCTGATGCTGAGCAGTTGCGGTACATATACCGGAGAAGGAGCCTATGCAGGAGCCACCTTTGGGTCGCTGCTGGGGTCTGCCATCGGAGGCATCTCAGGAGGCTGGCGGGGTAGCAATGTCGGTCAGATTGTAGGTATGGCAGGCGGTGCTGCCGTCGGTGCAGCTATCGGAGCCGCTGCCGACAAGAAGGAAGCCGAGCGGTACGAGGCATACCAGCGTCAGCGCGAACAACGTCGTGCCAAGAAAACCTATGGCGATGACATCTATGGCGATAGCAACAACAACGCCTATGACAACAGGAATGTCGATCAGAATGAATCAGGTTTTGACCCCTCGAACAGCGGCGACGACCGCATCGACTTCGACGGTGCAGGACCTCGCGGCCAGAACAATACGCCACAAACTCCTACTTCTTCGTCGTCTTCGAAGAAGCTGCCTTTTTCCTATCAGCCTCTTCAGCAATAAGCTGCCATAACGGCTTCATACCCGTATCTCCCTCGTTGGTTTCCATCTCCAACTCAGGGAGTTCTATTTCGTCGTCTGGCAAGAAGGGCACAATGATGTTGCTGGCCTTCTGAACGACAACCATCGCAACACCTTTCGAAATAATATCCAACTCCTTGGCCGCACGCCACGACAGGTCAATGATTCGTCCACGGACATAAGGTCCGCGGTCGGTAACGCGTACCAAAACGCTACGTCCGTTGGCAGGATTATACACCTTTAGCAATGTGCCAAAGGGATAATAGCGGTGTGCACACGTCATACTGTCACGATGCAGACGCTCGCCACTGGCCGTCAGCCGTCCATGGAACTTCTGGGCATAATACGAAGCTTTGCCCTGCTGAACGTCCTGCGCATACAATAATGAGAAATGAGGAATGAGGAATGAGGAATGGGGAATGAAAAATGAGAAATGAACTGCACTCCATAGCAGAACACACAGAACTAATGCGCGCTTCCCCAATAATGCATATTTAAATTTCTTCATTTCTCATTTCTCATTTAGCACGAAGTGCTTATACGATTCCCTGCGCAAGCATGGCCTTGGCGACCTTCATGAAGCCGGCGACATTGGCACCCTTTACGTAGTTCACGTAGCCATTAGGCTCCTTGCCGTACTTCACACACTGCTGGTGAATACCCGACATAATTTGGTGCAGACGCTGATCGACCTCCTCGGCCGTCCACGACATACGCATCGAGTTCTGCGTCATTTCCAGTCCACTGGTAGCCACGCCACCGGCATTCACTGCCTTGCCGGGAGCGAACAGTTGCTTGGCGGCAATGAACTTGTTCACAGCCTCAGCGGTGCAGCCCATGTTGGACACCTCGGCAACACACAGCGGCTTGCTGGCCAGAATCTTGTCGGCATCTTCGCCGTTCAGCTCGTTCTGCGTTGCACAGGGCAGATAGATGTCGGCCTTCTGCTCCCAAGGCTTCTTGTTCGGGAAGAATGTCGAGCCTTCAAACTCCTCCTCGTAGGGCTGGCAGACATCGTTACCGCTGGCACGCAACTCCAACATATACTCTATCTTCTCATCGTCCAGACCGGCGGGATCGTAGATATAGCCGTCAGGACCGCTGATGGTAATCACCTTTGCACCCAGCTCGGTTGCCTTCTTGGCAGCACCCCAGGCCACATTGCCGAAGCCCGACAAGGCGATGGTCTTACCCTTGATATCCATGCCGTGGGTTTCCATCATATGATGAACGAAGTACAGGGCACCGAATCCCGTTGCCTCCGGACGCAGTATACTGCCGCCCCATTCCAAGCCTTTACCCGTCAAGGTAGCACCATGGAACTGGCTCGTCAGCCGCTTATATTGTCCGAACAGATAACCTATCTCACGGGCCCCCACGCCGATATCACCGGCAGGCACATCCATATCAGGACCTATCACTTTATACAGTTCCGTCATAAACGACTGACAGAACTTCATCACCTCGTTGTCGCTCTTGCCACGGATGCTGAAGTCGCTACCGCCCTTGCCACCGCCCATAGGCAGCGTAGTCAGGGCATTCTTAAACGTCTGCTCAAATCCCAGGAACTTCAGAATACTCAAGTTCACCGACGGGTGGAAACGCAAACCGCCTTTGTACGGACCAATGGCACTGTTAAACTGCACGCGGTAGCCGATGTTCACCTGCACCTCGCCCTTGTCGTCCACCCAGGGCACACGGAATGTCGTGATGCGTTCCGGTTCTACGACGCGCTCCACAATCTTAGCCTTCTCAAATTCAGGATGCTGGTTGTAAACGTCTTTTATCGACTCCAGTACTTCGCGTACTGCCTGCAGGAACTCCACTTCGCCTGGATGTTTCTGCTCCAGACCTTGCATGATTTTCTCTACGTTCATAGTATAAGTTTTTAAGTTCTTTATTGAATTAAAGTTAGTGATTTCTGTCACATTGTTAGTTTCACAAGGCAAAAATAGGGAATTTCCCGCAAACTGCAAAGGAAATTCCCAACTATTTTTACTGTAAAGTTACAGTTTGTTAAAAACCGCCCCTTAATTCTTCATTCTTACCTCTCACCTCTCAACTCTCTAAAGAACGTGCAGTGTTCCCATGAGGTAAACAAGTCCGAAGCCAAGCACCATCGAGATGACACCCATGATGACACCCATCTTGGCCATCTCGTTCTGCTTCACATAGCCCGTTGCGAAGGCCAGTGCATTCGGCGGAGTAGAAATGGGCAGAATCATAGCCGACGATGCAGCGATGGCCACACCAATCAGGACGGTACCCGTGCCACCGATAGGAGCCAGCTTGTCGCCCATGGCTCCGCAGACGATAGCCAGAATCGGCATGAGCAGAGCTGCTGTGGCCGAGTTCGAGATGAAGTTCGAAAGCATATAGCAGATAGCACCACCAAGCAATAGGATAAGCAGTGGCGAGAACTCGCCGAATGGGATGCTCTCGACAGCATTGGCTGCCAGACCGGAGGCGTTCAGACCATAACCCAAGGCGAAGCCACCGGCCACCATCCAGATAACGCTCCAGTTAATCTGCTCCAAGTCGCGCTTGTTGATGACACCCGTCAGGGCGAAGACGCAGAAGGGGATGAGAGCCACCGTGTTGGCATTGATGCCTGTGAAGCGGTCCGACAGCCAGAGCAGGATGGTAACGATGAACGTTACGACAACCACCGTCGACTGGAAGCCTTTCTCCATGCCGCCGTCAATCTTCAGCTC
This sequence comes from Prevotella sp., assembly GCA_015060485.1. Classification (GTDB taxonomy): domain Bacteria; phylum Bacteroidota; class Bacteroidia; order Bacteroidales; family Bacteroidaceae; genus Prevotella. The sequence goes on along the minus strand of SUYI01000001.1, from coordinate 273,295 downwards.
TACCGTCTTCTGGGTGAAGGGGAAGAATTTCAGCAGCAGGCGCCAACTGATAAACAGCAGCACAATGACCAGCGGGAACATAAACATCATCCACTGACCGAAGCCAAGACCCATGTTCAGACCTTCGGGGTCGTTCAGATACTTCAGGGCGATGTTGTTCGGCGGCGTACCGATAGGCGTACCCATGCCACCCAGGTTCGCTGCTACGGGAATAGACATCGCCAGAGCGATACGGCCCTTGCCCTCGGGCGGCAGCTGACGGAACACGGGGGTAAGGAACGTCAGCATCATAGCCGCAGTAGCCGTGTTCGACACAAACATCGAGAACAGACCCGTGACGAGCAGGAAGCCCAGCAGCACCATCTCGCTCCTTGTGCCGAAAGGCTTCAGCAGCACCTTAGCCAGCTGGGCGTCGAGACCCGTCTTCGTGGCGGCAATGGCCAGCACGAAACCACCGATGAACAGCATGATGACGGGGTCGGCAAACGAAGCCATCACGCCCTTATACGACAATAGTTTTCCGACCTCCTCTTCGTTCACCATCGGTGCTATACCACTATCCGAACAGAATAGCAGCATCAGGACTATAATAGCCACCGACGTGGCCCACGACGAAACAATCTCGAGAATCCACATCAGTGTGGCAAACGCGAAGATGGCGATGACACGCTGCTGGATGACGGTCAGATTCTGAATGCCGAACCACTCGGAGGGCATGTTCCAGAGTCCTAAGGTCACAAGGATAACTAACGCAATCTTGATGGCACGCTTAGTGTCGGGGTTGTACTTCCGCTGGTAACGCATCTTATGATACGTGTCAACCAGATGGAAACCTTCGTAAATATGAAACATTACTTATTGATAGATTTAAATTTGATAGATTTAATTTTTTTCGGCTGCAAAGGTACAAAAAAAGTGAAGAATGAAGAATGAAGAACGAAGAATTTGCTACCGCCAAGCAGTGATTTTCTTAATTCTTAACTCTTAACTCTTAACTTCCAATCCGCTTTGCAAACTCCACGTTGCAAAACAGCATCCTTTTTTAGTCAATTAAAACAGCCTTGCGGTATCCCATGCCTGTGACATGACAGACCAGACGGTCTTCCTGGTTCGTCACACGCACTTCGACAGAGGGGATTTTGTGATGGTTGCACACGCTGACGGCCTCTGCCCGAAGCAGGTCGCCCTCTTTGGCACTCGACACAAACATGATGCTGTTGCTAATGCCAAAGGTCAGCTGTCCCTGGTAGTTCATCAGCGCAGCTATGGCCAAGTCGGCTAACGTAAACAAGGCGCCTCCCTGGCAAACCTGTCCGCCATTCAGATGCTCAGCCGTCACCAGCATCTCAGCCACAGCATGCTCCGCATCCACTTCCGTAATCCTACAACCAGCATTCGCCGCAAAGCGATCCGTCCGATTCAGTAATTCCTGTATATTCATCGTTGTAATGATTTCACATAACTCATATTTCGCCTGCAAAGGTACACATTTTATTTCAATTTCCAACGATAATCACCTCATTTCATCACCAATAGCGTGTAGTCGTATTATCTTGCCAAGACTACCTTTCTCATTGTCTCTTTTACTTTGACAGGATACCCGTTTCTTTATCGCTGTGGTTCATGGTGCGTTGGATGTCACGATACTTGCGCCCGTGGTCAAAACGATAAGATAGTTTGAGAGTCAGCATATTGCCGTAGTCGCGATAGTGTTGAGAGATTTCTTTCTGAACATAGCGGCTTACAACCTCTGTCTTGTTTGTCAACGGATGCTGGCTGAACGGGTGCTGGGCATAGAGCGAAATGGAGAAGGCATCGCTCATGCGATAGTTACAGGTGATATACCATGCTGGTGCCTGATGGCCACGATGCTCTCCCTCCATGAAGTTCCAGCCGTTGTCAGCGTATGCGCCAAGCGTCCAGCGACCTAAATAAGCCTGCAACGAACAGCCGCCATTGAACGCAGTATAGGTATGCGTATAGTTCTCACCAAAATTAAAGAAACGGTAGATGCCGCCGTAAACGGTTGCCGTCAGTTTCTCTGAAATGATGTCCCATTGGTTGTAGGAGTCGATATAGAAGAAGTTGCACTCGTTGTCGGCATTCGTCTGCGTCTGATAGAAATGGCCGTCTTGCCGGATGTACTTCTCCATGTTGCAATGAGGATTCAGACGGTAGTAGCCTTGTAATTCTGAGGTGAAGCGCGGCGTGGAGTACGATAGTTTCAGTTGGTGGGAAATGACTCGGTTAGGGTGAATGTCCGGATTGCCAAGAATCGTCTCCATCGCGTTCTGCTTGATGCTGACGTTGCTGACGAGGGCTATTTGAGATGTGTGCTGCGAGATTTCAAAGTCATATTTCACTTTGAGCCTGTTGGTTAAGGGATAACTGACGGTGAACTTCGGGCGGAAGAACCAAAGGTCTTGCGCTGCATCGCCCTGACGATAGTAGCGACGGCTAACACCAAGACCTCCCATATACGAGAGTTTGCCAAGACGCCCTTTCAGTTGCGAGAAGAAATAAAGACTGGAGGTGCGCATGTCGTTTATGGCATCGACATCACCTTCGTAGATATTATGGCTGTATCGCTGCCCATACTGCACACCGCCAGAGACGGTAAAGGGCTTCAGCAGATTCTCGTAGATGGCCTCGCTCCAGAGGCTGTATGTCCTGCCGTCCGTATCGTAGCGATAACTTGCCCCCTCATTATTTTCCGTATCGCCCGTTGTCTTGATATACGTTCCCACGACATTCGCTGTCAGCGACTGATGGCGGCGGAAGTCCTGATGGAAATAGAGGTCGAGCGATGGCGAACTGCTACGGGATGATGAATACTCGTCGTATGGAATATCGTTAATAGCCATTAGGGCATTACTGCGCTGTGGCTGTATATCGCTGTTCCCTGAGAACTTGGCCTGAAAGACATAGTTCGAGTCGCTCAGGCTATAGGTCAACTGGGCATTGTGGCTAATATTCTTACTCTGTTTATTTAGACTATAGCGATGAATGGAGGCAATGTCGCCCGATTCCAGTTCATAGTCAGCTCGCTCATCATAATCCGCACCTTTGAAGTTATGATAGTCGAGGTCATAACTAAGGGCGAACTCACTGCGTCCGAAGTTCAGCTTGCCATATAGTGACTCGTTGCCATTTACGGTGGTCAGCGTATTCGTCAACTGGGTGCCAACGACGTAGCCGCTCACGGGCTTCTTCACCTTGATATTAATAACGTACGCGATACCCTCACCATATCGCACGCCAGGATTGTCGATAAACTCGATGTGGTCGATGCCCTGCATGTCGAGCGTCTGCAAATCCTCGCGCGAAGCAATGACGTCGTTGATGCGCACCTGTACTGTTCCAAGGTTCGTCAGTGCCGTAATGGCATTTTGAGCCTCGTCCACGCGGATGTGGGGCAGGGTGAGCTTAGCCAACAGCGAGTAGCCGTTGGCAGAATGCTCAATCTGCTGTTTCGTGGGATAAATCCACTGGCCGTCTACCTTTTGTATGGTACGTGCGCCTTTTACTGTCACCTCGTCGAGGGTAACGCTCTTTTCTGTGTCCTGTGCAGCTGCTGTCAACGAGCAAACCGCCGTCATCATCAAAAGAAATCTCTTCATACCTTGCATTTTTGCTGCGAAGGTACGAAGAGATTCCTTTATTATCGAAAAAACTATCTGACATTTGTCTGACATTTCATTGTCAGACTACTAACTATTTGATTTTGAACTCGTAAGCCTTTGGTCTGACAAGCTGAAGATGGTCGCCTTTTTCCAAACGCATCAGGGCGGGCATGTACGAGAGAGAAAGAACAGCCCGCCCACTGACGCGTCTATATATATGTTATCCTTACTCTCCTAACCGTTTGATGCTCATGAGGAATAGTTGTTGTATGAACTCGTCGTTTGTGCTCGTCTTGAGTTTCGCAATCTCTCGAGCCACCATCCTCTTCTCATCTTTCTCCAGCGACTTGGCATTCTTGCAGAGCTTGTAGATGGATGTGGCATAATGGCTGGCAGCGGTGCCGTCGGGATTCTTCAGGAAGAGGTTCTTGTAAGTATTGAACTCGCTGAGCCACGACTCCGAACTTCTCTCGTGGTTGAAGAATATGGAATCGGAATCAAACACGGAACTGTTGTCGAAAGGGAATCCGCTGCCAAACGAGAAACTGCTTCCGTCCACATCGATTTCCTTCCCGTTGACAATCACCTTACGGATGCTTTTCCCACCGTGACGGTATTTCTGGGTCGTAGCGTATGTCTTGGCCAGCCGGACAGTGGTTTTCTTGTCTTTCTCAGCCCACTCCATAGCGTAGGCATAGCGATATTTCTTCTCAGGATCGTCCTTGTCGAGGAAACAGGCGTAGATATAGCGTGAACCTTTTATTCGGCCTAAGCCCACACTAACAGATTTGCCATTGCCTACGGCCAGTGAGACGTTGTTGCCATAACTGCCGGAACTAAGACTATAGGCCTCTTCCTTGTCTTTTTCGAAAGCCTTCTCAATATCCTTGACAAGCTGGCGCTGCTTAACGGTAGGCGCTGGCAACTCGAAGTCATAGACATCCATCTCGCCCTCCTTTCTGCCCGTCTCAGGGTCGCGCTCCAGAGAGTGCTGAGTCTTTATTTCAACATACTTCTCATTCAGCAGGGCCTCGAAAGCCTTCTGAATGTGCTGCTGCGCATTCGTTGCGGTAGCAGACAGCATCAGCAGCATAGCCACCATGTTTTTTTTACTCTTCATATGCCATATAATTTGTTTGTTCGTTAATATATATAATGGTACCATCTTCTTGCATCTCGGGAATGTAGCCGTAGGCTGCCAGCCGTGCGTCGATGATGTCCATCCGGCATTGTTCCAGCTGCATTTCCACGTCTCTTTGTTCCTGTTCAGCCTTAGCCATCAGCGCATAAGCCTTGTCGTAGTCGTGGATGGTCGCCTCCAGCTTACGCCTGCTTTTCTTTTTAGTATGTGCGGGCATCGGCTTCTCTTTTGGTTGCTGTGTTGTGTCTGGCGATGCTGTCACCGTTGATACCGTGTCGGTCTGTGCCACCAAAGGGACAGTCTGAGGTTGTGCTACTTTTAGCGAAGGAACGGCCAGATACAGCACACCCGCCACTACGGCAGCTGCCGCCACGCTCCATCCCGTCCATCTGTGCCAGGACTTCGCTGCAGGCTTCATCGCCTCTATCTCTGCGAACAACAACCGATACGGCTCCCATTCCGCCGGGATATTTCCCTGAGCGAAGTACTGAGCGAGGATGTCCTCCTCTTCCAGCGTCGAGGTGCCGTCCATATATTTGTCGAGCAGCTTCGCTATATATTCCTTCGAATACTGTATCATAAGTTATTTCTGCGTTTAATGTCTTCTAATAATGTTCGTCGTGCTCTTGCCAGCAGCGTGCTTACCGATGTGGTCTCGATGCCTAACAGTAGGGCTATCTCTTCGTGAGTGCGCCGCTCCACCTGTCGCATATATAATAAGGTGCGTTGTGTGGTGGGCAGTTGCTCCAGGCGTTTCGTCAGCCAATGGTCGTCCTCCTTCATCTCCAACTGTTCGTGGGGACTGGTGGTTATGCTGACTATCTTCGTCTCGCTCAGCGCCTCGGGCTTTCGTCGCCGCTGGTGGTTTATCAACAGGTGTCGCGCCATCAGTGCTGCCAGTGCCTCGATGGAGTCGTAGCGTTCCAGCTCGTCGTGCATCTGCCACAACCGGAGCATCACATCCTGTGCGATGTCTTCTGCCTCGTCTCTGCCCGCTCCGCAGCTCATACTCACGCTGAGAGCCTTCTCTCGCCACGTGCGGGCCTGCTGTTCGAATGCCGTTTTATCCATCTGTTATTTTAACGCTGTACACTTATTAGACACATAAACCCGTTAAAACCAAACTTCTTTTAGCATATCTTAACTAAAGGTGTTCCCATATCTGCCAGTCGTCTATCTCCTTGAAAAGACGGGTAAGGACATCTCTATAGTCATCGGGATAGATCATCGTATAGAAAAACCAGAATTTGTGATTGACCACGACCTTGGTGTAATAGCTGTAGCCCTCGATGCGGCTGCCATTCTCACATTGCGGACCAGACAGGGTAAAAGAATCCTCGCCCATCCTACTATCGGTGGCATGAAGAACTTGCGCCAGCGTGTCCATCCCTGCTTGGATTGACATCCCATTGTTGTTCATCACATGGCTTTCGATGACAAGCGTTATCCACTGGTCGCCATATTCGAAGCGCATGCGGCCTTTTTCCTCCTGCAGCGAATCAGGCTGGGCATTGAAGAACGACGGGATGCGAACAACGTAGTCATAGTCCTTGTCCCTGTATTCGTACATGTCAGCGTAATTAAGGTAATGTCCGAATACCTCCTTGTGTGACTTCAGGTCGGCACAAGAATGAATCCAGTCGATGTTCACCGCTACGAGGATGAAGGTAATAAATATGAATACTGCCTTTCTCATTTCTCTTCGATATCTTTGCGATTTCAGTCGCAAAGGTACGAAGAGATTCCTTTCTTCTCGAAAAAACTGTCTGACATTTCCCTGACATTTGTCTGTCAGACTACTAACTATTTGATTTTTAGTTCATAGGCCTTTCCTCTGTCAGACTCGATTTTCAAGTCAGAATGTTGTTCAATGACGGGCTTCAGCCTCTTGATAAGTGTATAGAGCGTCTCGCTGGCATCGGGCTTCTTGGGCCAAAGGGCAGCACAGATTTCTGATTTCGTCAGCGAATGGGTTGGCGACAGGAAGAACATCTCCATTAGCTGGTGCTGCATGGGAGTGAGTTGAACTTGGTGACCATCTTCAGCATAGAATCGACTTTCTGATTCAGAGAATCGCAATCCGCCATAATGAGTCATGCCCGACAATAGCGGCTCATACTTCTTTCTGCGATAGAAGCGGCCAGCGCCAGCGCCCTGTCCATATCCTCGTTCACCATCCTGCTTGTCATTCTGTAACTATCCAAGCTGGTAAAGCTTGAAGCGATAATGAGTGCAAATAGCACGATGACTGCATATCTCTGTTTCATTGTATATTATATTTTGAAGCGTCAGTATTCTTCAATGATTTGCTTGAGTCGCTCGCGGCGGGCGGCTTTTTTGCTTTTGCGCCACTTCTTGGGAATGAGTTTACCAATGAGTCCAAACAAATTCATACCTGAGGCAGGGTTTGCTGCTATCAGTTGCGCATCTGTCGGCCTTAAGCCCAAGTGGCTTTTCAGATCCTTCAGTTTATCGTCGCGTTTTTTCTGTCCAAACACCACGATTTCCTTCAGGTTCAGCAATTTCGAAATCAGAAATACCGTATCCTTCACCTCCTCCAGATTGAGCATACGGCTCTCGTAGTTGACATGCGAGAACACAAGCGTTCTGCAACTGTCGGACACTGTGATGCACCCCATCGAGTCCGTCTGAGCTGCACGTTCTTTTGTGACGACGTTAGCCCCAGCCACAGGCATCAGCGTCTCCACATCCACCACTCTGAGCTGGCGTTGAGCCGAGAGCAACAGACTATACATAAGGACTGCAAGAAGCATTGTTATCCGCATCTTTCTCATCGTCTGCAAAGATAGACTTCTTTATTTTAAACAAATCGTTTAGCATAATTTATCCTTATTCAAAACCCGTTAACGACAAATCCTTGTTCTTAGACGAGTAAATCACAAGAAAACTAAAGAAATATTTTGTTACTTTGAAAACTATTTGTATTTTTGTAGCCAAGAAAAAGATATACTTAGTCTTTGAATATGTATACAAAGTACTACGAATATAAGTTTATAGAACCTTGAACTTATGTTTAAAGACTTTGAATTACTAATAGAAAACTAAGAGAAAACAAAAAGATAAGGACAAAGAAAAGAAACAATAAGGCTATGGCAAATTATATTCTCCAAGAGATGGCTGATGGAATGGCGAACAAGAAGAAGGCGCCCTATCCGAAAATGCAGACCTATACGATGTTCGATTACGCACAAGTGATAAAGCGCATCCACACACATTCGCCAGCCTTCAGCGAGGCTACGATTCGAGGTGTGATCGATACGCTGGTAGAGACGGTGATCGATGTGCTGCCAATGGGACACAACATCAAAATTGACGGACTTGGCGTGTTCTCGTTGTCGCTGGGTTTCTGCGACTCGCCTGATGATAAAGACAAGAGCAGCTATCGGCACGTTAACGCCAGAAGCGTGAACTTCAAGGTAGACAAGAACCTGCTGAAAACCATCAACCGGCAAAACACTTTTGAGCGCGCTGAGCCTGGCGTAAAGCGTTACAAAAAGCTGAAGACCACACCAGCACAGCGACTAGCAAAGGCACTCGAATTCATTGAAAAGAACAGTCAGATGACGCTGACGGATTACACCATTATCACCGGACTTAGTCGTAGTGGTGCATCGCAGGAGTTGAAGCGTTTTACGTCCGACCCAACTTCAGGCCTTACCACTCGTGGCTCTCATGCCTTCAAAGTGTGGGTAAAGAGATGATGCGTCTAATTACTGCTTTCTCCACCAGAACCACCTCGGCTGCCTCCACCTTTCAGGTCGTCGTTGCTGATGGTGCGCTCGGCCTTACGCACACTGGCTTTCAGTTCGCCAAAGCGATAGCTGACGCTGAGCGAGAAGCGCTGCTGAGTAAAAAGAGGTCCCAGCCGTAGTTGTGCAGCGTACCGCCATCGTTCATGTCGGTATAAGTCAAACGGCTGTTTAGATGCCACCCAAAAGAGAATCCAGCGTTTCCGACAGGCCATCTTCTCCGGCAAGGATAGTCTGCTGGCTATTTATGCGCTTTTCCATAACTATACCGAACTGACTTACGACGAACTAAAGCCGTTTCTCCGCCCAGACTACCGCTATGCCAAACATCCTCTCTTGTCACCTGTGCGTGAATATGCAGCAGGACTGGAGAAGCGTCGTCCCAACACCCGTTATACTGACATCCTGCTGGCTGACACCTTAGGCGAGTATCACCAGCTGCACGAATACATCGGACGGGATTATGTGGTGCTGCACTTTTGGGAGAGCTGGCATCGTGGCGAATACGACATCCTGCCCCAGTTGCGCACGCTTTATAACAAATACCATACGACGAAAGGGCTACAGATAGTCAGCCTGGCTACGGATGGTATGGATAACGGCCAGCGTTGGAAAGAGCGCGTAAAAGACGAACAACTGCCCTGGCCACAGCTGACTACCAAGGCAGCTGGAGTGTATGGTATCAACTCCTGGCCCGAGACCCTCGTCATCGACAAAAACGGCACCATTATAGCATCTCCGCAGACGGTAGACGAACTATCAGAGACACTACGAAAAATAGCGGAATAATTCATATCCATTAGAGAAAACTGGTTGCTTGTTTCTGGCTGGAAACAAGCGACCAGCCCCTATGACTTCATCTTCTGCGCAAGATGCCAACGATGATCGTCAGGTAGCCCGCCATACATAACATGGGCGCAATGACTATTCTTCGGGTAGAGAAGATGTCGGGATTGAAAGACTGTTCTGTGCTTCCAGGTCCGGACATCAGGATATAGCCTGCGAAGATGAGGACACAGGATGCAATGAAATACTTATTTGATGTAGTTTTCATATTGTTTGATATATTGATGATAGATTTCGTTTCTTTCAAATTCTACCGCCATTGACAGGGCCTGCTGCATGGTTTGCATCCAAGTGAGCTGGGAGTAATGAGAGCCTAAGCGGCGTGAAGGATTGATGGTCTCTATCCACGAAAGCCACTCTTCTGAGCGGCGCAACAGACTGTTGACGATTTCGTCGCCCTGTTTGGGGTGATTGGTCTGATAATAACAACGGGCCATAGAAAGAGCAGCATCTGTATAGGGAACGTTTTCGCAGGGCATCTCCTGTTGCCACTTCCGACAGACGGTCAATGCCTGCTTGGTGTCGCCTTGCTGCAGCAGTGAGTCGATGAGTATGCCCATAATGAGCTGATGCGTATTGGCCAGGCGTTTCACGTCTTCATCGACATAGATTCCCTGAGCCTTCAGATTACCATAACGGAAGCGATGCATGATGTTGTCGTATAGCCGTTCCACGTCCACCTGCTTACCCTTAGCCTGTGGCGATATACGGTAGGCGAGACCTTCCAGCACCAGATGGCCTTCAAGGAACGACAGATAGTCGCCTCCGGAGTTGATAGACATGTATACGGGACGGCTCCAGTCAGCGTGCGAAAGCATCTCCAGCACCATCAGCTCGTTTTTGTAGAGTCCCTGCTTTCCTTTGAATCGTATGACCATCTCGTCTTTCCCTGATCCAATAGTCAGGCTGTCGGTACTGATGGGCAGATATTCAAGCCGGCCCTCTTGGTAGTCCTCGTGCTTTAGGCTGATGGGAAGGGCCGGCGAGTCGTAGGCAGGACGTTTCATCTGGTCGATATACCAGTCGGTTTGCAGATATTCCATATTGACATCGCGGGTGTCGGTACGCACGCCCTCCACCTCGTGATTATACCATAGCGGGAACGTGTCGTTGTCACCATTCGTCAGGATGATAGGGTTGCCTTCGTCCTGCATGGTCATCAGATAGTTTGCACCGAAGTCGCGACAGGTGTAGCGGTCTGAGCGGTCGTGGTCATCCCATGTCTGCGATGCCATCTGTAGTGGAACAGCTAGACAGATAGTACAAACAATAGCTGTAACGGCGGTAGCAAATTTTTCACTCTTCACTCTTAACTTTTCACTGATTAGTCCCGCTCCCAGACCTATCCAAATGGCAAAGGCATAGAAGGAGCCGGCATAGGCATAGTCACGCTCGCGAGGCTGGAGTGGTGTCTGATTCAGATAAACCACGATGGCCAATCCTGTCATCACGAACAGCAGGGCTACAATCCAGAGTTGCTGTTTGCCCTCGCGACCTTTGCGCCATTGCCAGAAGATGCCTGCCAAGCCAAGCAGTAGCGGCAGACCATAAAACACGTTGCGGCCTTTGTTCTCTGCCAAGTCTGACGGCAGCTTCGACGTATCGCAGCCCAACAGCCAGTCGTCTATCCACCGGATGCCTGTTATCCAGTTTCCGTGTTCCACTTCGCCATGACCTTGAATATTGTTCTGGCGTCCCACGAAGTTCCACAGGAAATAGCGCCAGTACATGAAGTTTACCTGATAGGAGATGAAGAAGCGCAGGTTCTCGGCAAAGGTGGGCAGATTCCCTTCCTTCCTGACTCCACCCATCCAATCCTCATAGGCCTTGGTATGCTGCCCAGAGTGCATACGGGGAAAAAACATATTTTCTTTATACAGATATTTGATGTCGTGACGAATCAACTCGTATTCCTGTTTAGTAGAATCAGCAGAGGGACGGTAAATAGCCTTTCCTTCCTTGTGCTTAGGAACCAAATACTCACCTTCGGGTTCACGGTCCAGTTCGCTGCAATATGCAGGGCCGTAAAGGAGCGGAGTATCTCCATATTGTTCGCGGTTCAGATAGCTGCCCAAGGCGAAAATGTTGCCTGGTGCATTCTCACACATCGGCGTATTGGCATTGGCGCGGATAAAGATAACGCCATAACTGCTATATCCTGCCAGTATCATCATGATGCAGGCCAGCGACAATTTAAGTATCCTCCGTTTTACCTTATAATAGGCTATAATGAGCAACGCTGTCAGCACAATGATGTAGATGATGAGTCCTGTGTTGTAGGGGCAACCCAACAGGTTGGTAAATAGCAGTTCCGCCCAGCCGCCCATCTTGACGATGCCGGGAATAAGTCCATAGAGGATAAAGCCAACAAGCAAGCCTCCTACCGCCAATGTCTTCAGTATACCCATAGTTGTGACACGCTTGGCCTGACGGAAATAGACCACTAATGACATAGCGGGCAGACAAAGCAGACAGAGCAGATGGACACCAATGGAAAGGCCGGTGATATAGGCTATCAATATAATCCAGCGATCCTCCTGTCGATCTTCCCATTTCAGTATCAGCCAGAACATCAGAGCCGTCAGGAAACTGGAGAAAGCGTAGACTTCTGCTTCAACAGCCGAGAACCAAAAGGTGTCGCTGAAGGTATAGGCCAGTGCACCTACAACGCCACAGGCTTCGATAGTGATGACCTGTTGAAGGGATTTTTCACTATTCACTATTACCTTTTCACTTAAATGCGTGATAGTGAGAAATAGGAAGAAGATGCAGCCTGCGCTCAAGAGCGCTGACAGCAGATTGACCATCATCGCAACATGAGTCGTGTCGCTGGCAAACTGAGAGAAAAGGTTAGCTACCAGCATGAAAATAGGCGCACCAGGCGGGTGGCCGATTTCCAGCTTGTAGCCACAAGCAATAAATTCAGGACAATCCCACAAGCTGGCCGTCGGTTCGATGGTCAGTCCGTAGACGATAGCGGCGATGGCAAACATGAGCCACGCCATACAGGTGTTGATTTTTTGGAATGTTGTTTGTTGCATAATGCTTCGCTTGATTTTTTCGGCAAAGGTACCAACAATCGCGTTATTGGGCGAAAAAGAAGTCTGACATTTGTCTGACATTTCTGTCTGAGTGTGGCACGCAATCGGAAATAAATGCTATCTTTGCACAGGAAAAGTAAAGAAACGAGACGCTTCCCGCCAAAAAAGAGCCCCTGCCTTTCGACTTTTGCTTTCCAACATCGTATACTTATTAAAGAGCAGACACCAGCAACAGAGTATGATACAGACAGACAGCGAAATCATCACACGATGCCAGCGCGGCGACAAGGCCGCGTTCCGCGAGGTAGTGCAAAGCTACCAACGCATGGTTTTCTCGCTATCGCTGAAGATGCTGGCTGACGAGGAAGAGGCAAAAGACGTGGTGCAGGAAACTTTTATCCGAGTATGGCGAGGTATCAGAAGCTACGACCCTCAGAAGCCATTCAAAACCTGGCTATACACCATAGCCACACGACTGTGCCTGGACCGGCTGAAACGCCAGAGACCTGTTGTTCCCCTGCCTGACGATGAGCGCACGCTTCACCGTTTCGCCTCTGACGACAACAGCCAACGGCAAATGGAAAACGCTGAATGGGCAGCCATCGTGCGACTGCTGGCTGAGGGACTGAGCGAGAAACAGCGCATTGCCTTCTCCCTCTGCCAACTCGAAGGGCTCTCCCCGCAGGAGGCTGAAGAGATGACCGACATGGACGCCCGACAGCTGAAAAGCAACCTGTATGTGGCCCGGCAAACCATACGTAAGCGACTAAAAGATTTAGGATATGAAGAGAATTGACGACATATTGACCCAACTGCAACAACAGCAGCCAGACGTCATCAACCCCGACGAGCTGACAGACCGCATCATGGACAGTCTGCCCGATATGGATGTGCTACCCATGGACGACGGGCCGGAAAGAAAGTCTGCCAAACGAACCAGACTCTACATCTACTCGGCTATAGCGGTTGCTGCCGGTGTCCTGCTGCTCCTGACACTCAATCTGAATCCAAACATAAGGCAGGACGAGACCATATCCAGTAGCGAAAAAGTCCGCCCTGTACGGAAAAGGAGTCCACTCAGCACGGAAAAAGAGTCCGTTCCATACGGAAAAGCACCTGTAACACCCGTGGGTATCAGTCGAGAGTCGTCGGAGGTCGCAGAGGTACGTAGGAAAAAACAAACAGACAGACAATTAGTAGTACAGCATACTGCGAGTCCTGCCCGGGAGGGCAGCACGCAGCGTACCGCCTCGACTGCCGACAGCCTCGACTATTATATCGCCAAGATAGAACGCGAACTGACCCAAGTGGACGAAAGTCTTTATATAGAACGGATGCAAAAGCTAATACACGCCGACGAGCGACTGCAGCGCATCGTCAACAACTATCTGCTTCACCAGCTCGACAAGGACGGCCGTCCCATGGAGGCAATTAATACTAACAATGTAAACACGACAGAAAATGAAGAATAGACTATTGACAACAGCTGCCTGCCTGCTGATGGTACTGACAGGACAGGCACAGACGAGCAAATCAGCCCAGCGCATTCACGAGAAAATAGAGGCTTTCGTTGCCGCTGGTGAGTACAACGTAAGCAAAGGCGTGGTCATCAACAGCGATGAGGTGACGGGCAGCAAAACCACTTTGCACAGCTTCAGCATGATGTTCGCCATTGAGAACAGCACCGACTCTACACTCTTGTTCCAGCACCTGCGTGCTTTGGAACAGACCCTGCGCCAAGAGACTCTTCATTCTAAGGAAACCTATATCCATAACGGTTCGGAGGGTTTGCCGTTGATGCGTGGTGTGAAAATCAACTATGGCAGCAAATATGGCGGCATCAGCTTTAATGTCAAGTTCGACCTGCGGCAACGCGTCCGCCTGATAGCCCTCGACGAGTCCAAAGGCTATGCCTACGCCGTCATCTTAGTTTGGGAACAGCGCATCATACACGACGAGCAGACAGGTGACCACTGGATGATGAACGGCAAAGTGTACGAAGTCTGGGGCAAGAAACGTGAGGGTACACCTTTTATCCAGCCCATTGCACCCATTTCCTATAACGGAACGGCAGAATACGCCGCCGAGCCTACAGCACCGAAAACCTACGAAGAGCTGTTGGCCAAGGTGAAGAGCATATGCGACATCTATCAGCGAGAGACGGAAGGCGGCAAGACGGCAGCGGTGGTCATTCTGCACAAGATGTGCGAGGGCTACCCCAACAAGCTGACCAACGAGCAGTACAACACGCTGATAGGCATCATCAACCCCTTTGTCGACGAGGCTAAGGGACAACGCCACAAGGACATGTTTGCCTACACCTGCTATACGCTCTACAAGAAGAGCGAGTATTATCAGGAAGAAGGCAAGGCACGGAAACGCCCTGCAATGATTCAGTCATCAACGGCTACCGTAGCCCAGTCGCACAAGTTTGTAAGCTATAACAACCTGATCGTCAATGAATCGCCAAACCTGCAACAGGTCGAATGTCAAATTAGCGGCATTGCTCCCATGAGTGCCGACAGCGTCTCTCTTATACGCCTTGTAGCTTGCGAGATTATCGGGAAATATCCTGTCAAAGACGGACTATTCTCATTTACCTGCCATTTGCCTAAGGATGAGCTATACTATGTGGCTGCAGACCCGCTGAACATCTCCTTCTTCTGGGTTGACGGACATCCTGTAAAGGTAGACCTACCTCATCGTTCTGCAAAAGGCTCTAAGGCGTCACTACGCCGCAACGACTTCGTAAACAAAGCAGAGACAGAACGCCTGTGGATGCTGAGCCTTGATGACAAAGAAGAATTGGCCGATGCCACCCAAAAGAGAATCCAGCGTTTCCGACAGGCCATCTTCTCCGGCAAGGATAGTCTGCTGGCTATTTATGCGCTTTTCCATAACTATACCGAACTGACTTACGACGAACTAAAGCCGTTTCTCCGCCCAGACTACCGCTATGCCAAACATCCTCTCTTGTCACCTGTGCGTGAATATGCAGCAGGACTGGAGAAGCGTCGTCCCAACACCCGTTATACTGACATCCTGCTGGCTGACACCTTAGGCGAGTATCACCAGCTGCACGAATACATCGGACGGGATTATGTGGTGCTGCACTTTTGGGAGAGCTGGCATCGTGGCGAATACGACATCCTGCCCCAGTTGCGCACGCTTTATAACAAATACCATACGACGAAAGGGCTACAGATAGTCAGCCTGGCTACGGATGGTATGGATAACGGCCAGCGTTGGAAAGAGCGCGTAAAAGACGAACAACTGCCCTGGCCACAGCTGACTACCAAGGCAGCCCAAGCCTATGGTATAAACTCCTGGCCCGAGACCCTCGTCATCGACAAAAACGGCACCATTATAGCATCTCCGCAGACGGCAGACGAACTATCAGAGACACTACGAAAAATAGCGGAATAACCCATATCCATAGAGGTAACAGGTTGCTTGTTCCCGGCTCGGAACAAGCAACCTGCCTACATGATTCTATTTGATAGTCAGTCGGTAGGCCCTACTACGGTCTGACTCTATTCTGAGGTCAGAATGTTGTTCTATGACGGGCTTTAGTCTGCGAATCAGCGTATAAAGTGTCTCGCTGGCATCGGGCTTCTTGGGCCAAAGGGCAGCACAGATTTCTGATTTCGTCAGCGAATGGGTTGGCGACAGGAAGAACATCTCCATTAGCTGGTGCTGCATGGGAGTGAGTTGAACTTGGTGACCATCTTCAGCATAGAATCGACTTTCTGATTCAGAGAATCGCAATCCGCCATAATGAGTCATACCCGCCAATAGCGGCTCATACTTCTTCCTACGATAGAAGCAGAACATGCCCCAACCTATCGTCAGTATCCATAGGATCGTTGCGGGCCTTTGGTCAGACAGGCTAAAGATAGTAGCCTCAGAGCAATGAGCATACGCTTTGAACTTCTGCCCACGGGTATCGACTGCCAACGTAGCCTTCCCTCGCAGCGCGGCAATCTGCAAGTGGTTGTTAAACGTACGGATGGTGTCCTGACTGATGACATCGCTCTGCTGTTCCTCCAAGGCCAGCGCCAACGCTCTGTCCATATCCTCGCTCACCAGCCTGCTTGTAGCCCTGTAACTATCCAAGCTGGTAAAGCTTGAAGCAATAATGAGTGCAAATAGCACGATAACGGCATACCTCTGTTTCATACGGCAAAATTATAAAAAGACTCCCATATTGGGGAATTATTTCGGTAATCTTTTTATAATTTAACAAATTATATACTCTATTCATGCGTGGTATCAGAGGGAGAAACGAACTTGTCCCGCATGTGGCAAATAAAAAACTGCGAAAATGCAAACTTTTGCCTCAGTCTTTACTGGAAAATTGCTAAAAAACGATTACCTTTGTAACAAAATGTCGCAAAGTCTCGTTAGTACAAATAGAAGGACTCATCGATGAACCTCCTAAGAGTAAAAAAGTGAAACGCAAAAAACAGTAATCGTTATGAAGCATACATTATTAATAAAGGTGGCGCTCTGCGCTGCTTTCCTGCTCGCCGCAACAGGTGCGAATGCATCCAATAGAGAGTTTAAGAAGTTAGCCAAAATTGAGGGCGTGGAGCATGTCCATATTGGCAAGTTCCTGCTTGGTCTCGCCGCAAAGAACGGGGAAAGCATCAACATTGGTGATGGCATCTCTTTCAGCGGCAAGTCAGGCGACATACTCAAGAAAATCAACTCAATTGACGTCTTTACCAGTGAGGAAAAGAAAACTGCTGAGCAACTGAGCCAGCAAGTGCGGAGCATACTGGACAACGACGGATGGGAGCCCCTCATCGATGCGAAAGACGAGGACGGCCAGAGGTCGAAAATCTATCAGAGACAACAGGGCAGGAACACCACCGTCGTCATCTTTGCAGAAGAGGGAAACGAGGCTTCGCTGGTGGTCATTGACGGCAAACTCGATATGGCCAAACTGATGGAACAAATGAGTAAGGAAAACTAACCTCGGATGGACGCACGGGAGTTCAAGCAACGCTTCATGCCTCACTATAAACTGCTCTACCGAGTGGCTTATCACTTGACGGGGAATGCGCAGGATGCCGAAGACCTGCTTCAGGATATGTACTTGAAGCTGTGGCAGAAGCGCGACGAACTGCCCGACGCAGCTATGAAAGAGGCTTATCTCGTGACCATGATACGACGCCTGTTCCTCGACCAGCGACGATTGAAACACGTCAACACCTCGGCAGAACTGAAAGAAGAACTCTCGCCGCCTGACGAATGGAGCCTCGACCATCAGATAGATACTCGAGACGAAGCCCGGCAGATGGAAGGACTCATCCGGCAACTGTCAGAACGAGACGGAAAGATCATCCGGATGCACCTGATGGAAGACCGCTCCTACGAAGAAATAGAACGCGACACAGGACTCTCGCAAAGCAATATCCGCATTATTGTGATGCGAACAAGACAAAAGTTAAAACAACAATTCCAAAAAATAACGAAGACATGGACGATCTGAATCTTGAAACATTGGAACGAATCCCCATCCCCGAAGGACTGGAAGAACGACTCTCAGCGAAGATTGACGAATGGGAGCAAGAGGAGCGGATCACGGGGACGGTTCTGCGTGATCCAATTTCCAAAGGAAATGGTATCATCAGAACCGTCCCCGTGATCCTGCGCTATACAGCAGTCGCAGCCAGCATCGCCCTCGTCTTTGGTGTAGGACTTCACTACTTCCAGCAGGAGGAGCCTATTAACTATGCCGAGCAGGACACCTACCAAGACCCCGTGCTGGCACAACAGGAGGCCGAGCGCGCCCTGAATCTGCTGGCTGCCAACCTGAACAAGGGCATGGGACACTTGGAACGTGCAAAAGCCCTGAGCGACAAGGCCGAGAACACATTGAACAAACAACTAAAAGCATTGAAATAACATGAAACAGCGAATGATAAGATTACTGATTTGCGCAGTAGTGGCAATGGCAAGCCTCACCGCCAACGCCCAAGTAAAAGCGTTTGAGAAATATGCCGACATGAAGAATGTATCGTACGTGTACATCTCCAAATATATGTTGGGAATGGCCGGTAAATCTACCCCCTCAGTACCTGGCATAGATATGAAAAGTCTGGTCAGCAAGCTGACAGGACTGCAGATTATCAGTTCCGAGGAAAAGACGGCACGCACGAAACTTAAGAATGACGTCAAAGACATCCTTGCACGGGAAAAGTATGAAGTGCTGATGCAGGTCAGGGAAGACGATAGCAAGGTGGACATCTACCACTGCGTAGGCAAGCAACAGTCTGTTGTCGTCATGTTAATGAATGAGGACGACAGCACGACGGTGATGGTATTTTCCGGCAACTTCACGTTGGACGACGTCATGAAAATGACAAAATAGTGAAGGGCAAATCCTTTTTCAGTCGGAAAAACTCAAATTAATTTGGTTTTTCACGCATTTATTCGTACCTTCGCAGGCAAAAGTGCGTAAGGCTATGAATGCAAACATACCGCAGGAGTTTAACAACTTCTTTTTGAAGGACGTGTCGTTCGTCAACCTGATGACGAAACGCATCTTCAACATCCTGATAGTGGCGAACCCGTACGACGCCTTCATGCTGGAGGACGACGGACGCATAGACGAAAAACTGTTCGACGAGTACATGGAGCTGGGACTGCGCTATCCGCCATCGTTCACGCAGGTGTCGACGACGGAGGAGGCCGACCACGTGCTGCAGACGACGGATATCGACCTGGTCATCTGTATGCCGGGTAATGCCGACAATGACGCCTTCGCCGTAGCCCGCGACGTAAAGAAGACGGCACCACACATCCCCTGCGTGGTGCTGACGCCCTTCTCGCACGGCATCACGAAACGCATCGAGAACGAGGATATGTCGATATTCGACTACGTGTTCTGCTGGTTGGGCAACACGAACCTCATCCTGTCGATTATCAAACTGATTGAGGACCAGATGAACATCGAGCACGACATCAAGGAGGCCGGTGTGCAGATGATTCTGCTGGTGGAGGACAACATCCGATTCTACTCGTCGGTGCTGCCCAACCTGTATAACTACATCCTGGAGCAGTCGAAGAACTTTTCGACGGAGGCGCTGAACCCACACTCGGCCGCCCAGCGCAAGCGTGGACGCCCCAAGGTGGTGCTGGCCACGACGTACGAGGAAGCCATACACTGGTATGAGATGTATCACGACAACGTGCTGGGCGTCATCTCCGACACACGATTCCCCTTGCAGGGCACGAACGGGCGTCTGGCACACGTCGAAGAGGGCGACCCGGAGGCTGGTTTGAAACTGCTGCGCGAGATTCGTCGTCGCGACGAATATGTGCCGCTGATTCTGCAGAGTTCGGAGATTCAGAACAAGGCGAAAGCCGAAGCTGAGCACTTCCACTTCGTCGACAAGAACTCGAAGAAGATGAACGTCGACCTGCGCACGCTGATTGAAGACCACATGGGATTCGGCGACTTCATCTTCCGCGACCCCACCACCAAACAGGAGGTAGCCCGCGTGTCGACGCTGAAGGAACTGCAGGACAACATCTTCAAGATTCCCAACGACTCGATGCTCTACCACATCTCGCGCAACCACATGAGCCGCTGGCTCTGCGCACGAGCCATATTCCCCGTGTCGCAGTTCCTGAAGACGGTGACGTGGCACAAGCTGAAGGATGTCGATGCACACCGCCAAATTATCTTCGACGCCATCGTGCAGTACCGACGCATGAAGAATATCGGTGTCGTGGCTGTCTTCGACCGTCTGAAGTTCGACCGCTATGCCCACTTCGCCCGCATCGGCGAGGGTTCGCTGGGCGGCAAGGGACGCGGTCTGGCGTTTCTGGACAACATCATCAAGCGCCACCCCGAACTGAACCACTTCGAGAATGCCACCGTGCAGATTCCGAAGACCGTCGTACTCTGTACCGATTTCTTCGACCAGTTCATGGACGAGAACAACCTGTGGGGCATAGCCCTGAGCGATGCCCCCGACGAGGAAATCCTGCAGCATTTTATGCGCGCCCAGCTGCCCGACGCGCTGATAGCCGACTTCTTCACATTCTTCGACGCCGTAAAGTCGCCCATCGCTGTGCGCTCGTCGTCGCTGCTCGAAGACTCGCACTACCAGCCCTTTGCAGGCATCTACTCCACATACATGATTCCCTACCTGGACGACAAATACGAAATGCTGCGCATGCTGGCCTGTGCCATCAAAGGCGTCTACGCATCAGTATACTATAAGGACTCGAAGGCTTACATGACGGCCACCTCGAACGTCATCGACCAGGAGAAGATGGCTGTCATCCTGCAGGAAGTCGTAGGCCATCAGTACGGCACGCGCTTCTACCCAACCTTCTCGGGTGTGCTGCGCTCGCTGAACTACTACCCCATTGGCGACGAGCTGGCCGAAGAGGGCATTGCCTCACTGGCATTGGGTCTGGGCAAATACATCGTCGACGGCGGACAGACGCTGCGCGTGTCGCCCCACCACCCCAAGCAGGTGCTGCAGACCAGCGAGATGGACACGGCACTGAGTGAGACGCAGACGCGATTCTATGCCCTCGACATGAGTCATGTGGGCGACGATTTCAAGGTGGACGACGGTTTCAACATCCTAAACCTGCGTGTGAAAGAGGCCGATAAGGACAACTCGCTGCACGGCATCGCCTCGACCTACGACCCCGTCGACCAGATTATCCGCGACGGCATCTACGAGGGAGGCCGCAAAGTGCTCTCGTTCAGCGGTGTTCTACAACACGACATATTCCCGCTGCCCGAAATCCTGCAGCTGTCGCAAAAGTTAGGCTCCGAGGAGATGCGACGCCCCGTGGAAATCGAGTTTGCCTGCAACCTGAGCGGACAGGGCCAGAACACGACGGGCGACTTCTACCTGCTGCAGATACGCCCCATCGTAGACTCAAAGCAGGTGTTGGACGAAGATCTCGCCGCCATTCCCGACAGCCAATGTCTGCTGCGCTCGCACAACTCGCTGGGACACGGCATCTCGGAGGATGTCGTCGACGTCGTTTACGTCAAGACGGAAGACGATTTCACCGCTGCTAACAACCCGCAGATTGCCATGGAGATTGAGCAGATCAACCGCCGTTTCCTGGATGGGAAATACATATCGGACGATGGTACGACAGGAACGAACTACGTGCTCATCGGACCAGGCCGCTGGGGCTCCAGCGACTACTGGCTGGGCATTCCCGTCAAGTGGCCACACATCTCCGCAGCACGCGTCATCGTCGAGGCAGGACTGAAGAACTACCACGTCGACCCCTCGCAGGGCACGCACTTCTTCCAGAACCTGACGTCGTTCGGCGTAGGTTACTTCACCATCAACACCTATACGGGCGACGGCGTCATGCAGCGCGATGTGCTGGATGCTATGCCTGCCGTCGATGAGACACAATACGTGCGCCACGTGCGCTTCGAACGCCCGCTGAAAATCATGATGGACGGCAAGAAACAGCACGGCGTCGTACTCCTGCCCCAAACGGAAGCGTGAATTACAGTTTTACTTCAGGTACCACCTGACCGTCAAGCAGATTGATGATGCGCTGGGCATAGCCGGCATCGCGCTCGGAGTGGGTGACCATCAGGACGGTGGTTCCCTCTTGGTTCAGTTGGGTCAGCAATTGCATTACTTCTAGGCCGTTTTTAGAGTCGAGGTTACCAGTAGGCTCGTCGGCCAGGATGAGCTTGGGATTCATCACGACGGCACGGGCAATGGCTACGCGCTGCTGCTGACCGCCAGAAAGTTGTTGCGGGAAGTGGTGGGAACGATGACTAATCGCCATACGGCGCAGCACCTCTTCCACACGCTTCTTGCGCTCCTTCTTCGGCACGCCGAGATAGGTCAGCGGCAGTTCCACATTCTCCTCCACGTTCAGCTCGTCAATCAGATTGAAGCTCTGGAACACGAAGCCTATCTGACCTTTGCGAACCTTCGTGCGCTGGCTCTCTTTCAGTTGTCCCACGTTCTCACCGTCCAGCAGATAAGTGCCGCTGGTAGGATTGTCGAGCAAGCCCAAAATGTTCAACAGTGTTGACTTACCACAGCCCGACGGCCCCATGATGGCCACGAACTCACCTTTCTTCACTTCGAGCGAAACACCGCCCAATGCTACGGTCTCCACCTCTTCTGTGCGGAACACCTTCTGAATGTTTTCTAACTTAATCATAACAATATTTCTTTTTAACTACGAATTACACGAATTTTACGAATTGTTTTATTCTGTCTTGATGCTTTCTACGGGATTGGTACGGACGGCCTTGATAATCTGGAAGCCAACGGAGAGGATGGCCACAAGGAGGGCAAAGGCACAGGTGGCGATGAATATCCAAGGCGAGAGCGTGATGCGGTAACTGAAGTTGGTGAGCCAGTCGCGCATGGTGTACCATGAGAGAGGTACGGCGATGACGAATGACACCAACAGCGGCGAACAGAAGATTCGGAGCATCAGTGCCATCACTTCGCCAGATGTCGAGCCCATAATCTTTCGGATGCCTATCTCCTTCTGTCGCTGACGGATGAAGAAAAGCGACATGCCGACATAGCCCATCACGGAGATAATCACCGCAATAATGGTGAAGAGCGTGATAATCTTCAGCGTGTTCTGCTGGTCGACGAAGGTCTTGGCGATACTCTCCTCCATGCCAATAACATACCACTCCAATTGTTCCTCTGAGACACCCAGTCCTCTCATCATCTCGATAAAGGCGGCCTTCGCCTGCTTATCGCCATTGGTCTTGACAAGGAAGTTGGGATTTTCCACATGCTCCTGCAGTCGGATGGCAAAAGGCACTATGCCCTGTAGCACGTTGACGCGATGAAAGTCCTTGATAATGCCGTTAACGGGTACCTTCTCATCCATGCCCATGGGCATCTCGCGGTCTTCATCCGTCAATTCCAACTTACGCTTGGCTTCCTCATTCAGATAGTAGCCATCATTGGTGTTGCCATAGTCCTTGAGGATGTCCAGTCCATAGAGGGCAAGGGCTGTCGAGTCCAAATCCGTTAGAAACAGATTCATCCATTTATCGCCAGGGTTGATACCTATCATCACGGCACCGCCTGTGGCAAAGGGCGTTCCGCCATACTCACCGATGCGCTCTACAAAGGGCATCTTCTCCAACTGCGTCCTGATTGTCTGGCTCTTTCCCTCTGGCGAATTAATTCGCGTATCGATATAGTAGAGGTTCTTGGTGTTGTAGCCTAACGGTGCATGGATGAGATGGTTCAGTTGTAGCCAGATGACAAGACTGGCTGTAAGCATCGTGACCGTGATGACATTCTGCAGGATAATGAACAGGCGACCTAATACCATCTTAGAATGGAAGCGGAAGCTGCCCTTCACAATGTCGATAGGCTGATAGCGGGAGATATGCCATGAGGGCAAGATGCCCGAGACGAAACCAACCAACAGGATGAAACCAAGACAGATGCTCACGCTAACCGCATTGATATCATCCACCAATGCTATCTTCCCTTTAAACAGGTTGGCGGCATCTTGCTGAAAACAGAGAGCCATGACCAGTCCGATAGCAAAAGAAACGGCCACCATCAGCGTTGACTCGGCAATCAGTTTCAGCGATATCCTACGCTGACTGCTGCCGAACAGACGGCGTGTAGCCATCTCCTTGGCGCGGAAGCCTGTATTGGCTACCGTCAGGTTAATATAGTTGCTGATGGCAAAGAAGAGGATGGCCAGTACGGCAGCAAGCATGATGCGGAGTCGCGTCTTGTCGCCTTTCAACAGTCCCTGTCCGTTGTTATGCGGCGCAAACATCATATCTTTAAGAGATGTTATGCTCACCTTATAATCTCCAAAGACAGGAGGAAAATTCTGGGCTATATAGTTTTCGATGGTTTCCCTTTTACTGTCAAGCGTCATACCAGGTCGAAGCATGAAAAAGCCCTTGCAAGGACCTGAAGAACCGAAAGCGTATGAGTAATTGACGAACTTGGATCCCAATATCTGCGGATAACGCTCCATGCTGGCAATCATCTGTGTCTCATTAGGCAGTGCCGTATAGTCGAGATTCTTGACAACAGCGCTGACAGTATATACCAGAGTGCTATCGTAATTGTCAGATCCCAGCGTTTTCTCTCCTATAATCTGCAAGGGCTCGCCAATAGGGTCCTTATCGCCGAAAAGACGTTTCGCCAAGCGTTCGGTGATGACACATTTGTCTGGGGCATCTAAAGCCGTCAGACGGTCGCCCGCCTCCAACTCAAAATCGAAGAACTGGAAGAATGTCGAGTCGACCAGCAAGATGCTACCATTCTCTTTGTATTCATCGTCTTTTACCTCCTGCTGATGATATCTTATTGTTCCTTTTGCGCTCATCACACAGCATTTCTGCTCAACCTCAGGGCACATATCCTTAATATGTGCCGCTGCCTCTGGCCATAAGGCAAAACTCGCCTGATTGCCCACCAGACAAATACGGTCGGCATTCTTGTGCCAAGTGTCGATACTGTACTGCCGCCAGGCATAGTCGCCCAACAGGATGATGAACATCAGCGACACCACCAGACCCGCTATATTAATAAAGGTATAGACCTTGTTGCGCGACAGGAATTTGAAATAACTCTTCATATTACTCTGCTTTGATACTATTGACGGGGTTCTCGTTGGCGTTCTTCCAACTCTGGTAAGTCACTGTCAGCATGGTGATCAGCGTGATGAGCAGGAAGGACACGACGAACAGCAGGGGCGAGATGGCGGTGCGGACGGCAAAGCCTTCGAGCCAGTGCTGGCCCACTAGGTAGCCGATGGGAGCCGCCACCACGAAACAGCCCAGCAGGATGTAGAGGTATCGCCGCCAGAACATCATCAGGATTTCCTTCGTAGAACTGCCGAACACTTTGCGGATGCCAATCTCCTTGCGGCGGTACTCGCTCTCGAACATCGTCAGGCCAAACACTCCGATGATGCTGATGAGGATGGCCAGCAGCGAGAACAGCAGAATCTGCTGGGTGAAGAGCCTTTCCTGATGGTACGATTCCTCCAGCACATCGTCCACGTAGCGCAGGTCGCTGATATCGGGCTTAAAGCCATGTTCGTATTTAAGCACCGTCTCCAGCACCTTTTCTTTGGCCTCGCGCTTGTCCACGCCTTTCGCCACACGCACCAGTCCTACTGTCAGACCGATAGCCAGCGAAACGACTTTGATAAAGGCGCCCTGGCCCATGGCAAATATGTTCATAATAACACTTCTTTATTCTGTTTTAATACTATCTACGGGATTGGTTCTGACGGCCTTGATGATTTGGAGGCCGACGGAGAGGATGGCTACCAACAGGGCAAAAGCACAGGTGGCTGCGAAGATCCAGGGCGAGAGCGTGATGCGGTAGCTGAAGTTGGTGAGCCAGTCTCGCATGATGTACCAAGAGAGAGGAACGGCTATGACGAACGACAGCAGCAGTGGCGAACAGAAGATTCGGAGCATCAGTACCATCACCTCGCCCGATGTCGAACCCATAATCTTTCGGATGCCTATCTCCTTCTGTCTCTGACGGATAAAGAAGAGCGACATACCCACATATCCCATCACAGAGATAATCACGGCAATGATGGTGAATAACGTGATAATCTTCAGCGTATTCTGCTGGTCCTCAAAGGTTTCGGCGATCCCTTCTTCCAGACTGCTGACAGACCACTCCATCGCTTCCTCTGGGACATCCAGACCTCTCATCATCTCAACGAAAGCGGCCTTTGCCTGCTTATCGCCATTTGTCTTAACAAGGAAGTTGGGATAATCCACATGTTCCAATAACCGAATGGCAAAAGGCTCTGCTTCATGTAACACGTTGATGCGGTGGAAATCCTTGAGGATGCCACTGATGGGAGCCGTCTCGTCTTTGCCCCATACCATCTCGCGGTCACCATCCTTCAACTCCAACCTACGCTTGGCATCCTCGTTCAGATAGTAGCCGTTGCTGGTATTTCCGTAGTCTTCGAGTATGTCCAGCCCATAGAGGGAGAAGGCTGTCGAGTCCAGATCAGTCAGAAACAGACTCGTCAGTTTGTCACCGTTCGTGATACTTCTTATGCTACTGCTGTAGGTGACAAAGGTAGTTCCGCTATACTCACCGATGCGCTCTACGAAGGGCATCTTCTCCAACAGACTTCTGACTGTCTGACTCTTCCCCTCTGGCGTATTCACATAATAGAGGCGTTCTGTATTGAAGCCTAAGGGAGCGTGAATAAGATGGTTCAGTTGTAGCCAGATGACGAGAGCTGCTGTGAGCATCGTCACCGTTACAACATTCTGCACAATGATGAACAGCCGACCCATCACCATCTTGGAGTGGTAGCGGAAGTTGCCCTTCACGATGTCGATAGGCTGGAAGCGTGAAATCTGCCATGAAGGCATAATGCCAGAAATGACACCTACGAGCAATATGAAACTGAGGCAGACGCTCACGGTGCCGAAACTGATGTCGTTGAGCAGCACGATTTTCCCCTTGAACAACTCTGCAGCATCATCCTGAAAGCAGAGTGCCAAAGCAAAGCCTATGAGGAAGGCGACGGCTATCATCAGCGTTGATTCGGCTATCAATTTCAGCGATATCTGGCGCTGACTACTCCCAAACAGCCTGCGCGTGGCCATCTCCTTGGCGCGGAAGCCCGTATTGGCAACCGTCAGGTTGATATAGTTGCTGACAGCGAAGAATAGGATGGCCAGCACGGCTGCCAAAAGGATATGGAGTCGCGTCTTGTCACCTTTCTGCATGCCATAGCCATTGTTCTGCGGTGCAAACATAATGTCTGTCAGTGGTGTTGCAAAGAACTCTTGATTGTCCATGTGCGCCCACATATAGTTCTTGGCCAGATGGTCTTCTATCACTTTTTTCTTGGCATCAAGTGTCGCGCCTGGACGCAACATGAGAAATGCTTTGCAGGCACCTGTACTACTATATGCGAAAGAATGGGTCCTAAGCGTATAGCCCATCACCTGGGGAAAACGCTCCATGCTGGCAATGAGTTGCGTCTCATTGGGCAACACCGTACGGTCGAAATCCTTCACGATGCCGCTGACGGTATAGACCAGCGTCGAATCGTACGGATCTTCGTGGTTCATGAAGACAGAGCGCTTGCCAACAATCTGCAACGACTCGCCGATGGGATCTTTCTCGCCAAAGAGTCGCTGAGCCAATCGTTCTGTGATGACGCACTTGTCCGGCGCATCGAGGGCTGTCCGTTTGTCTCCCTTTGTTAATTCAAAATCGAAGAAACGGAAGAAGGTTGAGTCTGCCAGCATAATGATGCCATTCTCCTTATCTCCTTCCTTCACCTCTCGCTGACCATATTTAATCCGTCCGTTCTGGCTCATCACGCAACAGGTCTGTTCTATTTCTGGGCACATTGCATTAATCTCTTGTGCAGCCTGCGGCCACATAAAGAAGTCCTCGCCACTACCCGTCAGATAGATGCGGTCGGCGTTCTTGTGCCACGAGTCAATACTATACTGACGCCAGGCATAGTCGCCCATCAGAATGATGAACATCAGCGACACCACCAGGCCTGCTATATTAATAAAGGTGTAGGCCTTGTTTCTCGATAGGAATTTGAAATAACTCTTCATATATCGTTCTTTTTTGTTGCAAAGTTACACCATATAAGCGAATCCGCCAAGGCTTTTCGCCCCAGCGGATGCAGATTGTCTAATAATTAGACACCTTAGCGTATGATTATTTGACAGTAACGATTACTTCTCGCCAGAGAATCGGGGCGAGAGACTACGATAAGTGTCGTAGCCACCTGTATCAGATGGGTAGATAATGGTATCGATGAAGTACAGATGTCCGTCACCACCAACCAGTACGTTACCATCTACGGCATCAAATATGTCATGCTGACCATTGGAGTAGTATGCGCCATTGTCTTCTGGACGGAAACCTAAACGGAGAAACTCGTCATGGATTTCCTGCTTTGTGGCAAGGCGGGCATCGTCGATATAAGGCTGAACGAGCACGGCACAGACTTTGCCGTCTCTATTTTCGGCAAAGCCAATCATACGATAGGGACAGGCGTCAAAGTATTTGTTATGAGCCTTTATTCGTTCAAAGAATGGTGTGAGGTTATCGTCAGAATATCGAAAATCATTCAATTTGATGATTTCCGTACCATCTTTGGATAGATAGACTTCATTTTCTGAGCCGCGGTCAAAGAAATCCCCAAATTGGCTCCGGGCTTTAAACCAGCAGCCTTGTTCCTCAGCCCATTTACGAAGCCTTACCAGTTGGACAGATTTGCAAGACGTTGTTCCCGCAAGAGCCTCAATCTCTTCAAGGACTCTTCGCGCGACTTCGGATGCTGCCTCCAATATGCAACACTGGCTCTCATTTCGGCATTCACTTTCTTGTGATAATCGTTCAGTCTGATTTCCATTCATTATTGTTTTTATGCATTACTGCCTGCAAAGTTAATAAAAATATTGCTCGCTCGCAACACTTTGCCCAAAATATTGCTGCCTGTGCGCAACATTTTCCCTACAAAGGGCGAAATCTACCTTGTTTTTGGTGGATTTCGCCCGTTAAGTCATTCATTCTTAATGCCGTTTACGGGATTCTCGGTTGCTGCGTGCCAGCCTTGCAAGGCTGCGGTCAGCAAGTTGACGGCAAGCACGATGACGAGGGAGAGCAGCAATGGAGTGAGCGCCATCTGGATGGTGAGACCGGAGATACTGCCCACCATCGGCGCCAACCAGTAAGAAAGAGGGATGGCGATGATGATGGCGACGAGCGACTGGATGACGACGGTCAGGAGCAGGCGCAGGGTGATGCTGCTGATTTCGGCCCCAAAGACACGGCGGATGGCTATCTCGCGCCGACGCTGACCGACGAAGTAACTGTTCATAGCCATCAGTCCGAGTACAGCGATGAGCAGGGCCACCGATGTAAAGACCGTCAGCACTTGGAGGAAACGCTTGTAGTCCTTATACCAGTCCTCATGACTCTGGATGAGTGAGTGAACGTCTCCCGGCTCCTGTCCTGTTATCGCGCTGATCTGCCGCTTGATGGCATCTTCCACTTTCTTGCGATCCCCATGATATTTCACCAATGCCTGGCGGGGCTTTCCGTATCCCCTTCTGCTTATATAGTTTTCTACATCATCGTGGAACTCCTTGGCATTGAAGATAATAAATGGCGTTGGGTGTTCCTCTTCGCGCATCACGTTCTGATATACCATATCGGGATAGACTGCCGCTATTTCGAAATTTACCTTTCCGTCTTCCGTTACAATCTTCCGCTCGTCATCTCGCTTGCCGAACTGCCGCAGCAACTGGTGATTCACACCCCAGCCATCTTCACTGTAGGTGCGCTCCGGGTGGATGTTCAGGATATTAAAGAAACAACTGTCGCCCATCAGCAGCCTCATGCTCACCACCGTACCGTCGTCGGCTTGAACGGTTTGGTTTTCCAGTCCCTCAAGGGGTGTGCCATAGCCGAAGCCTACCGCCTCTACCTCTGGCATCGGAAGCAACTTACTGCGGAACGTCTGCCGTTGGCTTTCGTTGAGACCGCTGATGTCCCAGGTCTTGAGGATATTCTCAATGTCGTAGCCCAACGGGCGGTTCATGAGTTCACGGATGCCGCTGCCTAAGAGCAAGGTGATGGTGAGCATGACGATAGCGAAGACGGCTTGCAGGACCATCAGCGCATGACTCCAGCGCTGGCGCACACGGCGGCGGAACGTGCCGCGCACAATGTCGATGGGCTGATAGCCGCTGAGCACCGAGGCAGGAACAAAGCCTGCCAGCAAACCCGTCAAAGCAATAACGACGACGAAGCCGATGACGGCCGTGATACCCGTGTCCTTCAGCAAGTCCAAGCGGCAATCAGCCATTTCAATCGCCTTGTCTTGTAGCGTCAGAGCCAACAGGTAGGCCAGTACAAAAGCGACTGCCGTAAAGGCAATGCTCTCGCCGATGAGTTTGCCGAATACTTGCCAGCGCGACAGGCCTAACAGTCGCCTTGTGGCCATCTCCTTCGAACGCTCCGTAGTGAGCGACACACTCAGGTTCACGTAGTTGAAGATGGCGAACACCAGTACCAGTAGGGCAACAACAACATAGAGGTGAGCCATCTTCCGACTGCCGTGATTGATATCTTCCTGTCCTAATGAGCATTCCATTGCATCGTAATAGAGCGTGGAGAACGGGGTGAGTGTCAGTTCTTTTGCTGCCTCCATCTGGTAGAGCCAGAAGAAGGTCTTCAGATAGTCACACATATCTTTTGTCTTGCTCCATAGGTCGCAGCCCTCACGCTGCATCAAGAAAAGCACGCAGCAACTGGCGTTGTTCATCTGCTCGCTCCAGGCCGAGTAGTGGAAGTGGCGCAGGTTCTCTACGTTGAAGACGCACTCATAGCCATCAGGAACGATGGAGCGGTCGAAGTCGTCCATGATGCCGCTGACGGTGTAGGTGATGTGGCCTTTCCCATCGTTCGCATCGCCTAACTCCATTTCATCGTCGCCCAGCACCATTTCTTTTCCAATAGGACTCTCATCTGGCCAATTGCGCTGTGCGAACGACTTGCTCACCACTATCTGGTTGGGCGCACTGAGCACCTTCTGGCGGTCACCTGTCAGCAGGCGGTAGTCGAAGAACGTAAAGAAGTTCTGGCCCGTCACCAGCACCTTGGTATCGACCTTCTGACCTCCGATATTAAACGTCATACCGTAGCCCGCCATCGAGCACCAGTCCTCCACCTCAGGGAAGCGGTCTTTCAACCGCTCGCCTACGCGGAAGTTGGACATCATACACATCTCGTTGCCCACGACAAACGTCCTGTCGGCGCGTGTCTGGTAGCTCTCCACCGTGGTCTGGCGATAGATGAGGTCACCCAGCAACAGCAGGAATGCCATTGACAGGCACAACCCTACGATATTAATCAAGGTAAACAGCCTGTGGCGACTCAGGAATTTCAGATAACTCTTCATCTCTTTACTTATTTATAATCAACACTTCGTTGTCTTTGAATGCCTCGTAGCCGCTGGTGACGACGCGCTCGCCAGGCTCCAGGCCTTCGAGGACTTCGTAGTGTTGCGGATTCTGGCGACCGATGCGGATGTTGCGACGATAGGCTTTCTGGCCGCTCTTGTCGAGGACAAAAATCCATTGACCACCGGTGGTTTGGAAGAACGTGCCGCGAGGAATGATGACGGCCTGTTCGGGTTGGCCCAGTTCCAGGTCGATGTAGTAGGTCTGGCCCGTACGGATGTTTTCGGGGCGCTCGCCTCGGAAAACGAAATCGCAACGGAACTTGCCCTCGCGAACCTCTGGATAGACCTTGCGAACTTGCAACTGATACTGCTTGTCGCCACGGGTAAAGGTGGCGGTGAGTCCTTGGCGCACGCGATCGATATAGTGCTCGTCAATCTGTGCCTGTACCTTATAGTCGCTGAGGTCGTTGAGCTGTCCAATCTTCTGACCAGGTTGGATACTCTGACCTAACTCCACATCGAGCAAGCCCAACTCACCGTCGATGGCGGAGCGCACTTCGAGCTTGTCCTTGCGCTGACGTACCAGCACCACATTCTTGCGCATGTTCTGCAGGTTGTCCTCCATCTGGTCCATCTGCACAGAGCGATAGAGCGAGTCCTGCTTCAGGCGCTTCGACACTAAGGAACGTTTCTTGGCAGAGAGCTGGTAATCTTCCTGCGACTGCAGGTAATCCTCCTTGCTGATGAGCTTCTCCTGATAGAGTCGCTTGTTCTGCTCGTAAGTACGCTGCTTGCGGTGGGTGTCCATATCGAGTTGAGCCTGCTCCGTCTGGTTGTTCAGACGGTCTTGCTGCATGGCTACTTGAGTGTTTCTGAGCAGGTTCTGCTTCTCAGCCAACTCAGCCTCGGCATTCAGTATCTGCAGGTCGAGATTCGAATTACTCAGACGTACGATGACGTCGCCCTTCTTGACGTGAGTACCCTCCTCAACCACCTTTTCCATCACGATGCCGCCTTCCTCTGGCGAAATCTGCACCACCTGGATGGGCATTACCTGTCCGTTGGTGCGCACATAGTCCTTGAACTCAGCCTTCGTTACCTCGCTTACTGTCAGATCGTCGGCATTGACTTTCAGCGTAGAGGCGTGATTGCCAAAAACCAGCCAACAGATTATTAGCAGCAACAATACACCGCCTGCAGCATACGGCCAATACTTCATCAGTCTTTGCGACTTTGTCTTTTCTATTATTCTGTCCATATCGTTTCTCCGTTATAATATCTTACCAATTGTTCTTTTACCATTGCCATCAGCTGGCATTGCAGCAGCGTGGCCTTAGAGTTGAGCAACTGCGAGGAAGTGGTGTGCAGGTCGATAGCTGTCGAGAGACCTTCCTCAAACTGGCGTCGCGTCAGCTGATAGGCCAGCGAGTCAGCCTCTACCTTTTTCTCCATCTGAACCGTCTGCTTCATATAGCCCTGCCAGTCGTTCCATGCCTCGCAACTCAGCTTCTCCAGCTCCAATTGTTTCTGCTGGTATGCCTCGCAAGCCATCTTATAGTTGTTCTTGGCTTTGCGGATGCTGGTAACAGTCTGTAGGCGATTGAAAAGCGGAATGCTTAACGTAGCACCAACGTATTCACCCATATTGTTCTTAAGCTGATTGCGGAAAGACTGCCCGGCATCAGAATGCAGGGTATGATAGTAAGTGGTGTTCAGACCCGCACTCAACGAGAGAGAGGGATAGAGCGCCGCACGGGCCTGATGCCACTCGTGTCGTGATACCTGAATAGAATGGTATGCTTGTTGCAGCTCAGGAACGAGATTACGGCTCGTCGGCAACGAGCCGTAATCTCGTGCTTCACGAGCCGTAATCTCATTGATACTGAGCTGTAGGCTATCTGCCAACGGATAGTTCATGTCTTTTTTCAGTTCCAACAGGGCTGAAGCTAAAAGATTCTGCTGGTGTGTCAGTTCATAGTCGGCTTCTGCCTTTTGAGATTCTACCTGCGCCACATCGGCAGCACTCTTGCGTCCCACTTCCTCAAGCACCTGAGTCTGCTTTAACAGAAGCGTGGTTTCCTGCACTTTCTCTTCTGCCATCTTCACCAGTCCTTCGTAATAAGCAACGTTGGTGAAGGCTTGCAGAACATTGAGAGCCGTCTGGTCCTGCTGCTGGCGCAGCGAGGCATGCCCCATCAGCACACTGGCTTTGGCTGCTTTCAACGCATGCAGACGACTGAAACCATCGAATACGGGTAGTGAGGCACTCAGAGAATAGCCGTTATAAAAGGTACTCACATCGGTATAGCCGTTCGTCTCCGGGTCGATGGCTCGTCCGAAGTTGTACTGTGCACCTATGCCCGCATCTACAGCAGGCAGAAACTTGCCGATGGCACCAGCCCTATTGGCCTTGTAGTTGTCCAGTTCCAGCTCGGCCCGCTTCACCTCGTGGTTATGTTCCACAGCATATTGCATACATCGCTGCATCGTCCATGTTTTCTGGGCATGGGCAGAAACAACTGCGAGCGCCATGATTACTATCAACGTTTTCTTCATTACTTTTGTAAATTGATGATGCAAAATTAGAGAAATTCCCTCTATGCTCCAAGATTTTTAACGCCGTCAGACGCAGATTGTCTAAAAATTAGACAGTCATCCGTATGATTTTTAGACAGATTCTTCGTACCTTTGCACAATGAAAAGTTACAGAGCCATATTAATCGTCGATGACAATGCGGCCATATTAACAGCTTTACGCTATTGTTTAGACACCATTTTCGAGCGTATCCTCACACTCGACAGACCGGATGACATTCTGAAGGCGATGGCGCAGGAGGAGATAGACATCGTGCTATTGGACATGAACTTCACCCTTGGCGTAAACAGCGGACAAGAGGGACTATTCTGGCTGCGCACCATCCGCAAACAACATCCGCAGACACCTGTCGTCCTGCTGACTGCCTACGCTGATGTATCATTAGCGGTAAGAGGATTGAAGAGCGGTGCCGCCGACTTTATCACCAAGCCGTGGGATAATGACGAGCTTATCCGCAAGTTAAAGGATGTCCTCGAAATGCAAAATGAGATAGTGACGCTCGACGAGATGGAAAAAGACCACATCCGCCGTACCATCGACCATTGTCATGGCAATCTCACTCAGGCTGCAGAACTGCTTGGCATCACTCGCCAGACACTCTATAATAAGATGCGAAGCCTCACCCCCATCCCCTCCCCAAAGGGAGAGGGGCGTAGATAGATACTTCCATGATGTGGCTGTATATTATAATAGGTATCATCAGCGCTGCCGTTGTTGCATGGCTGATACATCATCAGCGAAGACTGCGTCTGCGGGCTCATCTGATGCAGGAGGCCATTCGCAATCGTGATTTTACCTTCCGACTGCCTACTGACGGCTTGCTGCCTGGCGAACGAGCTATGCAGCAGACGCTGAACCAGCTGGGCGAGACTATCCGCCAACAGGTGAACCAAACGCAAGTGGAATCGTGGGAACGGCTGACCCGTGTACTGACCCACGAGATGATGAACGCCACAGCCCCCATCACCAGTATCAGCCAGTCGATGCTGGGGCGTGACGATGTGAAAGGCACGCCACTCGAACCAGGCATTCAGGCCATCTACGACACCAGCCGCCATCTGAGCGAGTTCGTAAAAACCTATCGGAAGATGTCAGAACTGGAGAAGCCCGTTATAACAGATGTCGCGCTTCGTCCGCTGATTGATGATGTCTGCAAGGCCTACCCAGAAATGACGTGGGAAGTCAGCATCCCCAATGACATCATTGTCCGTGCCGATGCCGGCATGCTCCGCCAAGTGCTGATGAACCTGGCCAAAAATGCAGAAGAAGCAGAAGCCCATAAGATGGTTATAGAACCGATTGAGGAAAACAAACTTTATATCGGCAATGACGGTCAGCCCATCCCTGCCGAAAATCGTCAGTCGCTCTTTGTCCCCTTCTTCACTACCAAGCGCAGCGGCAGTGGCATCGGCCTTTCCCTGAGCCGCAGCATGATGATCCAACAAGGCGGTATGCTCGAACTTGCAGAAAAACCATTATCAGGATGTCACGTAGGTTTCATCCTCACGATTTTGATATCATAACAGATTCAAACAAACAAAAACATAAAATGACTCCTGCTCAATGATGAGCGGGAGTCATTTTATCATAAGTTGAAATGCAATGCTTATTCAGCCTTTGCCTCTTCAGCAGCAGGTGCCTCAGCGGCGGGAGCCTCTTCTGCTGCGGGAGCAGCAGCCTCAGCGGCGGGAGCCTCAGCCTTAGGAGCAGCAGACTTGCGTGAACGGCGAGTCTTCTTCTCAGCCTTCGGGCTCTTCAGCATGTTCTCATCAAAGTCAACAAGCTCGATGAATGCCTTCTCAGCAGCATCGCCCTGACGGAAGCCGAGCTTAATGATGCGGGTGTAACCACCGGGGCGGTCACCGACCTTCTGGGCTACAGGGCCAAAGAGCTCCTTCAGGGCTTCCTTGTTCTGCAGGTAGCTGAATACTACACGACGGCTGTTAGTGCTGTCGTCCTTAGAGCGTGTGATGAGGGGCTCTACATATTTCTTAAGTGCCTTTGCCTTGGCGAGGGTCGTAGTGATTCTTTTGTGCATGATCAGCGAGATGGCCATGTTGGCAAGCATGGCGCGGCGGTGGTCAGCAGTACGGCCCAGATGATTGAATTTCTTTCCGTGTCTCATTTTAATTTTTGAATTTTGAACTTTGAACTTTTAACTTTATGATTACCATTGCACGGCAGTCAATAGTCAATTATTCTCTGTCCAGTTTATACTTTGTAATATCAGTTCCAAACGACAGATTCAGACTCTCGAGCAAATCATCAAGCTCAGTGAGCGATTTCTTACCGAAGTTGCGGAACTTGAGGAGGTCGGTCTTGTTGTACTGCACCAGATCGCCAAGGGTCTCGACATCGGCAGCCTTCAGACAGTTCAGCGCACGAACAGAGAGGTTCATGTCGACCAACTTGGTCTTCAGCAACTGACGCATGTGGAGTACTTCCTCGTCGAACTCCTGGTTGCCCTCAATATCATTGTTCTCCAGCGTAATCTTCTCGTCGGAGAAGAGCATGAAGTGATAGATGAGGATCTTGGCAGCCTCCTTCAAGGCGTCCTTCGGGTGAATGGAACCGTCCGTCGTAACCTCGAGCACCAGCTTGTCGTAGTCGGTCTTCTGCTCGACACGATACGGCTCAACTGAATACTTCACGTTACGAATCGGGGTGTAGATTGAGTCAATAGCTATCACATTGACATCGGTGCAGAACTCGCGATTCTCATCGGCGGGAACATAGCCGCGGCCCTTGTTGATAGTCAGGTCAATCTGCATCGAAGCTTTGGAATCTAAATGACAAATCACCAAATCGGGATTTAACACTTCAAATCCAGTCAGATACTTGCCTATATCACCGGCTTTAAACTCGGTAGAATTCTCAACGGTGATTGAGACTTTCTCGTTCTCGAATTCTTCCACTACTTGCTTGAACCGAACTTGCTTCAGGTTCAAGATAATGTTGGTGACATCTTCCTTTACACCAGGTACTGATGAGAACTCGTGCTCAACACCCTGAATACGGATGGTGTTGATGGCATAGCCCTCGAGCGATGAAAGAAGAATGCGGCGCAGGGCATTACCGATGGTAACGCCGAAACCGGGCTCAAGAGGACGAAATTCGAACTTGCCGAACTTGTCGTTGGCCTCCAACATTACGACTTTATCAGGTTTTTGAAATGCTAATATCGCCATTAATTTAAATGATTTTAGTTCTTAGAGTACAACTCAACGATTAACTGTTCCTTAATATTCTCGGGGATGTCAGCGCGCTCAGGCAGGTGCAGGAACTTGCCACCCTTCTGGGCCTCGTCCCACTCAATCCAAGGATACTTGCTATGGTTGAAACCTGCAAGTGCAGCCTCGATGACCTCGAGAGACTTTGCCTTTTCGCGAACTGCTACAATCATGCCAGGCTTTACCTGGAACGAAGGAATATTAACCACTTTACCATCTACGGTGATGTGCTTGTGGCCTACCAGCTGGCGGGCAGCAGCACGAGTGGGAGCAATACCCAGACGGAACACTACATTGTCGAGACGGCTCTCCAGCAACTGCAGCAGCACCTCACCGGTGATACCCTCAGCCTTGGCGGCCTTCTCGAAAAGGTTACGAAACTGGCGCTCCAGCACACCATAGGTGTACTTGGCCTTCTGCTTCTCTGCCAGCATGATTGCATACTCCGACTGCTTGCGGCGACGGTTGTTACCATGCTGTCCCGGGGGGAAGTTCCTACGGGACAAAACTTTGTCCGGTCCGAAGATGGCTTCACCAAATCGGCGGGCAATTTTTGATTTCGGTCCAATATATCTTGCCATAATTCTAAAATAATTTCGTTATTACGATATGACGTTATTCCGTTATACCGCCAAATTAAACACGACGACGCTTCGGGGGACGGCAGCCATTGTGTGGCAGCGGTGTAACGTCGATAATCTCAATAACCTCAATACCAGCACCATGGCAGGCACGGATAGCAGACTCACGTCCGTTACCAGGACCCTTCACATAGGCCTTCACCTTGCGCAGACCCAGGTCGAAAGCAACCTTGGCGCAATCCTCAGCAGCCATCTGGGCAGCATACGGAGTGTTCTTCTTAGAACCACGGAAGCCCATCTTACCGGCTGAAGACCAAGAGATAACCTGACCCTCGTCGTTGGCGAGTGATACGATGATATTATTAAAAGAGCTGTGCACGTGAAGCTGACCAATAGCAGTAACCTTCACATTGCGTTTCTTCGAAGTGACTGTTTTCTTTGCCATAACTTTAAACTTTAATCTTTAAACTTTAAACTTACTTCGTGGCCTTCTTCTTGTTAGCAACAGTCTTCTTCTTACCCTTACGAGTACGAGCATTGTTCTTGGTGCTCTGACCACGTACGGGAAGACCGTTACGATGACGGACTCCACGATAGCAACCAATATCCATCAGTCGCTTGATGTTCAACTGGATCTCACTGCGGAGATCACCTTCTACCTTGAATTCAGCGCTGATGATTTCACGGATCTTAGCTGCCTGATCGTCACTCCATTCGTTGACCTTCAGGTCGCGGCTCACGCCGGCCTTGTCCAAAATCTTTGCTGAACTACTTCGACCAATACCATAGATATAGGTCAATGCGATTTCGCCACGCTTCTCCTGGGGCAAATCTACTCCAACAATTCTTATTGCCATTTGTTAAAACTAAAAATAAATGATATAAAAAATTCGAATTTCTGCCAAAAAAGCATGCAAAGGTACGCAGAATTTCTGAGACTCCGCTACCTTTTTATGCTTATTTAACATAAATCTTTAACCCTGACGCATCTTGTACTTGGGGTTCTTCTTGTTAATTACGAACAGGCGGCCCTTACGACGTACGATCTTGCAGTCGGGGGTACGCTTCTTCAATGATGCTCTTGTCTTCATATTGTTGTTCTCCTTATATTATTTGTATCTGAATACAATTCGTCCTTTTGTCAGGTCGTACGGACTCATCTCTACCTTCACCTTGTCGCCGGGCAGAATCTTGATGTAGTGCATACGCATCTTACCAGAGATGTGCGCAATGATGGGCACACCATTTTCCAACTCCACTCGGAACATTGCATTAGAGAGGGCCTCTACGATGGTTCCGTCTTGCTCTATCGCGCCTTGTTTTGCCATATATATTTAATATAGTTTACCTTCTATGCTCTCAACCTCGTCGAATGAGGATAAAATCTCTGCCTTGCCCTTGCGAACGGCCACCGTATGCTCGAAATGAGCGGCAGGCTTTCCGTCCTGTGTACGGATGGTCCAACGGTCCTGGTCGAGCCAGATGTCGCGCTTGCCCATGGTAATCATCGGTTCGATGGCGATACACATGGAGGCTTTTAGCATCACACCGTTTCCACGGCGTCCGTAGTTGGGCACCTGAGGGTCTTCATGCATCTCACGGCCGATACCATGTCCGGTCAATTCACGGACGACACCATAATGGTGAGCTTCGCAATGGTCCTGCACAGCACTGCTGATGTCACCGAGGTGACGACCTGCAACGGCGTTATCGATACCCTTGTAAAGGGCCTCCTTCGTTGTGCGGAGCAGCTCCTTGACCTCATCGCTGACCTCACCGACACAGAATGTGTAGCAAGAGTCACCGCAAAAGCCGTTCAGCAGCGTGCCGCAGTCGATGGAGATGATGTCACCGTCTTTCAGCACAGTCTCGGCATTGGGAACGCCATGCACGACGACGTCGTTTACCGAGGTGCAGATGCTGGCGGGAAACGGCCCTCCATATGGATTGGGGAAACCCTTGAATGTCGGAATCGCTCCATGGTCGCGAATGAATTCATCGGCCATTTGATCCAACTGGAGGGTCGTTACACCAGGCTTGATATGCTTTGCTAATTCGCCAAGGGTTTTACCAACGAGTTGGTTAGCCTGGCGCATCAGCTCAATTTCATCTTCAGTCTTCAGGAAGATCTTCATACTGGCTTAGTACGCGCTCATTCCGCGTCCGTGGATACGGCCTGAGTTCAGCAGACCGTCGTAGTGGCGCATGAGCAGATGGCTCTCAATCTGCTGCAGTGTGTCGAGCACGACACCCACGAGAATCAGCAGTGAGGTACCACCGAAGAACTGAGAGAAGGCATCCTGCACATCCAGCAGTCCTGCGAGGGCGGGCATGATGGCAATGAAGGCAATGAACAGCGAACCGGGCAGGGTGATGCGAGACATCACATCGTCGATAAAGTCAGCCGTCGGCTTACCGGGCTTGATGCCGGGGATAAAGCCGTTGTTGCGCTTCATGTCCTCAGCCATCTGCGTAGGATTAAGCGTGATGGCAGTGTAGAAGTAGGTGAATGCGATGATCAGGAATGCAAAGATGATGTTGTAGGTCCAGCTGTGGTGATCAAGCATGGAACGGACAAACCAGTTGGCATTTTCCGGAGCAGCATACTGTACGAAAGCCAACGGAATGAACATCAGTGCCTGAGCAAAGATGATAGGCATCACGTTAGCAGCGAACAGCTTCAGGGGGATGTACTGACGTGCACCACCGACCTGCTGGCCACCGACAATGCGTTTTGCATACTGTACGGGCACCTTGCGGACACCCTGTACAAGAACGATTGCTGCACATACTACTGCATAGAGAATGATAATCTCGACGAGGAACATCACAAGACCACCACCGCTGATGGCAGTGAAACGTGAAGACACCTCCTGAATGAATGCCTGCGGTAGGCGGGCAATGATACCGATCATAATGATCAGCGAGATACCATTTCCAATACCCTTATCGGTAATGCGCTCACCCAGCCAGAGGATGAACATACTGCCGGCAGCCAGGATGATAGTTGCTGGGAATACGAATACTGACCAGCTGATTCCTGAAGCCAGGGCAGCACCGGCCTGCATCTTCAGATTGATGAGGTAGCTCGGAGCCTGGAACAGCAGGATAGCCACTGTCAGGTAGCGAGTATAAGTCATAATCTTCTTGCGGCCGCTCTCACCCTCGCGCTGCATCTTCTGGAAGTAAGGCACAGCGACGGCGAGGAGCTGCATAACGATGGAAGCAGAGATGTAAGGCATGATTCCAAGCGCAAAGATTGATGCGTTGGAGAATGCACCACCAGAGAACATATCCAGCAGTGACATCAGACCACCAGCGGTCTGTGACTGCAGCTTGTCCAGCAGAGCGGGATTGATGCCAGGCAGTACAACAAACGAACCGAAACGGTAGATGGCTACAAACAGCATCGTGATGAGGATGCGCTGACGCAGATCCTCGATCTTCCATATGTTCTTCAGTGTCTCTATTAACTTCTTCATCTTGACTATTAGATAATTGTTGCGTTACCACCAACTGCCTTGATAGCTTCCTCGGCAGTCTTTGAGAATGCGTTGGCCTCTACGTCAACCTTGGCCTTCAGCTCACCGTTACCAAGAATCTTAACAAGCTCCTTGCCATTGGTCAGACCTGCAGCTACCAGCTCGGCAATACCGATCTTGGTGTATCCCTTCTCCTCTGCCAGCTTCTGCAGGGTAGAGAGGTTCACTGCAAAGTACTCCTTGTGGTTGATGTTCTTGAAGCCAAACTTCGGCAGACGACGCTGCAGAGGCATCTGACCACCTTCGAAACCAACCTTCTTCTTGTAACCAGAACGAGCCTTGGCACCCTTGTGACCACGGGTAGAAGTGCCACCCAGACCTGAGCCAGGTCCGCGACCGATTCTACGACGTGAATGGGTTGAACCCTCAGCCGGTTTTAAAGTATGTAGTTTCATAATCGTAATACGTTTTAATTGTTGTGATGAAATTAATCGATAACAGTCACCAGATGGTGAACCTTACGGATCATACCGCGGATGACAGGAGTATCTTCCTTCTCTACGACCTGGGAAATCTTGTGAAGACCGAGTGCCTCAAGAGTGCGCTTCTGGTCAACGGGATAACCGATCTTGCTCTTAATCTGCTTAATCTTAATTGTTGCCATAGTTCTTTCTCCTTATTATCCTCTAAATACTTTTTCCATACTGATACCGCGTGTACCTGCTACAGTGTAGGCATCACGCATCTGACTCAGAGCCTCAATGGTAGCCTTTACCAGGTTATGGGGGTTAGAAGAGCCCTTCGACTTTGCGAGGACGTCCTTCACACCAACACTCTCCAGTACGGCACGCATAGCACCACCTGCTACCAGACCGGTACCGGCTGCAGCGGGACGGAGGAATACGTGAGCACCACCGAAACGAGCTTCCATCTCATGAGGGATAGTACCCTTGAGCACGGGAACTTTCACCAGGTTCTTCTTGGCTGCCTCTGTACCCTTGGCGATGGCGGCGGTTACTTCACCAGCCTTGCCAAGACCCCAGCCAATGATACCGTTGCCGTCGCCGACAACAACAATGGCTGCGAATGTAAAGGTGCGACCACCCTTCGTTACCTTAGTAACACGGTTGATGGCAACCAGTCTGTCTTTCAACTCTACGTCGCTATTTATCTTAACTTTGTTCATTGCCATAATCGTTTAAAATTTAAGTCCACCTTTACGTGCTGCATCAGCCAGAGACTTTACGCGGCCATGATACAGATAACCGTTACGGTCGAAGACAACGGCGCTAACGCCAGCCTCCTGAGCCTTTGCGGCAATCAGCTCACCAACCTTCTCAGCCTGCTGGATCTTAGGCATAGCCTCCAGACCGATAGAAGATGCTGCAGCAAGAGTTTTACCTTCCAAATCGTTAATCACCTGAACGTAGATCTGCTTGTTCGAGCGGAACACGCTCATACGAGGACGCTCGGCAGTACCGAAAACGTTCTTACGAATTCTATATTTGATCTTAATTCGTCTTTCTACTTTCTTTGTTGTCATAATCGTCAATCAATTAAAATTACTTAGCTGAGGCTGACTTACCCGACTTACGACGGATAACCTCGCCCTTGAACAAAATACCCTTACCCTTGTAAGGCTCCGGCATACGGAAAGAACGAATTTTTGCACAAATCAGTCCGAGCAATGCCTTGTCGCATGACTCCAGAATAATCTGGGGATTCTGGTTACGCTCCATCTTAGTTTCAACCTTCACCTCCTTAGGAAGCTGGATGAAGATGGGGTGTGTATAACCCAGTGAGAACTCAATGATGTTGCCCTGGTTCGACACACGGTAACCGACACCGATCAGCTCCATTTC
Source organism: Prevotella sp. (assembly GCA_015060485.1). GTDB lineage: Bacteria > Bacteroidota > Bacteroidia > Bacteroidales > Bacteroidaceae > Prevotella. The sequence continues at coordinate 230,163 of SUYI01000001.1, read as the reverse complement.
CTTCTTGTAACCCTCGCTGACACCAACAACCATGTTGTTGATCAGAGCGCGGTAGAGGCCATGGAAAGCCTGCTTCTGCTTGATATTTACGGGGCTGTTCTCGTCAATCTCGAAAGTGATCTGACCGTCAGCGATGTTCATCTTGATGCTGGCGTCAACCTTCTGAGAGAGTTCGCCCTTCGGACCCTTTACTGTAACAACACCGTCCTGACCCTGAGCAACTGTAACGCCTGCAGGGATACTAATTGGCAATTTTCCTATTCTTGACATATTCAGGTCCTCCAATTAATAAACGTAGCAAAGCACCTCACCGCCAATCTTCAGCTGTGAAGCCTCTTTGTCTGTCATTACACCTTGGGATGTAGATAAGATGGCTATACCTAATCCGTTAATAACTCTCGGCATGTTCTTGTAACCAGTGTACTTACGAAGACCTGGTGTCGACACGCGCTTCAGGCACTTGATGGCGTTAGCCTTGGTGGCAGGGTCATACTTCAAAGCCACCTTGATAGTACCCTGAGGGCCATCCTCGATGAACTTGTAGTTCAGGATGTAACCCTTCTCGAAGAGGATCTTTGTGATTTCCTTCTTCAAGTTAGACGCAGGAACCTCAACCACGCGGTGGTTGGCCATAATGGCGTTTCTGAGTCTGGTCAGATAATCTGCTATTGGATCTGTCATAAAATAAATTGTTTAATTAATCGGGACTGCCCCGACAATATTAAATAAATAGATTTCTCTTTTTTCTCGGAAGGGGATTACCAGCTAGCCTTCTTCACGCCGGGGATCAGACCGCTTGATGCCATTTCACGGAACTGAATACGGCTGAGACCGAACTGGCGCATATAGCCCTTGGGACGACCCGTGATCTTGCAACGATTGTGCAGACGGATGGGGTTAGCGTTTTTGGGAATGCTCTGCAGCTTGCGAGCAGCCTCGTAAGCCTCTGCAGGGTCCTCAGACGTTGCGATAATCTTCTTCAAGGCTGCACGCTTCTCAGCATAACGGGCAACGAGCTTAGCACGCTTCACCTCACGAGCCTTCATTGATTCTTTTGCCATATCTCTTAATCGTTTTTAGCGTTCTTAAACGGCAGACCGAAAGCCTTCAGCAGTGCATAACCCTCTTCGTCAGTCTTAGCGCTGGTCACGAAGGTGATGTTCATACCCTGAATGCGGTCTACGGTGTCGATATTAATCTCAGGGAAGATGATCTGCTCCTGAACACCGAGGGTGTAGTTACCACGACCATCGAACTTGCTCTCGATACCCTTGAAGTCACGGATACGGGGCAGAGCCACGCGAACCAGCTTCTCCAGGAACTCGTACATGCGCTCACGACGCAGTGTAACCATCACGCCGATAGGCATCTTCTTACGGAGCTTGAAGTTAGCGATATCCTTCTTAGAATAAGTAGCCACAGCCTTCTGACCGCAGATCGTGGTGATCTCGTTGATTGCCACGTCGATGATTTTCTTGTCCTGTGTGGCATCACCCAGACCCTGGTTGATGACAATTTTCTTCAGGACGGGAACCTGCATCTTAGAGGTGTAGTTGAACTGCTTCTCCAATGCCGGAGCAATCTGCTCGACATAAACCTTCTTCAATTGTGCTGTATTTGCCATTACTTAATCTCCTCCCCTGACTTTTTAGCGATACGAACGACGTTCTTGCCCTCGTGCTTGATAGCCACACGGGTAGGCTTGCCGCTCTTCGGATCGATGAGACTTAAATTTGAGATATGTATCGGAGCTTCCTGCTTCACGATACCACCCTGCGGGTTCTTAGCGCTCGGCTTCGTGCTCTTCGAGACCATGTTCACACCCTCTACGAGAGCGCGCTGCTTCTCGACCAGCACCTTGAGCACCTTACCAGTCTTGCCCTTGTCCTCACCGGACAGGACCATGACGGTGTCGTTTTTTCTAATATGTAACTTAGCCATTACTGTTTATACTTTAATATTGTTAAAGAACCTCAGGTGCGAGTGAAACAACCTTCATGTTGACGGCGCGCAGCTCACGAGCCACGGGGCCGAAGATACGGCTGCCGCGAAGTTCACCGGCGTTGTTCAACAGTACACAGGCGTTGTCGTCGAAACGGATGTAAGAACCGTCGGCGCGACGGATCTCCTTCTTCGTACGAACTACCAGAGCCTTCGATACTGCACCCTTTTTAACGTCACTTGTGGGGATTGCGTTCTTAATTGCAACAACAATCACATCACCTACGCTGGCGTAGCGGCGACGGGTACCACCCAGCACACGGATGCACAAAGCCTCGCGAGCACCGCTGTTATCAGCTACGGTAAGTCTTGTTTCTGTCTGAATCATAATTACTTAGCCTTTTCTACGATTTGTACTAAACGCCATCTCTTTGTCTTTGAGAGGGGGCGGGTCTCCATAATCAGAACAGTGTCACCAATCTGGCACTCATTCTTCTCATCGTGAGCATGGTACTTCTTTGTCTTCTGGACAAACTTACCATAAATCGGGTGCTTCTCCTTGAACTTAGCTGCAATAACAATGGTTTTATCCATTTTGTTGCTGATAACGACACCCTGTCTTGTCTTTCTTAAATTTCTTGTTTCCATCTGGACCATTATTATTTGTTAAGTTCTCTCTGACGGAGTTCTGTCTTCATACGTGCGATGTCACGACGTGCGGCCTTAATCTGCGATGGATTCTCCAGCGGAGTAACAGCGTGGTTCAACTTCATCTGGTTGTAGTTAGCAACCTCAGTCTCCAGCTTCTCGGCCAGTTCCTTGGTCTCCAGACCTTTAATTTCATTCATCTTCATAGCTTAAGCGTTTTTATCGTAATCGCGTCTAACAATAAACTTAGTCTTCACGGGCAGCTTCTGGGCACCGAGGCGCAGAGCCTCCTTGGCAACCTCGAAGGGCACGCCCTCTACTTCAAACAGGATACGTCCCGGGGTTACAGGTGCCACCCATCCTGCGGGGTCACCCTTACCCTTACCCATACGTACGTCAGCAGGCTTACGAGTAATGGGTTTGTCGGGGAAGATGCGAATCCAAACCTGACCTTCACGGTTCATGTAACGGTTGATGGCAACACGGGCTGCCTCAATCTGGCGGCTGTCAATCCACTTGGCGTCAAGCGTCTTGATGCCGAAGCTTCCGAAAGCCAGCTGCGTTCCGCGGTGGGCGTTGCCTTTGTTGCCACGTCCGTCCTGCGGCCTTCTATATCTTACTCTTTTGGGTTGTAACATGATAGCTTCTTACTTTTGTTAATTACTTCTTCTTGTTGCGGAAACGTCTGCCACCATTGTCACGACCACCGTTTGAGCGGGCTGCGCCCTTCTCCTGTGTGAAGTTAGGAGCCAAGTCAACCTTACCATAAACCTCACCACGGCAAATCCAGACCTTCAGACCCAGCAGGCCAACCTTTGTGAGAGCCTCTGCCTGGCAGTAATCAATGTCAGCACGGAAGGTGTGCAGCGGAGTGCGGCCTTCCTTAATCATTTCGCTACGTGCGATTTCAGCGCCGTTCAGACGTCCTGAGATCTGCACCTTGATGCCTTCTGCTCCAGCGCGCATGGTGTTAGCCACAGCCATCTTGATAGCACGACGGTAAGCAATCTTACCCTCTATCTGGCGAGCGAGGTTGTTAGCTACGATGTTTGCATCGAGCTCAGGCTTCTTTACTTCGAAGATATTAATCTGTATCTCCTTGTCATAGAGTTTCTTCAGCTCTTCCTTGAGCTTGTCGACATCCTGACCACCCTTACCAATGACCAGACCCGGACGGGCTGTGCAGATGGTGATGGTAACCAGCTTCAGTGTACGCTCGATGACAATCTTCGAGATGCTGGCCTTAGCCAGACGCTCGTTCAGATACTTACGGATTTTCTGGTCCTCGACCAGGTTGTCGCCGAAGTTCTTGCCTCCGAACCAATTTGAATCCCAACCCTTGACGATGCCAAGACGGTTGCTAATAGGATTTACTTTCTGTCCCATACCTTATTGCTTAATCATTAGTTTTAGCGTCGACAAACAGAGTCACGTGGTTCGAGCGCTTGCGGATGCGGTAGCCACGGCCCTGAGGTGCCGGTCTCATACGTTTCATTGTCACACCTTCGTCGACGAAGACACGGCTTACATACAGTTCACCGTCTTCTGCCTTGCGGTCATTCTTGGCCTCCCAGTTGGCGATAGCCGAGCGGAGAAGCTTTTCTACATTCTCTGAGGCAGCCTTCTTCGAGAAGTGCAGCACACCGAGTGCGCGATTCACCTCCATACCGCGGATCATGTCAACGACATAACGCATCTTGCGGGGTGAAGAGGGACAGCCCTTCAGCTTTGCAAAGTACTGTGTCTTATTGGCTGCTTTTCTCTGTTCAGCCGCTAATCTTTTTCTTGCTCCCATTATCTTTTTTACTTTTTTACTTTTTTACTTTTTCCCTGGAGCTTACTTCTTGTTACCGGCATGGCCACCGAAACGACGTGTGGGAGAGAACTCACCCAGCTTGTGTCCAACCATGTTCTCGGTAATGTAAACAGGGATGAATTTGTTACCGTTATGAACTGCAACTGTATGTCCCACGAAATCCGGGGAAATCATTGAAGCTCTGGCCCATGTCTTGACGACATTCTTCTTACCGCTCTCATTCATAGCGAGAATCTTCTTCTCGAGCGATACGTTGATGTACGGGCCTTTTTTTAATGAACGACTCATAATTTACTCTTTCTTAACTTCGTGATTACTTCTTGTTAGCTCTTTCGATGATGTACTTGTTCGACTGCTTCTTCGGAGCGCGAGTCTTGAGACCCTTAGCGTACAAGCCCTTGCGTGAACGGGGATGTCCACCAGACTGACGGCCTTCACCACCACCCATCGGGTGATCGTGCGGGTTCATAACAACACCACGGTTGTGGGGGCGACGACCCAACCAGCGTGAGCGACCGGCCTTACCGGACTGCTCCAGAGCGTGGTCAGAGTTACCGACACTACCAATAGTAGCCTTGCAGGCAGAGAGCACCTGGCGTGTCTCACCTGAAGGAAGCTTAATCACACAGTAGCTACCCTCACGAGAAGTCAACTGAGCAAAATTACCAGCCGAACGAACCAGCAGGGCACCCTGTCCGGGCCGCAACTCAATGTTGTGAATCACGGTACCCACAGGGATGTTGGCCAGGGGAAGAGCATTACCCACCTCGGGCACTGCCTCTGCGCCAGACATCAGGGTTGCACCAACCTCCAGTCCGTTAGGAGCAATGATATAACGTTTCTCACCATCAGCGTAGTAAAGCAGGGCAATGCGAGCTGAACGGTTAGGATCATACTCGATTGTCTTCACTACAGCTGGAACACCATCCTTCTCTCGCTTGAAGTCGATCAGACGATACTTCTTCTTGTGGCCGCCGCCCATGTAGCGGACAGTCATCT
>SUYI01000001.1:0-224726 GCA_015060485.1 Prevotella sp. | reverse complement strand
AAACGAGAGACTTCTCTGGCACGGATGCAGTAATATCCTCGAACGTGCCAATAATCTTGTGTCTTTGACCCGGAGTAACGGGCTTTAATTTACGTACTGCCATTTCTTATTATTGAATATTGCTATAAAAATCAATGCTGTCGCCCTCCTTAAGAGTAACGATTGCCTTCTTGAACGCATTCTTCTGACCTCTCACGAGACCTGCCTTGGTATAGCGGCTTGAGCGCTTGCCGGCATAGCGAATGGTGTTCACACTCTCTACTGTAACGTTGTACAGGCCTTCAACCTCCTTGGCGATCTCCACCTTGTTAGCCTGAGGCTTCACGATGAAACCATACTTGGCGTGGGCCTTCTTCGTTACCATCTCACCACGGTGCTTACCGGTCTTGGCCTTGTAAGTCCTTTCGGTAGAAGACTTCTCCGTGATGTTGGTCATTTTCTCTGTAATCAGAGGCTTTATAATAAAACTCATCGTAATTTACTATTTGACAATTTACTATTTACTATTTATCCCAACACGCCATCAATGGCCTTCAGAGAATTCTCGGTAATTACCATCACGTCAGCGTTCAGCACCTTGTAGGTGTTCACGTTGGCAGCGATGATGCACTCTGCCTTCTGCAGGTTGCGAGCCGACAGATACACATTCTTATTAGCCTCGGGCAGCACCATCAGCACCTTCTTGCCGTCAACCTTCAGGTTCTGGGCCAGGCTGATGAACTCCTTCGTCTTGGGAGCCTCGAACTGGAAGTCCTCAACAACGATGATGGCGTTCTCCTGAGCCTTGTACGAGAGAGCCGAACGGCGAGCCAGCTGCTTCACCTTCTTGTTCAGCTTGAAACCATAGTCACGGGGCTTCGGACCGAACACACGGCCACCACCCTTCAACAGAGGTGAGTTGATATCACCGTGACGAGCACCGCCGCCGCCCTTCTGGCGACCCAGCTTGCGGGTAGAACCAGCATGCTCTGAGCGCTCCTTAGCCTTTGCGGTACCCTGACGCTGGTTAGCGAGATACTGCTTTACATCCAGATAAATAACGTGGTCGTTGGGCTCAATACCGAAAATAGCATCATTCAACGTAACCTTACGTCCGGTCTCCTGACCTTTGATATTCAATACGTTAATTTCCATAGCTTACTTCTCGATTAAAACTGTTGAACCATTACAACCAGCGCAGCTACCCTTCACAAGAATCAGGTTGTGCTCTGGAATTACCTTTAACACACGTAAGTTCTGGGTTGTCACGCGGTCGCCACCCATCTGGCCACCCATGCGCATTCCCTTGAAAACCTTGGCGGGATAAGAACAAGCACCGATAGAACCGGGCTTACGCAGACGGTCGTCCTGACCGTGGGTGCTCTGACCGACACCACCGAAACCGTGGCGCTTTACTACACCCTGGAAACCCTTACCCTTCGAGGTACCAACAACGTCGACGAACTCTGCATCACTGAAGAGGTCGACAGTAATTGTGTCACCAAGGTTGTGCTCCTCGTCAAACTTGAACTCGGCCAAGTGGGCCTTTGGTGTTGTACCTGCCTTCTTGAAGATACCCATCATTGCCTTGGTGGTGTTCTTTTCTTTCTTCTCACCAAAGGCCAACTGAAGGGCGGTGTAACCGTCCTTCTCGACGGTCTTCACCTGTGTAACAACACAAGGACCAGCTTCGATAACAGTGCACGGTACATTCTTACCGTCGGCACTGAAAACGGATGTCATTCCGATTTTTCTTCCAATTAATCCTGGCATTTCAGTTTAAAATTTAAAAAATAATGTTGTTTTTGAATATATTCTCTCTTTTTAAGTGCTCTTCCGCTCCTCCTTTGCCCACAAACGCACTTAAAAAGAAACGCACTCACTTCTTCTCAAACAGAAGGTTAAGTCGCTCTGTTTCAGTGTATTGTTAGCTCACGAGCCAGCGCAATACGCACTTTAGCGGCTGCAAAGGTACACATTATTTATAAACTACGCAATATCGTCAGCCTATAAATTAATGATTTTTAAGATAATTTAAAGTTTCATTTCCTCCAACATTCCTCATTTCTCACTTATTGTATCTGCTATCTTGTCGACGTTCATACTGCGTGCACTGGCGTCGAAGATGTCCTTATAGAGTCCGCCTTGCTTGTACACCTCCTGCGGACTGCCCGACTGCACCACCCTACCCTGCTGCAGCACGTAGATGCGGTCGGCGTCGATGATCTGACCGATGTTGTGCGAGATGATGATCACAGTCCTGCCCTGCTTGATGGCGTCGATGCTCGCCTTGATCTGCTCGGTGGCGATGGCGTCGAGGCTGGCCGTAGGCTCGTCTAAAAATATAATAGGAGGATTCTTGATAAACATACGGGCTATGGCGATGCGCTGCTGCTGACCGCCGCTCAGCTGCAAGGCCATCGTGTCGAAGCCGTGCGGCAACTGCATGATCTGGTCGTAGATGTACGCTTGCTGAGCGGCCTTGACCACCTCTTCGTGCGTAGCCTCTGGACAGCCGTATTTGATGTTCTCCTCGATGGTGCCGTCGAAGATGTGGTTCTTCTGCAACACCAGTCCGACATTCTCGCGCAGCCATTCCGTGTCCCAGTCCTTCAGCGACACACCGTCCAGCTCAATGCTGCCCACCTGCGGCTCGTAGAACTTGTCCAGCAGGTTCACGATGGTACTCTTGCCCGCTCCGCTCAGACCCACCAGCGCCGTAATCTTGCCCGGCTCAATCTTCATCGACACATCCCACAGCGCCTGCGTACCGTTCGAGTAGGTGAAGTCTACACCCCTCAGCTCGAACTCACCCCGCACCGTCTCCGGCCGGTGCGTACCCGTAGCCTCCACCTCGTGGTCGGCGTCAAGGATGCCGAAGAAACCCTCGGCATAGATCAGCGCGTCGTTCATGTCGTCGTAGATGCGGTGCAGCTGCCTGATGGGCGCACTGACGTTGGCAAACAGCATCACGTGGTACATAATCTTGCCAATCGACATCCCCGGATAGTCTATCAGCACCAGGTACGCCGTCAAGATGATAATGAGCACCGTGCCAATCTGTTCCAGGAAGCTCTTCAGTCCGTTGAACATATAGCTCTGCTTGCGCGTGTTCAGCTGCAGACCCGTCATCTGGCGCTGGATGGCAGCCTGTCGCTCCGCCTCAATCTGCTCACGGTTGAACGACTTGATGACGCTGATGCTCTCCAGGATGTTCAGGATGCCCTGACTCACCGCCTGGTGCGAGCCGAAGATGCCGCGCCGTCCGCCCTTCATGCGTGACGCCTGCACGTAGGTCACCCAGAAGTACAGCGGCACGATGCACAGCGCCACCAGACCCACAAACACGTTGGCCGCAAACATCAGCCCCAGTGCCAGCACGGCACTCGTAAACAGCGGCAGTATTTCAATGAAGAAGTTGTTCACCGTGTTCGACAGACTCATGATGCCCCGGTCGATGCGCGACTGCAGCTTGCCAGTCTCGTTGCCCTCGCTGGTGAAGAACGCCATGCGGAACGACAGAATCCTGTCCACCACGCGCAGCGACAGGTCGCGGCTCACCAGAATCCTCATCCGCTCGCCGTAATAGCGCTGGAAGAACGTCACCACGGCGCCCACCACCTCCTTGCCCAGCAGCACGATGGTGATGACCATCAGGATCTTCGTCGCCTCGCCCCACGCGAAACCGCCCTCACGCTGTATCAGGGCATTGATGGCGTCTACCGCACGGTCCAACACCACCGCATTCACCTGTGCCATCAGCGACCCCACCAGCGTCAGCACCAGCGTCAGCGTGATGAGCCACCGGTAAGGCAACACAAAGGGCAGGATATTCTTCAGCAGCGACCAGATGGTCATCCGTCCCGTAGCTTCTTGTTCCTTCATCTTGTCCATTCCGCCTGCAAAAATACGGAAAATTTCAGAAATCTCCAAATAAATTTTTCTTTATCAGAATAATACACTATCTTTGCACCATATTATATTATAATAAGGTGAAACGATGAAAAAGGCTATTTGGAAGACAGTCATCATCCTGGTGATGGTGGTGGCGACAGTGATGAGCGTCAGCTGCTTCATGCTACACTATTCCCTGGCGCCCGACGAGCATCGCACCGACACCGCGACATGCTACCGGCTGCTGTTCGAGAGCTACCCTGAGACCCGCCCCTGGATCGACAGCCTGCGGCGCGCCCAGGCCCTGCGTGACACCTTTGTCACCATGCCAACCGGCGAGCGCCACCATGCGCTATACGTCCGGCGCGGCAGCCGCAAGACCGCCGTCGTCATTCACGGCTGGCGCGACTGCTCCATCGACTTCCTCTTCCTGGCACGCCTCTACGAACACTTCCTGCACTACAACATCGTCATGCCCGACCTCCATGCCCACGGGCTCAGCGAGGGCGACATGATCCAGATGGGATGGCACGACCGCAAGGACGTCCTCCACTGGCTCTCCGTCTTCCAGACCGACACGATGGTCGTCCACGGCGTATCCATGGGTGCTGCCACCGCCATGATGACCTCAGCCGAACCGCTGCCCGACGGCATCCGCGACATCCGGTTCGTCGAAGACTGCGGCTACACCAGCGTCTGGGACGAGTTCGCGGGCGAGATGAAAAACCAGTTCGGCCTGCCGCCCTTCCCACTGATGTACACCACCGACCTGCTCTGCAAACTCCTCCTGGGCTGGGGCTTCGACGAGGCCTCAGCCGTCGCGTCCGTACGGCGCTCACCCCACCCCATGCTCTTCATCCACGGCAGCGCCGACACCTTCGTCCCCACCGAGATGGTCTACCGACTCTACGAAGCCAAGCCCTCCAGGAAGACCCTCTGGGTCGCCGACGGCGCCAAACATACCAAGTCCTACCTCATCCACAAGGACGAATACCTCCGGCGACTCCGCGACTTCCTTCACGGAAAAAAATAATAATCCGACCAGCACAGTCGAAAAATCACAAAACGAAAAATCAAGAAGTGACACGATAAAAAGATAATGACAATGACAAAGATGATCAATTGGAGAAACGCCACCATCCGGCTATGGATGCTCTCCATCGCCTTCTTAGGCATTTCGCTTGCACGACCTGCGCGACCGGGTGGTGCGCACCGTCTACGATGCCAACACGATGTACGCCATCAACGCTTCGGCACTGATTCGCACCGTGCGGTTTGCCGCCCGCTACGGCTTCGACATCGATGCCGCCACCACCACAGCCATTGCGGACAACATGCACTACTGCCGGGAGACCATCAGCGGTGCCATGAACAACTACTACATCTGCAAGGGCTTTGGCGACGGCTGTGTCAGGCGCACCTACCAGTATTACAAGCAGTATGGCATCGCCGACTACTTTATGCTCGGACTGAAAGGCTATATCGGGACTGACGCCTACGAGGAGCCCATGCTCAAGGCCCTCGATTACATTGAGTCGAAGACCAAGGTAACCCTCGAACTGGCCATGTCGGCCATGTATCTGCCCGTCATGAAGGCCAGATTGGCCGACAAGGAGCGGACGCTGGAGACCATCACCGCCGTCTGGGACGAGCTGGAAACAACATCCGGACAGAAGGAGGTCTACGAAATCAACGACTACTATATGGAACGCACGGCCATGCTTAACATCTGGTATGTCTACTTCGCGCTGACAGGCAGTTCCCTCAGCACGGAAGCCCTCGAAAACCTCAAGCAGAATTCATACTACGCCAAAGGCGAACTGCTGGTCGAAGCCTACCAATAAAACAACAAGGAATAGTATAATCACTCCGAATCAGGACTCACGCGGAATCGGTGCCCGCAGTTTCTCCGAACGAAAAGAAATTTTCGTCGGACGGAATTTATTTTTCGTCGGACGGAATTTATTTTTCGTCGGACGGAAATTATAATACTCCATTCAAAAAAATTTTTTGTCCGGATTTTGCTACCATGCTACCATGAATCTTTCGCTACGCCTTTATACAAAATATATTTCGCAGTGGTAGCAAGTGTGGTAGCATGGTAGCAAAACACAGAAAACGCCTAAAATTAAGCGAAAAACAAACAAAAAAGGGCAAAAAAAAGGGCCAAAATTATTTGGAAAACGCTAAAAAATTTAGTATCTTTGCAATTAGAAAACTAAGATTATCATGATGAAACTGACATTTGTACTAAGAAACAAGAAAAATGCGCTGAAACTCTCAACGAAAACGCTGGAGCGATTCATTGAACGTATCAAGACCGACACCAAGGACGGAGCTGTCGCCAAGCGCCGCAGACAGCTCAGCTTCAGCGACTTTGTTGGCGGTTTCGACCGCATAAATCCCTCGCATCTCATCTACCCCTCTGCCGTTTTCGAAAAGGACGACAACGACAACCTGCGCATGAAGACCTTCAATGGCGTGGTGGCACTTACGGTCGGCGGTCTTGAGAGTCAGGAGGTTGATGCCGTGAAGCGTGCGGCACAGATTCTACACTATACCCTTGCCGCTTTTGTCGGGCCGTCTGTACGAGAGGTGATCATCCTCGTGAAGATTGCGAAGGCCGAAAATGTCGGCTCCCCAACAAACGACGCTAATTCTGAAATAAGCGGCTCTTATCTGACGGAAGAGGAGGCCGACAGGCTCTGTCAGGAGGGGCACAGGTTGGCCGCAACCCTTTACCAGTCCATCATGCCGAAGCCTATCCGGACGGAACCGGTTTCCATAAGGAACTGTTTCCACATGCCCTTAGACGAGACACCCTACTATAATCCCAAGGCGGTGGCACTGCCCGTCAGCCTGAAGCCGGGACTCTGGAAACAGGTTCAGGAACGCCCCCACGACTCCTATGACTCCGATACAAATGAGGAATCGCAGGAAGTGAGCCACAAGACACAGCAGTTGATAGATTTTCTGAAGAAACACTACCAGTTCCGCTACAACACCACCATGGGTTATACGGAATACAAAGACAACAGCCGATCCTATTTCGAGTGGCAGCCCCTGGACAGCCGCGCCCTGAAGGGCATGACCATGAAGGTGCGCCTCGGCGGCATCGATGCCCGCGACAACGACGTGCGCCGCTATGTGCAGTCGGACATGATCCCCGTCTACGACCCCATTGGCGACTACCTCTGGGATCTATACTACAAATGGGATGGCAAGGACCACATTCGTAAGTTGGCTCGTACCGTTCCAACAAATAATCCGCACTGGGTAGAATGGTTCTACACATGGTTCCTCGGCATGGTACACCAGTGGCAAGTCGGCAACCACGAGAAGTACGGCAATCAGTCCGTGCCGCTGCTTATTTCCTCACAGGGCTGGAACAAGACCACCTTCTGCGAACAGCTGCTGCCCCCAGAACTGAGCTTCGGCTATACGGGCAACCTCCAGATGGACGACAAACGTCAGGTACTGCAGCAGATGTCGCAGATGCTGCTCATCAACCTCGACGAGTTCAACCAGATTTCGCCGCACACACAGCAGGGATTCCTGAAGAACATCATCACACTGTCGTCCGTCAAAATCAAGCGTCCATACGGCCGACATGTCGAGGACTTCCCGCGACGCGCCTCGTTCATTGCCACCACCAACCAGCCCGACGTGCTGGCCGACCCATCGGGCAGCCGCCGCTTCCTTGGCGTGGAGCTCACCGCCCCCATTGACGTCAGCACGCCGCCCAACTACGAACAGCTCTATGCACAGGCCATGCACGCCCTGCACAAGAAGCATGACTCCTACTTCTTTGGACCCGCCGAGACGAAGCAGATTGTCGAGTGGAACAAGATGTTCAGCATAAAAACCCCTGCTGAACAGTTCTTCCTCGACTACTTCGAACCCGCCGCCGACGAGACGGAAGGCGAATGGATCAGTGCCTCGGCCATCTTCAGCTTCCTGAAAGACAAAGTCGGCGTCAGCCTGCTGAAACCAGCCAATGTTGCATCTTTCGGACGAAGGCTCGCCAACATTCCCGGGCTGAAAAAACGCGTAACAAGCAGCAATTCGGTCTATCTCTTGAAACGAAAATAGCCCAAAACGCCATTTTGCTACCATGCTACCACTTTTGCTACCACCACGGAGATACCTTTAAATAAAGACATCCCGAGAGATTCATGGTAGCATGGTAGCATTTTTACCAAAAATAAAAAAATTATCAGCCCACGCCGACCAAGAGACCTTTGCCTCATTCGGATAATCCCTTTCACTCATTCAAATAGCTTCTTTGCCCCGTTCGGATAATCCCTTTACCCCCATAGAGACTATCCGAACGAATCGTCCAGATAGTCGGAACAACGCAAACATATACAGCAGAACCGCCCCGCTGTGTACATTCCAATCTATTCGCCGTCAGCCTTCATACGCTTATAAGTATAGTAGGATTCGCCCTCCTTAAAGGCAATTTCATCATCATGAAGATAACTAATGGTTAGGATTCTCTTCCCGTCAGACCGGCCATGAGGATGCCTACAATTGCGAAAAGAATCCATGGTGTGATGACACCACTTGAAATGTTGTAGACAAAATCCGAGAACATCTTACACAAAACAAAACCAACTAAAGTACCGATTAACGCAGTAAATGTAAGAGTGGGCACAAACCATCTGGGTTGAGAATCGTCATATTCAAAGCCCTCTTTTAACCGGTGTATATTACGTATAACAATAGCCGAAATGACGCCCACAGAGATTGAAACAGAGCCTGTCAGCGAATACTTCGCCAACATGATGATACCCACCAGCGCAAGCATTCCTACTACAAACCACAATACCCTCTTACGTATCGCAGCATTCTTTTCTCCCCTACTTCTTTGCATACCCCTATTGGGATTAATAAGCTTTTATCATTAGTTAAAAGGCACATTAGACTCAAACAAACCACCACGCAGATAAAATGCCAAATTATTCATTCGAAAGGAATATTATTTTCCGCGGCCGAGATGATTGCTGCATTCATTTTTTACAAAATATAAGGGGTGTTGCTGATCTATTTGTAAAATTGTAACATCAATACTTATCCGGGGACGAAGGAGTAGGGCAGGCGGTTGGTATATGGGCGGCATAGCCCCGTCGATACTCACCGCGTCTATCGTGTGGATGCTACGCGGCAAGATCAGACTTTCCTAAAAAAAAGAGATCTTTGCAGTCGCTTATCTACTTGATTTCCCTCACAAGCATACCTGGATAGAAGTCTTTACCACTTACAACTTCAAAAGTAGTACAGCCAAGGGTGGCGCCTTCGGCTCCTTCTTCCGTAGCCATGTAGCGGTTGTCCCAAATTTGACCCTTTACGGGGCGGATGACACCTTTACGTTTATAATCAACGTGGCCTTTCTCATCTTCAACAACTTCCAAAATCTCAAAACGACTGTCAGGAGTGACACCCTCTTTCTTTCCTATCTCACATTGTATTGGCTGGACACTGACAAGAGGTGCCTTGATTTTAAACACCTCGAAATTCTTCTGAAGGTTTGCCACATTTTCGTCAAGAGCCCTGTTGCATGCTTTGAGCACCATTTTTTCAGGTTCGGACTCGTTGACCCCTGCAAAGGAAACATCCTTTCCGCTGCTTTCCTGCATGCCAAGATACACCAGCGAGAATTTCCCCCTATTATTCTCAAACGCTTCTTTCTTAGAATCATCAGGTTGCTCAGTATAGACATTCTCGTAAAAGAATGATGATATTTCATCATCCCAGACCAACTGGTAAAGATATGTTTTAATCTTTACATTGAAACCTTTGTAGCTGGCTATAAGGGTTCCCAGATCCGGCTCATTTGTAGTGTCTTGTCCCTGGAGTGCACTAGCGACCTTGGACGCAGCACTTACTGCGCCACCGATGACACTTGTCCCCCTGCTTTTATCAATATAGCGAATATCGTTTACCAGCACAAAGGTGCTACCGATGAGTTCCTCGCCTGCATCTTGCAGTATAGCCTCCTTACGTGCAGATAATGCAGCCAATCGTCTGTCGGCTGCCGAAGCATTGGCGTACCCTCTCTCCTTAACCAGTTCCATGTTACATGCCCCTGCAATCCTGTTACGGTTAAACCATTTTGCAATAAGACGACTCGCGATCTGTTGCTGCTGGAGGAAAAGGTCGAAACTGTTCATCGCTTTCTTGTCCGACAATCCATTGACCCTAAATCCAGAATGTTTCTTGAGGTTGTCAGCTTCCACTTTCTTATCGCTGGTGTAAAAGACCTTCTTTCCTACATTATGGTCATTGTATTTGTCGGGGACTGGCATCTCCTTGAATGCATTCTCAATTTCGGTTGCATAAGCGAGATTACGATGATTGATCATTATCGAGCATATTGAGCCTTTTCGATAAGTGAATACGGAGTCTCCTGTCTGAGCCAGACAGACAGGAGACAACATAATCATCAATCCAAATAGAGTTTTTCTCATAGCAGAAGTTTAGTATTCCCAGTCTTCATTGAGGTTGTCGTAAATCTTGACATCATCAGGAGCAGACTCTTTCCACAAGCCCTTCTTCTTCATGTATTTTCCGTTTTCCTCCACAATCTTCAACATATTTTTGGGGTCCTTGTCTGCATCGATAAGTTTGATGTCAGACGGCACGGTCACTTCTGAGTCATCAACAGACCTTTTCTTGACATCTTTGACCACACTGGCTAAATACATCAAAACATCCATATTGAGCACCTTTTCTGAAGATGTCTGTGATACGACATTTGTGACGAACTTCAAGGGGACACCCTTGACACCTGGCAACACTTCTTTGTCGTGATCGGGTAAAGAGGGATCTTGGGTAATGGCGTACTCGCAATGCATGTTGGTGGTGGATTTCGTTCCGGCAGAATCGGTTGTTATCTCATATTTCACCTTATAGACATCACATTTGTAGCCGAGAATGGTCATCGTTTGACCGGTCTTCTCTACCGTGCCCTTTTTCATCATCTCCATCTGCTGCTGGTTTTGTGTCATGTCAGTGTTGGAATAATAACCTTTCTTGACATACGGGAAATAGGTCGTAGTCTTCAGCTGATTACCATTCTTCTCAACGATAGTATACATATTGTTATAGGGAGTAAAGGTCCGTGTCTTATTCCCTTTGGCTATAGTTGTAGCCGTATAGTTTCCTGTATAATAACCACTGTTTTCGACCTTTTTCATCACACGCTTCAGAATTATTTTTGCCAAGAGATTCTTGGTCAAGACCTGAGTTTTCACTTTTTGAACTGAAGCAATATCCGCTGTGACTTCACCTTCAAACGTGTTTTCGCCTGCCGCTTGGGCAAAGGTTGCACCTGTGCCAAAAATGATTGACATCAGGGCTAACAATAAACTCTTTCTCATAGTGTTCATTTTTTTAGTTAATAATAAAATTATAGTTATCTTACAAACATCAGATTTGTTGTCTGGCGTTGCTGACCTTTACCAAAAGCGACACCAACGGCCTTTGCGGCTTCTATCCGTTGTTTCTGGAGCGATACAGCATCATTATAGACTTGCATTTCAAAATTCCAGGGGGCGTTCTTGGACGATTTCTCCTTGATTTCACCCAAAAGGGCACTGGCTTGCTTATAGGCTTTGGACGATGGGTCTATTTGGGTAAGGAGGTAGGCAGCCTCGGCTGCAGCCTCGTCATTGTTGCCGGCAGCCCAAATGGCACGCGCCTTCATCAACAGTCCCTCGCCTTCACGGTCGATGTGTGTCTGAAAGATGGACAAAGCCTCATCCATAGCCGTTGCATAGCCCGTACAGCACTCTGGAATAGACATGATATGATATAACGCTTCTTCGTTATTATTCATTTTTGACAACAACCGTGCTTTCTGGATAATCCGCTGATAGTTCTTGTCATAATAAGCGGTTATTTTCGATCGTCCCCTACTGATGAAGGCCTTTATTTGCTGAGACTGAGGGCCGATTTGCCTGATGGCAGCCATATAGGCTTTGGTCTCATTCTCGCCAACAGCATTAACCTCTGTCGTGTAAGTGGAAAAGAGAGTACTCTCCTGCGTATCTCTGATTTCCAAGGTAATACTCAGATTATATACGTGTTTTACAGGAGGACCGGCAACAATATGCTTGTCGAGGAATTCAAACTTCGGAACCAGCGCAAACTGCTCATATTCCAAAACCCCGCTGACGCCATTCTGTGTAAGAATCTGCTTCAGCTTGTTGGCTATAGCACGTTGCGCGGCTTGCGGTATCTGTTCCGACTCTGTAGAGAATGCAACACTGATAGGCAAGTCGCATTCCTGTGCCATCATGAATGTCGATGTGCACAACAACAGGATGAATAAAAGCAATCTTTTCATGAAGGTATACATTAGTTGTTACTTTTCTCCTACGATAATCAGGCTTCTGCCCAAGCCGCGATTGACAATCTTACAGGTAATACCATAAGGCGGTTTCCTCAGAAAATCACGAATCTGACGGGCAAAGGCATCAGTATCCATCGCCGCTCCATTAGGACGATACAATGGGATGCGCACTTGGTCGTACATAATCCAATTCTCTGTGGCTTCCGATTTGCTAAAACGGTGATTGACCGTATTGTCTGCCATCCAATCGTCCAAAATCTCAGTAAGTTCCTTTCCGTCATACTCTTGTTCGAAATCAAGGCCTGACCCATTATCGGGTATCTGCAATTCAATTACAACCTGCCTGCCATTTTCCATCAAGTCATCGAAATGTGCTTGCAACTGGGCCGTAAAGTTATCCATATTGTTCTGCACAGCTTCTTCGAGCAACACGGCCACTTCTGCCGAGAAAGACGGGGCGCCCGTTCCTTGGGCACCGGCTATCTGGAAGTTGGTATAGGCATCCAACCCTCTAAGATTATAGGTTACAGAGCGTTTGGGGCCTGTCGTATTGACCTGCCAGTCCACTTCCAAAATGATGTCAGCTTTGGCTGTACGGCGGAGTTGATCCAAAGGGCTCTCCAACAAGGCTGCGCCAGAGGTCTTGGTACGTATCAGGCTGTTTTCTGCCTGTGTGTTCTGTATGGACCTTAACGACTGCGACAAGTCTTGCAGAGGGAACCCCCGGTCTGCCATCAAAATGTTAATTTTCGAGATGACATTCATCAGTTCCCGGTTGTTTTGCAGTGCACGCTTGTAGTCAGGAATTTCTTCTTGCGTCCCCTGATTGTCAAACGTCGTCACATATCCCTTGTCACTACACCAAATCTGGCTGGGAACAACCATTAATTTTGGTTTCTTTGCCTGACCAAAGGACAGACTTGCCATGATCAGACAAGCTATCAATGTTGCACTTCTTTTCATAACTGCCAATCTTATTGTATTAAACCATCTGCTTTCAATTTTGCTCTCAAATCACTCCTCAGCACCCTAACCGTCACACCATAGCGAACGCCTAACTTATTTTTCGACTTATCTTTCGAGGAGCGCTTTTCATCAGCGTCTGAAACATACTTCATGTATTCACCACCATCCACGAAGAACTTGTCGAAATAGTCCTCATGACGTTCACGGGCATTCACTTCATTCACCAACGGCCGGGTATTACACCCTGCCATTCCCGTCCTAATACCTTTAAAAATCACATCGTAAACCGCATTTTTCCTCGCTTGTGCCAATGCATCTTTTTTGTTCTTTCCAAAGCCCCATGCTCTAAGAGTCTGAGACCCATCGCCCTCTACCCCAAGGCATTCCGTCTCATATTGTGCAAGTGCATCCGCTACTTGAGCACTCATATCAAGCGCAGGAAGGCATGATAACAGTATCACGCACAACACCATTAACTTTGTCCTATTCATATCTTATCATTCATGTTAGAAACCATTATTGAGGCCTTTGATGACTCCAGCCTTTTCCAAGTCTTTCCTTAGTTGCTCCTTTGCAACAGAGACAGTAGCCGTGACTTTATACTTCTTCCCTTCTTTCTGAGTTCTCAGAGAGCCGTCAACCATAGATGCATAGCTGGAATAACTGCCACCGTCCTGAAAGAACGGCCCGAAGAACTCCTGGTGTTGTTGTTCAACTAAAGCACTACCGGCCAGAGGACGCTGAGACACACAACCGTTTGAGCCGGAAAAGCCTTTGAACAACACGCCATGTACTGCACTCCGACAAACTAAACTCTGATTAATCTGGGAGGATTTGCTTGCATAGGCTGTCACTTCTACTATATAATATCCCTGACTGCCCGAACCACCACAACGAAGGGAATACTCGAGTGATTCATTATCTTTCTTGGCATGAATCTCAGACAGGCATGTACACCCCATCACGCAAAATACAAGGAATAATAACTTTCTGCTAAACATAACTATCGTTTTAGGTTTCAATAATATTATATCGCTTAACCCTTTTTCATGAGTCTTATAGCGATGTTGCAAAGTTAGGGGTTTTTCACAAATTACGCAAGCCTCCAAAATGGCACATTTAACTCAAACAAACCATCACGCAGACAAAATGCCGAATTATTCATTCGAAAGGAATAATATTTTCCGCGGCCGAGATGATTGCTGCATTCATTTTTTACAAAATATAAGGGGTGTTGCTGATTTTTTTCGTAAATTTGCAGCAACATTCGACAATATGAAAGAGGTTAGGCTCATATTGGTTATGTTCGTTCTGGTCGTGGCGGGGGCATGTCAGACCCCATCGCGGCAGCAATTGGATGCTGACATCAAATGTGCTGAAGACTCGTTGAAGGAGGGGAAGAACGAGGCTGTCAAACGCATGGTGAAGCGGCAGCTGGACGAAGCCAACGACAGCGATACGTATTATGTCTGGCTTTCCGTCATGAACAAGGTATGGTATGCTGAAATGAACGCTGACTCGATGGAATCGACAAGCAGGCGCATCTGCCAGTACTTGTCGCGACACCTGCAAGACCGTAACGCCATGCGCAGCCGGGTGGAGGCAGAGTGGCTGAAGGCCCGGGGTGTTTATTTCAGTGCCATGCGAGGTATGCCTGATTCGGCTGTCGCTTACACACAGAAGGCGCTGAAGATAGCGGACAGCATCCACTACTCAAAAGACTTCCGGCTCATCGCATTGACGAATCTGGCCTTTTACTACAGGCAGTTAGGGCAATACGACAAGAGTATCGACGGATACATGCGAGCCATGGAGCTGGCAGACTCGATGGATCACACTGACGCCACCAAGTCTATCCTCCTATTGGGCATCAGCAGCGTATACACCTCGATGGGCGATTACGAACGGAGCGACTACTGGTGGAAGCAGACAAGCCTATTGTTGCCCAACATGTCGAAAGCCGACCAGTTTATCTACTACAACGACAGAGGTAACGACTACTACTTTCAACAGGAACACACTAAGGCACGCGACTGCTTCGCCCAGGCAGCCAGACTCGTAAAAGACGATGAAAACAAATCGTGGGATTACTATACCTCGCTGACCAATCTGGGCGAAGTGTACGTTTGTCTGGGCAAGGCCGATTCGGCAAGAATCATGCTCCAGAAAGCCGACTCGTTCTTCCGTAAAGTCGACCTTCCGATACTTCTGTACTATATAGAGACTTCCAACATCAAAATGGAAATGCTACAGGGACATACGGCGCAGGCACTCAGTATGATGACTCGCAGTGAAAACGAGGACCTGAAGATTCCGTCCGCAAAAGTCCAGCGACTGAAGGTAAGAGAACAGCTGATGAAACTCACGGGCAATTACCGTGAAGCCTATGACACTCACTTGCAGATGCAGGCCATTAGCGACTCCCTGCAATCGTTGAATACCAGCATGTTGCTCAGCAGCAGACTGTCGGAATACAGACATGACAAGCAGTTGCTGGAACAGCAGCACTCACTGGATAAAGCTCGTACGGACAGACTGCTGGCCTGGGGACTGTTCTTACTCATGGCACTGGTTGCTATTGTCCTGGCCACTCTCTTCCTGCTCTATCGGCGCCGTCAACGCTACAAGTATCTGCAAACCCGCCAACAGAATATACTGATGCGCATGGAGAATACCCGCAACAGAATCTCACCGCATTTCATATACAATGCCCTGAACCACGAAGTTCTGGCACAAATGGAAGGCCGTAACGTTGACCTGACTTCACTGACTCAGCTGCTGAGACGTGGTGTGGAACAAGCGGGTATCCTAAAGACGACACTTGCCGAAGAATTGTCGTTTGTAGATTACTATGTAAACATTGAAGGCCGGCAGATGGGGGCTGACTTCCATTACTCCAAAGAAGTTGACGACGACGTGGATGCCAATAGGGTCAGTCTGCCCTCCATGATTGTACAGATCTTTGTAGAAAATGCCATCAAGCATGGACTGCGCCCTGTAAAAGCGGAAGAGGGCCGGCTGCGTAAACTGACCGTCAAGGCAACACGTAAAGACGAAACCACGCTGGTTGAAGTCATCGACAACGGGAAAGGACTTCAGGCTCACATAGAAGGCAGCTGTCAAACCGGTATGCAGGTCGTCAGACAAACCATACAACTGCTGAACGACAACAACGTCAACAAAATCAAATTCGGAATCGGGAACTGGAAGCACGAAGACGAAAACGGATGCCGTTCGTGGATTCTGCTACCCGACGACTACAACTACGAAATCACCAAACAGACATCTTAACACATATATTATATTTATGAACAAACAACAATTAGTCAAAGTCTTCATTGTAGACGACAACATAGAAGCCGTAAAGGTGTTACAGCTCATGTTAGAAAAGAATTTCTCCGTTACTGTTGTCGGAACAGCCTACGATGCAGAGACAGCCGCAAACCTCATCATCCAAACTGAACCGGATATCATTTTCCTGGACGTAGAACTGCCGACGATGTCCGGACTGGACTTTTGTACACTCATCAGAAATGATATCAAACCCGACACAAAAATTGTTTTCTATACGGGGCACGACAAGTATATGCTGGATGCTATCCGACGAAAAGCCTTCGACTACTTGCTAAAACCTCCCACAGAGCAGGACCTGAGCCTCATCATGGCACGATACTACGAGAACAAACTGGCCGATATACCGAAAAACATCAGTTCTAAAGATCATCTGCCCATTATTCTTGTTGTCAATGCGCTGAATGAACACCTGACAAAGCGGTTGTCAGACATTGCTTACTTCCGGTTTAACCAGGAGCGGAAGCTATGGGAAATTGCCTGTACCAACAACGAAGTATACACGCTGCGCCACCGTACGACGGCCAATGTCATCCTGAATTACTCACCGGACTTCGTACAAATCAACAAGCGGTATATTGTCAACATCAACCAGATTAAGATGATACAGGATTCCATTTGCATCCTCTATGAACCCATGGAGCAAATCAAGGAACTGAGAATCAGCAAGAACTTCCGCCAGACGTTCATGAACACGTTCTATTCCATGTAAGTAATAAGAAAAAACGGATAAAATTTTGTCAGTCCGATTTTTATTACTAATTTTGCAGGCGATTTAGCAAAGTGCTTGTCAAGGGGTGCTCACGGTTGTGGGCTGAGATGATACCCTTCGGAACCTGATGCGGGTAATGCCGACGTAGGGATGATAGAGTAGACGAACCCCTTATTTTAATGTATTAATAAATAAGGTAAAAAGAACAATGAGAAAAGAAATGGTGATGATGGCCGCCCTGATGGGGTTGAGCCTTGGAGCTGTGGCTCAGAAGACGACAACGGGTAACAATCGCCATGCTGCACTGTATGATTCGACGCAGGTGGAGCAGTTGCAGGAGGTGGTGGTGAAAGGCGTGCGTGCACAGAAGAACGCGCCGTTTGCCACAAGCAACATCAAGAAGAAGGAGCTGGGGGAATTTTCGACAACGGGCAAGGAACTGCCGATGCTGTTTGCGCAGACGCCGGGTGTGCTGGCATGGAGCGAGAACGGCTTAGGCACGGGAACGACGTATATGCGTATTCGCGGTGCCGGCGACTCGCGCATCAACGTGACGCTGGATGGTGTTCCCCTGAACTCGCCCGAGG
The DNA here is from genome assembly GCA_015060485.1 of Prevotella sp. Classification (GTDB taxonomy): domain Bacteria; phylum Bacteroidota; class Bacteroidia; order Bacteroidales; family Bacteroidaceae; genus Prevotella. Next base: position 206,881 of record SUYI01000001.1, on the reverse strand, counting down.
ACCAGTGTGTGTTCTGGGCAAACATGAACTCCTACGGTTCGCTGCTGGGCTCGGTACAGATACAGCGCGGCGTGGGCACGTCGACCAACGGCGACGGCGCCTTTGGCGGTACGGTAGCCCTGTCGTCGGCAACACCCCTGCAGACTCCCAGCCTGGAGGTCAGCGGCTCGTACGGTTCGTATAAAACCTACAACTTTGGCGGCAAGGCATCGACGGGGCTGTTGTGGAACCACTGGATTCTGGACGGTGCCTACCACGAGACGCATACCGACGGATTTATTCATGGCACCAGCGGCAGAAGCGGTTCGTACTACGGGGGTCTCAGTTTTATGTCTGACGGCATAATCGTCAGATACAAGAACTTCGGAAACTTCGAGCGTACCGGTCAGGCGTGGAACGGCGTGACGGCCGGCAACGGCGACTACTCGCTGATGGACGGCTGCTACGACGACGGTTCGTGGACCTACCAGACGAAGACGGGCATCAAGGACTACGAGGATATGTGGGACGTGGGGCTAGGCAAATTCAACTCGCTCTACGAATACCTCGTGACGGGCGACGACGGCCTGTTTGTGAAAGATGCCAACGGCAACTACCAGACGGCACGCTACCAAATGGCCGACGGCAGCTACTGGGACAAGACGACAGATAACTTTTGGCAGAACCACAATATTCTGTCGACGGCATGGAACATTAACGACCACTGGTCGACGACAGCATCACTACACTACACCTACGGTTACGGATACTATGAGGAGTTCCGCCAGAACAACAAGTTGGCAAAATATGGCCTGACCTTCAAGGACAGTGAGGGCAACAAGGTGAAGAAGACCGACTTCGTACGCAAGAAGGGGCTGGAGCAGCACACCTACGGACTGGTGTGGAACACGAACTACAAAGACGACGCATGGGATGTCATTGGCGGACTGTCGCTGCAGAACTACGACGGCTATCACTTCGGCTACCTGACCTATGTGAAACATGCCGAGCTGAGCAAGAGTCTGCTGGCCAATGGCGACTACCGCTACTACGACTCGCCCGCCCATAAGCTGGACGGCAACGTATTCCTGAAGGCTGCCTACCACATCAATGATCACTGGGACGTGTTTGCCGACATGCAGTATCGTCATGTGGGCTTTAAAACCGACGGGTATAACGACAAATACTATACTGACGAGAACGGTGACATCCAGAAACACTATCTGGACATCAACAAGAAATACGATTTCCTGAACCCGAAGGCCGGTTTCTCGTGGAATCTGGGTGGTCACCGCGTGTATGGTTCGCTGGCCTTGAGCCATCGCGAGCCGGAGCGCAACAATTTCACCGACAATTTCACCTACCCTGCACCAAATGCGGAGTCGCTGTTAGACTATGAACTCGGATATACATACAACGGTCAGAACTGGCACGCGGGCGCGAACCTATATTATATGGACTATACCGACCAGTTCGTTCAGACAGGTATGGTAACGGATATCGGTGAGAATCTGACGACAAATATCAAGGACTCTTATCGTATGGGTATTGAGCTGCAGGCAGGTATTGCACCAACTTCATGGCTCACTGTCGAGGGAAATGCTGCCTTGAGCAAGAATAAAATCAAGGACTTCGACGAGCTGGTGAACGTTGACTGGAAAGACAATGTGTATGAGACTATCCACTATGACAACTCGACGCTGGCCTTCTCGCCGTCGGCCATCCTGAACGGTTTTGTGAACCTGCACTACAAAGGCTGGCAGGCCGTGTGGCACACCAATTTCGTGAGCCGCCAGTATCTGGACAATACGGAGTGCAAGGACCGTTCGCTGCCTGCCTACAGCGTGTCAAGCGCCTCTGTCAGCTACACGCTGAAGCCGAAGAAGGTGATGAAGGAGGTGGTTATCGGTCTGAACGCCAACAACGTGTTCAACCGCCACTATGCTGCCAGCGGCTGGGTATACTCTGCCATCCTGAGCGACGGACATCCCAATGAGAACCGCTACTATCAGATTGGTTTTATTCCCATGTCGGGATTCACAATGATGGGAAATGTGACGGTGAGATTTTAGTTTAGGGTTTAGAGATTAGAGATATGACTGAATTCTTGGCAGCACACTGGCTGGACATTGTCACTACGGTCTTAGGACTGGCGTATATTCTATTGGAATATAGGGCCAGCGTATGGATGTGGCTCGTGGGATTCTTGATGCAGGTCCTGGGCATCGTGCTCTACTACCAGAAAGGACTCTATGCCGACTGCGGCATGGAGTTCTATTATCTGGCAATGACGGTGTATGGTTATTGGCGATGGGTGCGAGTGGATCACGGGGACGGTTCTGAGGATCCAGTTTTCGATGAAAACGGTATCACGCAGAACCGTCCCCATGATCTCGCCATTCGGCATTTTCCGCGCAGGCTGGTGCTGCCGTGGATGCTGCTGATTGGTGCGGTGTGGGCCGTGATTTACTGGCTGCTGGTGACGTTCACCAATTCGAACGTGCCCCTGGCCGACTCGTTTACGACAGCACTGAGCATCGTAGGAATCTGGGCGTTGGCGCACAAATACCTGGAGCAGTGGTTCATTTGGATTGCCGTTGACGTGGTGACCAGTGCGCTGTATTTCTACAAGGACATTCCCTTCAAGGCCTCACTATACGCCCTCTACGTCGTCATCGCCATTGCCGGCTTCATGAAATGGAGGAGGATTATGGAGGGAGATAGAAGGAGTTAGAGAAAGTTAGAGGAAGTGATGTCGAGGAATTTAAGTTCTGCTTCGAGCATGGCGAGTTTGGGCATGTCGAAGCCGGCTTCGCGGGCCATCTCGATAGGACGCGTATAGAGATAGTGGATCTCCATGCGGCGGTGGAAGTCGTAGTCGAGTCGCATGGACGGTGAATAAGGCGTCATCGCGTCGGTCATCTCCAGCATCTTCTGGGCAAACGACTCATCGATATTTTTCACTCCCAAGTGTTGGGCAGCACCGATGACTTCCATCATCTGCTCGTAGATGAGCTGTCGGGTGGCAGGATTTTGCAGCAGGAGGTTTGTCTGCGTCTTCAGCGCCACTGTCATGCCGTTGAAGGGCATGTTCCACACCGTCTTCTTCCAGCGTGCCTCATGATATTCCACGAGTCCCGCCTTTACTCCGGCCGCATTGAAGTCATCGACTACTTGCTGCAGCAAAGCCTCATCGCGACAGGAGTAGTTGCCTAGATTAATCTGGCCGTAGCACTGGTGATTGACACGTCCCGGTTCCGTCTTGGCAGAACAGATGAACGCCAAGCCGGCGACAAGTTGTATGCCCGGAAACAGCTGCTCGACGTCCTGCTCGACGCCGATGCCGTTCTGAATGAGCACCACCAGCGTATGAGGCCCCAGCAGCGGGGGCAGCAAGTCGCGTAACTTATGGTTATTGATGGACTTGAGACACACCAGTACGACGTCGCACTGGGGCATGTCGGCCGTCGTATTGTAGACGTGAGGTGCATCGAGATGGAACGAGCCGTCGCATGAGTCTATCTGCAGGCCATGCTGCCTGACATAATCATAATCACTACGCAGCAGGAAGTGTACCTCCTGTCCGCCCTGAGCCAGCCGGGCACCATAGTATCCGCCAATGGCTCCAGTACCTATTACTCCGTATTTCATTGCGCTAACCAGATTTTCAGGTGCAAAATTACAAAAATAAAAATAAAATTAGTACCTTTGCACCCAAAATTTGAAAGAAATGAATATAGAAGCATTGATTAGCAAGGCTGCGGGCGAGGCCGTAAAGGCACTCTATGGCATGGACGCCACAGAGAAGATGTTGCAGCTGCAGAAGACAAGAAGTGAGTTTGAGGGTAACCTGACGTTGGTGGTATTCCCCTTCGTCAAGGCCGCCAAGAAGAGTCCTGAGCAGACTGCCCAGGAGATTGGCGAATATTTAGTCAGCAACTGTTCAGCTGTGGAGAAGTTTAATGTAGTAAAGGGTTTCCTGAACCTCAGCGTGGGCGATGGTGCATGGGTGGAGCTGCTCAACGCCATTGATGCCGACGACAATTTCGGCATGAAGAAAGCTACAGAGAATAGTCCGCTCGTCATGATTGAGTATTCCTCCCCCAATACCAACAAACCACTCCATTTGGGTCATGTGCGCAACAACCTGCTGGGTTGGTCGCTGGCTCAGATTATGGAGGCTAACGGCAACAAGGTGGTAAAGACCAACATTGTGAACGACCGCGGTATTCATATCTGTAAGTCGATGCTGGCCTGGCTGAAGTGGGGCAATGGCGAGACTCCCGAGTCGTCAGGCAAGAAAGGCGACCACCTGATTGGCGATTACTACGTGCTGTTCGACAAGCACTACCGCGAGGAGGTGAAAACCCTTACCGACCAACTCGTGCACAGCGGTTTACCCGCTGAGAAAGCAGAGGAACAGGCCAAGCAGGAGGCTCCGCTCATCAAGGAGGCTCACGAGATGCTGGTGAAATGGGAGCATAACGACCCCGAGGTGCGTGCCTTGTGGGAGAAAATGAACAACTGGGTCTATGCCGGTTTCGACGAGACCTACCAGAAAATGGGTGTAAAGTTCGACAAGATATATTATGAGAGCCAGACCTATCTGAAGGGTAAGGCCAAGGTTGAGGAAGGTTTGGCCAAGGGACTCTTCGAGCGCCATGAGGACAATTCGGTCTGGGCAGACCTTACCAACGAGGGACTGGACCAGAAGCTGCTGCTCCGTAGCGATGGTACCAGCGTTTATATGACACAGGATATTGGTACGGCAGAGATGCGCTTCCAGGATTATCCCATCGACAAGATGATCTATGTGGTGGGCAACGAGCAGAACTACCACTTCCAAGTGCTCTCCATCCTGCTCGACCGCCTCGGTTTCAAGTGGGGTAAGGAACTGACTCACTTCTCTTACGGCATGGTTGAGCTGCCTAATGGTAAGATGAAGTCGCGTGAGGGAACGGTGGTCGATGCTGACGACTTGATGGCTCTGATGGTAGAGGATGCCTATAAGACATCGATGGAACTCGGTAAATTCGACGACATGACCGAAGAGGAGCGCCGTGAGATTGCCCGCATTGTAGGTATGGGAGCACTGAAGTACTTCATCCTGAAGGTCGACGCACGCAAGAACATGCTGTTCAATCCTGAGGAAAGTATCGATTTCAACGGCAATACCGGTCCCTTCATCCAATACACCTATGCGCGCATCCGCAGCATTCTGCGTAAGGCAGAAGGCATGAACATTTCTCTCACCTCTAACCACTCACCTCTCTCCACTAAAGAGATTGAACTCATTCAGAAGATGTCAGAGTATGGTGCTGCTGTGGAGCAGGCTGGCAAGGACTATAGCCCCTCGGGGATTGCCAACTACTGCTATGAGTTGACGAAGGTGTTTAACCAGTTCTACCACGATTATAGCATCCTGAACGAGCCCGACGAGCAGAAGAAGGCTGTCCGTCTGATGCTGGCAAAGAATGTGGCAAAGATTCTGAAGAACGGTATGGCTCTGTTGGGCATTGAAGTGCCCGAGCGTATGTAGTGTATGTCGCGATTTTTTCGCGGCAATCAATGAATACAATGATGGTAAATCCTCCCGATTATCGACACGACACGGTACTGCCCCTACCTATGGAGGTTAGGGCAGACGCGTGGGCTGTGGATGCTGCGTGCAGCGGCAATCCCGGACCGATGGAGTACCAAGCGATAGACCTGCAGACAGGCTATCGCGTGTTCCATTTCGGCCCGGTAAAAGGTACGAATAATATCGGGGAGTTTCTGGCCATTGTTCATGCGTTAGCCCTCTGTTGGCAACAAGGTTTGCACGACAAGACCATCTACAGCGACTCATATAATGCCATACTCTGGGTCAACAAGCGCAAATGCAAGACCAAGTTGGAACGCACTCCAGAGACGGAGCAGCTTTTCCAGATCATCGTCCGTGCAGAGAACTGGCTACAAACCCACCAGTGGCGTAACCCCATCATCAAATGGGAGACGAAGCAATGGGGCGAGGTTCCTGCCGACTTCGGTAGGAAGTAAGGAAGCCTAACCCAAACCCCTCCCAAAAGGAGGGGCTTATTGTTTGGTGTATGTTACAATGATGTTTTTGTCATAGGCCTGTTGAGAAAGGATTTTCACCTCAGCAGGCAGTTTAGGGGCCGGGGTGCCTCCAGTCACGGTGATCGGAGCCGTCTCGACGCGTATCTCGTCCCACAAACCGGCGTCGATGAACGACTCATGTGTCTGCCGGCCACCCTCGACGATGAGCGACTGGATGCCGTGCTGATAGAGGTCTTCCATCAGCTGGGGCAACGGACGATGATGCGTCAGTACAATACGTTGGGGATTCGGTCCGTGCCAGTGGCGAACGGTCAGTTGGGGATGTTCGCGAATGTCAGTAGTATGTCCCACCAAGATAGCATCCTCCTCAGCACGCAGTCGGTGAGAAATCATCTGTGTCTGTCCGTTGGAAATCAGTAAAGCCTTGCCGTTGTCATCAATAAAGCCATTAGCCGTCTGTGCCCACTTCAGGATGATGTAGGGACGGTGTTCGCGGTGAAAGGTAAAGAAACGGCGGTTCAGCCACTGGCACTCCTTTTCCAGCACGCCGGCCACGACCTCGATGCCCGCCTCACGGAGTTTCTTGATTCCCCTACCCTGTACCTCAGCAAAAGGGTCGATGGTACCAACGACGACACGCTTTACTCCCTTTTTGATAATCAAATCGGCACAAGGAGGAGTCTTGCCGTAGTGTGAGCAAGGTTCCAGCGACACATAGATGGTGGCATCTTTCAACAATACCTCATCCTCAGGACGCACGCTGGCAAAGGCATTGACTTCTGCATGGCCCTCACCACAGCGCACATGATACCCTTCACCGATTATCTTTGAGGTAAGAGGTGAGAGGTGAGCAGTAAGAGGTGCTACGATTACTGCGCCCACCATCGGGTTCGGACGGGCACCATGAATACCATTGGCTGCCAGTTGAATGCACCGCTGCATGTATTTTTCGTCTTCGCTCATCACTTTTTTACCTTTTTACTTTTTTACTTTTTTACTTTTTAGTAACTTTGCAGTATGAATTACACTGAACTATGGCATTTGCTGGCGCAAAGATACGACGAGGGTGAGGCGAAAGCCATTGCCCGTATGGCGTATGAAGTGCGCTTTGGACTGACCTTTTCAGACCTTTGCCTCGGCAAAGATACGCAATTATCTGCAGACGACCAAACGGAATTGGAAGAAATCGCCCAAAGACTGTTGCAAGGGGAGCCCATACAGTATGTTTTAGGACAAGCGGAATTCTGTGGAAGGACTTTTTTTGTCAATGAACATGTGCTGATTCCCCGTCCTGAGACGGAAGAACTGTGCCGATGGATTGTGTCAGAGGCGAGAAGTGAGAGGATGGAGGCAAGAGATTGCTCTATTCTCGATATTGGTACCGGTTCGGGGTGTATTGCCATTACGCTGGCAACAGAGATGCCTGGGGCAGAGGTGACGGCATGGGACATTTCCCCTGACGCATTGGAAGTAGCCCGCAAGAATGCCAAACGTGCTGATGTCCATGTGTCATTTAGACAAGTAGATGCTCTGAACAATGCTAATTCCTCATTTCACATTTCTCATTTCTCATTAATTGTCAGCAATCCTCCCTATATATGTAATAAGGAACGAGAAACTATGGAGGCGAATGTGCTGGAGCACGAACCCCATACGGCATTGTTTGTGCCCGACGACGACCCATTGCTATTCTATCGCGCCATAGCGCAATACGGACAGACGGCACTGAAGGAAGGCGGCTGGTTGTATTTCGAAATCAACCCCCTTTATGCCGAATCCCTTCGCCAATTGCTTTGTGCGATGCGGTTCTGCCGCATCGAAACCAAAGAAGACCAATACGGCAAACAACGAATGATCAGAGCGAGAAAAGGTAAAAGGGTAAAAAAGTAAAAAGGTAAAAAGATGAAGACCGAAAACGAAGCCTATTTGGCGCTGGCAGCACTCTGTGCACAAGCCGAGCACTGCCAATACGAAATGCTGGAGAAGATGCGTCGCTGGGAGGTGCCCGAAGAGGCACAGGCCCGCGTGATGGCTAAGCTTATTAAGGAACGCTATGTCGACGACGAACGCTATACCCAGGCTTTTGTCAAGGACAAGATACGCTATAACAAATGGGGCCGTCGCAAGGTGGAACAGGGCCTTTGGCAGAAGCGTATCGACGAGGACATCCGCAAGCGTGTGCTCGACGATGTGGACGATGACGAGTATCTGAGTGTGCTACGCCCCCTGCTGAAACAAAAGCGTAAGACCATCAAGGCCAAAAACGACTACGAGCTAAACCAGAAACTGATACGCTTCGCCCTGGGACGCGGTTTTACGTTTGACATCATCCGACAATGCATAGACGTTGACGATGAATTGGTGGACTAGGATACTCGACTTCATCTCGCCCCGCATGTGTGTGGTATGTGGCGAACGGCTCTCTCCCACAGAGCGAAGTCTCTGTTCGGTATGCCTGCTGCACCTGCCCCGTACCACCTATCAGTTTTCGCCTGACGACAATCCGATGGCCCAGCTGTTCTGGCACCTGACACCCGTCGAGCGTGCTGCCGCCCTACTCTACTACGAGCCGCACTCAGAATTGGCACGTCTCATCTACGACTTGAAATATCATGACCGTCCGGATATTGGTGAAGATATGGGTCGATTGATGGCCAACGAGATGCAGCTGGCCCGCTTTTTTGACGGTATAGATGCCCTATTGCCCGTACCCCTCTCCCGTAAGCGACTCCGCCAGCGCGGCTATAACCAAAGTGAGATGTTGGCTATCGGCATCAGCGACATAACCCATCTGCCCGTAGTTACAAAAGCCTTGCGAAGGAAGCATTTTGTGAAGAGTCAGACCCAGCTTAGTCGTCACGAACGCCAGGAGAATGTGAACGACATGTTCGAACTGCGCGACAGCAACTTGTTAGAAGGCAAGCACGTGTTGCTGATAGACGACATCTGCACCACAGGAGCTACCCTGACGGCCTGCGTCGACGTGCTCAAAAACATTCCTGGCATCCGGCTCAGCGTGCTTACCTTAGGCTTCACAAAGACATAGAGCCATGCAACCGTTTGCACACCAGTATCTCTACGAAATTATCAATTGTCAATTGTCAATTATCAATTAGTCAGTATCTTTGCATTCAGAAACGAATAACCCAATGATTATGAAACGATTATTTACTTCCATCATCACATTCTTGGCCACATTGCCCATGTTGTCGCAGGGTTGGCCCGCACAATACGAAGGCGTCATGCTGCAAGGCTTCTACTGGGATTCCTATGCAGATACCAACTGGGCGAATCTGGAGTCACAGGCTGATGAGATGTCGCAGTTCTTTGATTTGATATGGGTGCCTAATTCTGCTTATGCAAACTCGTTGACGATGAACATGGGCTATCACCCCGTCTATTGGTTCGACCACAAGAGTGCTTTTGGCACTGAAGCCCAGCTGCGCTCGATGATTAACACTTTCAAAGCAAAAGGTACGGGTATGATTGAAGATGTGGTCATCAATCACCGTGCCAGCGTGGATGGCAATTGGTTGAATTTCCCTGCAGAGACCTATAAAGGAGTAACATATCAGTTGACAGCTGCCGACATCTGCCAGGATGACGAGGCGAAGGATAACGGCTACAAGCCTACAGGTGCCAAGGATACCGGTGAGAACTGGGGAGGTGCACGCGATTTGGACCATACAGGTGCGAACGTTCAGAAGAATGTGAACGCCTATCTTGACTTCCTCATGAACGATCTGGGCTATGTGGGCTTCCGCTATGACTATGTCAAGGGCTTTGCTGCCAAGTACGTGGGACTGTATAATAAGACTGCCCAGCCCAAGTTCTCTGTCGGTGAATGCTGGGACGGCAACAAGACGGTGGTAACCAACTGGATGAATGGCACTAAACAGGACGGCGCAATTCAGAGTGCAGCGTTTGACTTCCCGCTGAAGTACTACATAAACGACGCCTTTGCCGATGGTAAGTGGAGTAGGCTGAAGGACGGCTGTCTGGCTGACGACGACAACTACAAGCGCTATGCTGTCACCTTTGTGGACAATCACGATACCGGTCGTTTTGGCGAGTGCCCCCTCTATGCTAATGTGGAGGCTGCCAATGCCTTTATTCTGACAATGCCCGGCACGCCTTGCGTGTGGCTCAGTCACTGGCAGGCCTTTAAGACGGCTATCAAGAAACTGATAACAGTCCGTAAGGCTGTGGGAGTGAGTAACGAGAGTACCATTCTTTCTATGCAGACGGAAAGCACCGGTTGTACCTTAATGGTACAGGGCAGCAAGGGTAAGATACTGCTACTTTTAGGCGAGGTGACTACTGGCGGCAATGACAGCTCTTACAAATTGGTCTTAGAGGGTACGAACTATCAGTTGTTTGTCAGCGGTGACGTCGACCTCTCAGCACTCGATGACATCCATGAAGACACCTTTGTAGCTCCAGATTTCTGTGTTGTCAACGAAGGTGAAATCTGTGCTTTCTTCGAGGCTCCCACCTCGTGGACAACGGTAAAATGCTGGGCATGGGACGACAAGAACAACTATACTGGTGGCACTTGGCCCGGTGCAGCCTGCACGAAGGTGGGAACAAATAACGACAAGAACGTGTGGAAATGGTCTTACAGCGGTACGCTGACCACTCAGCCTACCTATATTATCTTCAACAACAATAACAACGGGCAGCAGACAGCAGACCTTGACTTCAAGAATGGTGGATATTATAATGAGGCTGGCGCGCTGCAAGGAACAGTGACTGGCATGGAGGGCATCACGCTACCGACCAGCAAGCAGTCTGCCAAGATATTTACGCTTGACGGACGTCAGGTACAAAACCCCGGACGCGGCATCTACATCGTCAACGGGAAGAAATACGTGAAATAACCGCCCGAACGACAAACCAGCAGTGCAGCAGGACTGTCTGCACCCAGCCATAGTGATGAGCCATCACGCGGAAACGCTCCCAGAGCGACGCGTGATGGTTTTTCGTGGTAGCACCCTCCTTGGTATAGTTGGCAACGACCTTCTCGATATTACACAACAACAGCCCCATGCGCTCCGTCTCCTTCATCACGCGGATGCACCAGTCGACATCAGCGGAGAAACGATAACGCGTGTCGTACTGCGTGTTCTTGGCAATGTCCGTTCGGGCATAGAAGGCCTGATGGCACACCAGCATACCCTGACGGAAAGAGCGCCATGACAGCTGCTGCGGAGGGCGGTGCTGACGACGATGAAGAAAACGGCCCTCATTATCTACAATATCCGTATCGCCATACAACACACCGGGACGCTCGGCAGCAGGATATTCGTGAAGACGACATCGATGAACAATGTCTTCTAACGTGTTGGCATCAGGGAAGAAGTCACCGGCATTAAGGAACACCACATAGTCGCCCGAAGACTGCGTCAGACCTTTGTTCATGGCGTCGTAAATGCCGTGATCGGGCTCTGACTGGATGATGACTTTATGACCGTTGCCCGATGCGTCGCTCTTCTCCTTATACTGCTGGGCCAGCTGTAGTGTCCCGTCTTTCGACGCACCGTCGACTATCAGGTGCTCCACACCCTCGTAGGTTTGTCTGAGGACACTATCAAGCGTCCGTTGCAGTACACGTTCGGCATTATACGTGATGGTTACTACTGTAAAGCGTATCATAAGTCTTCATAAAGTTTTCACCACCACAGCAGGATTCCCTGCCACGACACAATTGTCAGGTACATCATGGAACACCACAGAACCTGCGGCAATCTTCACGTTATTGCCGATGCGGATGCCACCATAGACGGTAGCCCCTGTATAGATGCTCACATTGTCGCCTATCGTGGGACGTCCACCCTTGCCATTGCCCAGCGTCACCAGTTGCAGACAATAGAAGTTGCTGCCGATGCTTTCTGCGTTCAGATAAGTGGCGTAGTTGTGCTCGAAATGAGCCCCGGGACCAATCGTCGGACACCAGATGGTCAGCGTACGCTCCGGCGGCAGCAGCCACTGAATAGGTGCAGACAGATATTCACCTATTCTATAATAAAAGAGGTTCCGGAAGCAGCGCTCACGGGTACAGGCCTTGATGAAGTTAAGCACCGTCGGTTGGCAGTCCTGCACTTGTTGCAGGTCGGCAGCTATCGACTTTCTCTTTATAAGGAATAGGACGATATGCGGCAACATACGTACCGTGGACGCTGAGAGCAGCAGGGTTTGTGTCAATGGATTCATCGGTTCTGCATTTGAGGGGTCATACGATTCTGGTATTCTTCCATATAGCGGTTGGCTACGCTCTGCTGAGAGTATTTCTGAGCGACCCAATGCTGACACTCACGACTCAGCGCTGCGTAGTCGGCCTCAGCCAACACGTAGCGGATGCCCTGTGCCAGGTCGGCTGCATCGCGCTCATGAGCTACATAGCCATTCTCCTGATGGCAGATCATCTCGGGAATGCCGCCTACGCGGAATCCTACACAGGGCACGCCACAGGCCATCGCCTCCATGATGGTGTTGGGCAGGTTATCCTCCAGCGAAGGCAACACATAAACATCAGCAGCATTATAGACACTGATGATTCGTGACGGATTGTTGACATATCCCAAGGGATAGGAAGGCAGTGCCAGCCGTAAAGCGACCTCCTCGGCATGTCCGCCAAGAATCGCCACACCCGTATTTTCTTTCATCTCAGGATGCTGTCCGACCAAACGGCTAATAGCTTCCACAAAATAGCTGATGCCCTTGCGGGGATCGGTGACACGCTGAGAAACAAAGAGAATGATACGACGGTCAACAGGCAAATCCAAGGTCCGACGGGCCTGTTGCTTGTCTTGCGGACGGAACATGCGAGTATCGATGGCATTGGGGATGCTGACAATGCGCTGTCCATGGAGCAGGGCACTCTTCTTTGCCTCTCCTGCCAGCCATTCACTGCAACACACATAGGTGATGTGCTGTCCGTTGAGCATCTGCTTTTTCTTATTCCACACCTGTCTGGCCAAACTGTCACCTGGCAACAAAGGACACTCGATACATTGCGACAGATACTGTTCACAGCCTCGCGTATAGTGACAAACGGCTGTTGCAGGCCAAATATCGTGCATGGTCCACACGACCGGTTTGCCCGATGCCAGAATCTTACGAATACCCTTTAGTGACAACATGCCCTGATTGACCCAGTGCAAGTGAATCACGTCTGCCTCTCGGAATTCAGGTAACGTAGTAATATCCGTACCTGCGTTAGCCATGTCAACCTCAAAGAGATGCTCACGACGGAAATGTAAATGCAGCCAAATCACAAAACGCTCCCACAGGAAGTTCCAATGCTGACGCCACGACGCAGGCAAACTGGCTACCGTCAAATGGTCTGTCTCCTTGTCGCGCACCAACATTTTGGCCTTCACTCCATTGTTATTGAGGGCTTCCATCAGACGATTCGCTGCTACTGCAGCTCCACCCGTCCGTTCACTTGTGTTTACTATGAGTACTCGCATACCTTATTATTATGGGTACAAAGGTACGAATAAGCGAGCAAAAAGCCAAATAATATTTGAGATTTTTCGAGCGGGAGATTGCAACACCACACTCTACACCTTTAGGTTAGAGAACACTCGACGAAGTCAAAGTATGAAAACTTAAAGGACATTCACAAATGGGAAATAATGTGTTAATTTACGTTGTTTTCGCGCACAACACTTGATTTAAATCAAGAATAGTGCATTTTTACACTAAAAATTCCGATAAAGTATTTGAACGTACCGAAAAAGTTCGTACCTTTGCATCGTCAAACAAAAATGACGCTTGACTAAGTGAAGTCAAGATTTGGTTAATAGATTGTTTTAGGTTAGTAGTAATATTTATAGTTTTAGGTTTTTAGTTATTGGTAAGAAGAAAGTTTTAAATGTGTTAGGATAACAGTGATCGTCGCGAGACGCTCATAACTTTCTTTTCTAAGGAAATAGTTAGTATGTTAAATATGCTGCCGAAAGGCAGACCTCCAGTCGAAAGACTGGAATTATCTTGAACAAAGGATTTTTAGTTAAACATAGGCTTTTTGAATACCACTGCTCGTTGATGAGTAGTGGTATTTTCTTTTTCTCTACTTTTCTATGAGTGCTACCGCATAGGCCGATATTCCCTCCTGGCGTCCTGTAAAGCCCAGTTTCTCGGTTGTCGTAGCCTTGATGGAGATGGCATCAACATCACACCCTATCACCTGTGCCATCGTCTGCTGCATCTGAGGAATATGCGGATTCATTTTCGGACGCTCCGCACATATCGTAGCATCGATATTTACCAGATGATAGCCCTTCGCAGCAATCAGTTCTATGGTTTTCTTCAGAATAATCTTGCTGTCCATGCCATCCGTTTCAGCAGAAGTATCCGGAAAATGAAAGCCGATATCGCGCATATTCGCTGCTCCCAAAATAGCGTCGCAGATAGCATGTATCAGCACGTCGGCATCGCTGTGTCCCAGCAGGCCCAACTCATGTTCAATCTTGATACCGCCCATCCAAAGGTCCCTATTAGGCACCAACTGGTGGACATCATAGCCCATTCCTACTCTAATCATACTAACAGTCTTTTATTTTCTGAACAAATCCTTGATGCCATCCATGTCGAAGGCCAGCGTGAAGCGCAGCGTCTGGTCCAACGGATTGCTACGGGCTGTGGAGATGACATAGCCCACGTCCAGCGAGAATACGTTCATGCGGAAACCTCCACCCACAGTGAAATACTTACGGTTACCCTTGTTCTCCGACTCATGGTGATAACCTGCACGCAGGGAGAACTGATCGTGATAGACATATTCCGCACCAATACTCCACTGTATTTCCTGCAATTCCTCCTTGAAACCACCGGGAGCATCTGTAAAGCTCTTGAAAATACCCGAAATAGCACTGACATCATTATATTCGTTGATGACACGCTGCTCGTAGTCTTCCTTCGACTCTCCATCATTTTGTTTCGGTACAGTAGGCACCAAGAGTTTGTTGGCATCTGCCGATATGGAGAAACGGTTATATTCATCAACAGGAATCATCAACGAGGCACCCAAGCGCAGGTTAGCCGGCAAGAAATTCGAACGGTCGTCACCAAAATAGGTAATCTTCGAACCCACGTTCTGCATGGTCAGTCCCAATCCCAACTGGCATTCACGCGGTCCGATATTCAGAAAGTTCTGATAGTAGAAAGCCAAGTCGGCAGCAAAAGCCGAAGCTGGCGAAGCATCTTCCGTATAATCATAGCGCAAATCACTATAGAGCCAACGCAGGGCAACACCCATCGAGAACTTATCGGTAAGCATCAGCGAGGCTCCTGCATCAAGTGACATCTCGTAAGGCTTCACCGTCATGGCATTCTCCTCGAACGAGGTCATGACCTCACCTAACGAGAAATAACGTAACGAACCACTCACCGACAGGTTGTCGCCAATACGATAGTAACCTGCTACATAAGCCAAATCGATATCGTTTACCAACTGGCGCAACCACGGGGTATAGTTCAGTGCGACACCCGCACGGCTGATACAGAAAGGATACTTGGCGATGTTCCAATACTGGGAGTTAACATCCGGATCTGTGGCAGCACCCACATCACCGAGACCTGCCGCACGAGCATCAGGGGCAATGGTCTGCGAGATGACAGCATGCTCAATGGGATTAAACTGACTCTTCGTATCCTGAGCAGAAGCTGCTAAAGGTAAAAAGGGGAAAAGGCAAAAAGCGAAAAACTTTCTTACCAAACCCGTTACCTTGTTATTCTTTTCTTTTCTCATATATGTCATTTTTTATTTTCTTACTTCTTTACCTTTTTACTTTTTTACCTTTATTTGTGCGTTAGCACAATGAGTTTCTTTGCTTTCGAGGCATAGTTGCTACCGTCGCTGGCTATCCGCAACCGGTAGAGATAGACGCCCGTCTGCAGACGTCGACCGCCATCTACCGTCAAATCCCAGTCTATGGTATAGCTGTTATCTGTCGACACGCCATTCTCTGCATGCGACCACAGATGGCGACCGGAGATGTCGAACACATCGAGGACCACATCGATGTCGCTACCCATACGGTCATGCATAATACGGAATGACGTCGTCGTCGTTGCCGGGTTCTTCGTCGATTCCACATCGAAGAACAGCGGTTCCAGTCCTTTCACCACATTAAACGTCAGTTCTGCTGTCGACGAGTTATTCAGAATGTCCCAAGCGCGGAACAGCAGTTTGTGTTCACCGTACGACAATTCCGGGATGCTATATCCCACCGACCCTGTGGTATAGCTGCCGAAGTCATACAGGAAGTAGTCGTTCAGCGAATATGTCTTCGTCATGTCTCCATCAATAATTAGCTGCAGGTCATGTCCGATACCACTTCCTGCGGCATTGATACCATCCTCGTCATTCAGTTGTGCCACAAAATACGGTGTCGGATTCACACTGCCCCCGTTGACAAACGATGAACTATTGAGATAACAGTAGATGTTCGGTCCTATACCATCCTGCTTGAGGCCACCCGAACCGCTCATCACCACCTGGTCACAGATGCCGCTGGCCTCCATTGTCTTCTCGTCATCGACGGCATAGAGGTTAAACAATCCGTTGGCATCGGAATAGCTGATGTCCTTAGGTACTGCAAAAGTAAACGAGAACCGTCCGTTTCGTACCAAGTCGTTACCATTGAAGAGCACATTAGGACGATCATAGTAGACAAACGGGTCGCTGGTTTCCGTCGGGTCATTCATCTTACAGACCACGCGTTCCAAGGCATCACGGACGATGGCCGTCAGTGTTCCATTGAACGCAGCATCCCGTTGACCATCGGTATCGGTGACATGTCCAGTGACTGTGACCGTCGACCCGGCATTCAGTGTCTGAGGCTGGCCGTTTACCAAAGGCTGGTGGTTAATCGAGTCAATCTGGATACCCATCGTCGGTGCTGCCAATCGCAGGGCGGGGTCGCCTATGAGCGTGTACTGCAACTTGTTCTGAGTGCGGTCCGATGAATAGACAGGATTTCCGTTGGAGTAGCCGACAAGCGTTCCCATCTCTATCAGTTCGTTCTTAGCCCGGCGGACGGCCTCACCAATGGCTTGCAGTCTGCCGTTCTCGTCCTGACCCAACACCTGACGGATGAATGCCAGATTCATCAGTCGATTGAAAGTCTGGAACACGGTGCGTGTGGTGCCAAAGAAGGCTACGGCACCACCCTTCTTATTAAACATCGCCGTTTCGCCGATATTGTCTTCCTGTCCGTCGAAGGGCATTATGTCGCACGATGCCGTCACCCATAGCGGCAGTCGTGAAGAGGAGTTATTGAAATCGTCCAAGCGGAGCACATATTCGTGGGAGAGGGCATCAGCACGTCCATGCCCTGAGTAGTTCATGATCAGCGCACCCTGCTGCATCTGCTGCTTAATCAGTCGCGTCACATCAGGATAGCTGTTTCCTGTCGACGAACTGACACGGTTGTAAGCATCCCACATCACCCGCTTAATCTGATAAGTAGGATAATACTGTTCTATCAGCCGGCCCACACTGTCGGCATCCTGCATATGGGCATTCTCGTTACCATCGTCACCCATCAGACATATCAGATTCTGCCAGGCACCAGCCTGGTTGTTATTCACATAGTTCACGATTTTGTCTACCACCGTCTCCGCTTCGTCCGATGTCCGGGCCGAGATACGTCCTACCGCCACATCGGCTTTGGCCAGCAGCATGTTACCGCCCTCGCCGTCGTCCAACAGACAGAAATAGTCATCCGTCACATAGCAATCGGTAGCACTATACGAGTTCTCACTCTCGTAACATAGCAGGAAGTCGTCAGGCGAATAGCCACTCCACTCTGCACTTGCCATGCGGTTATCCCATGCTCCATCGCCCATCAGCAACAAATAGCGCGGCATGTCAGCATCACTTCCAGCACGTTCATACAGCATTCTCAGGTAGCGGCGATAGGCATTGGCGTCGGGCGTACCACTCGAGAACTCGTTAAACAGCTCGTCGGCAGGAACAATCCGAACCCGCAGACCATCCTTTTCCTCATGGAAGACCTTCAGGCGCTCAGCCTGTCCCAGTAGTTTCTGCGAGGTAGGAATGATGATGACCATATCAGCAAATCCATCCGCATGGTGGTCCTGATTAACAATGCCATAGACATAGTCCGGCACAGGGAATGTCGCCGTCAAGTCGGGAGCGGGAGCCGGTTCAACAGCATGAATGGAGATATAGTCCAGGCGGACATTGCCACCTCCGGCATTCGTCGATATCGTCACCTTATTGGATGCCTGCATATTAGTGATGGAATCAGTCCTTGTGACAAGATTCATCTGTTCGTAACTACCATGCGACGAAATGGTCAGCGTACCCCAAGGCTCATCGTTCACACTGACACTGACAGTCGTGACAGCATCACCCGTCACCACAATGGTCATCAGTCCCTTCTGACCTGTTCCTTTAGCAGGAACGGTATAAGTATGACTGTCGCCTGCTGCAATCACCGTTGCGTCGTACAGGTTACGGCCTCCGTGATACCAGGCATAGTTGTCCACTTCGTACAGCGTGTTATAGTCGTCAGCCAGCGGATAATAGACATTCAGGAATTCCTCTTCGCCCATCGTCTTGGGGACACTGTCGTTTTCCGTCAGGAAATAACAGCCCACATTCGAGTAAGGATTACGGATTCGCTGGTGTTTTTCGTTCCACGTTACTGGTCCCACGGCATAGAACAGGCGCTTGCCATTCACCTCACAGGTCGCCACTTCCTGCAGGTCGTCTGTTTCTGCCAGATAGTCAGCCATCAGCATCTCGGGTTGCAGACCACCTCCGTAGCCATAGATTTTCACCTTGTTGATATCGGAGAATCCCGCCTTCCTAATCAGTTCACTCGTCAGCTGATAGATGCCCGTCGACGGCACACTGATTTTTGCCCAACGTCCCGAAGCCAGTACGGAATGGGCGGCATAATGACTTTCTGAAGCATCCGATGCACGACGTAAAGAAGGACGCTTCTCGCCTTTGACGTCGAGCATAAAGCTGACCAGTTTCTGATACTGACCATCACGATACACCAACGGCACGAACGAAACGGTAAGTTCCCCTTGCTTCCTGTCTACGCTGATGGCTTGTGTGATTTCCGGCATAGCAGGCAGCGGGGCATCCGAAATGCGACGATAACGCTGCACGTCAGCATCGCTCATCGGAATAAATTCCGGATAGACGATAGCGACAGCATAGGAAGAGTCGGCATAGTGCGGTCCCAACGGTATGTGATGCGTAAAGACCGGCAACAACGAATCAATCCTGACTTGCTCGGCAGTCAGGTTGAAGAAGCGTTGTGCATGAGCCGTCAGACTCATCAGCAGCATTCCTACACCTATTATTATATGTCGTCTCACTTGCAATTAAATTCCAATACTTTTCTTTCTTCCAGCCATCCTTCCAGATGGTCGTCAATATGGACGGGACCTACGCCCACAGGAGTTCCTGTATAAAGCAGGTCGCCCGTTTTCAGCGTGAAGAACTGCGAGATATAGGCTATCAGCTCATCGATTTTGTAGAGCATATCACTCGTACAGCCTTCCTGCACCGTCTTCCCATTGATGTCCAGGTGGAAGTGTAAGGCCTGGACATCCTGGAATTTCTCCTTGGCTACCCAGTCGCCTATCACTGCCGAACCGTCGAAGCCCTTGCAAATCTCCCAGGGGTGGCCCTGCTTGCGGGCTTCACGCTGCCAGTCACGTGCCGTGAAGTCTATGCCCACGGTGACAGCGTCATAATACCGATGGGCAAAGCGTTCGGGAATGCTCTTACCCAGTCGGCTGATTCGTACCACCAGCTCAGTCTCGTAATCTACCTGCTCGCTCCAGTCGGGAATGAAGAATGGCTTGTGATCCTTCAGCAACGCGGAGTCTGCTTTGGTAAAAATAACAGGACTCTCTGGTTTATATAACGCGCCATCCAGCTCTTTATTGTGTTGGATGTAATTCATTCCTACAGCAAATATCTTCATTTTCCTTATTTTTTGCTGCAAAGTTACAAAAAATTTCGCAACTTTTTGTAACTTTGCAGCGAAATGAAGAGATTATCATTCATCGTCATTCTGCAGATGCTGGTTTTGATGGTCTGCGCACAGCCGAAGGGCGACCCTCGGAGCATCTCCCTCATGGACATTCCCATCGAGGGTCCTCTCGATACTCTTCGCCAATCGCTGTTGGCGGCTCAGTTTGCAGAATGGGGACAGTCCGAAGATGGAGAAGACTTCTATTTTCGCGGCAACTTCTACGGATTCCGCTCTAAGCTGATGGTCAGCGTAGCACCTGAAAGCAAGATGGTCACATCGGCTTATGTGACCATTGGCCCGTACAGCACGCAGAAGATGCTGGACAAGAACCTGCAGTATTTCCTTTATAAATTACAAAAGGATCACGGCACGTTCAGTCAGCGCGACGACAGCTGGTTCTATATCGACGACTTCGGCAGCATCAAGCTCTCCATCGTCGACAACGAAAATGGCTCCCGTGACATCCGCGTGCTTTATCTGCCCACTGTCGCCTATTACAAAGACGCACTATCCATGGGACTGCGCGGCGACATTCAGGAGGTAGTCACCGAGAATGCCGTTGCCGAGGACCAGTTTATGCACTTTCACGGCAATGGCCAGATTGAGAATGTAGACCTCGTAGACCGCGTCTACAACCGCTATGGTTATCTGCTCAGAGCCCGTATGAAGGAAAAGGAAGGTTTTAGCACCATAGAATATGCTTACGACGACAGCTATCGCCTCACCAAGCGCACGCTGACTAACGAGGAAGCAGGCATCAGCTACGTCAACAGCTACACCTATAACGACCAGGACGAAGTGCTGTCGCAGCATCAGAAGGTTTTCGACAAGAACGGGGAGTGCATCATGACCATCAACATGAATAACAATTACATTACCCGCGACGACAACGGCAACTGGACCAGCAACTCGCTCACTCTCACCTATTGGGAAAAAGGCAGCGCGACACAAAACACCACCGTTCTACAACGGCGCACACTTTCTTATTGGGAATAGACACAATGGCACAGAAACAGATACAGGAGCAGAAACTCACCCAACAACAGAAGTTGGCCCAGAGCATTACGCAGCAACAATTGTTGCAGGCGCAACTCACTGAGCTGCCCATCACTCAATTGCTGGAGCGCATCAAGACCGAGATGGACGACAACCCGGCATTGGAGGTGTCGGCTGACGAGAGCCAGGATTTCCCGGAATATCAGGATAGCCCGGACAATCCGGAATCCACTTCTTCCGACGATTACGAACAGGAAGAACGCCAGTCGGCTATGGATGCCGCCTTGGAGTCTATCGGGCGCGACGATGAGGACCTGCCCGTCTATCAAGGAGGCCATTCCGGACAAGAGGACCGTGAAGAAATCGTCTACGGACAGACCGAGTCCTTCATCGACCAACTGAACGAGCAGATGAATATGGCCAATATCACCGAGCGCCAGCGCGACATCATGGAATACCTCATCGGTTCGCTGGACGACGACGGACTGCTCCGCAAGTCGCTTGACAACATCAGCGACGAATTGGCCATCTACCATCATCTGGATGCCAGCACCAAGGAGATAGAAGAAGTATTGCTGTTGCTGCAGGACTTCGACCCCGCCGGCATCGGAGCCCGTACGCTGCAGGAATGTCTGCTGCTGCAGATTCAGCGCCGCGAGCCTTCCCGCCTCAAAGAATTGATGGAGCTTACCATCAGCGAATACTTTGACCTCTTCACCAAGAAACACTGGCAGCGTCTCCAACAAATACTCAAGTTGAGCGAGCTGCAGGCAGCGACACTCATTGCCGAGCTGCGCAAGCTGAACCCCAAGCCGGGATCATCCATCAGCGAAACTGTCGGGCGCTCGCTACAGCAAATCACTCCCGACTTCATTGTCGAGACCCACGACGACGGCACCATCACCTTCTCGCTCAATGCTACCGAGATGCCGGAGCTGTGCGTCTCGCCGTCATTCACCGATACGCTGCGCGAATACCAGGACAGCAAAGAACAGCTCAGCCGCCAGATGTCGGAAGCGCTGGTCTATACCAAGAAAAAGGTAGAAGCCGCTCAGATGTTCATCGATGCCATCAAGATGCGCCGTCACACGCTGACCATTACCATGCGAGCCATTATCCAGTGGCAGCACCGATTCTTTGAGGACGGCGACGAAGCATCCCTACGCCCCATGATCCTGAAAGACATTGCCGAGCGTACCGGTCTGAATGTCAGCACCATATCGCGTGTCAGCAATTCCAAATATGCCCAGACCCGCTGGGGTACCTTCCCCCTGCGTTACTTCTTCAGCGACAGCTATGTGACGGCAGACGGTGAGGAGCTGTCGACCCGAAAAATCAAGGCTGTCCTGCGAGAACTTATTGAAGCAGAAGACAAGCGCAAGCCTTTAAGCGACGATGCGCTGAAAGGACTGCTGGCAGAGAAAGGCTATCCCATAGCCCGTCGTACCGTCACTAAATATCGTGAACAACTGGGTATTCCGGTTGCCCGCCTCCGTAAGTAATCATAATGTTCAAAGTTCAAAGGTTAAAGTGAAACGAGAAAAGCAAATCATCCTGGCTGCACGCATCATGAGCATGGTGTTCACACCGTTCTATCTGCCCGTCATCGGACTGATAGTGCTCTTTCTGTTCAGCTACCTCAGCATGTTCTCCTGGAATTACAAAATCCAGGTTCTGCTGCTGACCTATCTGTTTACCATTCTCCTCCCCACCCTGCTCATTCACCTCTACCGCCGCTATCAGGGCTGGAACCTCATCGAGCTGGGACACCGCGAACGACGCATGGTGCCTTACGTCATCTCCATCCTTTGCTACTTCACCTGCATCTATGTGATGGAACGTCTCCACATGCCCCATTTCATGGGATCCATCGTGGTGGCTGCCCTGATGGTACAGATTGTCTGCGCACTCATCAATGTCTGGTGGAAGATTTCCACCCATACTGCCGCTATCGGAGGCGTAGGCGGGGCGCTGTTTGCCTTTGCCTACTACCTGGGCTTCAACCCCGTGTGGTGGCTCTGTCTGGTATTCCTGATGGGTGGCGTCATCGGCACCTGCCGAATGATTCTTCGCCAGCACAGTCTCGCTCAAGTGGTGGCCGGTTTCTGGGTGGGATTCCTCTGCGCCGCAGTGGCCATCCTGTTTTTATAACCCTAACATCCCTACCCTCCCTAATTACCCTAACAACCCTAATTTAAAAAAAAATATGACCCCATTAGTTAGCATTATCATGGGCAGCACGTCTGACCTGCCCGTTATGGAGAAAGCCTGTAAGCAACTCAACGACTTGCAGATTCCCTTTGAAGTCAACGCCCTCTCTGCTCACCGCACCCCAGAGGCTGTTGAACAGTTTGCCACCCATGCCAAAGAGCGCGGTCTGAAAGTCATCATCGCTGCAGCAGGTATGGCTGCTGCCCTGCCTGGCGTCATTGCTGCCTCGACGACGCTGCCTGTCATTGGCGTACCCATCAAGGGCATGCTCGACGGACTCGATGCCATGTTGAGCATCATCCAGATGCCACCGGGCATTCCCGTTGCCACAGTGGGTGTCAATGGTGCCCAGAATGCAGCCATCTTGGCTGTCGAGATGCTGGCCCTGACGGACGAGGCCATCGCCCAGCGCCTGGCAGACTACAAAAACGGGCTGAAAGCCAAAATCGAAAAAGCCAACCAGGATTTAGCAGAAGTAAAATATGACTTCAAGACGAATTAGTCCCCTAACATCCCTACCCACCCTAACAACCCTACTCCCCCTATGAGAAGAAAAACAACAATCACCCATATTGGCAACATCGCCATTGGCGGCGACAACCCCATCCGCATTCAGTCGATGGCTACCACCGACACCAACGACACCGAGGGCAGCGTGGCTCAGGCCAAGCGCATCATCGATGCCGGTGGCGAACTGGTACGCTTCACGACGCAAGGCACTCGCGAGGCAGAGAACATGAAGAACATATCGGCCCGGCTGAAAGCTGACGGTTACCAGACTCCGCTGGTGGCTGACGTCCACTTCACGGCTCATACGGCAGATGTCGCTGCACTATATTGCGAGAAAGTGCGTATCAATCCCGGCAATTACGTCGACCCGGGCCGTACCTTCAAGCATTTGGAATATACCGACGAGGAGTATGCCGAGGAACTGAAGAAGATTGAGCGCAAGCTGGTACCTTTTATCAATATCTGCAAGGAACACCATACCGCTGTGCGCATCGGTGTGAATCACGGTTCACTCTCCGACCGCATCATGAGCCGCTATGGCGACACCCCCGAGGGTATTGTCGAGAGCTGCATGGAGTTCCTGCGCATCTTCCGCCGCGAGCACTTCGACGACGTGGTCATCAGCATCAAGGCTTCGAATACGGTCGTCATGGTGACCACCGTACGCCTGCTTGTCAAGGCGATGGACGCTGAGGACATGCACTACCCGCTGCACTTGGGCGTCACCGAGGCTGGCGAGGGCGAAGACGGACGCATCAAGTCGGCTGTGGGTATCGGTGCCCTGCTTACCGAGGGCATTGGCGACACCATCCGCGTGTCACTGTCCGAAGAGCCCGAGTGCGAAATCCCCGTAGCCCGCAAACTGGTGGACCTCATCCCCGAATGTACCCGTCTGCGCGCCGAAGCCGAGGCCAGCATCAAGGACGACACCATCACGCTCACCATCCCGTATGTTGCTGTGCCACAGCAACAACCCTCCCAAAGCCCGAACTGTGCTTCGCAGTTCAGCTGCGAAGACGACTGGGAAACCCTCCAGCTCAAGGCCGCAATGGCAGTGGGAGCCCTGCTCATCGACCGCAAAGCCACCAAGCTGGTCATTCAGTGTGGTTCGCGGTTCACCCGCGAACAACTCACCCTCCTTGCCGATGCCATTCTCCAGGCAGCCCGCATCAAGTTCACCAAGACGGAGTATATCTCCTGTCCGGGTTGTGGCCGCACGCTCTACAACCTGCAGGAAACCATTGCCCGCATCAAGGCTGCCACGAGCCACTTGGTAGGCCTGAAGATTGGCATCATGGGCTGTATCGTCAACGGTCCGGGCGAGATGGCCGACGCGGACTATGGCTACGTCGGTGCCGGACGCGGAAAGATATCCCTCTACAAGCAGAAAGTCTGCGTCGAGAAGAACATCCCTGAGGAAGATGCCGTCGAGCGCCTGCTGCAGTTGATTGAGGATGATACTAAAAGATTGTGAGCTTACGGATAAAAGGTTGTGAGCTTACGGATAAAAGGTTGTGAGCTTACGGATAAAAGGTCGTGAGCCTACGGATAAAAGGTCGTAAGCCGTAAGACAAAGTTAAAACGTCGTCGATGATTGTTAAATCAAAGGCATTGATTGATAAATCAATGGCATGGATTGATAAATCAACGGCGTGGATTATAGTTTTTTCTTATAGCAGCGGTGCTTGCGGTGGACACGGGCTTCCAGATACTGCCACTGCGACAGCACGCCTTCGTTGCTTTCCATCTGCGGGCCCGTTTCAGCGTATTCGAAATGGTAGCGCTGGAACCACTGAATCAGGTCGTCGAAGATAATCGAGTTGGCGCCCTTGGCACGGTATTCGGGCAGCACGCCAATCAGCAGCAAGTCGACAACACTGGTCTTGTGCCATTTCAGCGTGCGCAGCAAAGGCCACCAGCCAAAGGGCAGCAATCGTCCGTCACGGGTCTTGCGCAGCGCTGACGTGAACGAAGGGAAGGTAATGCCGAAGCCCACCATCTTGTGCTCTGGCGTATTCCAGTCCTCAACGGCTGTCACCAGATTCAGGTCGGCAATCTTGATGTATTGGTCTACCAACTGGTTGATCTGGCGGTCCGACAGCTCCGAGTAGCCGTACAGGTCTTTATACGTGGCGTTGATGATGTTGAAGATTTCGTGACCCTTGCCGCCTGCTAACAGCTCTTTGCGGGTGAACTTCCTCACCTGCAGGTTGTAGCGCTTGCCTATCATCGCGGCAATCTTATGGAACTTGTCGGGCACCTGCTCAGGAACCTTCACCTTGCATTCCATATAGTCGTTATCCTTCTCGAAGCCCCCCAGCTGCTCCATGTGCTGCGGATAATAGGGATAGTTATAGTTCACATACATCGTGGTATCTTCCTCAAAGCCCTCGATGAGCATACCCTCGCGGTCCATATCGGTAAAGCCCATCGGACCGATCATCTCCGTCATGCCGCGTTCACGGCCCCAATGCTCTACTGTTTCCAGCAGGGCTCGCGACACTTTCAGGTCGTCTATGAAGTCGAACCAGCCAAAGCGCACCTGCTTATGCTGCCAGCGTTCATTGGCACGG
Source organism: Prevotella sp. (assembly GCA_015060485.1). Lineage (GTDB taxonomy): Bacteria > Bacteroidota > Bacteroidia > Bacteroidales > Bacteroidaceae > Prevotella. Next base: position 180,516 of record SUYI01000001.1, on the reverse strand, counting down.
TGATTGATGATAGCTGCCACTCGTCCTACAGGGCGCCCGTCCTTGTAAGCCAGAAAATAGTCCGACTCACAGCACTCAAAGGCGGCATTGCGGTCGCTGCGCAGCGTGTTCATCTCTTCAGAATACAAAAACGGCACCGCCCACTGACAGTCGCGGTACATATCATAACGAAACTGCAAGAACTTCTCCAGTCCTTTTAGGTCTTCTACCCTCTTGATCTCAATCATGGGGACAAAGGTACGAATAAACGAGGAAAAAGCCAAAAATATTTGGACTTTTTCGAGTGGAAGTTCCTTCATCAAGGTTGAAAGATAATAAAAAAGTGGCAACCCTTCAAAGAGTTGCCACCTTTTTTCGTTATGTTTGTTGTTCTGTTTGTTGTTATGCCATAACAACTCCCCTTACTTACTTCTGGAAGAACTTCTTACCACCCTTGATGACTACGCCCTTGTAGCTTGCATCAACCTTCTGACCAGAGAGGTTGTAAACAGCCTCGCTGTCAACCTGAATGGTCTGAACAGTGCTGATACCGTCGGTACCGCCGGTAACGCTGATCAGCCAGCCGCTAACCAACTCAGGAGTTACAGTCTCATTCTTCACATACTTCTGGAGCTTGCCCTGGAATACGACCTCATCGTTCTCCTTGATGAGTGAGATGGTCTCCTCGGTAAATACCTCGTTCTCGTAGCTCTTAGCACGGAAGACGGTCAACTTCGTCTCACCACCCTTCTCGTCAGCAATGTCAAGGTTCACATTGCCATAGAGTGTGCCGTCGCTCTTACGCTGGAAGTCGGGAGCACCTACTACAATACCCTTCACCTTATATTCAACATCAGTCTTGGCACCATCTGCCAGACCAGCAATGATCTCCAGAGCCTTGGCAACGTTGATTTCTTCAACAACGAGAGTAGCCTTGTAAGCCTCCGCAGCTTCCTTCAGCTTAGCCAGCTCCTCTTTGTAGAACTGGACATTCGTCGTAGCAGACTCGAGCATCGTCTGAGCGCTGGCAATAGCCTTACTGAGATTTGTAGCCTCAGTGCTGCTTGCAGGATCAGTGTCGCCCAGCAGAGCGACAGCAGCCTCAAGCTCCTTGGCCAATTCGTCAGCAACAGCGGCCAGATCATTGTCAATCCAACGCGGGTCACCAATCTTGGCGAGCAGCTGCGAGCAGTATGCCAGTGTAAAGTCAGCCTCAACGGGGTTCACAAAATTCACAACGCCCTCGACATTCTCGGTGACGATATCAACCTTCTCCTTCGAGCCGTCTTCCTTCTCGACTTCCTTCTGACCAGCCTTCTCAGCCTCAGCAGCAGAAGTATCGGCCAAGCCTTCCTCGCCCTCGAAGTTGAAGCTGTTGCCAGAAATAGCCCAGACAGGATTAGCACTTACCTGTCCCTGGTTCATACCAATCACGAACTGGCCGCTCTTACCGCTGTTCACTGCGATACTGTTCTTCAGTTCGAAGTTCAGCCAAGTCTGGCCTGCCTGACGGTGAGTGATAAGGTTCTTGCCGTTGGCAATATTATAGAATGTAGAATTCTGGAATGAGAATACCTGCTTCTCCAGTCCAGCCTCAGTAGCCTTCTGACCGCTCTGTGAAGAGAACAGCGAACCGGTGTTCTTACCATCGGGACAAGCAATGGTAGAGTTCTTGATAACGAAATTGCCAATCACGCCACCACGAGAGGTGTCAAATACGTTGGCACTGCTGGCAGCCAGTGCAATCACGCTATTGTCAACCGTAAAGGTCGGGATGAGATACTTGGTCTGGTTTGCCCAGAACACCTGCTTGGGCACACCCGTAATCTTCACACCCTGAATCGTTACGTCACCCAGTGCATAGAAGCCCTGTTCGTTAGCATCAACACCAGCCTGCTTCGGCAGCATGATCATCGCATTGGTCAGGGCAGAAGCATCAATAGTAGCCTGTTCGCCAGACTCTACACCGATAAACTTCACGAAGGCCTCGATAGGACTGCTCAGAGTATAGCTTGAGCCCGCAGTCAGATAGATGTTCACAGCCTTGGCAGTTGGAGCCTCTGCAAAAACAAGAGCAGAAATATCAGAACCATCGGCAGCGAAAACATCTACATCGTCAGTAGCAGCAAATGCTGTCAACCAACGCGGGTCACCCGTCTGATACTTAGCCTGCTGGGTAGAAGCACCGATGGTAAAGTTGTCATTTGCGGCATCAGCAAATGTAGGATCTGTCGTCAGGATAGTACCGCTCTTGTCGTAGCTGGCCTCGCTGGTTGACTTGTCCTCACCACCATTGAAGTAGGTATTCTTGGCAAACGTCATCGGGTTGTTACCGCTGAAGCGTCCACCTGCCATACGACGGATGATGTCATTACCACAGTTGTACCAGATATTGTTCTGGACATCAAACTTCGAATACACCTGACCAGAGATACCATTATAGTTACCCCACTGGCCATCGCTCTTCAACATGTTTACGAAAGTATTGTTCAGATAGGTCATGGTCTGGAACTCAGTGTCCTTGTCGTAGCCATAACGGTCCAGACGAGCACTATTGTTGTAGCGGATGAAGTACTTAGCTACAGCGTTATTGCCTTTGAAGGTACAGTTCTTGATAGTCACGTCCTTCGCACCACCAGCCTTGAAGGAAACGAGAGCCTCGTTATCAACAGCCTCAGTATCGAAGTTAATCTTACAGTTTTCAATGGTCAGATTCTCGACACACATCTTGTTGTTGCCGTCATACAACAGCGAACCCTTGACATTCCAAATGGTCAGATTCTTCAGAACGACATTATCGATGTAGATATAGTCCTTCAACTCAGCCGGAGCACGACGCGGTGAAGCAGCTGCAGCAGCAGTCTTACCACCAGTCATCAGAATCATAGCGTTGGAACCTACATTCCAAGCGTCGATAACGCCACCATTACCATTGATAGTCAGGTCGTCAGAAATCTTCAGTGTGCTATTCAGCCTTACCGTAGCACCTTCTTGCAGATTAATGGTCAGCTTACCAATCTTGGTTCCCAACGGAGCAGCGGCACCAATGGCATCGCCAATAGATTCACCGTCGTTTACGGTAGCTGTGATTTCCTCACCTACAGCACCGGCAACCTCGAAGATTTCAACACTCTTACGAACACTTGTACAAGCACCATTATCAACATCCCATAAGGTAAATATAATACCGAAATTGCCATATTGATCAGGACCAGACAGCAAAGCTTCTTTAAGTTCCGCCAAGGAGAATGTATACACATTATCGCCTTCACCCTTTACGGATAGATTTGAAACTACAACCTTTCCGTCCCGACTTTCAATCTTACCATTTCCCCAGCCTGCATGACCGTCAGCGCCAGTAACAGTTGCGGTAAACACAACCTTAGCATTCTCTGTATAGCCTAAGAATGCGCTGGCAGGAATCTGGCCCCACTCGTCAAACGCCAGAGAAACACCTGTCTTTTCATACTCAAGAGCCTCAACCAGATAGACGCGGCTAATCTTGATGACATCACCGGCAGCCTTGCCCTGAATACCCAACTGCTTAACGGCTGTTGCCTGTGCAGGGTCGAAATTCAAAGTCACCGTCTGCTGAGAACCGATAGTAGAGAATGACTGTTCTGGGTTATAAGCACCATCAACTGTAGAGAAATAGACTTTTCCCCAGTCACCGGTACAACTTTCAAACACAACACATAGTTTGTTGTACTTGGACCAGTCGACACCATCGTTCCAGCCAATGGAGATAGCGCCGTATCCGTCTGTCAGGGTTCCGGTAAGGACGCCATCTGCATAGGATACATCACAACTCCATCCCCAACCCCAACCTTCGTTGATGGGAATGTCCACTTCGGTTTGTGCACTGGCAGTCACACTTCCGCATAACGACAGAAGCACTACTGCCAATAAAGTAAATAGTTTTTTCATAATTTTTTGTTTTGGTAAATATTATAAAATGTAGTTACTGCGTGCAAAATTAAGGAATAAATCTGAAACCACCAAATTTTTCCTTCACTCTTTTCTCTTATTGACGGTAAATCGTACTTTTGCGGCGAATGTATATGCCACCCTTTCTGGGGTTTACAACCCGCCGGCCCAGCAAATCGAAGTATGGCTCCTGGTTGGTAGCCGCTCCGTCGCAACGCACGGCCTCTATCCCACTCTCACCTGGCAGAATAGTATACTGTTCCGAAATCTTCTGGTAGACCTTCCTCTTGGCGGAGGGCTGATAGTAGCCGACCTGCAGCCAATAACGCTGTCCGACGGTCAGTCCGCTGAAACTTACCGAAACCTCCTGCGTATCACCCGCAGGAATCAGCATTTCGAAAGACTCCTCGCCCTCAGGGACGCCGTTGCCTTTGAAATCCCAAGAGAAACCGCCCGTACTCGGAACATAACGGTTGATGACGAAAGTCAGCGTATCATCAAAGATTTCCGTATCGTTATTGGTCACAGAAACCGTCGCTTCAAACGTCTGTCCCGATATGTTATAGTATCTTTCGTCCTGCAAATGAGCCACCACAGGTGTTCCGAACGTCAGCTGCGGATCGCGATTGCTTTTGATACGCACGCTGTCCTCCCAGAACACCAGCGAGCCGTCGTTCTCGCCACACAGCTTCAACGGCAGCATGCCGCCTCTTTCCGGCTTGATATGCAGCAGCACCTCGTCGCTCTCGCCCGGGTCTATCATCACCCCGGCACCCGTAGTCAGCTTGCCGTCCACAAACAGGAAGGCTCTGTTGTAGTAGGCCGTCCCTTGGTTGGTGATATTGAACCGAAACGTCATTTCACTCCCTATCCGGCGTTCCCCTTCGTATTCGAAAGCATCGACCACCAGTCCGCCTTCCGTCAGAGCAGTACCACCACGCGGATGACCTTCCTCCACCTCCCCCGGTGTCAGACGGGTGACGGCGATTTGCCGGAAGCTATAGCCGTCACGTCCCGTTCCTGCTCCCGCTCCGCTGCCATAGGGGTTACACTCCGAGAGTTTGAAGTAGCCGTCGTAGAATCCGCTCCACCCCCAATTGATGTGAAAGAGTCCGTCCTTATAGCCATCGACGATGAAGGCATGTCCGCTCTGTTCCCTGCTGGCATCCTGGCGCGCTCCTGAATACATGATGGGGCGTCCGGCCCGCAACTCGTCGTAGAGCAGCGAGTCCCATTCTGCAGCAGAATAATACTCTCGCGACTCCGTCACCTGGTGTTCATTGAAACCGAAATACTGCGACAGGTAGCTGCCCCGCGTGACAGTATTAGCTGTCGTTGACATATAAACCATCTGGGCAGCACGTCCGCAATAGGCCATCAGTCGTGCCACCTCGTAGGCTGCAGCATCTATATCATCCGGGCTGTAGGTATTACGCATCTGGCTGTAGTTGAATGTCGTTGCAGGCAGCCCCTCGACATTCACCGTATAGATTTTACCACCAGCGCTGAGCTTATAGGAATATGAAGGAATCTCAGCGGTTTGCTTGTCAGAAGCCCAATATTTCAGGATTTGCGCCATGGCAGTAGCCACACACCCTGTGTTAGGAAACTGAATGTCGGTAATCGGACTGATGGGGTTCCAGCGGTTGTAGGGTGCCTGCTGGTCCCAATGCGTCTGCACCAGTGGCTCTATTGTGGAATAGTTCGACGCACTGCGATAAGGTGCAGCTTTCCCCTGACGGATGAGTGCCAGCTGTTCTTCATAGCACTGCAGCCAGAACGCCAGCTGCGGGGGTCTGTTGGCAGCATCATAGCATCCCGAATCAGAATAGCCGAGAATATCGTTGTCGCCCTCATCGCCAGCCACAATGACAAAACCCTTGTCCGTTTCCACATTATTATATATATAATAGGTCGGCCGTTCGCCCTCGCCGACGGCAACCAGTTCCAGACGGGCTTTCGCTCCCAGCACGGCAGCAGCCTTCTGCTGTGCCGCCCGCCGTCCGGCAGTTTCGCCATTGTCGGCAAAGCCAGCATGACTCACGAGAAAGAGAAGAACAAGGGTCAGTAATTGTTTCATTATTGTTATTATTTCGTTATTTCGCCATTAATTATCTCATCATCTGCTTCCAGATGCATTTCCTGTAAAGTCACTGGGTGGCGGAACCAGAGCTCTGCGGCATGAAGCAGCAGTCGCTGGCCGTGCTTCCGCGTACCATACAACTCGTCGCCTACGATGGGACGCCCCAATCCGTCTGGATGTGCACAGTGGATGCGCAGCTGATGGGTGCGCCCCGTCTGGGGCCATAGTGCCACCACACGGTCCGACAGGAATTCGTAGTCCGTCACAGCCCGCTTGCCATGTTCCGGGTCGACGACCTGGCGCGGACGGTTCATAGGGTCTGGCCGCAGAGGCAGGCTGATGCTGCCGGAAGGAGGAAGGGCGGTAGGTGAAGTAGGTATGGTAGGGTTGTTAGGGGATAGGACGGCCAGGTACTTTTTCCTTATCTGGTGTTTCACAAACTGCTCTTGCAGGGCACGATACACGTCCTGTGTCTTGGCGACGATAAGCAGTCCGCTGGTTCCCATATCGAGCCGATGGACAACCTTACTGTCCGGATTGCGTTCCTGCATGATGGTTTCCACACTATACTGCCCGATACGTCCCGGCACAGACAGCAGACCGCTGGGTTTGTTGACGACTACCAGCCACTCGTCCTCATAGACGACAGGAAGATCCATCTGCTGAAGATCCTGTAACTCCGGATCAGGGTCTACATCGAGCCCTTGCAGCATCCACGTCAGAATGGGCTTGCATTTACCCCTGCAGGCTGGATAGTAGTTCAGATGCTGGCGCAACTCCGTCTTCGTCGTGGCCCCCCACCAGAACTCAGCCATACAAAGGGGCTTCAGCCCCTGCTGATAGGCATACTGCAGCAGTTTCGGGGCACAGCAGTCGCCCGTTCCGCCAGGGGGCAGCGGATATTTCTGCAGCAGCTTCGGGCGGTTATAATATTCCTGCCAGATGTCGACGAGATCCTTCACCTCGCCGCGGGCATTCAGCAGCCGGTATTGGTGAAACAGCCACGTCTGCAACTCCTGCGACAGCTCCCTACCAGACCTACCATCCCTACTAAACCTACTCTCCCTACCAAACCTACCATCCCTACTCTCCCTACCACTCAGCCTCGAAATCTCCCGCTCAGTGGTTTTAAAATGCCCGTCCGGCTGCTGCGCGTCATACACCGGCGGCACGAAATACCCCCAGTCGTTCCTTCCAGCCAGCAAGCCGCTGTACGCCGCCAAGAATCCCAATCTCACTGTGGCTGACGGTTCAGCCGTCAGCTTATCTGCCGTCAGCTTATCCACCGTCAGCTTATCTACCACCAGCACTCCGAACATCTTCCCCTGGTCAGCATCCTCGCGAATCTCAGGATGAGCGGCAATATACGCCTGCACCTCCTTGGCTGCCAATTGGCACAAGGGGTGCGGCTCGTAGCAGAACGGATAGGTAAACCGCTGCGGACGTTCCAGATGACTCTCTAACGGATGCAAATGTTCCATTCGGGCTTCAAAGTTACAACAAAATTGCCAACTCCATGTGGCAGTTAATAATAAATAAGGTTAAAGCAACAAAAATTTCAATTCTCAATTCTCAATTCTCAATTATTCTGCGTATCTTTGCAGTCCGAAAGAGCATATTTTATTCATTTATTAAACAATAGTAAGGTTATGATTATTGAACAAATTCACGCAAGAGAGATTCTGGATTCACGTGGTAATCCTACAGTTGAGGTTGAAGTAACCCTGGAGACTGGCGACATGGGTCGTGCCAGCGTGCCCTCTGGTGCTTCTACTGGTGAGAACGAGGCCCTTGAGCTTCGCGACGGTGACAAGAACCGCTACCTCGGTAAGGGTGTAGAGCAGGCTGTCAAGAACGTTAACGAGAAGATTGCTCCTGCCCTCATCGGTATGAGCGTGCTGGATCAGCGTGCTATCGACGCTAAGATGCTGGAACTCGACGGTACTCCTACCAAGAAGAACCTCGGTGCCAACGCCATCCTCGGCGTATCGCTGGCTGTTGCTCACACTGCTGCTAACTACCTGCAGATTCCTCTCTACCGCTATATCGGTGGTACCAACACCTACGTACTCCCCGTTCCCATGATGAACATCGTCAATGGTGGTGCTCACTCTGACGCCCCCATCGCTTTCCAGGAATTCATGATCCGTCCCGTTGGCGCTACCTCTGAGAAGGAGGGTATCCGCATGGGTGCTGAGGTGTTCCACAACCTCGCCAAGCTGCTGAAGGCACGTGGCCTCTCTACCGCTGTAGGTGACGAGGGTGGTTTCGCCCCCAACTTCGACGGTATCGAGGACGCTCTCGACACCATCATCGCTGCCATCAAGGCTGCTGGTTACGAGCCGGGCAAGGACGTGAAGATCGCTATGGACTGCGCTGCTTCTGAGTTCGCAGTACAGGAGAACGGCGAGTGGTTCTACGACTACCGTCAGCTGAAGAACGGCAAGAAGAAGGATCCCAACGGCAAGAAGCTCTCTGCCGCTGAGCAGATCGACTATCTGGAGCAGCTCATCACGAAGTATCCTATCGACTCTATCGAGGATGGTCTCGACGAGAACGACTGGGACAACTGGGTAAAGCTCACCGAGCGCATCGGCGACCGTTGCCAGCTCGTCGGTGACGACTTGTTCGTAACCAACGTGAAGTTCCTGGAGAAGGGTATCAAGATGGGTGCTGCCAACAGCATTCTGATCAAGGTGAACCAGATTGGTTCGCTCTCAGAGACCCTCGACGCTATCGAGATGGCTCACCGTCATGGCTACACCACTGTTACCAGCCACCGTTCTGGTGAGACTGAGGACACCACCATTGCTGACATCGCTGTTGCTACCAACAGTGGTCAGATCAAGACGGGTTCACTCTCGCGTACCGACCGTATGGCTAAGTACAACCAGCTCATCCGCATCGAGGAGCAGCTGGGCGACCGTGCCGTTTACGGTTACAAGAAGCTGAAGTAATCTCAGACAACTTATTTCTATAGGAGGCTGTCCAAACGGGCAGCCTCTTTTTTTTTCCTAACTAACCTACCTCCCCTAACTTACCTACCCCACCTAACACCCCTAACAACCCTATCTCCCCTATGACTATCAGCATCAACACCCCCACCCCCGACATCGACGTCATCCGCGTCATCGTAAACGGTAAAGAGTATCAACTCATCCCCACCAGCAATTCTGGACACAGCGCTGAAGCAGCGGAAGTTCCCACCTTCGTTCAATTTGTCGACCAGCTGGTGGGAGACTTGAAGAAATATGGGCGACGCAGAACTGCCGAGACCTACCGAAGTGCCAAAAACAGTTTCCTGCGCTTTATCGATGGCGACGACTTCAGGTTCAGCCAGTTCAACGCACCACTCATCTGCGACTACGAGAAGTTTCTGAAAGGACGCGGCTTGTGCAGCAACAGCAGTTCGTTCTATATGCGAGTGCTGAGAACCATCTATCTGCGTGCCGTCGACAGCGGCTACGTGAACGACACCAAACCCTTTGTCCGTGTCTATACCGGTATTGGCAAAACCATCAAGCGTGCCATCACCATCGACGAAATACGCCGCATCCGCCATATCAAGGGACTAACCTATAACGAAGAGCTGGCACGCGACCTCTTTCTGTTTTCTTTTTACACCCGAGGCATGTCGTTCATCGATATTGCCTATCTGAAACCAGAGAATATCCAAAACGGACTGCTCACCTACCAACGGCAGAAGACTGGCCAGCTCATCGCCATACGCTGGGAGCAGCCGATGCAGGATATTATCAACCGTCATCCGTCGAACAACTCAAAATATCTGCTTCCCATCATCCTGCGCAACAACGGCTGCGAGCGTAGCCAGTACCGCGAATGCCAAAGGATTGTCAACATGGAATTAAAAAACATTGGACGCCTTTGCGAAATCTCTCTACCGCTCACCATGTATGTTGCCCGTCATTCGTGGGCAAGTATTGCACGTGGCATGAATCTGCCCGTAGGCATTATCAGCGATGCCATGGGACACACCTCGGAACATACGACGCAAGTTTATCTCAAGACGCTCGACACAACCCCCATCGACAAGGCCAACGCTGATATTATCCGTGCTGCACAAGAGCCGGATAGTAACTCCGTGCATGAGATGCGGGGGCAAAACCGTGAGAGAATAGAGATAAACTAACATTTTATTTTTTAATTAATTTTAATTTTAATCGTATGAACAAAAGATTTTTGAGTACATTGCTTTTCGGTGCATTGTTTATTGCATCTACAAGCGTGTTCGTGTCTTGTAAGGACTACGATGATGACATCTCGAACCTTCAGACACAGATTGACAAGGCCGCTCTGAAGAGCGAGCTGACAGCTCTTCAGACTCAGCTGAACAACGCATCTACGAATGCGGAGACAGCTATGAAGAACCTGGAAGAGAAGCTGGCTAAGCAGTTCGCTGAGCAGGCTGTTGAGCAGGCTGCTACCAACGCTGATCTTCAAAAGCAGATTGAGGCTGTAAAGGCTGCTGCTGACGCTGCTGCCAAGGATCTCGCTGCTAAGATTGAGGCTGCTGCTAAGGCTGCTGCCGATGCACAGAATGCTGCTGACGATGCTGCTGAGGCTGCTAAGGCTGCCAAGGAAGCTGCTGAGCAGGCCGTTGCTGAGGCCGTTGCTAAACTGAACGAGCAGAATGCCGCTCTGGCTAAGCAACTCGAGCAGCTGGGTAACCAGATGAAGGAGTATGTGACTGCTACCGAGCTGAATAAGCAGATTGAGGAACTGAAGACTCAGATTGCCCACATTGATGGTGCTGCTGAGGTAACTGCCGCTTATCGTGCTGCTGTTGATGAACTCTACAAGGCCATCACAAGCATTGAGATTATCGACTCTTTCACTGCTAATGATTTTAATAATGGTGGTTATTATTATGTTCTTCCTAATTATGACATTGTTTATGATTGGGATGAAGCTCAGGGTAAAGACGCTGCTTATTATGCATGGGCTGGTGGCTTCCACTTCCCCTTGACCCATGGTTTTGTTCCTGAGGACGCTACCTTCGGTGACAACGAGTTGAACTACAAGGATATTGATGGTAAGGAAGAGATTGCTCTGCCTCTCGTGAAGTATACAAAGGGTACTGACGTAAAGGATCCTACTTATGGCCTGATTGTTCGTGTGAACCCCGTGAATGCTGATTTGACCACCACAGACCTCCGTCTGATTAACTCTTTGGGTGAAGATATTTCTAACTATGTGAAAATTGGCACTCCTGAGCGTTATCACACATTGTTCACTCGTGCAAACTTCATCAACAATGGTCTTTGGATTCTTCCCTTCGAGATTGCTAAGGGCATAAATGAGGAAGAATTCCTGAAGAAGACCACGGTTGGTAAGTATATCACAGAGACATTTGGTGGTGATATTACTTACTATCCTCTGTATGATCCTGACCGTCAGCTTGTTTTTGCAGTTGCAGCAAATAATACTCAGGAAAATGATCCTAGTCGTTATGTTGTTTCTTCTTATGACGTTTCTTTCAGTTATACAGAGTATGTTCCTGCCAACCACTTCACCTTCAGTGTTTACAATGAGTTGAGTGCTGCTCAGGGCAGATCTGTTGAGTACATTCACAACCGTTACGTTGGTACGGAGGATAATCCTCTTTATGGTTGGTTTGATCATCCTATTTGGGGCGATAATACGACCGTATTCTATGGTGACAACTACGAATTGGAGTGGTTGCCTACTTCTGAGAAATATCCTGCTCCTACTGCTGTTCCTGTTGGAAAAGGTAACGATGCTAAATCTAACTATCAGAACAACGTGAATCTTTGGAGCTATGTTCCTGTTTATATGAATGACCGCCGTCATAACTACCAGTGCCTCGCTGTTGGTTTGAACGAGACTTTCACAATTAATAATATTGCTGCATATACCGAATATGGAGATAATGTCGCTATTGATTCTATCTACGTTGTTCTCGATAAGAAGAACGCTGTTGAGTCTGAGCCTTCTGAGATTAACGCTTGGGAGAGCTATAAGATTGAGGGCCTGAATCAGACCGTAACTGCAGCTAAGGGTATCTCTCTGAAGGTTACCGATCCTCGCGCTAATGGTGATGTTATCGGTTTCCGCGTATTCGCTGTAAACCGCGATGGTTCGCTGGTTGACCCCGATGGTCGTGCATTCTATATCCTCGTGACAGATAAGGCTTCTAATAATCAGTTGGATGCAGAAGTAACTGCTACAGTTGGTTCGCACACTGATAAGGATGGTAATGCCATTGTTGGTAATCAGGATACTTCTTCTGAGATGAAGACTGAGAAGATGTGGAACAATAATTATTACTATGAGTTGTCAGTTGCTTCAACTAATCCTGTGATTGTCGTTGACAAGAACACCACAGCTCCTGCTACTCTTGATTACTTCCACTTCAATTGGAATGGCAAGACTCCTGAGACTACTGATATTTGGACAGGTTCGCAGTATACAGGAACTACTGATTATGTCGGTAAGGGCGTTTTGACTGCTGGTTTGAAGAAGCTGACTATCACTCCGACCAACATTGAGAACTTGGTTGATGGTGCTACTTATGTGTTCTATCTGACTGCTTATGAGTTTGTTGCTGGTACACGTGTCAATCGTATTGTTACCACCATCACTTTGAAGAAGACTCTTCCTGTTGATGCTGATAAGTTGTTTTTCCGTCCGAAGCAGGAAATGGAAGATGGCACTGGCAAGGTTAAGGCTTACATGATTCCTAACAAACAAGGTACTGCCGCTTATGGCTACTTCGATTGGGATGCTATCAACAACTTCGCTCCTCACCAGAAGAATACTGACATGGAAGCTTGCTACGATGCACGCGATTCTAAGGCTACCTACGGCTTCAAGAACCTGACTAACATCTTCTACAACCTGTCTGTGGATGGCCAGAACGGTTGGTCTACGGGTGCTTACGAAGAGGACGAATGGTATAAGACCTACGTATTTATCTTTGGAACGTCTAACGATGCCGCTAAGGCTGCTGACAAGGGTAAGAAGGATCTCGTAGATAAGAATGGCAAGGGTGTTGCATATAGACATCCTGAGGGTGCTGAGACTTGGCAGAAGTACATGTTGGAGGTTCCCTATGAGCTGATCGACGATAAGACAGAGCATGCTGTTTCTTATGGAAAGGACTATCCTGGTATCCAGACCACTTTGAAGGCTGATGGTACTGTCGATAAGTTCAACGCCGACTACTTCAGATCAAGAACTGATCATCCGCTGACCTTCATCTACTCTTGCTGGCACTTCGCTAACAGCTTCGCTTGGAAGTCAACTACTGCTCAGCCCAACCTGAAGTGGAGCCACGAGGGTAAGAACCGCACATCTCCATTCACCGATATCGTATCTAAGAACACTTACGATCCCGCATTCTTCGGTGATGGTACTGCTACCTCTTCCAGCAAGACTCTGAAGACTCTGGTTGACAAGAACTTCCTGATTTTCCAGAACTGCGCTCTGTACACTGAGCCAGATGGTCAGGGTCAGAAGAACCCGTACTTCGTGCCCAGCATCGCTGGTACGGATATCATTTACAAGCAGTCTTCTACTCAGACCGATGCTGCTCCTGTTGCTGACCACACTGAGTACCTGCGCATCATGTGGAAGGACGCCTTCAACCACGACGTAGTTGTTGAGCTGCCTGTACTGATCCAGCGCCCGTAAGTGATTACTGTTAAGACTTAAAAATCTATCAGATATTAAAGTCAATCATCCCGGAGGGGGATGTCCCAAAAGGACGTCCCCTTCTTTTTCAGAATTAAAGATTATGAAGAAGATTACATTTTTGTCATTTGTATTGTTTTCAGCATTACTGTTCGTCGCCTGCGGTGGAAAGAGTGATGGCCAGCTGCACAACATTCGCGGTATTGTAAAGCATGTTAGTCCCAACAGCGACTCTATTCCCATGTTGACATTAGGCATAGAAGATGGCGATTCGTTAGTATTCACCTTGGCTGATGCTAAAATTCAGAATGGTGTGATGGTGCACGGCGATTCCGTTATTGTCGACTATATTGGAGGTGACGATGCACTTCGTGCCTTGGTGGTTACGGTTCTGCCAAAGACCTACAAGCCTTCAGTGGTGAAACATGATACCCTCCTTACTGTTCCTGCTGATTCCACATCCCGTGAACTGGGAAAGGTTCCTGTGAAGAAGTAACAATACTATGCGAGTAATAAAAAATACTCCGTAAGTATTTCAAATTACTCTACGAGTATTTTCCAATAAGAGGCTGTTCTTGCTGGACAGCCTCTTATTTGTCGTTTTGCCCGAAAATTGAAAAAATATGAATGAATATTTGGCGTTTCTTTTGATTTTCATTACCTTTGCAGTTCAAATCGACAAATTAATCAAAGTATGAGAAGATATCTTTTTACATGTATATGGTTGCTGACGAGCATCGTGGCTTTTGCAGTACCCGCTAAACGCGGTTTAACGCGAACCATCACCTTAAGTGACGGAACAACATGTCTGGCCCGCTTGGTAGGCGATGAGTTCGGACATTTCTGGGTGACAGTCGACGGACGTGCTTTCCAACAGCAAACCGACGATGCCTATTTCACTGAAATAGATGCTGAAGCGGTGAAGGAACAGGCCCAGACACGCCGTGCAGAAGCCAATGCCCTGCGTATGCAGCGGTTGCCGGGAATTCAGCAGCAAGGCAAGCGCAGAATAGGTACTTATGGTACGTATATGGGAGAAAAAAAGGCACTCGTCATTCTGGTGAACTATACCGATGTGACCTTTGCCGAGAATCACGATAACGCGCTCTACCAGCGCATTGCCAACGAAAAGGGCTTTAACGAAGGCAGTTTCGTTGGTTCTATGTACGACTACTTCTACGCTCAGAGCGAGGGTCAGTTCGAACTGACCTTCGACGTCGTAGGCCCTGTAACGGTGTCGCAGAACCAGGTCTATTATGGCGGCAACGACTCACAAGGTAATGACCTGCGCCCTGCCGAGATGGTGCACGAGGCTATTGAACTGGTGAAGGACCAGGTGACTGACTGGAGTCAGTACGACTGGGATGGCGACGGCTATGTCGATCAGGTGTATGTCGTCTATGCCGGTAATGGCGAAGCCGACAGCAGCGTGACGAATTCCATTTGGCCCCATGCTTGGAGCTTGAGTTCCAGCGGACAAGGTGCAGTGACGGTGGGCACCAATCTGAAAGTCGATACCTATGCCTGTGGCAGCGAGTTGAACTACAGTAATCAGATAGAAGGTATCGGCACGATGTGCCATGAGTTCAGTCACTGTCTGGGTTATCCCGACTTCTACGATATAGACTATTCCGGTGGTCAGGGAATGAGCGACTGGGACTTGATGAGTGGCGGATCGTATAATGGCAACGGCTATCGTCCGGCCGGCTACACCAGCTACGAACGCTGGGTGGCCGGGTGGAAAGCACCTGTCGAGCTGAACACAGGTAAGCTGGCCATCGAAGGTATGAAAGGTCTTCAGGACGGCGGTGACTTCTATGTGATGTACAACGACGGACACCCCGACGAATACTTCCTGCTGGAAAACCGTACGTTGTCGGGCTGGGACAAGAGCCTGCCGGGTGGTGGCCTGCTTATCCTTCACGTCGACTATAATGCCTCCGTATGGTCTTGGAACCGGCCAAATGACGATCCGAACCACCAGCGTATGACGTGGATTCCTTCCGACGGCAGCTATAATTTCACGGGCTATGGCAGCAACAGATACCCAACGGGATTGGCTAACGATACCTACCCCAATGCCAATGGCAACGATGCCTTTGACGATGCGTCCAGTCCTGCTGCCGAACTCTATAACGACAATTCAGACGGCTCGAGGCTGTTGCACAAGGGCATCAAGAATATCACCAAACTCTCGGATGGCCTTATTTCCTTTGACTACATTGGCTCCAGCACCGTCATGAAGCCTGAATTCTCGCCGAAGGGTGGTGTGTATATTGAGCCGCAGACCGTCAGCATCACCTGCGCCACAGCAGGAGCAACCATCTATTATACGACAGACGGCACGGAGCCCACAACAGCCAGCAACGTCTATAGCGAACCGCTGACCATCGGCACCAACACCACCATCAAGGCGATGGCTGCTACGTCCGACGACGAGAGCTGGGTGGCCGAAGCAACCTATACCTTCATGAGTGCCACACCGGCCGATCCGTCCGCAGACTACGCCTGGATGGAGGACTTTACGGGTGTTGCTGCCGGCACGGGTGTAGAGTATGTAGCCAACGAGAATGCTGTCTATGAAGGCGACGACGGCAACTATTGTCTCATCTACGATGAAAGTCTGGCTGGCGGCACCGCCCCCGAGGTATTAGTGCCTCACAAGAACCGTCCCGTCAATTCGCTGACTGCCAATATCGCCATCGGCACCGTTCACGGCAATTTCGATTTGTCGTTCAAGAGCAATGGGTCGCTGACGCTTACCTCTGCGACGGAGGATGTGGTGATTACGTCTGTCAGCACGGTCGGAAACGACTACCGTTATAGGATTTATGTCCCGAAGAACACGTCGTCGCTCCAACTGACATTCACCAATAAAACCACTAAGAATATTCGTCTGGACAACATCATCCTGATGAAACCGCCCAAGGGCGACCCCGGCTTGTCGTTCAGCAGATCGGCCATCAACGTATTGCCTGATCAGGAGTATACCTTGCCTACGCTGAGCAATCCCAACGAACTGCCGGTGGTCTTCTCGTCGAGTGTGCCCGCTATCGCTACCATCGATGCTGAGACAGGCGTCGTCACGCTGACAGGCAATGAGGGTTCGACCGTTATCAAGGCTGAATTCGCAGGAAACAACGAGTTCTTAGCTGCCGAGGCGTCGTATTCGCTCATGGTAGGACGTTATGATGCCAATTTGTACTTCGAGGAGCGTACCTATACCACCAAGGCAAAGGATATTGAATTCAAGACGCCAGAACTCATTAATATCGATGACCTGCCCGTCACTTTCGAAAGCTACGATACCGATGTGGCGAAAGTCGACGAACGTACAGGAAAAGTCTCCATCGGCAAGGCCGGCTCTACGTTGGTTGTTGCCACTTTCGATGGTAATTCAAAGTATGCCCCAGGCTATGCCTATTACGAACTGATTGTCGAAAAACTCGAGCATCAGCTGTCGTTCGAATCGGCTGAAGTAGAGGCTACGGTGGGTGTCAAGACCTTCAACGGCCCCAAGCTGAACAATCCGAACAAGCTGCAGCTGACCTTCACGTCGAGCGACGAGACGCTAGCCACTGTCGACGAGAAAGGCGACGTCACGCTGGGCGCTAAGCCGGGTAAGGTGACTATCACGGCCTCTTTTGCCGGTGACGACTACTACGAGGCCGGTGAGGCATCCTTCCTGATTGTCCTCGTCGAGGGCACTGGCATCTCTACGCTGAATGGTAATCAGCCTGTAGAACGTGACAGCGAGTGGCATACCATTCAGGGCGTACGCGTCGACAAACCCACTAAGGGACTTTACATCCGCAAAGGACAGAAAACAATAGTTAAGTAAAGCTTTTAATACACACAATGAGGCTGCCCGTCAGGGGCAGCCTCTTTTTTATAATCCGCTGGAAATAACACAAAAATATCGTTATAACCAGCGGAAATGCAAGCATTTATTTATATTACCGCTGGAAATAACGCATTTTTAACAAATTAAAGGTTGATAGGGCATCATAGGTCGTGCACTATCTTCCATCAATATGATATACTCGAACTATTGCTTCAAAAAAAGGCTACCCGTCAGGGGCAGCCTCTTATTGAAAAATACTCAGGGAGTAATTTGAAATACTTGCAGAGTATTATTAATTACTCCCATAGTATTGTTACTTCTTTACAGGAACTTTGTTGATTTCGTGGGAAGTAGAATCAATGGGAGCCGTAAAGAGTGTATCATGATTCAGGACGGATGGCTTGATGGGCTTGGGAAGCAGAGTAACCACCAAAGCACGGAAATCACCATCTTTACCCTCAATGTAATCAACAAGAATGGAATCGCCCGGCATCACCATACCACTCTGCATACGGACATCATCCATATTAAATACCATCGAGTCCTTGTCAGTAACAAATACCGTCATATTCAGCAGGGTATCTTTCTTGACGTCAAGATTGGTGACGAGTCCACGGACATTATGCAGCTGGGGCTGACCATTGCAAGCTGTCAGCAACATCAAGCCGACAAAAGTCATCAGTGACCAAAATGTAATCTTCTTCATGTCTATATCTAGTTTTAAAAAAGAAGGGGACGTCCTTTTGGGACATCCCCCTCCGGGATGATTGACTTTAATATCTGATAGATTTTTAAGTCTTAACAGTAATCACTTACGGGCGCTGGATGGTTACAGGCAGCTCAACAACTACGTCGTGGTTGAAGGCATCCTTCCACATGATGTACAGGTACTCAGTGTGGTCAGCTACAGGAGCAGCATCGGTCTGAGTAGAAGCCTGAGTGTAAGTGATAGTCGTACCAGCGATGCTGGGCACGTAGTACGGGTTCTTCTGACCCTTACCACCCTGCTCAGTGTACAGAGCGCAGTTCTGATAGATCAGGAAGTTCTTGTCAGCCAGAGTCTTCAGAGTCTTGCTGGTAGCGGTAGCAGTACCATCACCGAAGAATGCGGGATCGTAAGTGTTCTTAGAAACAACGTCAGTGAATGGAGATGTGCGAACCTTACCCTCATGGCTCCACTTCAGCTTGGGCTGAGCAGTAGCTGCCTTCCATGCGAAGCTGTTAGCGAAGTGCCAGCAAGAGTATGTGAAGGTGAACTTCTGGCCGTTAGCAACAGGATAATCCTTATTGTAGCAGTCAACACTGCCGTCAGCCTTCAGCTTGGTAGAGATACCCTTGTAAACTGTAGAAGTCTTCACCTCGTGCTTGGTAGCGCCATCAATCAGCTTGGCGGGAACCTCCAGCATGTACTTCTGCCAGGTCTGGTCACCAATCGGGTGCTCGTAAGCTACACCCTTGCCGCTGCCGTCAACGAGGTCCTTACCCTTAGCATCCTTATCAGAAGCAGCGAATACGAACTCGAAGGTCTTATCCCACTCGTCCTCATCGTATACCAGAGGATCTGCATCGAAACCGTTCTGACCGTTCTTAGACAGGTTGTAGAAGATGTTGGTCAGGTTCTTGAAGCCGTAAGCAGCCTTAGCATCACTAGCATCGTAGCAAGCCTCCATCTCAGCAACAGTAGCGTGAGGTGCGAAGTTACCAACAGCGTCAGAAGCCCAGCTGAAGTAAGGATAAGCAACAGTGTTAACCTTGTTAGGAATCATGTAAGCAATCACGTCGCCAGAGCCATCGGTGGTCTCCTGCTTCGGACGGAAGGTCAGTTCCTTAGCCTTGGTAGGCATCAGCTTGGTCAGGGTAATCAGCGTTACAGTGCGAGGAATCTCAACTGCAGGATATGTACCAGAAACAATCTCATAACCAATCAGCTTGAAGGTATAAGTTTCACCATCGAGCAGGTTCTCAATGTTGGTCGGAGTAATGGTCAGCTTCTTGAAGTTGTTCTTCAAATAACCAGTACCGAGGTCAACAGAAGTACCAGCGTAGTTACCAACGGCTGCAGTACCATTCCAGTTGAACTGGAAGTAGTCCAGAGAAGCGTTCTGAGCAGCACCACCTACAACAACCTTAGGATTGTTTGCGGGATCGATAGTCAGCACATACTTATAGAGGTTATTCCACTTCTTGTTGGTATCCATCTCTGTAGAAGTATCGGTGTTGCCCTCAACAGTTGCGGTAACAGTAGCAGACAGAGCGACATTAGGAGCCTCGTCAGCAACATATACATAGAATGCACGGCCATCGGGGTCAACCAGCGAACCGTCGCGGTTTACAGCGAATACACGGAAACCGATGACATCACGGTCAGCGCGCTTGTCGTTAATCTTCAGCTCAATACCCTTGGCAGCAGTTACTGTCTGATTCAGACCTTCAATCTTGTAGCTCTCCCAAGCATTGATCTCAGAAGGAGCAGACTCAACAGCATTGTGCTTATCCAGAACAACGTAGATAGAGTCGATAGCAACCTCGTCACCCCACTCGGTGTAAGCTTCAATATCACTAATCGTGAAGGTCTCGCCAACACCAACAACCAGCAGGTCATTCCAGAAACGAGCATCGTTCATCCAGCAACCAATACCATCCCAAAGGTTATTGTTGTGCTGGTAGTTAGACTTAGCATCAGTACCATTTCCAACAGGAACAGCGGTAGGAGCGGGATAGTTCTTAGAAGTGGGCAGCCACTCTAACTCATAGTTGCTGTTAGAGAACGAACCAGTCTCACCATAGATACATGGATCCCAAGTAGTACCAAGATAACGGTTCTTGATGTTGTTGACATCATGAGCACCCTCTCTATTGTTCACATTGAAGGTGAAGTGGTTAGCGGGAACATACTCGGTGTAACCGAACGAAATGTCATAAGAAGAGATTACGTAACGCTCAGCATCAGTCTCTGCTGTGTTATTGACAGCAATAGCATAAACAAGAGGAGTTGCACTATAGTAATAGCTCTGATAGTCATTCTCCAGTAAGCCGCCCATGGTGGTCATCTTCAAGAATGCATCCTCGTCAACACCCTTAGCAATCTCGAAAGGAAGAATCCAAAGACCATTGTTGATATCGTAACCCTTACCACGAGTGTAGAGTGAGTGATAGCGCTCAGGAGTGCCAACCTTTACATAGTCAGACAGATCGCCACCCAGAGAGTTAATCAGGCGGATATCGCTGGTAGTAAGATCAGCATTTACGGGGTTCACGCGAACAATAACGCCATAGGTAGGATCCTTGATGTCTTCACCCTTCGTATACTTAACGAGAGGCAGAGCAATCTCTTCCTTACCATCGATATCCTTGTAGTTCAACTCGTTGTCACCGAAGGTAGCATCTGCGGGAACAGTACCGTGAGTCAAAGCAATGTGAATATCGTTAACTCTATTGATATAACGGCCCTGAGTTGTATAGGTATACAAATCCCATGCAGTGTAAGAATCAATCAGCTCAACGCTTGTGATAGCCTTGTAGAGTTCATCAACAGCAGCACGATAAGCAGCGGTAACCTCAGCAGCACCATCAATGTGGGCAATCTGAGTCTTCAGCTCCTCAATCTGCTTGTTCAGCTCGGTAGCAGTCACATACTCCTTCATCTGGTTACCCAGCTGCTCGAGTTGCTTAGCCAGAGCGGCATTCTCTGCATTCAGCTTCTCAACGGCTTCCTTAACAGCCTGCTCAGCAGCTTCCTTAGCAGCCTTAGCTATCTCAGCTGCCTCCTGAGCGGCCTGATCAGCACTCTGCTGAGCCTTGTCAGCAGCAGCCTGTGCATCGGCAGCAGCCTTAGCAGCAGCCTCAATCTTAGCAGCGAGGTCCTTGGCAGCAGCGTCAGCAGCAGCCTTCACTGCGTCAATCTGCTTCTGGAGATCAGCGTTAGAAGCAGCCTGCTCAGCAGCTTGCTCAGCGAACTGCTTAGCCAGCTTCTCTTCCAGATTCTTCATAGCAGCCTCCGCATTCGTAGATGCGTTGTTCAGCTGAGTCTGAAGAGCTGTCAGCTCGCTCTTCAGAGCGGCCTTGTCAATCTGTGTCTGAAGGTTCGAGATGTCATCATCGTAGTCCTTACAAGACACGAACACGCTTGTAGATGCAATAAACAATGCACCGAAAAGCAATGTACTCAAAAATCTTTTGTTCATACGATTAAAATTAAAATTAATTAAAAAATAAAATGTTTGTTTATCTCTATTCTCTCACGGTTTTGACCCTGCATCTCATGCACGGAGCCACTTTTTGGGTGCAAATATAGGCATTAATTCGCGAATCCGCAAGGATTTTTATACTTTTTTTTCGTTTTTGGGCAAAAAAAATGCTTTTTATCAGCCTAAAGGCCGATTTTGAGGGAGTTTCCATGCTTTTTTTGGAATTTTTAAGAACATTTGCGAATAATCCATATTTTTTGTTACACCTTATTATATTTATAGGGGCCTCACGGTTAGTAACGCTGTACGTTTATAGGTTGACGCCCTCGCTTTTTTAATCAAAAGGGCGGACTTAAATCATCCGCCCTTCTGTACCCAGACCCGGGCTCGAACCGGGATGGGTTTCCCCACTGGTGTTTGAGACCAGCGCGTCTACCGATTCCGCCATCTGGGCTTAAGCGGGTGCAAAAGTACAAAAATAATGGGAAACAACCAAAAGTTTTTCGGACTTTTTTCGTCTTAGTTATAAAAACCTAAAATTAGAAGGATTATTTGTAGGTATGAAAGATTATTCGTAACTTAGCACTCTGAAATGAAACACTTATTCTAATATAATGGAACTAGACCGTAAAAACTATTGCATCATTCTGGCTGGCGGCAAGGGTCGCAGACTATGGCCCTGCAGTCGCGCAGACTATCCGAAACAATTCCTGGATTTCTTTGGTACGGGCCGCACACAGTTGCAGCAGACCTTCGACAGGTTCTGCAAAGTGGTGCCCAAGGAGAATATATATATATGTACGTGTAAGCAGTATCTGCCGATGGTGGTCGAGCAGGTGCCCGAACTGGATGATCACAACATCCTGGTGGAACCCGTCAACCGCAATACGGCGCCCAGCGTAGCCTGGGCACACATACGTATCAGGAAAAACAATCCCGATGCCAACATCATTATCACGCCATCGGACCAGCTGGTGATGAACGAGGAGGCTTTCCTGAATTGTATGGAAGTGGGGGTGGGCTATGTCTCGGATAATGATGTGCTGCTGGCTGTCGGTGTCGTACCGACACGACCGGAGCCCGGCTACGGATATATCCAGATGGGCGATCTGAGCTGCAAGCCCGACGTCTATCAGGTAAAGTCGTTTACGGAAAAGCCGGAACGCGAGTTTGCCAAGATGTTTATGGAAAGCGGTGAGTTTTATTGGAACACGGGTGTCTTCCTGTCGAACTCACGCAAGATGCACAAGACGTTTAAGCAGATATTCCCTACCGTGCTAAGCAATCTGCCATTGGATAATCCGAACTACACCTACGAGGAAGAACTGGAATACGTAGCCCAGCATTATCCGAGCTATCCGAACCTGTCGATAGACTATGCCATCCTGGAACACAGCGAGCAGGTGTATGTGATGAAGTGTAACTTCGGATGGGCTGACATCGGCACGTGGCACGCTGTCTACGAATGCATGAGTGCCGTCGACAACGACAATGTCGTCCTAGACTCAGAAGTGCTGTTGGAGGATTCGCACAACAACGTCATCAAACTGCCCAAAGGCAAACTGGGAGTCATCAACGGGCTGGACGGCTATATCGTAGCTGAACAGGGCAATGTGCTGCTGATTTGCAAAAAGGGTGACTCGTCAGCCTTGGTTCGCAAGTATGTCAACGAGGTGCAGTTGAAATACGGAGAAGAATATATATAATAGGTGCTATGCACCAAATGAGAAATGAGAAATGATAGTGGGAGTTGATGCGAAGCGGATTGTACGCAACGGGACAGGACTGGGCAGCTACGGACGCACGCTGGTAAACGACCTGTTACGCCGAGGCGACAGCGAACTGGAGTTGAGACTCTATGCTCCTGATGAGGGGAAGGACTCGCTGAGGGGACAGATCATCGAAGGCGCCACGTTTTGTTACCCGACGGGTAAGCCGTCGGGAACAATAGGGGCACTGCGGAAAGCCTGGTGGCGGTCAAAGGGCATCGTTAAAGACCTGAAGCGCGACGGCGTCAGTGTGTACCACGGACTATCCGGCGAACTGCCCATGGGTCTGCGAAAGGCAGGCATACCCGGTGTGGTGACTATCCACGACCTCATCTTTCTGCGTCATCCCGAATATTACCACTGGATAGACACCAAAATCTACGAATGGAAGTTCCGTCAGACGTTGCGCGAGGCAGCACATATCATTGCCATCAGCGAACGGACCCGACAAGACATCATCGAGCTGGGCGGAGCAGAATATGCCAATCGTATCAGCGTCATATACCAGAGTTTTTCACCCAGATTTACCAAAGAGGTCACGGCCAGTAAAAAAGCTGAAGTAAAACAGCGCTACGAACTGCCGGCACGCTATATACTGAACGTAGGGACCATCGAACGTCGGAAAAACTTGCAGTTGGTGGCAGAGGCACTGGACCTGCTACCCAAAGACATACACCTGGTAGCGGTAGGAAGAAAGACGGACTATGCTGAAGAATTGCCAAAGAGTGAACGCATCCATCTGCTGAGCGGAGTTCCTGATGACGACCTGGCAGCCATCTATGCCATGGGCGAGGCTTTCGCCTACCCGTCACGCTATGAGGGTTTCGGCATTCCTATCATTGAAGCCATTGCTGCCGGATTGCCTGTAGTAGCATGTACGGGATCGTGTCTGGAAGAAGCCGGAGGCCCGCACTGCCGATACGTCGGTCCAGACGATGTGGCGGGAATGGCTGAGACGCTGCAGATGTCATTGCGAGGATCCCACGACAGGGAACAGCGCATCGCCAAGAGCCGCGAATATATCAAACGCTTCGAAGGTCGCGACGTGGCAGGACAGGTAGCAGAGATTTACAAGACTTTAAGCAGGACCTGAAGGAGCAGGTCTGTCTGGGAGGAGCCATCGATTTGCTGCAAGCCACTGGAAATAACGGCACGGTCGAAATAGTCGGTCGTGCCGATTTTGGCTAAGAAGGTCAGGCGTCCCCAATCAGCACGGGCCATGAAGGAATAGCGGATGCCATGCCCATAGAACGCAGGAAAGGAGAAATCGTACAACACCGATGGTTCGTACTGATAAAGGCGGCTGTCGTAGTCGTCGGAACGAAACCAGCCAAAGTATCCCTGAAGACGCAAGCTACGATAACGGAAGGATGCCTGTTGACTCGCCATCACGCCACGGGAGTTCTGTTCATGACTGTTTATCAAGACGCCATCGACTTGTGTTTGTAAGGTCAGCGAAGTGGCACCTGCGGCATCAGAGGAAATCACGGGACAAGAGAAGCGAAGACGGGCACGATGTTCATTGCGATTGATGACCTGAGTATGCTTGGCATTGTCACGCTGACGAATCCGAAAACGGTAACGAGCCTCCAAGGTTCCTATATTATAATAGGTACGCGCGAGGAGAAAGGCATCCAAAGCATCGCTGGGCGCACTGACCTGATAGCGCAGGAAGGGGAAATGAGCATAGTCGGCATATCCTTGCAACAGGAATTTCCGCGAGGGTCTCCAATTGGCACCCAAATAAAGGCCATGCTCGTTCTGTGTGGAACTTCCCTCGCTGAAGCTGCGTGCATGGAAGGAGGTATAGCGTTTGTCATAATAGCGGTGGAGCAGCATCAGGCTAAGTTGGTCTGTGGCACGGAAACTCGCCGTATGGATGGCAGCCAATGCTCCCTCGCGGTTAAGCGCTGTCTCGCCGGAAAAGGCAAAGCGTGCTGAGGTCAGCCCATAATCCAAAGAGGCATTGAAGAAAGAAGAGCCCTCAGGGTAGTAACGGCGATAGGACTGGGCAGACGATGCCGTCTTCACATACGGAACGAAGGAACGGTCAAAGCTGGTATAGACGGCATTCAGAGAAATATGAGAGGAAAAGCCGGGATGAGAAGGCGTCCAAGAAAGGCTAAAGCCCAAGTCGGTCTCATGGGTATTGTTTTTCTTTTCCATCTCAGTTTCCGTACGGTGGTAGCCATCCGTATCGACGGTACGGACAGTACCATCGGAATTGAGCGTAGCATCCATGGGGCGCCAAGAGGCAAAAGCCGTCAGCCGCCAGTCAGGAAACAGACGAACCGTTGCCGCTGCCCCTTGCAGATAGTCTGCCATAGAACGGGAAGTATAGGCTGACAGGGCATGTGTGCTACGTCCCAAAGACTGCAGTGAAGCCAGCTTTCCCAAATAGAAAGCGGAATTCATGACCAGTCCCATGCCCAGCTGCACGCGATACATGCCCAGATTCAGCTCTTCCACACGGCCCATCCGGCGAAGCTGGAAATAATAGGAATAATGGTCGTATCCAAGCGTATTCCGATTAGAGAAGAAGGGTTCCCCGGCATCTTGGGCAGCAGTCAGACCAAACTTCAGCTGGTCACGGGAAGCAAACTGAAGGCGCAAGTCATGACGCTGCGGATAGCCCAGATACTTGCCGTCGTCGCCTTTCCGCTTGTAAAACGGCTGGCGGAGGGTGCCCGTCACAGTAGCATGACCGCCCTGAAACAGATGTGACAGCACGGACTTGACAGTCTGCTGAGGCACAAGGGTATCGCCAATGATGACGAAACAGGCCAGCAGCCGACGGGTGTCGCGGTCCAGACTTTCTATCATCTGCAGTTCGCCCAACGAACGCAAAGGGCGATAGCGGTCCATATAGGCTACCAACTCTTCCACCTGCTGGGCAGAAAGGAAGGGCAGCTGTTCCAGTTGAGCACGGGAGGTCTGGTTGAGGTTAAGCGGATGCTCTGCAAGGTCGGAAAGGAGTTCGAAGGTTTCCTCACCATATTGTTCTGAGGCTTCGTCGCCAGAGAGCCACGATTGGAAGGCCGCCTGCCAGTCTGTAACAGACGGTTGGGTGTGTTGCGACATTGTCGCGACACAGGGAGCAAGAAGGAATAGCAAGGAGAGGACGATGCGCATAGTGACTTATAATTGCCCTGCTTCAACCATCAAGACCACACGCTCTGTCAGCCTGTCGATACCCTCGGGATCGTATTTCTTTTTCAGAGAAGCACCAAAGGCCCAGGCAAAAGCCTGATAGAAGCCTGCGCGGAGCGGTCCGAGGAAAGCCTGAATGAGCTCATAGCCAGAGGAATGACTCTCACGGTAAATCAGTTTAATCAGCAATTTACCCTGCGAATAGGTCAATTTTTTCATGCGGGGCTTGTATTCCTTCATGATGCTCTTCTCAACACGTTCCAGATGCTCTTCCCGAGCCTTCGCATCGGGCAGCGTTTCCAAATACTCCGCCGTTTCCATCATAATCATTCTGGCCTCCTTGGCAATAGGCAAAACCGCCTTGACGTTCTTCACCAGACGCATATAGGCCCCAGCTTGTTTCTCGTTCTCGAAGACTACTGGCGGAAAGACGTAGACATTGTTCATCTCCATATACTGGATGCTGTCGCCTCCCTCATAGACCTTGCCAACCTTGACAGTAGGGACGAAGGTGGGACTGTCCATCTCCACCTGCTCCTTCCGTGTCTTCTGGGCCATAGCGGCCACCGAGACCAACAATAATCCTATCAGCAGCACCTTTCTCATCGGACTATTCGGAATAAATCAGTTGAACGAGCGTCTGTCCTACAGCCTGCAGGGTATTGCGGTCGATATGTTGCATATCGTCGCTGACAGTATGCCACGTAGGTCCGAAGGAACTCCGTTCGCAATCGGGATAGTGGTTGATGATATCGATGCAGGGAATTCCTGCCGTCTCGTTGACGGGAAGATGGTCGTCGGTGACGCCGCCACAGTCTTTGTATGGGAAGATGCTGCCATATCCTGCTGCATTGGCTGCTTGCCAGACACGTTCCACGATGTTACGGGCATAACGCACAGAATAATATTCGCGATAAAACTTAGCGCCCTGTCCGCCTACCATATCAAGGAGGATGCCATACTGATAGTCTTTCGGATTCAAAGGAGCAGGATGAGCGGCCCAGTATTGGGCTCCCAAGGCCCACGAATCGGCACCGGCCTCATCACTCCACTGAGGGACGCCCCAGTCTTCTGCGTCGAAACAGATGAAATCGACTGCCACACGGGCTGAGTCATGCTGTTGCAACAAACGGGCCAGTTCCAGCATCACAGCCACACCGGAAGCACCGTCGTTAGCAGCCATCACGGGTTTACGCCAATTGGCTTCGTCGGGATCGTTGTCGGCCCAAGGACGACTGTCCCAATGGGCACAGATGAGAATAGCCTCACCCCCATTCTCTCTCCGACTGGCGAGGGGAGACTGGGCGATGATATTGGTGCTCTTCAAGGTCGTGCCGTCATAGCCTTTCAGATTGGCTTTTTGCATAGTGACCTGATAGCCATACTGCTCGAATTTCTGCTGTATCCATTGGGCACACTGTTCATGGGCCTCACTATTCATCGTTCGAGGACCAAAAGAACACTGGGCAGCACAGAAATTATATGCCGAGTCAGCATTGAACGCCACAGTCACTGCAGGTTGGGAAACCTGGCTTTTCTTGGTTGTACTGCATGCAGCCAACAAACACACAGATATCAAGAGATATATTATTCTTTTCATCATTATCTGACACTTTGAACCTGACTCATCACTCGCAGGAAGTTGCCTCCCCAGATCTTCTCAATAACCTGCTCGCTATACTTGCGAGACAGCAACAGACGGGTGAAATTAATCAATTCCGATGCGTTGGCAATACCACGAACGCCACCATCGCCATCAAAATCGGTACCAATTCCCACGTGATCGATACCCATTACCTCAATGGCATGTTCCAAATGACGCAAGCCATCCATCACAGTAGCCTCACCATCCTTGACAAGGAAGCCATTATACATCGTGACCTGCATCACACCACCTTTTGCTGCCAATGCACGCATCTGCTCATCAGTCAGGTTACGAGGATGGTCGCAGAGAGCACGACAGCTGGAATGACTGCAGACGATAGGCGTCTCGCTGAGTTCCAAGGCATCGTAGAAGCTCTTCTCAGAAGCATGGCTCAAGTCGACTATGATACCCAGACGATTCATCTCACGGATAACCTCGCGTCCAAAAGCACTCACGCCCTGATGGGTACTACTGCCACGGGCAGAGTCGCAGATATCGTTGTCGCCATTATGACAAAGCGTCATATAGACGATGCCACGTTGAGCGAAATGTTGCAGACACTCCAGCTTTCCATCAATGGCAAGGCCATTCTCTATGCCCAGCATGATACTGTGGCGGCCTTGCTGCTTATTTGCATAGAGGTCAGCAGGGGTACGGGCAATGCCCAGGTATTGCCTGTTCTTATCAACCATCGCCTCTATCTTGTCGAAGATGAGGTCGGCATATTCCGTAGGACCTGCCACATCAAATTCCACCTTCGACGTAAAGGTCTCTCCCTGCTGGGGCTGCGGAAGATAGCATACCATGATGGTTGCATCCTGATGACCCTCCGACATCTTATGAAGGTCAACGAGAATACGCGGGTCACGACTGCCGAAGTCTACTCCCTGTGGGAAAAACATCGGCGTGTCGCAATGGGTGTCAAGCGTCAGCACGCGCTGGTGCAGGTCACAAGCCTCGCGATAATGAGAAGCCTCGCGAACCAGCCAGGAGAAGATGGGCAAGCCATCTTCAAGGCACTCGGGGTGCCACTGTACGCCCAAGATGCTCTTAAACTCACGACTCTCCATCGCCTCGATGATGCCATCCGACGAACGGCCTGTCACACGGAACCGCTCACCTGGGTCGCTGACAGCCTGGTGATGGAAGGAGTTGACGTATAACTGAGGTGAGAGGTGAGAAGTGAGAGGTGAGAGATATGATTTGTATATATTATATAAGGTGGAGTCTGGTTCAATGGCTACTGTATGGGTAGGTTCCGAACGGTCTGCATCCTGCGAATGGCGAATCTGTGCCACATCGCTGATATCCTGCATAACCTTCCCGCCCAACGCCATCGCCAAAGTCTGGATACCCCGGCAGATGCCCAATATGGGAATCTGACGGTTGTAGGCCAGCTGGGTAATCAGCAATTCCGGCAGGTCGCGCTCAGCATTAATACCTCCCAAACGCTGAGAGGGCTCCTCGCCAGCATACAATGGATTATAGTCTGCACCACCTGTCAATAACAGTCCGTCGATATGCTCCAAAGTATTGATGAGGACGTCAGTATCGGCAAGAGGAGGAATGATGACAGGAACGCCACCAGCCCGCACGACAGACTTGTAGTAGCCATCCTTGAGCATACAGGTCTGGTCGTTGAAGTTTCCCGTCAAACCGATAACGGGTTTCCGCGGGGCCTCCGGAAATAACGAGTAGGCTTTCGCAAGTTGCGACTGCCAATCAAAGCGATGGTTCATCGGCTATTATTCGTCTAAGTTGACTGGGATATCACGTTTTATGCTCTGTTCCAAAGAGATGAGCGTCTCAGTAGCCACCACGCCAGGGATGTCCTGCAAACGGCCATTCAGCAGATGCATCAGCTGCTCGTTATCACGGGCATAGAGTTTCACCAGCATGGTATAAGGGCCTGTGGTGAAGTGACACTCCACCACTTCAGGAATATGACGCAGACATTCTACGACATCCTTATACATAGAGCCGCGTTCCAACGTGATTCCCACATAGGTACAGGTCGAATAGCCCAGACTTTTGGGGTTAATATCGAAGCCGCTGCCCATGATGACTTCTCCCTCTATGAGGTGCTGTACACGCTGATGAATGGCAGCACGCGACACATTGCACTCTGCAGCAACATCCTTGAAAGGAATACGTGCATTCTTCGACAGGATACTCAGTATCTTTTTGTCGAGATTGTCAATTTTATCCATTGTCTATTTCGTTGTTAGTTTACAAATTGTAAGCAAAAGTACACATTTTTGTGCAAACTAACAACATTTTGCTCCTAAAATATGTAAAAAACACGCAATTTCGTGCCTTAAAGTTTTCGAATAAGGGTCAGACCGTCACGTAAGGGCAATATCACACGTTCCACTCGCTGGTCACGTAACACATAGTCATTGAAGGTTTCAATGCCCCTCGTTTGGGGATCCCTGTCGTAGGCAGCATCAACCACATGGCCGTCCCACAGCGTATTGTCTGCCAGGATAAAGCCCCCTGGACGTAAGACGGACAGCACCATCTCGTAAGTCTCGCGGTAGGTCCGTTTGTCGCCATCGATAAAGGCCATATCGAACGTCACTCCTAAACGAGGCGCCTCCGTCACCGCATCGCCGATGATGAAACGAATCTTGTTGCTGACAGGTGAGCCTTCAATCCAAGGACGTGTGAAATCTTCCTGTTCGTCGTTGATTTCAAAGGTATAGACCATACCGCCTTCCTCCAGGCCCTCTGCCAGACAAATAGCAGAATAACCGCTGAAGGTGCCCACCTCGAGGATGTTCTTGGGACGTATCATCGTCACCAGCATCTTCAGCAGGCGCCCCTGCAAGTGTCCAGACGCCATACGTCCATGCAGCATGTGGATGTTGGTAGCCCGCCAAAGCCGATAGAGATATTCCGGTTCTGGGTCGATATGCTGCGCAATGTACTCGTCGAGGGTCATTTCTTCGTTATTACGCTATAACGGGATAACGTCAAACCTTCAGCGCCTCAATGGCCAGGCGATAGCTGTCAAGTCCGAAACCACAGATAACACCCTTGCAGGCGGCAGAGATCATCGAATGATGACGGAACTCCTCGCGCTGATGTACATTGGAGATATGTACCTCGACAACAGGGCACTTCAGCGAGCGGATACAGTCGTGGAGCGCCACAGAAGTGTGGGTATAGGCTCCTGCATTCAGCACGATGCCATCAAAGGAGAAACCTACCTCCTGCATCTTGTTGATGAGCTCGCCTTCAACATTGCTCTGATAGTAGGCAATCTCGACATCAGGATACTTGGCCTGCAACTGTGGCAGGTATTGCTCGAACGACGAAGAACCGTAAATACCGGGCTCGCGGACGCCTAAAAGGTTCAAATTAGGACCATTAATAATCTGAATTTTCATATTTCAAAAAAATTTCGTACCTTTGCCGCGACAAAGGTACGAAATAAAATGGAAACAGACAAAAAAACAGAGGCAAATCATGTGGTAAAGGCCTATCAGCGCTATCTGAAGCTGCAGCGAGGCTATTCAGCCAATACCCTCGATGCCTACCTGCGCGACCTCGAAAAACTGCTCCATTATCTGGAACAGGAGGGCATGCAGGTGCAGGATGTTCAATTGTCTGACCTACAACACTTTGCCGCTTCACTCCACGACATTGGCATTCATCCCCGTTCGCAATGTCGCATCTTGAGCGGGGTGCGGTCTTTCTTCCGCTTCCTGCAACTGGACGGTTATCGCGACGATGATCCTACGGAACTTCTGGAATCGCCCGTTTTGGGCGAGCACTTGCCAGAAGTGCTGTCGCCAGGAGAAATCGACCAACTGGAACACTCCATCGACCTGTCGAAATGGGAGGGTCATCGCAACAGAGCTATCATTGAAGTGCTGTTCAGCTGTGGTCTGCGTGTCAGCGAACTGGTCAACCTGAAACTCAGCAATCTGTATCTCGACGAGCAGTATATCCGTGTATTCGGCAAGGGGTCTAAAGAGCGTCTGGTACCCATCTCGCCCAAAGCCATCAGGGAGTTACATCTTTGGTTCATGGACCGTAACCTCATGAATATCAAGGCAGGAGAAGAAGACTACGTATTCCTGAATCGTCGCGGGGCACATCTGACACGAACCATGATACTCATCATGATCAAGCAACAGGCCAACGAGGCAGGCATCACCAAGACCATCTCGCCCCATACCCTGCGCCATTCGTTTGCCACAGCCCTTCTGGAGGGCGGAGCTGACCTGCGAGCCATTCAGGCGATGCTGGGCCACGAATCCATCGGAACGACGGAAATCTATACGCATATAGATATGAGTACCCTGCGACAGGAAATCCTGGAGCACCACCCACGAAACATGAAAACAAAATACTAAGCAATATGGATATTAAAGAATTGTACCAGCTGTACCAACAGCATCCGTGCATCACGACGGATTCACGTAATTGTCCTGAGGGCAGTATCTTCCTGGCGTTGAAAGGTGCCTCGTTCAATGGCAACCAGTTTGCCGTGCAGGCCATCGAGAAGGGCTGCAGCTACGCCATCATCGACGAAGACATCACTGTCTCCTCAACAAATCATATCTCTCACCTCATCAAAGTCGACGACTGCCTGCAGACCTACAAAGACCTGGCCCGCGAACACCGTCGCCAGTTCGACATTCCGATGGTGGGCATTACAGGCACCAACGGTAAGACGACAACGAAGGAGCTGATTCGTGCCGTATTGGCTGAGGAATACGCTGTGATGGCCACAGAGGGCAACTTCAATAACGACGTGGGGGTGCCCAAGACGCTCTTCCGCTTAGACAAGAATACGGATATTGCCGTTGTGGAGATGGGCGCCTCACACCCTGGCGACATCAAGACGCTGGTGGAGACAGCCGAACCCACCTGTGGTCTTATCACCAACGTGGGACGAGCTCATTTGCAGGGTTTTGGCTCGTTCGAGGGTGTCTGTAAGACCAAGGGCGAACTGTATGACTTCCTCATGGCCCGCGACCTGCCCGTCTTCGTCAATCGCGACAACGAGTACCTGATGCAGATGATTAAAGAAAGAGGTGAGAGGTTAGAGGTGAGAGGCGAGAGAATAGCTAAGCCGGATATCTACTATTATGGCCAAAGCAATAACCCCGATATTCTCATCAAGGGTGAGGTCATCTCGTGTGCACCTTTCCTGAAATTCCGCTGGCGCGAGCAAGACCACGATGCTGGCTACACTTCAGAATGGATGGAGGTTCAGACCCAGTTGATTGGTGCCTATAACCTCGACAACATGCTGGCAGCTATCATCGTGGGGTATGTCAACAACATCCCCTTCGACAAGATTAACCACGCATTGGAAAACTACAAACCCACGAACAACCGCTCACAGTTGACAGAAACAGAGCATAACCACTTGATTGTCGATGCCTATAATGCCAATCCCACGTCGATGAAGGCAGCTATCGACAACTTCAAACGCATGGAGGTGTCGCCCAAGATGGCCATTCTGGGTAAGATGGGCGAGCTGGGCGACGTCTGCGACGAGGAGCACCAGAAGGTGGTCGATATGTTGGCTGACGCAGGATTCGATGAGGTGTGGCTCGTAGGCGAAGAATATAAGAACTGTCAATTGTCATCTGTCAACTGTCAACTATTTAACGATGTCGAGGAAGTAAAAGCTGCGATTGCAGAAAAGCAACCGCAGCAACGATACATTCTTATTAAGGGTTCGAACAGCGTCAAGCTCTATCAATTGCCTGAGCTGCTGTAACCATATTAGAAAATAATCTCAACAGACTTCTTGGCAATAGAAGAGGAGGTTGGCGTGCCCACTACCGTCACATGGTCGGCGGGGGTATCGCTGTCGGTACCATTGTCGCAGGCCCAGCTCTTCTTCACGTTCACCGTAAACGAGCCACCACTGACGGTAATGCCCGTATCGCCCTTCACACCCTTCGGCTTGGCATCGTCATTGCCACCCGTCGTGGTAACGGTCAGCGTGCCACCGCTGAAGACGACATCCTCGTCGCAGTTGATACCCTTGCCACCATCGCCCATGCTGGTCAGTGTCACCGTACCGCCCGTCATCGCGAACTGATAGTCGCTCTTGATGCAGGCAGCAGAGCTGTAGTCGGCAGCTTCCGTGTCATACTCGCAGTCGCCAGACGTCGTAACGGCCATCGTACCACCTGAAATCACCGTAATGGAATCGCTCTTGATGCCCTTACAGCCATCGCCCGTCACGTCGACGGTCAGCGTGCCGCCATTCATCCAGAAGCCATCGTTCACTTTGATGCCATGTCCTGTAGACGATGTGGCGGTGATGGTAGCCTCGTCAACAACGATATAGTCGTCGCAGGCAATAGCATTCTTGGTACTACCTGTCACATTCAGCGTACCACTGCCGCTGAAAAGAATCTGTCCCTCGCTGAAGAACGCACCTTTCTGGTCGTAGTCCTGCTCTGTGTATGACGTGCCGTCAGTCAGCGTGTTTGTGGTGCCGCTGACCACTTGTACGTACAGCGACTTCTTACACTGGTTGTTGATGGCTGGTCCATCAGGATTATGGATGGTCACTCCGTTCAGCATGATACCGTATTTCTTCTCACGGTAGACCAGCAGTGAACCGTCGCTGGTGGTACCGCTGAGTACGAGCAGCAGGGAGTCGGTATCTGTACCTGTATTGACTGTCACGTCAGCTCCACTGTAGGTCACGTATCCGTTGGTGTCGCCCGTGACGCTGACACTGGTGCCGTTGTA
This sequence comes from Prevotella sp., assembly GCA_015060485.1. Lineage (GTDB taxonomy): Bacteria > Bacteroidota > Bacteroidia > Bacteroidales > Bacteroidaceae > Prevotella. The sequence continues at coordinate 145,526 of SUYI01000001.1, read as the reverse complement.
GGATATATAGACGATATTCGCCGTCGATGTGGTCCCGTTGGTATAGGCACTGAAGTCGGTATCATCTTTTTCGCAGGCAGTGAGTGTCAATGCCAGCAAACAGATGTATGTGATGAACTTTTTCATAATCATTTTACGTTTTAGAATTTGAACTTATATCCTACGCCAATATAGTGCATATTGGGGTCATAATCGTCTGCATCGACATTCTTCATGTTCTGGAAACGGTAGAACAGATTGAACGTATGCTGCTTCGTGAGATTGATGTCAGCACCTACCGTATAGCGTATCTTCTCAATGGCCCATGAGTTGTAGAGCTCGACACTGGCGTATGGTGTCAGCAGGGCACGCTTCTTGTCGTACGACAACTGCAGGCGGGAACGCAGTTGGTTCTTTCCCTTGCCCACACGTACCTTGTCTTCCCACCAGGAGTTGTCGAAGTCCCAGCGAGTCACCGTCTTCTCAGGACGATAGGTGTACTGCCAGCGTTCGCGTAGCGAGATGCGCAGGTTGTTGGCAAACTTATAGGTGCCCGTCACAGAGGCGTGCAGACGATGGCGGATACCCCAGTAGGAGGGTCGCCAGTTGTTGTAACTGCCATTGGTATTGTAGCTGATATCCTCGCGGAAGTTGTTGTTCAGCAGGGTATAGCCGGCATCCAGCTTCAGATACTTGACAGGCTTATACTCAGCGCCTAACCCTATGCTCCAGCGGTCCATCGTCTTGAAGTTGTTACGGGTACGAAGGTCAGCCTCCAGACCAAGGCTGAATTTCTTCGACAGTTTCTTCTCGGCACCAACCTCCATCAGCAGGCCTGCCTCGCTCTGTGCCATCAACGGCTGGCTCAGGACTGTCAGCGCCAGAGCCGCCAGGGTGATTCTAAACATTCGCATATTCTGAGTTTTTGATTTTGATCTTCTGGTCTACCTCGCCGGCACTCTCACCTTCATAGCTGATGCGCAGCATAGCCATGTCACGCAGGAAGTCGACAGCCCCCACCTTCACATCTGTCACCTTGATGCCCAGACGCTGTTCCAGGTCGGCAATCAGCTCGTCGCGCTTCTCAGGCTTGATCAGTTCGATGCGGTCGTACTGTACAAGTTTGGTGGTCTCTACCTTCAGCGTCTGTTCGAAGACGATGATGGCTGCTATCACAATGATGTCGATAACCAGCAATTCTGCTATCGGAGTGCCTATCATCTTGCCCGCAGCATCGACACCCATCGAGTCGGCCATCGCGTGAACCACAGACAGACATACTACGACAAACAGATAAGTCATCTCGCGCACAGGCATCGTGTCGGTACGATAGCGCATGATGCTGAAGATGCCAAAGAGTCCCAGTCCGACACCCATCGTCGCCTTACCACGGTCCATACCCATCATGAGGTAGACGAGGAAGAAGATGGCTACCGAGATGATGATGAATGTGAAGTAGAAGTCGCGACGCTTGCTCTTCTTGAAATAAAGAAACTGTACGATGCCCCAGTTGACCAGGAGGCAAAGCAGGAAGCGAAACAGCGTATCGCCAAATCCCGTAGAAAATAATTCTTGCATATCGTTTAGTAATTTTGGTTTGTTTCTATTGTTGATTCACCAGCTTCCCCACCTCTATCAACTTACGCTTGAAACGGTTGACGGCGAGATGGTCGCTGCCTGTGAGTGCGGAGCCCATGCAGTATTTGGAGAACCCGTGGGGCTGGATGCGCAACAGACGGAGCATCTCCAGTACAGGGGAGAACACCTGGCCGTCGCGCTTCAGCTCGATAATCACCAGATTGCCCATATCCAACTGCTTGTCGCTCTGCAGGTTGCGGAAGCTCAGACCGCTGTCGATGGTCAGGCGCTCCGTCTTGCCCTTGTTGACCAGCGTGATGCGCGAGAAGTGGTTGTTCAGCGCAGGCTGCAGGGTGTCGACACCATAGCGGAGGTGCTTGCCCAGAAAGAGGCGCTTCTCCGCATCTTTCAGATTCATGTCGCCCACCTCAATGCGCTTCTTCTTGGTGCGCCCGTGGTTGTTCTTCGTCTTGACCTCCATGAACTGCAGGCCACTGATGCAATAGGTACGGAAGCGTATCTTCTGACGGTTGGTATGTCCCCATTGGTGCTGGTTGTACATGTCAAACTGTGTGGTGTCGAAGTACGTGGTGTCGTACTCCAGATTACGCTCGCCGTCTATCTCCTGCACGTAGTAGTCCTGTTGGGCCAACAGGAGAAGTTGTCGCAGCTTCTCCGTGTTGGTCACAAACTTGGTGTCCGTGCGGTTCATCAGCTTCACACCGCTCATCTGTTCGAGTGTGATGGGGACAAATGTATCAAGGATACCAGTCATCGTCTGTTTAGTTTTGTTATTCTGTTCACTTATCGACCGCCGCCAGGCTGACCGCCACCGCCAGGCTGGCCGCCGCCACCGCCTGATGACGAGTAGGTGCTCAATGTCACATCAGAGCCACCGCTGGCATTGGTATATCCATAGCCGCTCCAGAAACTGGTACCACTGCCCGTCACGCCGGATTTCAGGGCTGGTGTGCTGGTGGTATACACAGCCATCGACGAGCCCATGCTGCTGTTCGATGGTACCTTGAAGGCAAAGGCCAGCGTGCTACCGTTATAGAGTCCGTACCACGTTCCCTTGCTGTAGCTGGCCGACTTTGCCGTACCGTTAGAGATGCTGGCATTGTTCTCAAAGCCGCCGATAGCCACCACGTTGCCACCTGTGATGTAGAGCTTGTATCCGCCCTCAGTGTTGGCATCGATACCTACCTCAGGCTGAGACGTGGCCACAGCAAATACGTTTCCACCTTGTATATACAGGTTGCCATTGGCATCCAGACCGTCGTTTCCGCTTGAATTGCCCATCACATAGCCACCTGTAATGGTCATGTGACTGCTGGAGTTGATAGCGTCGTCAGAGCTATAAGAGTAGACATAGCCACCGCTGATGTCAAGCGTGCTCTTGGTCTCTATGCCCTCATGGTATTTGGCGCTGACCACGATGGTGCCGCCACTGATAGTTATAGCACCGTCACACTTAATGCCCTTGGGCGAGGTCCTAAGTGCGTCATCCAAATCCCCTACTGTTTTAGAGCTCCCAGAAATTTTGGTTTCAGAAGATGATGCTGTGTTGATGGTGGTGCTGCTGGTGCTGGTGCAATAAGCGATGTATCCCGTCGTAGTGACGGTAAGATTAGCATCGTCAGAGATAGTCATCGTGCCATCGCACTTGATGCCCTTGCCACCTGCACCGCTTGAAGTTACGCTGATGGTTCCGCCGCTGATGGTCATGTTACCATCGCAGCTCAGTCCGCTAGAACCTTTTACCTCTTTGTCGTCGCTGTCCCATTCGGCACCTCCCGTGGTTTTTACGGTAATAGTACCTGCGGTAATATTTATCGCACCGTCGCACTTGATGCCCTTGGCAGCTGTTGCCGTAGCTGTCACATTCAGCGTTCCACCCTCGAGGTAGATGTTACCGGTATCCTCGTCCTCGTGGTCGGTGGTCTCGCCGGTTGACGTCGTACCACCCAGATCACACTGGATGCCATCGTCGCCCACACCGCTGATGGTCACCGTACCGCTCTTCATGAGGAAATACTCCTCGCAGTTGATACCGTCGCTGACGGTGGAGGTGATGTTCAGCGTCAGGTTCTTGATCTCTATGTACGATGCCGACTTGATGCCGTGCTTGTAGTTGCCCACCACGTTCAGCGTACCATTGCCCTGAATCTGCAACTGGCCCTTCGAGTAGATACAAGCCTTCTGTGAACCGCTGCCGTCGGTCAGCGTGTTCTCCGTGCCCTTCTTCGCACTGAGCTGTATGCGCTTCGAATTGGTGATGTTGATGGCAGCGCCGCTGGGATTGGTCAGCGTCACGCCTGCCAGCGAGACGGTACATTTATACGACCCTCCCAGAGTGAAAGAGCCGTCAGTAGATGTTCCGCTCAGCACATAGGTAATCTCCTCGCCGTCTACAGCGGCTGTATTCGACTGGGTGATGGTGACATGTGCTCCGCTGACGGATGCTGTGACATAGCTGGTCACATTGGTAGCCATCACTACCGATGCCGATGAGCCATCATAAATGATATGTACCTCGTTGACATCCACGTCGGCTGCTCCGGCATTAGTAATCTCACTGATGGTATAGGTATCGCTGCCAACAGTCATGGTGGTGCCGTCAGAGAACGTAACGGGTGAACTCGAGGTGAGGTCTGCCGCACTATACGATTTCGTACCACTGCTGGTGGTGATACTCAGCGTCTGGGCGCCTGCTGCTATCGTCAGCATCAGCGCCATCAGGATTGCATATACCTTTTTCATTTTGCTGTCACTTTAAAGGTTCCTTTGGGGGTCTTCACAATGTATACGCCTTTCTGCATCTGACTGCGGCTCACCTTATTGCCTTTCAGGTCGTAGATGTCAGTGGCCTCGTCGAGGTCAGCGACCATTGTTTCGCTAATACCTGTTGTAGTTTCATCAGTAGTCGAGAAATACATCTTACTCAGGTTCACGAGGGTAAACGACTGATTGCCAGCCGTCAGGGTAGTACCGCTGATGGTCAGTGTCAGCGATTCGGCAGACACGGATATCTTGTTACCGTCCGTCGTCTCAAAGATCAGATAGGGATAGTCTGCTGCATGAGCGCTCAGCATCCCTATTGTCATCATCAATAAAAATAGTAGTCTTTTCATATCGCTCGTAATTAATAATTAATACTGTTAAATTCGTTGCAAAGATAAGGGGAAAAAGCGCTTCCGCCTAATTTATTCAGCGAACACCCCGTTTTTATCAACGAACACCCTGCGAAACGCTAAAGCTTTTGCAACAAAATTGCCAATAAGTTTGTTGCTTTGCGAATAATTCGTTATTTTTGCACACGAAAGGGACTCGTAGCTCGTATATTGGCATTATTCTCTATAAATAAGAAACAACATGATTCATAGCATGAAGCGTAGAAGCCCTGAAAACAATTACAGGGATCCCGGGCTTTACCACATCACCATGAATGTTCATGACAGGAAACGCCAGTCGTTAGGCAGAATCATTGGAGACTTGCAATGCCCCGATGGTCATTCTAATGCACCAAGAGTGGAATTGACTGCCATAGGAAAGATGGTGGAATACGAACTACTCCACAGCATTACACGCCACTATCCTGTCATAGAGATTCAAGACTACGTGGTGATGCCCGAACACATGCATTTTATCGTTAACGTCAAGAACAGCCTCATTAGTAAGAATGGCAGACAGACGCACCTCGGGCAAATAATAGCAGGCTTCAAAGAGGGCTGCAACCGCCGCTATTGGGAAATCATCGGGCAAGGGGAGGTTGTCCCAAAACCGCAACCAACAACAAGCGCTCCTTCTGTTGCTGGTGGTTTTGCCACCAGCGCGCCAGATACTGGCGCAAATAAAAAGCTACGCTTTTCCTCTGACCGCCAGCCGCTGTTTGCCTCTGGCTACGTGGATGTCATCCCCCTTAAGCCAGGACAGCTGGAAACGCAGCGCGCCTATATCCATGCCAATCCGCGCAACCGCCTGCTGCGCGCCAACAACCCCAGCGCACTACGGCCTCAACGAAAAACCATCAACACACTAGTTACCCCCAATGCCCTACGTGGCTACCTGATTCGCGAACATGCATTACCTGCTGATGACGCCCTCTTGTGGCAAGCATTAACTGACAGGTTATTGATAGTCAACAACCACATCGTCTGCGACAGCTATAGCAATCTCGAACTATTAGAGCACCAGTTGCTGCCCGTTGTCTGCCATAGAAAAGACAAACCGTTTTTTGCTCAACACAAACAAGCATGCTTGAATGCAACGGCCAATGGTGCCGTACTAGTATCAGCGCGTATTGCCAAAGGCGAGCAAGAAATCATCGACGATACTATCGCACAAGGACATCCTGTCATCCTAATTACCGACAACGGCTTTCCTGAAATCTACCACCCATCAGAGGCCCGTTTGCAGTTATGCACAGCCAACCGCCTCCTGATTGTTACCCCCTGGGCCTATCAATATCGCCCAGCCAATGAGGAGATTACCGTAGCGCAATGCAAGGCTATGAACTGTGTGGTTCAAGCCATTTGCCGCACAAAGGATGATTGGTGGAAGAAATAGTACCCTCGTACATAGTCCGCTATACACTCGGGACTTGTCCACTATATGTTCGGTCGATAAGCGGAAAAATACCGAACATATACCGAACATATATCGGACGAGAAAGGGAGCTAAGAGCAGCCTGAGGTTTGGGCACTCCTTGCCTACCAGCTCTCAAAGAACACCTGATGAAATCAGAACGATTTGTTGAGAGAAACGCGTCGTTCATTGAAAAAGTTTGGCATTACCACAAATAAATCAGACCTTTGCCGACACAAATTGACATATAAATATAAGTACAATGAAAAAATGGATTATGACCCTGCTGCTGGCAGTGACTACAATGGCCGCCAGCGCCCAGAACGCCGACGCACTCTATGAAGAAGGCAAGGCACTGTATGAAGCAAAGAAGTACGAACAGGCTGTTCCCAAACTGAAGGCTGCTGCCGACAAAGGACATAAGAAGGCACAATACCGGCTGGGCAAGTGTTATAAGGAAGGCTATGGCGTTGGCAAGAACCGCCAAAAAGCCACTGAGCTGTTCATGAAGTCGGCTAAGCAGGGCTACGCCAAAGCCGAGTATGAAGTAGGCAAGGCCTACCTGAAGGGCAAGGGCGGGCTGACGGCTGACGAAAAGAAGGCCAAGTCGTGGCTGAAAAAAGCCGTCGCCCACAATAAGAAAGGCCCTGAAATCCTGTCCAAGATGCGCAAGAAGGCTGCCGAAGGCGACGAGGATGCGAAAAAAATGCTGACCCTGATAGGGAAATAGGCCCTCAATCCGCCCACAATTCCTGTAAGACGGCGAGGCTCTTCAGCTCAGGAAACTGGGGAATGTGCAGGCGATAGTAGTGGAGCAGCACGTCGACAATGCGATTGCGGTCCTGGCGGTTCAGACGATAGAGATGCATTGTCGGGAAGTCCATTCTCATCAGCGCGTGGATGCGACGAGCGTCGTCGGGTTGCAGAAAATCGCGATGGACAGGAGCTGAAGTGCAGAAGCGCCCTTCGCGTAAGTCGAAGAACATTTCCGTTTCTGTAATCTCTCTCACCTCTAAATTAGGATAAAACCCCAGGAAACGGCTCATTCGCATCAAGAAAGTCAGATGGAAATTGGCATAGCCCTTTTCCGCTATATCGAGCCATTGCATCGCGTCGACAAGATAGGCGAACAACGAGGCGTCTTGTTGTTCTGAGCGCAAGGCGTGATACAGGAATTCAGCAATGAACAACGAGAGCGCCAACTTCTCCGGCGAGAAAGGGATAGAGGCATAGGCTGACAACAGACGGGCATCCTTCAGCTTTTGCAGTTGCAAGCGCTGCCGCAAGTCGACCTCCACCTCGAGCAGGGTCATCGGTTGGAAGTATTGTTTCTTCAACCGTGCCTTCTGGGTCTTGGGAATGGAAACGACGCACGACAGGCGTCCCGCCTCTCGCGTATACAAATCTACGATGAGGCGCGTCTCTCCATACTTCAAAGAATGGAGCACAATGGCTTCCGTTTTCACTAACATGAGGGCAAAGGTACGAATAAGCGAGTAAAAAGCCAAAAGTTTTTGGTTTTTTCGAGCGAAAGTGCTTTCGACGCAGTCAAATTTACACAAAAATACGCAAATAATGCATTTTTCTTGAAGAAAATTTGCCGAATTAAGAAAAAAGTAGTACCTTTGCAGCCGCATTTTGAGAATGCACCTGCGAAAACAGGCTGCACCTCAGCATAAGAGCACGCTCTTCTGCATTCGGTTTGCACTGTTTTTGACACCCTGGTCCCTTCGTCTATCGGTTAGGACGAGAGATTTTCATTCTCTAAAGAGGAGTTCGACTCTCCTAGGGACTACCATTAAATCCGTCATCTGCACAGCCAAGTGCTACCCGTCAAGGGGACAAGGTGCCGGAGGGTTTCAAACCCCGCCCAGGGCAGTCCGATGAGACGCAAGACCCACAAGCTTTAAGTTAAACAATTAAAAAACAAAAAAAATTAAAATGGCAAATCACAAGTCATCCCTGAAGAGAATTCGTCAGGACAAGAAGAAGGCAGAGCACAATCACTACTATGCCAAGACCATGCGTAACGCTGTTCGCAAGCTTCGCGCAACGACCAACAAGGAAGAGGCTGTAGCCCTGTACCCCAAGGTGCAGAAGATGCTGGACAAGCTGGCTAAGACCAACATCATCCACAAGAACAAGGCCGCTAACCTGAAGTCAAGTCTTGCTCTGCACATCAGCAAGCTGGGATAATCATTATTCATCCAAGCATAATTGCCGCACACTGAACTCAGCGTGCGGTTATTTTTTTTATAAAAAATAAACACTTTTCTTTCGTTTAAGTCTTGGAAATTTAGTACCTTTGCACTCGAAAATTGCGAGAACACAAACAATGACAGAAGAACTGAACAAAGCAAGCAACTATTCCGCGAGTAACATTCAGGTGCTCGAAGGACTGGAGGCCGTGCGTAAGCGCCCGGCTATGTATATCGGAGACATCAGCGAAAAGGGTCTCCACCACCTCGTCAACGAAACCGTCGACAACTCTATCGACGAGGCTATGGCAGGTTACTGCACACACATCGAGGTGACTATCAACGAAGACAATAGTATTACCGTACAGGACAACGGACGTGGTATTCCCGTCGATGAACACGAGAAGATGCACAAGTCGGCCCTCGAGGTCGTCATGACTGTGCTGCACGCCGGTGGTAAGTTCGACAAGGGTTCCTATAAGGTTTCCGGTGGTCTGCACGGCGTGGGTGTGAGCTGTGTGAACGCCCTGTCGACACACATGCTGTCGCAGGTGTTCCGCAACGGACACATCTACCAGCAGGAGTACGAGAAGGGTAAGCCACTGTACGACGTGAAGATTGTTGGTGACACAGACCAGACAGGTACACGTCAGCAGTTCTGGCCCGACGGCAGCATCTTTATCACCACAGAATACAAATACGACATCATTGCCCGCCGTATGCGTGAGCTGGCTTACCTGAATGCCGGTATCACCATCACGCTGACAGACCTGCGTCCCGACGAGGAAGGCAATCTGAGACAGCCTGAGGTGTTCCACGCCAAGGAGGGTTTGAAAGAGTTCGTGCGCTACGTGGATCGTCACCGTACCTCCATCATCGGCGACCCCATCTGCCTGAAGACCGAGAAGGACGGTGTGCCCATCGAGGTAGCCCTGCTCTATAACAGCGACTATTCGGAAAACATCCACTCCTACGTCAACAATATCAACACCATCGAGGGTGGTACACACCTGACCGGCTTCCGCATCGCCTTGGCACGTACGCTGAAGAAGTACGCCGACGAGGACGATCAGTTGCGTAAGCAGATTGAGAAAGCCAAGATTGAAGTGGCTCAGGACGACTTCCGCGAGGGACTGACAGCCATCATCTCCGTGAAGGTGGCAGAGCCCCAGTTCGAAGGCCAGACCAAGACCAAGCTGGGCAACAGCGAGGTAAACGGAGCGGTACAGAAGGCTGTAGGCGAGGCTATGACCAACTATTTGGAGGAACACCCCAAAGAGGCTCATACCATCTGCGAGAAAGTCATTCTGGCTGCCACAGCACGTATCGCAGCCCGCAAGGCCCGCGAGAGCGTGCAGCGCAAGAACCCGATGACGGGCGGTGGTCTGCCAGGCAAACTGGCCGACTGCTCAGAGAAGGATCCGAAGGTTTGCGAGATCTTCCTCGTCGAGGGTGACTCCGCCGGCGGTTCTGCCAAACAGGGTCGTGACCGTCACTTTCAGGCTATCCTGCCTCTGCGCGGTAAGATCCTGAACGTCGAGAAGGTTCAGTGGCACCGTGTGTTCGAAGCTGAGTCTGTGATGAACATCATTCAGAGTATTGGTGTACGTTTTGGTGTAGACGGCGAGGACTCCAAGGAGGCCAACATCGACAAGTTGCGTTACGACAAGATCATCATCATGACCGATGCCGACGTCGATGGCTCACACATCGACACGCTCATCATGACACTCTTCTACCGTTTCATGCCACAGGTCATTCAGGGCGGGCACCTCTATATCGCCACACCCCCACTCTACAAGTGTACCTATAAGAAGTTCTCGGAGTACTGCTATACCGAGCAGCAGCGTCAGGCTTTCATCGACAAGTATGTGGCTGGCGACGAGAATGCCTCAGCACTGCACACCCAGCGCTACAAAGGTTTGGGTGAGATGAATCCAGAGCAGTTGTGGGAGACGACGATGAATCCCGAGAACCGTCTGCTGAAGCAGGTAACCATCGAGAATGCCGCTGAGGCCGACGAGATATTCTCGATGCTGATGGGTGACGACGTGGAACCGCGCCGCCTGTTCATCGAGAAGAACGCCACCTACGCCAATATCGACGCATAAGGTTTTACACCTTATTTAATATTATTTAATAACAAGAAAGAGGGTCCGACGCCCTCTTTCTTCTTTTCCTTCTATTGTATTCCTTTCTGCCGTTTGATACTTTCGAGCGAGTCCAAATTCACTCGCCCTGTTACCGGGTCATAGCGAAGGTTAAACTCCTCACGGGTACGTTTCCATCGGTTGTGAGTCCACAGCCAAAACTCCGGGGCCCGACGAATACTCTCTTCAAGCATACCAAAATAAGCATCAGTGATTTCATATTCGCCTAACTGTTGGGGATGAGTGGCTATCAAACGGATTTGTGCTTCATAATAACCTCGTTTCGGACGACTCATTTCCAGATAAAAGACTACATGATTCGTCTGGCGGGCCAGTCGCTCAGTACCAGTCAACACTGGGGTGTCGTGGTTCAGGAACTGACACCAATGGTGGATATTGTTCCAAAACGGTACTTGGTCGCTGATATAACCAATAACAACAGGGGTTCCCTCCTGCTTGTACTTAACAATCCGGCGCAACGTCTCAGCCATCGGAATACACACCGCATTGAAACGCTGGCGCAATTTTAGGAATAGCATGTCGAACTCCTTATTTTCCAACACGTGATATATCTGTCCACATTGCGCCTCAGTAGTTACCCACAAGGGCATAGACGTCACCCATTCCCAATTACAGTAATGCCCCAGATAGATTGCTACCGAACGGCCTTCCCTTACCACTTGGTCAATAGCCTCCGTACCTTTAAACACCATCCGTCGCTTCAACTGTTTTTCGCTGATAGTCAACAGTTTGACCGTTTCTACCAGATAGTCGCAGAACCAGTGATAGAAACGGCACTCTATGTCACGGATTTCCTTATCCGTTTTTTCGGGAAATGAGTCTGACAAGTTCTTTCTTACCAGTTTTACCCGGTAGTGCACCACTTTATAAATCAGCACATAAAACAAGTCTGATATCAGATAGTGCACCCACAAGGGCAGCAGTGACGTCAGATAGAGTAAGCCATAAAGCAATTTGGCCAATATTTTCTTCATGGGTACAAAGGTACAAATAAGTGAGCAAAAACGAAAGAAAAACACGTTTTTTTTCATTTACGCTTGTCTGTATCACAGAAAATTCCTACCTTTGCAGCCATGAAGAGACATTGGACTTCATCGTAATATGCTGTTATTAGGAAAAGAAGGACTTATACACCGCACGGGGAAAGAGATTCAGAACGTGTTTCAAAACCTGTTTAAGCAACGAGGCAAATGGCGTAAACAAGCCTTGAAGCTGAGTCCCTACTATTCTCCAGAAGCACCACGTGCAAAAAACGAAAGGAAACAAGTCATCTGTATGTTTGACGGTCGCACAGACCACTATGGCATGACTGACCGTCTGCGCGGTATTGTTTCTTCCTACTATGTTTGCAAAGAATTGGGATATGACTTCCGCATCCATTTTGTGTCACCATTTCAATTAACAGACTATTTGCAGCCCAACCACATCGACTGGACCATTCTTCCTGAAGATATCAGTTATCATACGACGGACAGCAAAGTGGTCTATTGTGGAAGCAATGCCACCCTCGTGGAGCCTTTCTTTCAGAAGCTATGGCTGAAGAAGTGTTTCCGTCAGGCCTCGAAGCAGGCACACGTATATACCAACGCACATCTGCTGCCACGAGGCACTCGTTTCGGTCTGCTGTTCAACGAACTGTTCAAACCAACACAGAAAGTCGAAGAAGCCCTGGCACTGCATACGTCAAAGTTACAGGGAGGCTACTACACCATGTCACTGCGTTTTCAGCGCCTGTTAGGCGATTTCGTCGAACGGGACGGCGTCGACATCTCCCCCGAAGAACAACAGCTGCTCATGACACGTTGTGTCCAAAAGATTGCCGAGCTGAAAAATACGTTGGATCCTACGAAAAAAGTCGTACTAATGTCCGACAGTATACGATTTCTTGAATATGCCGCCAGTCAGCTGGACTTTATCTACTACATCCCCGGCAAAGTTCAACATATTGATTTCTATAAGGAGACACCCGAAGATGTGAATATCAAACTGTTTGTAGACATCTTGATGATCAGCCGAGCCGAGAAGGTATTCCTGCTACAAACTGGCAAGATGTATAACAGCGGATTCCCCCGTCGTGCCGCTCAGGTGGGCAATAGACCTTTCAAGCATATCCGTTTCTGACTATTCCACATATTTATATTGTTTGTCCGGGAACAAGTTGTCAACCAGCCGTTTCAACTTCTTAGCAGTCGTCGACTTATGAACGTATATGGGTACTGAACGTAGTACGTCGTCAGTAATGGCATCCAACTCTTCCTGAAGCGTACTCTGCTGCATGTACGAACGCAGCAGCATCTCACTAATCAGCGACTCCCACTCTGGTTTTGTGGCCCAGAAGTGTCCGATGCAATCGTCAGAAGGCATCAGCTGCGTCAGTTCGCTCATACATACGGACTGCGCATATTGTTCAAGAATAAAACAGTTTCCTCCATCATCAAGCATCCCGTCACAAATAGCCAAGGAAGTGGAAATGACTTTATCCAGTCGGTCCTTGGGAACAGCAACAACACCTGCATTCCACATATCGTGACCTTCTCCCAGAGTGATCCCTGCATAAGTATGGCCCTTTACGGTATTCCACAACTTCAGTGAGCCACCTTTCATCTTGCTGGGGTGGCCTTCCCTGATGTGCATCATGCCATGACCACTGTCGAGTCGCTGTTTGAGGACATCAAGGCTACCATATAAAAACGTGTCACTATCCAGATACAGGACGTGCTGGTTAGGGTATCTTGATGCCAGCAATTCCATCGCCTTGATCTTAACACGGAAGAAGAAGTGGTGAGGTCCTTTCCAGGCTTCTATCTCTTCATCGGTAACATCGAGCGTTGTCACATGGGCATGCTTATAATATTCCGGACGCGAGGTAACAACGAATATCTGGTCATCGTCCTTCATTTGCTTCTGAAAGCTACGAACAGAGAGATAGGCTTGCAGATGATAGTCCAGTTTGTCGCCAAATACAATATACAGGATATTCATAACATCAATAGATATGTTGGAACAAATAATCGAATTTCTTAAAGCAGTCCTCTGTCACTTGCCGACTAGGATCCTCTATCCAATAAAGGGGCAGATCGCGATACATCGACGCCACAAGGGTGAAAGTGCTTGGTGCTCCTATCAGATAGTCGCAATACGACAACAGACAAAGATCCTCGCCAGGATTGCCATTGGGGAAAACAACGCAACAGTCGGGGAATGCACTTTCAAACAGAGAACGATCCACTGCCGGGTCGTTGCCACAAATGTAGATACTTTTCTTCTCTGCCGGGTGGTATCTGTCGATGTACTGCCGAACTATGTCTGCATACTGCTCGTCTGAATACATGAAACGCCCATTGTGGAAATGAGCATAGTCGCCACGACGGATATGGACTCCTATCCGCAAGCCATCACTGAGAAATCCACTGACACGCTTTTCTATATCATCATGAAAAGCGAACAGAGCTACAATTTCCTGCCGGTATTTCAGAAAGAGGTCATACCAGCGGGCATGCCATCCCTGGGCTACCACCAGACGAGAGCGCTCCAGTTGCTGTTCTTTTTCCGAGCTGACGCAACCCTCCTCATCGAAATCAACCACAGGAATCATTCCCCATCGAGCACCATACTTCGCGAAGACATACGAAAAAAAATGATGATAGCGTGTATCGCAGAGTCGGAAATACTGGTATTTATAAGAAAAGCGCATCGACACAGTCTTCAGCCCATGCTCCCTCGCCCATGCATACACATGACCATACTGCAACATATTGTTACACATCTGACCTTTGTCACGAACGAATATCATGCCACATGAACCTTTTAAATCAACCTATTCTGACTGCCGCTTCTCAATAATCTTAGAAACAAGCATAAACTGATAGATACCCTTCAGTCCGGCATAAATCAGTCCATGAATGCCGTCACGCCAACCGCCTTCCAGCACATAACATTTGAAAAAGCGCCAGAATGGCCGATAAAGCAATGCACCGGCACCATACTTCCGGCCTGCCTTTTTCAACACCTCGTTATCGCTGTACCTGTTATCCTTCTCTAGAATGGTATGGATGCTGTCGTTAGCCAGATGAACAAACGCCAAATCCTTCCGATTCTTTGGCAAATAAGCCAGTGGACCATCAACTTTAGGGAAGGTATGCACATAAGGAGGCCATTCAGTTCCTTCACGAACAAAAAAACGCAACTGGTAATCGGGGTAAGCACACTGCATCGTCTTGTTCATAAACTTGTTCAGGCGGGGGATGTACAGTCCTTTGGCGCAGTCAGGTTGCTGAATGTGGTCGTAGAGGGCCTCGCGCAATGCTGTAGTCACTATCTCGTCAGCGTCTACCACCAACACCCAGAGACTTGATGCTGATTGGATGGCAAACGTACGGGCCGGCTCGGCACTCTTGTGGTCTGCCTTGGGAAATGTCACCACCCTACAGCCGTTCTTACGGGCGATTTCCAACGTGTGGTCCGTGCTCTCCATATCGCAGATTAACACCTCGTCAAAACCTTGCACACTCTCCAGCACCCGCTCAAGATGTTGCTCCGCGTTATAGGTGTTAATAACCACCGATATCTTGTTTTTCTCGTTCATGTGTGCAAAATTAGAAAAAAATTATTAATTTTGCAAGCAAAACGGAAGAATTATGAAAGATAAATGTAAGGCAATCCTGACCAAGCCCTTCTTTCGCGATTATCGCACGTTGTTGGGACTATGGCTCATATTGGGTATCGTATCGGCATTGGCAAAGATGCACGCACACAACAATTTCCTGATTTTCCGTGGGGTATTCTGGCATGTCTGGAATAGGACACCACTCTATGTGGCTTACCCTGACGAATACTGGGATGTGAACCACTATGGTCCTTTTTTCTCACTGGTATTCGCCCCCTTTGCTGTTGTACCCGAATGGATTGGACTCATCTTGTGGTGTGTATCACTCTCACTGTTTCTCTATGTAGCCATCAGACGGTCAGACCTGACGAAACATCAGCAAATCTTCATCTTGTGGTTCTGCGCCCATGAACTGCTGACAGCCCTGTTTATGCAGCAGTTCAACGTGGCTATTGCAGCCATCATCGTATTGGCATTCTTCCTCATAGAAAAGGAGCGCGATGCAGAGGCGGCATTCTTCATCGTTGTGGGCACATTGGTAAAGCTGTATGGTATTGTAGGACTGGCATTTTTCTTCTTCTCAAAACACAAACTACGCTTTATCGTAGCACTGATAGTATGGGGAGCAGTACTCTTTGTATTGCCCATGCTGATCAGTAGTCCGGAATACATCATTGGGCAATACCACGAGTGGATCGTCTGTCTGACAGAGAAAAACGGTGAGAACCTCGACTCTATTGCCCAGAATATTTCATTGCTAGGCATGATACACCGTACGACGGGAATGACATTCAGCGATCTGTGGCTCATCATTCCCGGGCTGGCGATGTTCGCCATCCCTTACCTGCGTCTGTCACAATACCAGCACCAAGCATTCCGGCAAGCCCTATTAGCCTCGGTACTGATGTTTGTGGTATTGTTCTCTACGGGCAGTGAGTCAAGCGGTTACATCATTGCCTTAGTAGGTGTTGTCATCTGGTACACAGCAGTTCCTTGGCAACGTAACGGGTGGGACATCGCACTCATGATCTTTGTATTCGTGCTAAGCAGCCTTTCACCCAGCGACCTGTTTCCCGCCTACCTACGCAAGGAATGGGTACAGCCCTATGCACTGAAAGCCTTACCCGTCACACTGGTTTGGCTGAAACTATGTTGGGAAATGGCAACGAGAGATTACGGTTTAACACCCAAAGGAAATTCATAATATCTCCTTGATGTTGTATAGCGGACGGCGCTTTACCTCATTGTAGATTTTACCAACATAGACTCCGGTAATACCCATACTAATCAGGATGAAGCCGCCTACAAGCCAGACGGAGAGGATCAGTGAGGACCAACCGGGAATGGCTGTACCGACAATCAGTGCACGAAGCACGTAAATACCTATACAGAAACTGATAACAAGGAACAGCATTCCCAAATAAATAATGTTATAAAGAGGTTTGACGCTGAACGAGGTAATTCCGTCAAGGGCCAGATTCAGCATTTTACTTATCGTATATTTCGACGTACCGGCCTGTCGCTCGCTGATTACATCATCTACCGTTGTCGAAGGCAGGCCAATCATTGGAATCAGTCCACGAAGGTAGAGGTTACGTTCATCGTAACCTGACAGCATCTCCAGGGTACGGCGACTCAGCAGACGGAAGTCGGCATGATTGTAAACGCTCTCCACACCCATGGAACTCTGCAGTTTGTAAAACGCTTGAGCCGTCATACGTTTTAATGGTGGATCGGCCTTGCGCGACACCTTCACACCATACACGATGTCGTTGCCAGCCTGAAAGTCCTTCACCATTTGGGGAATACACTCAATATCGTCCTGCAGGTCGGCATCAATAGTCACCACAGCATCAGCCCAATCCTTGGCAGTCATCATACCTGCCATGATGGCATTCTGATGCCCTACATTACGGGCCAGATTGATGCCACGCACCAAAGGATTCTCGCGATGTAACTCACTGATAATCTGCCACGTCGAGTCCTTACTGCCATCGTTGACAAAAACCATCATACTTTCCTCGTCTATCAGGCCTTCAGACATCATACGTTTGAACAATGCTGTCAAGCGTTCTACAGAGTGGCGAAGCACTTCTTCCTCGTTGTAACAGGGCGATACAGTGGCTAACTTAATCATGATGCTTTTACTTTTTTACTCTTTCCACAAATTCAGTGAAGGTTATAAACTCGTGCTGTTGTGATTTCAGCATAGCGATGAGACTGCCAAGACGCTGCATCATCTGACGTCCACTATGGTTACGGATGATAAACGGCATCATGAATTCAGGATGTTCCTTCAGGTCAAAGAATTCCCACGGATGGAAGTAAGTGACAAAATACCCATCGTATTTCAGCGTACGACGCACCAGCCAATGATACAAGCTCTCAGGCAGATTATGCAGCGAGAGCCAGAACAAAGGAAAGCGCACCCAAGGAGTCACCGAGGCAGGAATCTGCATTACATCGCCTTTCATAAACCATGTGCGAGGTGCGGTCAGATGCATATAACGGCCAGGAATGAAGGCTGGGTTCAACGACGAGTTATAGCAATACCCCACACGGGCTATTTCACTGTCGCTGACGGGAAACATACGAGGCTGGCGATAGCCGTTGACTTGTCGACCTGTCACACGCTCCACAATCTGTTTCGACACTTCAAAGTCGCTCTCTTTGGGTTGCCAATGGTCTACGCCATGACAAGCCACCTCATGTCCCTCGTCCATAATACGCTGCATCACGGCTGGTGCCTGTTCGGCAAAATTACCCGTGCAGAAAAATGTGGCCCGGACATCATGTTCCTTCAGCACATCAAGGATACGGTTCGTACCCTCTATGCTGACCTTCATACCATCGGCCAACGAGAAATCCACCCCATGTTCGCGAGGTACGTCGAACTCCTCTGTGTCAAAACTCAGCAGTATCATGTTTCCTTCCCTTTTATTATAATCAGTAAAGTTCAGCGGGAATAAGCTCCTTGGCACGCTGGAAATCCTCCACCGTGTCGAGTTCAATAGAGAAAAGGTCAGTGGTGTCGACCACGCGGAAGTGGTGTCCCTGGGGAATCAGACGTTCGAAGGCACGCTCATAGAAGATGTCGATAAGTCCCTCGCGTTCTATCATCTGTTCCAATTCCTGGAACAACGCAGCAGCATAGTCAGCAGCAATACGTTCAATGCCCACCGACTCACCAATGGCATCGGCAATACTGCACGTCTTACTCAGTTCTACCACACGACCAGATTCGTCGACAATAATCTTAATCTCCTCCTCGCCACACTCATGACGGTTCAAAGCCAGAGCAGTGCCCTGCTGACGGACCATACGATTTACAGCCTGAGGGTCGCACAGGATGTCGCTATCCATCAATAGGAAGTCGTGTCCATCGGTATAGGGACGAGTCATCCACAGCGAGAAGATGTTGTTATTGTGCTCGTAGTCGGCATTATGAATGAAATGAATGGTCAAATCAGGATAGTGAGCTGTGAGAAAACTACGCAGCATCTCTCCACGATAGCCTGTCACAACCACCAGCTCGGTAATGCCTGCATCCAACATAGCATCGACAGTACGGGCCAGCAACGTGCGTTCACCCACCTTCAGCAGGCATTTGGGACACTCATCAGTCAACGGACGCAGGCGCTTAGCCATACCTGCGGCAAGAATAACTCCGATCATTTTTAGTTGAAAGTTGAGAGTTTAGAGTTATTTGAAAGCGGCCTGAATCTTGGCGGCAATCTCCTTGAATTCCTCCTCAGAAAGCTTCAACTTTTCGCGACGGAAATCGGCATCGGCCTCACTCTGCATGGGGATGAGATGAATATGGGCATGAGCAACCTCCAACCCCAGCACCACCTGAGCCACTTTCTTACAGGGGAATGCCTGCTTGACGGCAATAGCCACGCGCTTGGCAAACTGCTGATAACGAGCCAGTTCGTCGTCGTCCATATCAAAGAAATAGTCGACCTCACGACGGGGTATCACCAAAGTATGGCCCTTTACCAACGGGTTAATGTCGAGGAAAGCATAGAACTCGTCGTTCTCTGCACATTTGTAGCTGGGAATCTCACCAGCAGCAATCTTTGAAAATATATCCATAATGCCAATTTACTATTTGACGATTTACTATTAACTATTTCTACGCTATCGAAATCTTCTCAATACGCAGTTTGATGGTTCCACGGGGAATCTTAATCTCCACTTCGTCACCGACCTTCTTACCCAACAAGCCCTGGGCAATAGGGGTCTTGATTGAAATCTTACCGGCACGCAAATCCGCTTCGTTCTCACTGACAATGGTGTAACTCATCGTGGAATTAGTCGTCAGATTGGTCATCTCCACCTTGGTCAGAATTTGGACAGAATCGGTGCTCAGACGAGAAGTATCGACAATCTTTGCCTCAGAGATAGTCGTCTTCAGACGATTGATCTTGTCCTCCAAATGAGCCTGAGCCTCCTTGGCGGCGTCATACTCACTATTCTCACTCAAATCGCCCTTCTCACGAGCCTCAGCAATAGCCGCGGAAGCCTTCGGACGCTCTACCGCCTCTAAGCGGTGCAGTTCGGCTATGAGTTTATCATAACCCTCTTGTGACATGTATGCCATAATGTTTTATCTTTAGTTGTTTTATGTTTCTTGTCTCAGACGTAAAAAAGAAAGAATCCCGACTCTTCACCCTGTCGGAATCCCTGAACTCTTATCATGTCTTTATCCGTTTGCAAAGATAGTGAAATATTCCCAACTAACCAAATTTTTGGCAAAAAAGTTAAAAAAAAGATTGATTTAGGTCAAGAAACAAACTCACGTACACCATTTTTATTATTTATTTTCTTGTAGTTAAACAAGAATATCGTACCTTTGCAACGTGTTTTTCATAGTATTAGATTTAAGGTTAACAAAGGTCGGGGCTCAGCGGAGTCCCATTTTTTTCGTGTAAGTGTATGAATCCAAAGATATTGATTACTGGAGCCAGTGGTTTCATCGGCTCGTTTATCGTAGAAGAAGCCATCAATCGTGGCTTTGATGTGTGGGCTGCCATGCGAAAAAGCAGTTCACGCCAGTTCCTGTCTGACAATCGCATCCACTTCATCGAACTGAACCTTGCATCAGAAGAGGAGCTGAAACAGCAGTTGAAAGACCACTCGTTCGACTATGTGGTGCATGCTGCCGGCGTAACAAAATGCCTGGACAAACGAGACTTTTTCCGTATTAACACAGAAGGCACCCAGCACTTGGTGCGTGCCTTGCTGGAACTGAATATGCCCCTGAAGCGTTTTGTCTACATCAGCTCGCTGAGCATCATGGGAGCCATCCGCGAGGAACAACCCTATCAGGAGATACGCGAAAGCGACGAGGCACACCCCAACACGGCTTATGGCGAGAGCAAGTTAATGGCCGAACAGTGGTTGGACTCCGTCAATGAAAAACTCAAAGCAAGACAAATAGAACTACCCTTTGTCATCCTACGTCCAACGGGAGTTTACGGGCCTCGGGAGCGCGATTATTTCATGATGGCCAAGAGCATCAAGGCACATACCGACTTTGCTGTCGGATTCAAACAGCAGGACATCACCTTCGTCTATGTTACAGACGTGGTACAAGCCGTATTCCTGGCCTTAGAGAGGGGTAAGACAGGACGACGCTATTTCCTTTCCGACGGAGAGGTCTACCAGTCGTCGACCTTCAGCAACCTTATCCGACAAGAGTTGGGCAATCCCTGGTGGATTCGCATCACAGCCCCCGTATGGCTGTTGCGCATCATCACGTTCTTTGGTGAATACCTGGCCCATCTGACGGGTAAAGTGACAGCACTTAACAACGACAAATACAACATCATGCGTCAGCGCAACTGGCGGTGCGACATAGAGCCTGCACGACAGGAGCTGGGCTATGAGCCACAGGTCAAACTGGAGGAAGGCGTACGTCGCAGCATCAAATGGTATAAGGAGAATCAATGGCTATAAATATCCGCGACTACTTCATACGTGACATAAATCCCGTCAAGGGACTGCTCACTGCTGAATGGATAGCGATGGGCTATCTGTTGTTGACGTTGTTGATGATGACTATCATGTGGCCCAAGCTCATCCATCCCGAGTCCATGCTCTGGGGGCGTTTCCTTTTCGTTGCATCCACCTTGGCGGCATGGGGTGTATACCGGCTGTTCCCGTGCCGACTGGCTCTGCTGGCACGCGTTGTACTGCAAATGGCATACCTCTCGTGGTGGTATCCCGACACCTATGAACTCAATCGTGCCCTACCCAATCTGGACCACTTCTTTGCATCCTGCGAACAGTTTTTCTTCGGCTGTCAGCCCTCACTGCTGTTCTCACAATATGTCCCTTGGGGATGGTTCTCCGAACTGATGTGCATGGGATATGTCAGCTACTTCCCGTTGATGACGCTGCTCCTGCTCTACTATTTTTTCCAGCGTCACAATGAGTTCCTCAAGGCAGCATTCGTCGTATTAGGTTCCTTCTTTGCCTACTACGTCGTCTTCATCCTGCTGCCTGTCACAGGACCGCAATTCTATTATTTAGCAGTAGGGAGCGACCAAATAGCACAAGGCATCTTTCCTGACCTCGGCGACTGGTTCCTGACCCATAGCGAACGCATGGCGGCACCTGGATGGAAAGATGGTTTCTTCTACCATCTGCTCGACTTGACGCACGATGCAGGAGAACGTCCCACAGCAGCATTCCCCAGCAGTCATGTGGGTGTGACGACAATTATCATGCTGCTGGCATTACGTACACGCTGCAAATGGCTCGTGCTGACCATTATGCCTTTTTACGTACTGATGTGCCTGTCAACGGTTTATATCTATGCCCATTATGCCATCGACGCATTAGCCGGACTTGTCACTGGCACATTGATCTATTTTCTGCTTCTTCGCCTCTATCCCAACAAGGAATAACTCCAGTCCAACAAGGGCAATAAACGCTAAAAGTGTTGGAATTCAGTTGATTTTAATTAGATTAACAATAAAAATTGTGCTTTTCCTCGTTTTTTTTGTACCTTCGCGGCATATTTATATAATAGCAAAAACAAATGAAGAAAACTAAAGCATTAATTTTGGGTCTTGGCGTATTGCTGATGACCTCGTGTTCAGGTAAGTTAGGACAACTGACAAGTGACAATTTCAAGGTGACTCCCAACCCGTTGGAGTCAGAGGCCGGACAGGTAGCAGCAACTGTCAACGGTACGTTCCCCGAGAAATACATGAAGAAGAAAGCCGTGGTGACAGTAGTCCCCGAGTTACGCTTTACGAAAGATGGCATCCAGCAGTCCGTCAAGGGACAGCCCGCCACCTTCCAGGGTGAGAAAGTGCTGGGCAACGACCAGACCATCTCCTACGTGTTGGGCGGACACTACACCATGAAGACCCAGTTCCCTTATGAAGACGCCATGCAGAAGAGCGAGCTCTTCCTGACGTTCGATGCCAAAGTGGGCAAGAAGGCCGTCCAGGTTCCTGCCGTCAAGGTGGCTGATGGTGTGATCGCTACCAGCGAGTTGTGGCACAAGTCACTGCAGCAGTCGACAGGTAGCGTAGCTCAGGATGCCTTCCAGCGTGTGGTTGCCCAGAAGCAGGAAGCTAACATTAAGTTCCTCATTCAGCAGGCCGAACTACGCAAGAGCGAGTTGAAGAACGGCTCCGTACAGGAGTTTGTCACCCTGCTGAAGCAAATCAGCCAGGACCGCGAGCGCCTGAACCTCCAAAACGTCGAGGTTTCTGCCTATGCCTCTCCTGACGGTGGCTTCACCCTGAACGAGAAACTGGCCAACCAGCGTCAGCAGAAGGTCGAGGGCTATGTCAAGCAGCAGATGAAGCAGGCCAACCTCACCGAGCCCATCGAAGCCAGCTATACTGCTCAGGACTGGGAAGGTTTCCAGCAGCTGGTAGCCGCATCCAATATTCAGGACAAGGATGTCATCCTGCGCGTGCTTTCTATGTATAAGGATCCTGAGGAGCGCGAACAGCAGATCAAGAATATGAGTGCCGGCTTCCGCGAGCTGGCTGATGGTATTCTTCCCGAGCTTCGCCGTGCCCGTATGACGATCAACTATGAGACTATCGGACGTAACGACCAGCAGATTCAGCAGCAGCTGAAGGACGATGCCACACAGCTTAGCATCGAGGAGATGCTTTATGCTGCGACGCTGACCGACAATACTGCCGAGAAGAAGGACATCTACGAGAAGACCACCCGTCAGTATGCCCAGGACGTTCGCGCCTTCAACAACCTCGCTACACTGGCTTGGCAGCAGGGCAACTTTACCGAAGCCCGCCAGTGGCTGGAGAAGGCCCAGAATGTCAAGGCCGACTGCCCCGAGGTGTTGGCTAACCTGGGAATGCTGGCCTTGCAGCAGGGTGACCTGCAGACTGCCGAGAATTACATCGGTCGTGCCGCTGGTGCCTACAACCTTGCCGAGGCTCTGGGTAACCTGCATCTGGCACAGGGCAATTACGCTTTGGCTGCACAGGATATGAAAGACGTAGTGTCGAACAGTGCCGGTCTGGCTCAGCTGCTCAACAAGGACTATGTCACAGCTGCCCAAACGCTACGTGCCATCAAGAACAGCAACGGCCTCACCGATTATCTGCAGGCCATTGTCTGCGCCCGTCAGGGCAATGAGGGCATGGCAGGTTTCTTCCTGCGTCAGGCTATAGAAAAGGATGCTTCGCTGGCAACCTATGCAGCCAATGACCTCGAGTTGAGCAAGGTGGAAAAGTAAAAGAGTAAAAAGGTAAAAAAGTAAAAAAGTAAAAGGGTAAAAAGACTTTGGAAAGAATTGTTAATTCAAATATGCCAAGAGGCATGTGGGTAAAGCGGTTCTTACCTTTTTACCTTTTTACTTTTTTACTTTTGTTCTTGTCGTCATGCGGTGTCGACAGCAACAAGTTTCGACTGACGGGACGTCTGCGCAACCTCAACCAGGGCATGTTCTGGATTTATAGTCCTGACGGTGCCATAGAAGGCATCGACACGATTCAGGTTCGCGATGGGCGATTCTCGTACGAGACGGAATTACGTGTGCCTGCTACCCTGATTGTTATTTTCCCAAACTACTCCGAGCAGCCCGTCTTTGCTGAACCTGGCGAAGAGGTCGACATCAAGGGTAACGCCTCGCAGATGAAGGAGATGATCATCAAAGGGACGGACGACAACGATGCTATGACAGAACTGCGCATGGAACTGAACGAGCTCATGCCTCCGGAAGTCCCAAAGGCGGTAGCTAAGTTCATCAACGAAAATCCCACATCACGTGTCAGTCGTTATTTGCTGCAGCGCTATTTCCTGACGGACCCGCAAGCTGATCTCGAGCAGGCCTATATCCTCGCCTCGCTGATGCAGAAAGAAGACCCTGACGATATCCAACTGACGAAATGGAAGCAGGAATTAAACGGGTTGCGCAACGGACAACTGAACAAAAGGCTGTCAGACTTCTCAGCAAAGGATGTCAAAGGCCGCGACGTCTCGTTGAGCGATCTGAAATCGAAAGTCAATGTGATTACGGTATGGGCCACATGGAACTACCAGAGTACAGATATCCAACGACGTTTGCAGCGTATGAAAAAGCGCAATGGCGACAGACTCAGTGTGATTAGCGTCTGTCTGGATGCCGATTATAAAAAATGCAAGCAGACGCTTGAACGCGACTCCGTACCTTGGAAAACAATATGCGACGGACGTATGTGGCAGACCCCTGTACTCTCGAAACTCGGCATTGCCGACGTGCCGGGCAATCTGGTGCTCGACGACAAAGGAGTCGTCCAAGCCCGTAATCTGAATCCGCAAAAGCTGGAAGAGAAAATATTGCAAATGCTCAGATAAAGAATTGATGGGTAAGCTGCTGAAATGGACTATATGCATCGTCTGCGTACTGACAGGGGTAGTGTTATCCCTGCTTGTTGTAGCTTTCTTCGTCGTCAATTCTACATTCTTCCAGCAGAAGCTGCTCCAGCGCACTACCGATATCCTGGAAGACAAATTGCAGACCACCGTCCTGATTGACAGCGTAAGCATCGACCTGCTGACACTCGATGCCCAGCTCTACCGGCTGTGTGTCGAAGACCGCCAGCAACGCAAGATGCTCCAGATGGACTATCTGCAGGCTGATGTTGACTTCTGGGCGCTGCTCAACCGCAAGATCCGCATCAGCGAAGCACGTGTTAAGGGGTTGCGCGCCGAACTGCATCACCACCGCCACGACTCCATCGACTCCATAGCCAACTACCAGTTCGTCATTGATGCCTTCAAGTCTGACAAGACTGCCAAGAAAGCCGATACGCAGAAGAAGCCTAAGGGCAAGAAACTGACGTTCGTTATGAACAAGTTTACTGCCGAGGACATCCACGTCAGCTATAACGAACACTCGTTCTCCCTCTCTAAACTACTCTACACACAGTCGCGCCGCAACAAGACCAACATCAGCATCGACCAGTTGTCGGCACAGTGGGAACGAACCAACAAGAAAGGCTGGCAGGTATCGAACGATGCCACCATCGAAAAGTTGCTCCTACACAACGAGAACAAGCACTGGTTGGTAGACGTCAACAATCTCCACTTCCACAATGACAACCACCATCCGCGCAAGAATGCCGGCAGGCCCAAACGAGGTTTCTTCGACCTTGAACACATCAACGCCTACGTCAATCTCAAGGCGGATGTCGACTACGTGAAAGGCGATTCCGTACATGGACGGCTCACTGAACTGACAGCGTGCGACACCATCATGGGAGCCTACCTCTGCGACCTGCACACGACGTTCTCATACAACAAAAAACGCATCTTCCTGCGTGACTTTGTCGTCCGGCAACATAACACCGAGCTGCGTTTCGACAAGGGCTACATCGTGCTGCCCAGCAAAAAGGAGGGCCGCACTCTGTCCTATCGCACGTCGACCATCAAGGGACGAGCCTACTTAAAGGATATCTCCCGGACCTTCGCCCCCGTACTCAGTCAGTTCTCGATGCCCCTGAACCTCAGTGTACGGTTCAGCGGCAATGACCACAGCATGACCTTCCGCGACATCAAGGTATTTACCGATGATCAGAAGCTGACCGTTGCAGCCCACGGTAACATCACCAACCTGAAGGACAAGTACAAGCTGCGCGTTCATTTCGACATTGACCGTATGAAGGCCGAGGGAGGCATCAAGGAAACCGTCATCAAGCAGTTTCCCGTCAAGCGTTTCATGATGAAACAGCTCCATGCCCTCGGCACAATCCACTATCAGGGCTCATTCAATGTGCTTTGGAAAAAAGAGGAGTTCCAAGGTAATTTAGGAACCCAGGCGGGAGTACTGAAATTTTATTTCGCCATCGACGAAAACAATAAATACCTCACAGGTCACGCTAATTCCGAATTCCTTGAAATTGGCCACGTGATGGACATGAAGGATATTGGTCCCGTGGCAGCCTCAGCCTCCTTCAAAATCGATATCTCCAAGCCCCGTACTGCCATCATGCGCAAACGGTTAGGAGGTAAGTTACCTATCGGCGAGGTGAAAGCCCATGTAACGCGGGCCTCCTATAAGTTCGTTGCCGCCAAGAATATTGACGTCGAGATTGTCAGTGACGGAGCAGTGGCCGAAGGTAGCCTCCAAGCGCCTGGTAAACTGATGGATTTGAGCTGTACGTTCAGCTTCACCAATACCAACGAGATGCAAAAAATAAAGATCAAACCTGCTGTCAAAGTCCATCTTTTCGGTAAGTCAGGTGCTGATAAGGAAGCAGAAAAAGCCGAGAAGGAGCTGCTTCGCCAGAAGAAGCAGGAAGATCAAGAAGCCATCAAGGCAGCCAAACAGTATGCCAAGGCAGAAAGGAAAAAACTGAAGGCCGAGCAGAAGCAAATCGAGGCTGAGCAAAAGGCTGCTATCAAGGCTGCCAAACAGCAGGCTAAAGCTGAAGAAAAACAACGCAAAGCCGAAGAGAAGGCTGCCCGTAAGGCCGAAAAAGCCGCCCGTAAGGCTGCTAAAAATCAAAAGTAATCATACCTCTCAGTTCTTCTTTCTCCTCTTTCTCCCTGAGGTCTTTCCCTTATGGTCTTCCACATCCATTGCATCAAGTAGCGAGTGCTGCTTTTGGCGCAGATAGTCGGCAATAGTAAACGTGCGTTTCGTCATTTGCTGCAACAGGTAGCGTCGCGAGAGCCAAGCCTGCCGTAAGTCACTATGGTTTTCCGTCAGGCGTTTCATGGCCTGCTTGTTTTGCGACTTGATATCGGGCACCAGCGCCAGCGGTCGAGCCAACACCTGGTCGAGCGTCTGTTCAAAATAGGCAGCACTGCGCTTCACACGCTCCAAGAATTCCGCATTGTGCAGCCCTTCGACAACCATTTGCTGAATCATGCCCACCCACTTGTCTGCCACGACTATCACCCGCTGCTTATAGTCCTCCAACGCCCGCTTGTGCATTTCGGCAATATCTGTATAGCTGTGATAGAAAAACTCTGTGATAATCCTGCTCAAATACTCCTCGCGGTAAAGGATATCCTTGAAGTCGAACAACTCCATCAGCAGGTAGCGGTAGTATTCGTCCTTCAGTGTCGGCAGCTGCTCGATGCTACGCTGGGCAGCCTCCTCCTGATGCGAGATATAGCTATCCACGCGTTCGTCGCTAATGATGGCCTGCGGGGGAATCTGTGAGGCCAGCACCATGCCCTCCAGCGTCTTACAACGGCTTAGGGCGACATACACCTGTCCGGGGGCAAACGACAGGCTGGCATCGATAATGGCCCGTTCGAAGGTCAGGCCCTGACTCTTGTGGATGGTAATGGCCCACGCCAGTCTGAGTGGCAGCTGCGAGAATTTCCCTAGCACCTCCGTCTCTATCTCATGCGTTTCGTCGTTCAGTGTGTATCGGGCATTCTCCCATTCCAGCGGTTCCACCTCGATGGTCTCTGCGTCGCCTGGGCAATACACCTCCAGCCGGTTGTCTTCTGCTAACGTCACATGTCCGATACGGCCATTGTAGTAGCGGTGTTCTCCCGAGGGGTCGTTCTTCACAAACATCACCTGTGCCCCCTCTTTCAGCACCAGTGTCTCAGCCGTCGGATAGGAATAGTCAGGAAATGTTCCCTCTATCTTGGCGCGATAGGTATAGGCTCGGCCCGACAACTTCTTCAGTTCCGACTCATTATAGTTATTCGCCATCTGATTGTGGGTGGTCAGTCGGATGTAGCCTTCGTTCGGCTGGGGCACGAAGGCCGGCTGGTAGCGCGCATTCAGCAGCGCCAGGTCATCCGCCGTAGGCTGCCCTTCGCGAATGTGGTTCAACAGCGTCAGGAATGTGTCGTCCTGCTGGCGGTACACCTTTTCCAGCTGGATAGTCACATACTCAATCTGTGCCAGTGCCTTCGAACCGAAAAAGTATGGTGTGTCGTAATAGGGTGCCAGCATGCGTTCGTCGTCGGGTGTCACCACTGGCGTCAATTGCTGCAGGTCGCCAATCATCAGCAGCTGCACACCACCAAAAGGTTTATAACGGTCGCGGAACCTTCGCAACACACTGTCGATGGCATCCAGCAAGTCGCTGCGCACCATCGATATCTCGTCGATAATCAACAGGTCGAGCGACGAGATAATCTTTCTTTTCTCCTTTCCGAAGTCAAAGCGACTCTCAATTTTCGCACCAGGCACGAAAGGCGAAAACGGCAGTTGGAAGAACGAGTGAATGGTCATCCCGCCGGCATTGATGGCGGCAACGCCCGTAGGTGCCACCACAATGCTGCGTTTGCTGCTCTGTTCGACGACAGCTTTGAGAAACGTCGTCTTACCCGTTCCTGCCTTACCTGTCAGGAAGATGCTGCGCCCCGTGTGTTCCACGAATTCCCACGCCGTGCGCAACTCATTGTTCTGTTCCATAGTCGTGGGCAAAGTTACAAAATATTCTGTAAACTCCGTACGTTTTTACAAAAATATTTGTAACTTTGCCGACAGATATAGAAAACGCAATAATTATTTGCACGAAGGATGAAAAAACTGAAACCTATAGCCTTGTGGCTGGGCACCCTGATGGTGGTAGCCTTTGTTCTCTTGTTTTTTGAAGCCGACCAGCTTTGGAAGGTACAGCAACACAATGTGTTTCTGAGCACCGCCCTGTTTTTCCGCCAACAGATGGTGGTGCCGGGTGGCATGCTCATCTTTTTGGGAGCATTCTTCAGTCAGCATTTCTACTATCCCTGGGTGGGCGTCGTGCTGATGTGCGGCTGGTGGCTGCTGCTGATGTGGCTGACCAGGCGGGCCTTCCGAATTCCCGAGAAATGGATGGTGCTGACGGTGATTCCTGTAGCCATCCTGTTGCTGACAAATATGGAGTTGGGCTATTGGGTGTATGTCATCAAGCTGCGCGGATTCTTTTATGTGCCAACCCTCGGCGTGACTGCCGCGACGGCGCTGCTGTGGGCATACAGGAAAGCGTCATCCCCCACTTTGGGGAAGGGAGGTCTGTGGCTGCGTGTGGCCATCATCGTCGTGACAGCTCTGGTGGGCTATCCGCTGATGGGCGTCTACGCGCTGGCTGCGGTATTGCTGATGGGAATCATGAGCTGGCGCTCACCACTCACCTCTCACCTCTCACCTCTCACCTCTAAAATAATTCTTAGTATTGTGGCACTGGTAAGCTTCATCGCCGTGCCTCTGCTGTACTACCGCTTCGTGTACTACGAAACCAACCTTGCGGACATCTACACGACTGCCCTGCCTGACTTCACCGTTCGCAACAGTCACCCAGAGTACTACTATCCCTACTACGTGCTGGCAGCATACTACGTACTGCTGGCCGCCATCAGTCATGCGGAGTGGAAGGCGCCCAAGTCGGCCACCATGCAGTGGATCAAGCAAGGAGTGGTGCTGGCTGCCGTAGCATTCGGCGTGTATCATTTCTGGTATAAGGATGCCAACTTCCACCATGAACTGCGCATGCAGCGCTGTGTGGAGCAGGCCGACTGGGAAGGTGTCGTCGAGGAAGGCAAGAAACAAGACATCCAGCCCACGCGCTCCATCGTCATGATGCACAACCTGGCACTGAACCGGTTGGGCCGCCAATGCGAGGAGATGTACAAATTCCCCAAAGGCTCGAGCAAGCCCGACACCCCGCTGCCCATCTATATGTACCACGTGGCAGGTCGCATGATGCTCTACCAGTATGGCATGATGAACGAGTGTCACCGCGTCTGCATGGAGGACGGCGTGGAATACGGCTGGAATGTGGAACAGCTGATGTACATGGCGCGCTGTGCCATCTTCGCTGGTGAACACCAGACGGCCCGCAAGTTCCTCGACATCCTCCGCAAAACCTGCTACTACGGTGCGTGGGCCGACCACATGGACGAACTGATGGAGAATCCGAAACTGCTGGCCGACGACCACGAGACGGGCCCCATCACTCACATGATGCACTATACGGACCATCTGGATGCCGTAGAAGGCTGGGTGGAGAAATGCGTGATGACCACTTTGGCGCAACACGATGCCGACGACCTGTTCTTCCAGGAGCAGGCTGTTCTGGGTGCACTGTGGACGCGAAATCCCGATTTCTTCTGGCCGCGCTTCGAGCATTACTATAACCTGAATCCCGATCAGCACATGCCCCGCATCTTCCAGGAAGCAGCATGGCTCTTTGCCAACCTGGAAGGTCAGGAGGGTCTCGACGATTGGCAGCTGGACAAGGGCGTCAAAGAAAGCTTCTACGACTTCATGAAGCATATGCAGCAATTAAAGAAGCAGCCCGGCAACCAAATCAGGCAATACCTGCTCGACAGGTACGGCGACACCTATTATTTTGAGTTCTTCTTCCTACGCGACATTACTTATTATTAATTATGAACAGAATACAGACACATTTTATTATTATAATTTGCTACGCAGCAGCACTGCTAACCGCCTGCAGCGTACAATTACCCCAGCAGTTCAGCGAATCGAATGAGTTGCCCGTCATCTATCCCGACTACACCAACGTCACCGTGCCCGTCAACATCGCACCGCTGACATTCCAGGTTGACGGGGAGGCTGACGCGGTGGTGGCCCGTCTGACGGCAGGCGACGAAGAAGTGGTTTGTGGCGGCAGCAAGGTACAGCCCGATGCCGATGACTGGCAGCGACTGGCGGAAAGTGCCAAGGGCAGTGCCATCAGTGTGGAGGTCTATGTGGAGAATGAGGACGAATGGACGCGGTTCAAGCCCTTCGACATCTACGTATCACCCGATTCCATCGACCCCTACATCAGCTACCGACTCATCTCCCCGTCGTATGTCACCTACGAAGAGCTGACCATCAATCAGCGTTGTCTGGAAAACTACGACGAAAGTGTCATCTACGACAACATGCTCTGCTCGGAGGGAGCCAACGGACAGTGCATCAACTGCCACAACTACCAGCAGTACAACCCCGACCGCATGCAGTTCCACGCCCGTCAGAATCTGGGCGGAACCGTCATAGCCTACGACGGCGACATCCGGAAGATAGGCATGCGCAACGACTCCCTGCTGTCGGCAGGTGTCTATCCCACGTAGCACCCCTGGCTTCCCCTCATCGTCTATTCCACCAATCTGACAGGCCAGATATTCCACTCCGTCGACCCTAACAAGATTGAAGTGTTCGACACCGAGAGCGACCTCATTGCCTATGACGTGGAGAAAAACGAGGTCACCAACATCGAGTGCGACCCCGCTGAGCTGGAGTGTTTCCCCTTCTGGGCTCCCGACGGCAAGACGCTCTACTATTGCAGCGCACACTTCGAATATCGCGACACCATCGATCACGGCAAGGAGTTTATTACGCGTACCGAAGAAGTAAAATACCAGCTCTACCGGAAGTCCTTCGACCCCGCGACGCTGACGTTCGGCTCACGCGAACTCGTCTTCACTGCCGACTCATTGTCTGCCACATTGCCTCGCATCTCACCCGACGGACGCTACCTGATGTTCACCTTGGCCAAGGCGGGCGTCTTCCACATCTGGCACCACGATGCCGACCTGTGGATGCTCGACCTGCAAACTGGCGAAGTGCGCAACATCGAGGAAATCAACTCGCCCGACACCGAGAGTTACCATTCCTGGTCGAGCAACGGACGCTGGGTCGTGTTCAGCAGTCGTCGCTACGACGGCAACTACACCCGTCCGTTCTTTGCCCACATCGACCCGAACGGCAAGGCCGGCAAGCCTTTCGAACTGCCGTCGGCCGATCCGGACTACCATCGGCAGTTCCTGAAAAGCTATAATGTCCCTGAATTCATGCGAGGTCCTGTGACCATAAGCCCACAGCTGTTTGCTGATGTGCTGAAGCAGGAAGCCACCCCCGTGAAATACGTCGGCCGACTGCAAAAATAGCCTTTGAAAAAGCTATAAACAATGAATATGAAGAAGACGGTAACAACGATTTGTCTGATGCTGTTAGGAGTGATGGCATCCATCGCACAGCCCGAGGACTACGTATGGCACACGCAGAGCCAGAACGCGTCGGAGTCGATGCCCTGCGGAGGCGGCGACATCGGCATGAATGTATGGGTGGAACAGGGCGACGTGCTGTTCTATGTGGCACGCAGCGGTTCGTTCGACGAGCTGAACACCCTGCTGAAAGCCGGACGCTTCCGACTGAGTCTGTCGCCAGGTCTCGACATGAAGAACTTCCGCCAGACGCTGCACCTGGAGGAGGGCTACGTGGAGGTGAGCGACGGACAGCTGTCGGTACAGTTGTGGGCCGACGTCTGGAAACCGGTGGTACATGTCGACGTGTCGAGCCCGAAGGTGAAGCAGAGCATCGCTGTGACCTACGAGAACTGGCGCACCAAGGAAAAGGAGCTGACCAAGCGCGAGTGCTTCCAGACGAGTTATAAGTTTGCGGCCCCCAAGGGTCTGAAGGCCCATGCCGACAGTGTGGTAGCCACTGACGAGGGCGTGCTCTTCATGCACCAGAACAGCCCGGAGACCATCTTCGACGTTACCGTCAGCCAGCAGGGCATGGACGCAGTGAAGAACCGCTTGTATAATCCGCTGAAGAATCGTATCTTCGGCGGACGGATGCTGGCAAAGGACATGGTGCTGGTCGACCAGATCAGCGGCCGCTATGCCAGCAGCGACTACGAGGGATGGATGTATGCGACGCGAGTGCCCAAACGCACTTTCCACATGCAAGTGGCGATGGCTACCGTGCAGGGCTCACCGGAAGACTGGGAGGCCGAGCTGACCGCCACGGAAAAGAGCATCCGCCGCACAGCCGACTGCGAGGCGTCGCGACAGTGGTGGCGTGAGTTCTGGCAAAGGAGCTACATCGAAGAAGGAGTTCATAGTTCACAGTCAACTGTCAACTGTCAACTGATTCGCAACTACGCCCTCTTCCGCTATATGCTGGGCTGCAATGCCCACAGCCAGTGGCCCACAAAGTTCAATGGCGGCCTGTTTACCTTCGACCCGGAATACGTCAACGCCGCCGAGGAATACCACCTGTCGCCCGACTTCCGCAACTGGGGCGGCGGCGTGCATACCGCCCAGAACCAGCGACTGGTGTACTGGCCGGCACTGAAAAATGGCGACTTCGACATGCTGAAAGCCCAGCTCGACTTCTACCTGCGCATCTACAAAAATGCCGAAGAGCGTTCGCGACTCTACTGGGGTCACGAGGGAGCCTGTCTGACCGAGCAGATCGAGAACTACGGCCTGCCCTGCTATCCGGAATACGGCACGAAGCGCCCTGCGGGTTTCGACCCCGGCATGGAGCGCAATGCGTGGCTGGAATACGAGTGGGACACCTGTCTGGAGTTCTGCATGATGGCTCTCGAGGCACACCGCTACGGTGGGATGGACATCAAGGAGTATCTGCCCATGATTCACTCGTGCGTGCGTTTCTTCGACGAGCACTACCAGTATCTGGCCAACCAGCGCGGTGCCAAGCGACTCGATGCTGATGGACATCTGGTGCTCTATCCTGGCTCGGGTGGCGAGACATTCAAAGGGGCCTATAATTCGACATCAACTATTGCTGCCCTGCGAACAGTGGCTGAAGCGCTGATAGCTATTCATGATGAAACGGAGGAGATGAAAGCATTCCTCTCGCGACTGCCCGACATCACCCTGCGCGACGGCATGATAGCCCCTGCACTGCACTACGAACGCGTACAGAATGTGGAGACCACCCAGCTCTATCCCGTCTTCCCCTGGCGCATGTATGGCGTGGGGCGCCCCGACCTTGACGTAGCCCGCCGTACCTACGAGAACGACAGCCTCGCCGTCAAGTTCCGCTCACATGTCGGCTGGAAACAAGACGCCATCTGGGCCGCCTGTCTGGGCATGACCGACGAGGCCCAGCGACTTGTCACGCTGAAGATGCAGGACGGCCCGCACCGCTTCCCCGCCTTCTGGGGGCCCGGTTACGACTGGACGCCCGACCACAATTGGGGCGGTTCCGGCATGATTGCCATGCAGGAGATGCTGATGCAGGAGGTGGGAGACACCATTTACCTCTTCCCTGCATGGCCTCGCGACTGGGACGTCCGTTTCCGCCTTCGCGCCTCGCGAGGCACCATCGTCGAAGCCGAACTCCGTCAAGGCAAGGCCATCAATGTCCACGTCACGCCCAACCGAGACAAAGACAAAATCGTGTTCACAGACCAACTTCGTTGACTTACCACTTACGACAGAAAAACGATGGATAATTACAAACAGATTGACTTGAAACAGACAAAGCTATGGGTTTTTGCCGCCATCCTGACACTGGCGGCACCGGCACTGACAGCCCATGCCGAAGACTATACATACAACATCATCTCAGAGAAGGACACCACCATCAGTCTCGTGGTGAGCGGCACCAACCTCGGTAGCCGCGACATCCATCGCTATCTGTATGAATTTCCCTCCGTCGACGCCGAGGGCAAGCCGGTGAACATCAGCGGCGCCGTATGGGTGCCCAAAAACATTTACGACGGCACGGCACCCTGCGACGGCGTGGTGCTCTATAACCACTACACACACCTGAGCGCCGACGAACGCATCTCCGTGCTGGGTGAGGAGTTCTGCAACGGACTGCTGTCCAGCCCGCTGAAACCCAACTACATCTTCGTCATCAGCGACTATCTGGGCTTTGGCATCACCGCAGACCGTCCGCAGGCGTACCTCTGCGGCGAGACCAACGCCCGCAACTCGCTCGACGGCCTGCTGGCAGCACGGCAGCTGATGGACGACCATCAGATTCCGCAGGGCCGCTACCTCTTTAATATGGGCTACTCGCAAGGCGGCACCGAGTCGATGTTTGTCGCCAAGCTGCGCGACATGGAGTATAAGGACAAGGGCATCACGTTCGACAAGACCTTCTCGGGCGGCGGACCGCTCGACTTCGACAAGGTATACACCGAGCTAGTGCGCATCGGCTACAGCCATATCCCCGCAGCCGTCGTGCTGATGCTGGTCAGCCTCAACGAGAACTACCACATGGGACTGGACTACAAGCAGGTGTTCCAGGAACCACTCGCCTCGCACGTCGACGAATGGATACTATCGAAGGCCTACAACGAATCGGCAGTAAGGAAACTCATTGGCAGCGACACCCTAAAGAACTACCTGCAGCCCGCCTACGTCGACCTGGAGAGCGACGTCGCCAAGGCACTGCGCCAGAAGCTGCAAGCCATCACGCTGACCAACGGCTGGGAGCCCGACCCTGCGCAGCACTACTTCATCGAGCACAGCCGCCACGACGACTATGTACCCATACAGTCGTCGCGCAGCATCTTCCCGTGGATGAGGGACAAGGGATTCAAGACCAGCATCGTGCCCGGCAAGACCAACCTGCAGACCAACACCGCCGTCTTCAAGCTCGACCACCCTCGTGCCAGCATCGTGTGGCTCATACAGACCGCCGTCGCCCTGCAGGTGTGGCCCGTGCTCTACTACGAGGGCGAGCAGAACCGCTACTACAACAACGTTGTGAAAGACCTCAACCTGCTGAAGGCCATCAAGCTGTTAGAGAGCATCGGCATCGACTTCAGGAGTGGGGGACACGGTTCGGGCAGCGGGGAGCCCGTCAACGTCAGCAACATCTTCGAATTCCTGATCAAGCTGTCTGAAAGCCTGAAATCCTTAGACCTCGACCTTTCTGCCTTATTGGAGATGATAGAAGACGCGGGCATCGGTCTGCTGGATCTTGTCGAGGCAATTAACTACCTGACGAGCGATTCGGCAGAGGCTGCCCTCCCCGATGCCGTCGGCAATACGGAGGCCCCGCTCCACCTGATGCGTCAGTACGAACAGATCCTCGCCGCATGGTTCCTGACTGCCGGCATCGATGTGAAGAGTTTGGAGTATGGAGCATGGAGCGCAGAGTAAAATACTTCGCTGGAAGTGCCGCGTGTTTTGGTTTGCCTCTATTTTAACGTTGAATGGACTAGTTACCCTATAGAGAGTTCCTGGCGATGATACAGGAGGCCATGACATGGGACTGGTACCTGTCATATCTTCCGACCTCGTGTATGGGACATGGACCTATCGCTCTGTGAGCGAAGTGAAAAGTGAATGAGAATGGGGGCAGGTTTGATTGGTGCAATCAAATCTGTCCCCAATGATTTTGTTTTCCCTTTTGAAAACTCCTATGCCTGTATGTTCTTCTCCTCGTCGATACCAGGGATGTAGCCTAGGGGTACATCGGTGGGATAAGGACTACTGCAAAGAATCTGATGCTGTTGTAGAACGACGACCTGCATCGTGGGCTTCATATATTGTTTCTTCATAATCTATTCTTCTTACTTTATCACGGTTTTACGTCCATTGTTGATATACACGCCTTTTGCAGAAGGCTTGCCGTCAAGTTTGCGGCCGTCGAGGGTGAACCACCCGTCATTTCTCTTTCCTAATTCCTTATTTCTCAGTTCAGTGACAGCGGTCGTTCCGCCGATGTTGCTGACTAGTCTCACTTTCATCGTGGCGGGCAGTTCGCTGGCAGTACGGCGCGGGGCGTTCTGCAGTGCCGGCTCGTACTTCAGGTAGGCACGGAATGGCAGCGCATACGAGTTCGGACCTCCGGCGATGCGGATGAAGTTACCAGCCTCGATGTTGTGGCTACCGCTCTCTGCGGTGCTCGTGGCGGCCTGTGCGGCGAAGCCGTAGATGCGGCCTATCTCGTCCGTGTTATGTGTGTCGTCCCACTGGCGCTTCTCATACGTGCCATGGAACGTCCAACCTTCCGTGTCGGATGTCACGCCGGCGCTGACAGTTGCGGGAACCTCGCCGTAGAACAGCACAGGACCGGTGTCGGCGGGCATGAACAGATACGGGGTGTTGGCAGCAAGCGAAGCGGCTTCATTGCCCGCAACGGGAGGATCCACCGACGTGTCGGCTTCCTTCATGATGACTTCCCATTCGCTGCCCGTCTTATCCACACCGGCGAAGGTATAGAACTTGCCGGCTGCGGCAGCCTGTGTGGCGTCGATGGCGAACGGCAGGCATACGGTCGAGGCCACGTCCTTGGTGAACGAGCGGCGGAAGGCGACTTCGATGTTATTTCCGGCATAGGCTGTGAGGTCGGTGGTGCCGTCCTCCGTCAAGGCGACGACAGCGGTGTAGAACTTGCCGCCGTAGCTCACGCCCTTCTCATAGACTTTGTAGCCCGTATTGCTGTATTTCGTCGTGACTGTGCCCATGATGCCAGGATCGGCGTCATAGACGCGGACGTATTTGTGCGAACTGCTCGTTGCGTCGTAGGTCTGATAGTTGGTGCAGCCTACAGAGCCGTCGGCAATGGCCCATACGGTTCCTCCTCTGTCGCTGGGCAGTATCGTGCCGTAGTAGAGACATTGGTCTATCTTGTAGCCCGAACCTACGATGCCTGCGGTGTTGTTGCCTTGAGCACTCATCATGGCTGCGCTGCTGCAGGCGATGATGCTGCCGCCGCTATAGCCTGCGATACCGCCGTAGTTGGCCCCTTCGGTTCCCGCTATGGTGACACTCTCCATCACGTGGCAGTTCTCGATGAGCGAGGCGTCTTCCGAAGTGCCGTCAGTCGCGCCCACGACAGCCCCCGTGTTGTTGCCGCCTGAGATATAGCTGTTGGCAATCACGAGGTTTCTGACATTGGCCGATTTGCCGAAAACGCCGAAGAGTCCTTGGTCGCTGCTGCTATTGTTGATCATCACGCCGCTGATGGTGTGGCCCTGACCATCGAACGTGCCGTTGAAGCCTGCAATAGGTGTCCAGAAGTAGTCCTTCAGATTGATGTCGGCTGTCAGCGTCACGATGTAGTCGGCATAGGTGCTTGCATCCTTTGACAGCAGGGCCATCTCTGCTTCCGAGGCGATACTGAGGGTCTTGCTGCCGTAATCAATGGTGGTGAAGCTGGTGGCAGCATGGCCATTCCAGTCGCCGTTGGTGTCTCCTGTAGCGCTGGTCCAGTGGGCCGTGTACGAGCGTTCGTCCGTGGAGCCTTTGGCAATGGTGACGTTCATATTGGCCTCGCCCTCAAGACCCGTGCCCGACCATCCTGTGAAGGTGTAGCCCGCCTTGATAGGGTTGCTGAGCGTGAACGTCTCTGTCTCTATGGTATAGGTCGAGGGATTAGATGCCGTGCCGCCATCGAGGTCGTAGGTGATGGTATAGTCGATGGGCGTACCCTTCACGGCGCTGACGGTGACGTCGGCTGTGCCCACGGTGAGCGTTCCCTCGTTGAGCGTGGCTCCTGTGCCTTCGACGTTGATGGCTGTCTCGTAGCCCTGGAAAGTTGCCGTCGTGCTGATGGTCAGCGTCGTGCCCTCAGTGGCATATTCCGTGCCGTCGAACGAACAGCCGTCATCGCCGTAGAACTTCAGCTTGCCATCATAGTAGGTAGCCGCAGCAGTACCGCTTCTGCTGATGGTAACCCCTTCGCCAGCGGTCACGGAATAGACACGCGCTGCCTTGTCTTTGGAGTCGTTGAGCTTATCAACACCTCGTACAGCATTTGCGGCATAGAAGCAATGGGAGACATTTGCACTAGTTTGGAAATTGACTCCTACAATAGCGTAGCCGTAGTCCTTATCTGGACCATAATAGAAACAATTTGCCAAAGATGTAGATACTTTATTGAGAGATCCGATTAAGCCACCACAACTATCTTCAGCATTGGCGCTTGCTCCCGATGAACAGCCGGAAATCGTCCCATATTGATAGCCCGCTATACCGCCAACCTCTCTACTACCGCTGATGGTGACACCTGGGAGCACATGACAGTTTATGATTTGACAAGCCGGATCGCTGTTTTTTATCTCGCCTACAATACCTCCTACGCTATCATAGCCCGTCACAGAGCCGCTGGTGAGAATTACATTCCGAATGATGGCACCGTTATCAATTGTACCGAATAGCCCAAGAGCACTAACACTGGGTTTATTGATAGTCATGCCGCTGATGCTATAGTTTCCACCGTCGAAAATCCCTTTAAAATAATAGTATATGTTGGTTTCGTCGCAACATCCTATTGACACCCACTCGTGGGCACTCAGGTCGAGGTCTTTCGCCAGCGTGATGGTCTTGCCGCTGAAGTCTGAGCCATTGTCCACCAAATAAGCCAGCTGCGCCAGGTCGGCCTCGCTGTTCACGGTGAAGGCGGTGGCTGTTTCGTAGTCACTCCCCCACGATGTGTTTCTGTTAGCCTCGTCGCTCCAGGAGCCGGATAATTCCGCCCCCCCCACCGCCATAGGCGCAAGGGTAATCGCCACCATCAAGAGCAGCGTTCTCGCTGCCCGAGGGAATAGATCTAGATTGGAAATTCTTTTCATGTCGTGATTCTCCTTCTATTAAATAAATAGTAGTTCTTGGCTGCAAAGGTAATGCTTTTTTCTCATACCCGTACAAACTTCTTCATGTTTTTTTCGCGAAAACGTTTGAGGAGCGTCAAAGGGTCACATGACATGGGACTGACACCTGTCATATCAATAGTTAAAAAACTATCGTAGCGAATATATGATTTATTCGGCTTAATGCGATGTTAATGTCGTTCTACGGTAATTGTATGATTTCCAATAATACCGCTTCAACTGTTTAGAAAGGAAAGAGCGGCTAATTAGCTCTTGGGCGAGGGGATGTTCAGTTGCAAAGAAATCCAGTTCACGATTAACGAGACGAGGAGAGAGACCGATGCGACGTCCGAATTCTTCAAAGTTCTTACGACTGACGGTGTGGGTATCCGAAAACTGCATTCCCTCGCGGAACAAACCCTTGTCAAGTGCAAAGATACGAGGCTCATACAGGTGTAGGCTTGTGTTAATCAGGTCGTAGGCAGGCGTCAGGTGGTATTCACCATCACCATGGTTTATCAGCGAGAAGTTCTTCAAATGGGCGTCGTCGTTCAGAATGAGGTAATTGTAGACAACAATACGGAAGAACTTTAGCACTTCCACAGGTGCCGCCTTGGTATAACGACGGATGATCTCGGCACACTCTTCATAACTCAGATTGCTATACTTGTAATCACTGCCGCCATTGGCCTTAGTCAATCCGCCCAACGAGGCCAAATCCTCCTGCTGGTACTTACTGCCATCAGGAGCCACGTCGAAGCGGCGCGTCAGATAAGCTGCCTCGCCATCGCGAAAGAAACAAAGGCCATTCGCGGCTGTTTCGATATGATAGATCTGGGAGGCAATCTGCATACTCAGGTGTTCATTGGCAGGACAGTATTTTCGTTCCAATAACGAATACGACGATGGAGCGGGTTTAAGAATGTACTGACCGCGTTGTCCATCAGTGGGTCTGACGAGTTGGTTTCCCGTATTGAGCACCAAACTTGCCTTGGGCTGTACGCCTGAAAGGGAGATGCGCCCTACATGACGGGCGTATTCTTCCGTGTCGGCACGCTCATTGTTGGGACTGTCGAAATCCAGAATATGCGTAACGTCCCTGCCGTCGAACAGCAGTTTACGGGCAGCAGGCGAATAGGTTTCAAAACCTTCTGCCAATGTAGAGGGACAAACGTTCAGCGGTTCCATCAGCCTATGGGTATTATGGTTACAGCACCTATCGTATCCTCTTGAGCCGTTGCCAGTAGGATGCCGAAGTCATCGTTTTCGTCAATATGCAACAACTGGGATTGGGTTTGGCGATTGGCCCCCTCAGAGAGCATATTGAAGAAGTATGGAAAGAGATGGGAACTGCGATATGGCTCCACACGAACAGGCATAGCAATACAAACGGGGGTACCTGTATACCCTTCTCGATAGGTAAAGATATATTGGCGGTCGTCAGTCTCTTGCAGGATGCCAGCCTCCACATCGTGAACAAACACCTTACATTGTCTCATAATCCAATGTCTTTAGGTTAATATCCATCTGTAAGCCAAGTGTGTCGAGTATGGTCAGTAGGGTGTTGAGTTGAGGATTGCCTTCCCCCCGCTCGATAGTCACCAGCGTGTTCAGTCCCACGCTGGCCAAATCAGCAAGCGTCTGCTGGTTTACCCCCAGATGCTTCCGTCGTTCCTTGATGATAGTACCTATCTTTTTCGCATCCATATCACATTATATTGTGATTCCGCTGCAAAGTTAGGAAAAAGAAATGAAACAACCAAGTAAAATCACAATAAATTGTGAAATTCAGATATAAAAGTATACTATTCGTATACAAGATGATACGACAAGCATGAAGCGTGACGGGAATTCTGAAAATAATTCTGAGAATTATGCCCAAAAACGTGCTCAGAATTTGAGAATTCATACCTTTGCTGGCAAATAAAACTATTTGTCACAATTATGGAACTATCTATTATTGAAAATCGTGTAAACTATTTACTCGAGAATTCACCCATCGGACGAGAGGGTGACAAGGAGACGTCTAGGAAAGCTCTTTTCCACATGCTGATGGCTTCAGCCATCATGGACACCATGAGCGATGAGAAGAAGAAGGAGTTGATTAAGGACAAGAAGCATTTCGACTACTTCTTTTCGACGAAATTAAACATCAAAAAACATTCGCGAAAAGAGAAAAAGAAAGCTTCCCCCCATACCCCCTATAAAGATAAAGCAGAAAAGAGAGAGAGATAGAGGGGGAAAGTTTCGGCGACGGACGAAAAAAAAATGGCGGACGAAACGAAAATTCTGTCGGACGAAATAAAAATTCCGGCGGACGAAACGAAAATTCCATCGGACGAAATAAAAATTCCGTCGGACGAAACGAAAATTCCATCGGACGAAAAAAAATTATGTTGGAACTTAATCTTACTCAGGAATGTATGTTTATGCTACAAAAGTGCATATTTACAAGATTTTTGATGCGAATATGCACATTTTTCGTATTTTTTTTGGATAATTCGCATAAATTGAATAATTTTGCGGGCGTTTTGAAAAGGCAAAAAAGTAAATAGGTAAAAAAGTAAAAGATAATAAACCAAATATATTGTTATGGCTGAAAATTTAGAAGTGAAGGAGCTGGACCAGGTTGTTGTCCGCTTCTCAGGTGACTCCGGCGACGGCATGCAGTTGGCCGGAAACATCTTCTCTACGGTTAGTGCCACCGTTGGTAACGGCATTTCCACATTCCCTGACTATCCCGCCGACATCCGCGCCCCGCAAGGTTCGCTGACGGGTGTCTCTGGTTTCCAGGTACATATCGGTGCCGGCAAGGTGTATACCCCTGGCGACAAGTGCGACGTGCTGGTGGCTATGAACGCTGCTGCGCTGAAGACGCAGTATCGCTATGCCAAGGCGGGTGCGACGATTATCATCGACACCGACTCGTTTGGTCCGAAGGACTTGGAGAAGGCACAGTTTAAGACTGAGGATTACCTCGGCGAGATGGGCATCGACCCGGACCGCGTCATCCAGTGTCCGCTGACCACGATGGTGAAGGACTGTCTGGCTGACTCGGGCATGGACAACAAGGCGATGATGAAGTGCCGTAACATGTTCGCCCTGGGACTGGTTTGCTGGCTCTTCGACCGCGACCTGCAGCTGGTAGGTAACTTCCTGAAGGAGAAGTTCGCCAAGAAGCCCGCCATTGCCGAGGCAAACATCAAGGTCATCCAGGCAGGCTACGACTATGGCCACAACACCCATTCGAGCGCTACCAACGTGTATCGCGTAGAGTCGAAGCACAAGGAGCCGGGCCGCTATATGGACATCACCGGTAACAAGGCTACAGCCTACGGACTGATTGCCGCCGCCGAGAAGGCCGGTCTGCGCCTCTATCTGGGCAGCTATCCCATCACTCCCGCCACCGATATCCTGCACGAGCTGTCGAAGCATAAGTCGTGCGGTGTGATTACCGTACAGTGTGAGGATGAAATCAGTGGTGCTGCCTCGGCACTGGGTGCTTCGTTTGCCGGTGCACTGGGTGTCACGTCCACCTCGGGTCCTGGCGTCTGCCTGAAGTCAGAGGTGATGAACCTGGCAGTCATCATGGAGCTGCCGCTGGTAGTCATCGACGTACAGCGCGGCGGTCCTGCCACGGGTCTGCCCACCAAGTCGGAACAGACCGACCTGCTGCAGGCACTCTTCGGACGTAACGGTGAGAGTCCCATGCCTGTCATTGCGGCCCAGAGTCCTACCGACTGTTTCGATGCCGTCTATCAGGCTGCCAAGATTGCACTGGAGCACATGACGCCCGTCGTGCTGTTGACCGATGCTTATGTGGCTAACGGTTCCGGTGCCTTCCGCCTGCCCGAGATGGCTAAGCTCGACGCCATCAATCCTCCGTATGTTCCCGAGGAGCTGAAGGGACAGTGGACTCCCTATATGCGTGCTGAGAACGGCACCCGCTACTGGGCTGTGCCTGGTCGCGAGGGCTTCACACATATTCTGGGCGGACTGGAGAAGGACTCACAGACGGGCGCCATCTCGACCAATCCTGAGAACCACGACCTGATGACGCGCCTGCGCCAGCAGAAGATTGACAATATTCAAGTTCCCGACCTCGAAGTGGACGGCGACGCACAGGATGCCGACCTGCTGATTGTCGGTTTCGGTTCTACCTACGGCCATCTGCACTCGGCTATGGACGAGCTGCGTGCCAAGGGCAACAAGATTGCCCTTGCACACTTCAAGTATCTGAACCCGCTGCCCAAGAACGCTGCTGCCGTACTTTCTAAGTACAAGAAGGTGGTGGTGGCCGAACAGAACATGGGTCAGCTGGCAGCCTACCTGCGCATGAAGGTCGACGGCTTCGTGCCCTACCAGTTCA
This sequence comes from Prevotella sp., assembly GCA_015060485.1. Lineage (GTDB taxonomy): Bacteria > Bacteroidota > Bacteroidia > Bacteroidales > Bacteroidaceae > Prevotella. The sequence goes on along the minus strand of SUYI01000001.1, from coordinate 101,286 downwards.
ATCAGGTCAAGGGCCAACCGTTCGTAGTAGAAGAACTCGTCAATGCGTTTACCGAGATATTAAACAAGAAATAATTAGTGTAATTCGTGGTAAAATAAAGAATAAGTGTTATGAGTAATTACAGTGCAAGTGATTTTAAGAAAGGCCAGCCTCGTTGGTGCCCGGGTTGTGGCGACCACTTCTTCCTGGCTTCACTCCATAAGGCTATGGCCGAGATTGGCGTAGCTCCTGAGAACATAGCAGTCATCAGCGGTATCGGCTGTTCAAGCCGTCTGCCCCACTACATGGCCACTTACGGCATGAACACCATCCACGGTCGTGCTGCCGCCATTGCCACTGGTGCCAAGGTTGCCAACCCCGACCTGACCGTATGGCAGGTAAGTGGCGACGGTGACGGACTGGCTATCGGTGGTAACCACTTCATCCATGCCAACCGTCGTAACATCGACCTGAACATGATTCTGTTGAACAACCGCATCTACGGTCTGACGAAGGGTCAGTACTCGCCCACCTCACCCCGCGGCTTCGTGTCGAAGTCGAGCCCTTACGGCACGGTGGAAGATCCGTTCCGTCCTGCCGAGCTCTGCTTCGGTGCCCGCGGCCACTTCTTCGCCCGTTGTGTGGCTACCGATGCCAAGGGTAGCGTCGAGGTGCTGAAGGCTGCCTACGAACACAAAGGAGCCAGCGTTACCGAGGTCCTGCAGAACTGCGTCATCTTCAACGACCACTGTCACGACATCGTCTATAACAACGAAGGCCGTAAGAAGAACGCCATCTACGTACGCCATGGCGAGAAACTGGTGTTCGGCGAGAACAATGAGTTCGGACTCGTGCAGCAAGGCTTCGGACTGAAGGTTGTCGAGATTGGCAAGGACGGCTACACGCTGGACGACGTGCTCGTTCACGATGCCCACTGCGAAGACAACACCCTGCAGCTGAAGCTCGCCATGATGACTCCCGAGGATGGCTTCCCCATCGCGCTGGGTGTAATCCGCGACGTGGAGGCTCCTACCTACAACGATGCCGTACATGCCCAGCTTGCTGAGGTGTCAGCCCAGAAGAAGTATCATAACTTCGAGGAGCTGCTCGAAACCAACGACATCTGGACGGTCCAATAATATGCAAAGAACTGGCAAAGGCTTCCTTTATTTTATCTGCTCGGTATCAGCCATGGGCGGTCTGCTCTTTGGCTACGACTGGGTAGTGATAGGTGGTGCAAAGCCGTTCTACGAGCTATTCTTCGGCATTGGCGACTCACCAGTTCTACAAGGTGTCGCCATGTCGACGGCGCTTGTAGGCTGTCTGATCGGTGCGATGGTAGCAGGATCGGCAGCCGACAAATGGGGTCGCAAGCCGTTGCTGATGCTGGCCGCCGTGCTCTTCACGGTATCAGCCATTGGCACGGGATTGTTCAACGACTTCACCTTATTCAATATAGCCCGTTTCATTGGCGGCGTGGGCATCGGTGTGGCTTCAGCCCTCTCGCCGATGTATATTGCCGAAGTCAGTCCGACAGAGATACGCGGCAGGATGGTCAGTCTGAACCAGATGACCATCGTGCTGGGCATTCTGGCAGCACAGGTGGTCAACATGTTGCTGGCACGCGACACCAGTGTTGCCGAGAGTCAGGCGTGGAATGTGGCATGGGGCTGGCGCTGGATGTTCTGGGCTGAGACGGTGCCCGCAGCACTGTTTCTGGCGATGAGTTTCTTCATCCCGGAAAGTCCGGTGTATCTGAAAATGAAAAGCCTCACCCCCGACCCCTCTCCAAAGGGCGAGGCTCCATACCGTAAGGTACTTGTTCTGGGACTGGTCATTGCCGTGTTCCAGCAGTGGTGCGGCACGAACGTCATCTTCAACTATGCCCAAGAGATTTTTGTGGGTGCAGGGTTCGACGTCGACGGCATGTTCATCAACATCGTCATTACGGGTATCGCCAACGTCATCTTTACCATTGTGGCACTGTACACCATCGAGAAGTGGGGCCGTAGGACGCTCATCCTGATAGGTGCCGGCGGACTGGGACTTATCTATCTGACATTGGGCACCTGCTATTTCTTCGAGGTGAAGGGTGTGATGATGGTCGTACTCGTGGTAGCCGCAATCTCGACGTATGCCATGACACTGGGGCCCGTCACCTGGACACTCTTGGCAGAGATTTTCCCCCACCGGGTGAGAGGCGTTGCGATGGCTACCTGTACCTTCGCCCTTTGGGTGGGCTGTTGTACGCTGACATTCTCGTTCCCTTCGATGAATGCAGCATTGGGCAGTAGCGGCACGTTCTGGATATATAGCGCCATTTGCTGTTGCGCATTCATATTCCTTTGGAACCGCTGCCCGGAGACCAAGGGCAAGAGTCTGGAAGCGTTGGAAAAAGAACTTTGCCGTTGAGTCAAAGAACAAAGTCAAACTAGCAAAATCAAACTATATTCTACTAAATCAACTATGATAAAAGCTTGGAGAGAGTTGGTAACGATACCCACTTACGAAGTCGGGAAACCTGAGAAGAACCCCATTTTTCTGGAAAAGCGTGTCTATCAGGGTTCGAGTGGCGTGGTATATCCTTATCCCGTCATTGAGTCTATCTCAGACGAGAAAGTCGACAAGCAGTGGCTGGCCGTATGGCTGGAAAACGAGTATATCAAAGTGATGATCCTGCCTGAGTTAGGCGGTCGCATCCAGATGGCGTACGATAAAATCAAGCAGCGCCACTTCGTATATTACAACCACGTCATCAAACCGGCTCTCGTAGGACTGACCGGACCTTGGATCAGTGGCGGCATCGAATTCAACTGGCCTCAGCACCACCGTCCGAGCACCTATCTGCCCGTCGACTGCGACATCGTGGAAAACGAGGACGGCAGTGTGACGGTATGGGTGAACGAGATGGAGCGCATGTTCCACCAGAAGGGTATGGCGGGCTTTACGCTGCGCCCCGGATGTGCCTATCTGGAGATTCAAGGCAAGGTATCGAACCGCACCTCTTTGCCACAGACATTCCTTTGGTGGGCCAACCCCGCCGTCGAGGTGAACGATGCCTACCAAAGTGTGTTCCCACCTGATGTCAACGCGGTGTTCGATCATGGCAAACGCGCCGTATCGAGTTTCCCCATCGCCACAGGAACCTATTATAAGATGGACTATTCGGCAGGTGTCGACATTTCGAACTATAAAAACATCTTCGTGCCAACCAGCTATATGGCCGTCAATTCGAAGTACGACTTTGAGGGAGGATACGAGAACGATAGCAAGGGCGGTATACTGCATGTCGCCTCGCACCATTTCTCGTCAGGCAAGAAGCAGTGGACCTGGGGTAACGGCGACTTCGGACGTGCCTGGGACCGGAATCTGACTGATAGCGTGTCCGACGGTTCTGCCATCGGAATCACCAATTCCGGCTTCCGCCCCTATATCGAACTGATGGCGGGTGTGTATACCGAAAACCAGCCCGACTTCACATGGCTGATGCCCTACGAAGAAAAGCAGTTCGTGCAGTATTTCATGCCCTATCGCGAGATTGGCATTGTGAAGCAGGCCTCGAAGGACTTTATCCTGAATATCGAGCTGACGGAGGCTGGAGCACATTTCAAGGTGCTGGCCACATCGAAGCAGGAAGTACGCATCGTGCTCAGCCAGAAAGAAGGCAAGACCTATTATGATAAGGTGGTGACGCTGTCGCCAGAAACGGTTTTCGAGGAGACAATTGATGTCAAGGGGACAACGTTGAACGACCTGCTCTTTACTATGCGCTCACCGCTTGCCACTCATCCCTCACCTCTATTAACATGGCAGGCAGAAGACGACGAGATTCGTCCCATCCCCGATGCTGCAGAACCCGCACTGCCTCCGCAGGATACCAAGACCAATGATCAGCTCTACCTGACAGGACTCCATCTGGAACAATATCGTCATGCTACGTGGTCGGCGCTCGACTACTATGAGGAGGCCCTGCGCCGTGACCCCAACGATGTGCGCTGTCTGAATCAGACGGGACTCTGGTATCTGCGTCGCGGCCGGTTCCAAAAGGCAGAACCCTATCTGAGAAAGGCGGTGAAGATTTGGCAAAAGCGCAATCCCAATCCTTATGACGGTGAGGCGTTGTTCCATCTGGCACTCTGTCTGAAGTACCAATATCGTCTGCAGGAGGCATACGAACTCTTCTGGAAGTCCACGTGGAACAAGGCGTGGGCCGATGCCGGCTATTTCGAAGCAGCCTGTATCAGTACGTCGCAGGGGCGCTATGACGATGCCCTCGACGAGCTGAACCGCTGTCTTGTCTTCAATAGTTGCAACCATAAGGCCCGTGCTCTGAAGGCTGCCGTCTTACGTCTGTCGGGACATCAGGACGAGGCACAAGTGTGGATCAGCGAGTCGCTGAAACTGGACCATTTCAACTATGGCTGTATGTTTGAGCAATACCTGTTGACAGGCCAGTCGTTGGAACATCTGCAGCAGCTGATGCACGACAGCGTTTACAACTATCATGAGCTGGCGCTGGACTATGCTCAGGCAGGACTGTGGCAGGAGTGTATCGACATCCTGCAACTGGCGCCGGGCCGACACCCGATGACCTGTTATTATATAGGTTGGGCACAACTCGGGCTGGATGATGCCGTTGCTGCCAATGCGGCATTTGAAGAGGCAGAGCAGGTTGACAGCTACTGTTGCTTCCCCAACCGCCTGGAGGATGTCAACGTGTTGACGATGGCCAAGACCATGAATCCTGACGGAGCCAAGGCACATTACTATCTCGGATGTCTCTACTACGACAAGCGTCAGTATGATGTAGCCATAGAAAACTGGGAACTCTCTGCAAAGCTTGATCCTATGTTCCCCACCGTATGGCGCAATCTGGCATTGGCGCGCTTCAACAAACAGAATCGTCAGGAAGAGGCTTTGGAATACATGGAGAAAGCGTTCCGGCTGGACGAAACGGACAGCCGTGTCCTCATGGAACTCGACCAGCTATACAAACGCCTGCACAAGCCCCATCAGGAGCGTCTCGACTTCCTCCGGCAGTATCCTGAGCTGATTGCCCAGCGCGACGACCTCGTACTCGAGGAGATTACCCTGCTGAACCAGTTGGGACGTTACGAAGAGGCCAAAGCGAAGCTTGACGCCCACCAGTTCCATCCTTGGGAGGGTGGCGAAGGCAAGGTACCGGCACAATACCAGATTTGTCGTGTAGAACTTGCGAAACAAGCTCTCAACGGACAATCTGGCAATCCCGATATCCATGAGGCCATCCGCCTGCTCAACGAGTGCTTGGAATATCCGCATCATTTGGGCGAGGGTAAACTCTATGGCGCCCAGGAGAACGATTTCTATTATCTGTTGGGTATCGCTTATGACGCCATCGGAGAAAAGGCAAAGGCCAAAGATTGTTGGGAAGAGGCCACGAAGGGACCACAGGAACCTGCTGCCGCCATGTACTACAACGATGCCAAGCCCGACAAGATATTCTATCAGGGTATGGCACTGTTGAAACTCGGCCGCGAGGGTGAGGCCCACGGACGTTTCTATAAGCTCATCAACTACGGCAAGCAGCACGTCTTCGAACATCAGGTGATGGACTATTTTGCAGTCTCTCTGCCCGACTTGTTGATATGGGAAGAAAACCGTGAGGACGGATATTCTGAACTTGACACAAAAAACGAGATTCACTGCAAGTATATGCTCGCTCTGGGCTATTACGGCATGGGAGACAAGGCGAAGGCGCAGAAATATCTGGACGAGGTTGCTGCCCTCGACAACAACCATCAGGGCATTCAACAACTGAAAACGCTATGTCTATGAAGAAATTGCTGACGACGCTCTCGCTACTCGCGTGGGGTATTACCTTCTGTGTGGCACAACACGTCTATGAGTTAACGGCTCCTGCACAGCCGAAAGTCATCAAGAGCGACCACCTCCGCATGGGAGGCACATCGCCCTCGGGAGGCCGTATCGACGTCAACAACTTCTACATGTCTATCGACGGACGTCCCGTCATTCCCGTCATGGGTGAATTCCATTTTTCGCGCTATCTTGCCGACCAGTGGGAGGAAGAGATTCTGAAGATGAAAGCTGGAGGCGTGACGGTCATTCCGACCTACATCTTCTGGTCGCTCCACGAGGAGGTGGAAGGACAGTTCCGCTGGGACGGTCAGCGTAACTTGCGCCGTTTCGTGGAATTATGCCAGAAGCACCAGATGCCCGTCATCGTACGCATTGGTCCTTTCTGTCATGGTGAAATACGCAGCGGTGGATTTCCCGACTGGCTCTTCGCCAAGCCACTGGAAGTACGTTCCAATGATCCTGAATACCTAAAGCTGGTCAAACGGCTGTATACTGAAATCGGAAAGCAGCTGCAGGGACTCTATTACAAGGATGGCGGACCGGTTATCGGCTGTCAGATAGAAAACGAGATGCAACATTCTGCGGCACCCTGGGCCATCTGTTACCCCGGGGAACCCAAAGACAATACGGCAGCATCGTATAATGCCGGCGAGGCGATGATTGGTGTGGGCGAACAGGCGCACAAGGCGACTGGTGCTGAGATGGGTACCGTCCACATGCGCCTGCTGAAAGAGATGGCTCAGGAAGCCGGCATCGACGTGCCTTTCTACACGGCTACAGGCTGGGGAAATGCCGCTGTCATCGAGGGCGAAGCCATTCCTGTCACTGCCGCCTACACCTATCCTTTCTGGGTCAAGAAACCTACCATGTCGCGTTTCCTGATGTTTAAGGACCTGACCCGTGAAGCCGACTATTCCCCGACGCGCTACAATCCGCAGGACTATCCCTCGTTTTGCGCTGAGATGGGTGCAGGCATCCAAATGATTTATTCCGCCCGTCCCATCGTGACGGCCAAAGCCGCAGAAGGGCTGATGGTCCGCACGCTGGGCAGTGGTTCTAACGGCATCGGCTACTACATGTATCATGGCGGTTCGACCCCCAAACAAATCGGTGGTGTCGGCTCGTTCCAGGACGAACCCATGGGCATGCCCAAGATATCGTATGACTTCCAAGCTCCGATAGGCGAATTTGGCCTTGAGGGAAAGATGTATCGCAACCTGCGACTGCTCCACACGTTCCTCGCTGACTTTGGCGACCGTCTGGCACCCATGGAACCCGTTCTTCCCGAGGGCTGGGAGAAAATGACTCCCGGCAACCGCGACGACCTGCGCTATGCGGCCCGCATCAAGGACGGAGCAGGATTCCTGTTTATGATTAATTTCCAGGATCACGACACACTGCGTCACGACATGAAGGACCTGCAGATTAAATTAAGAATGAAGGAAGAAGAATTAAGGATTCCGGCCAACGGCACGTTTACCCTGCCCAAGGACGAGAGTGTCATACTGCCCTTTAATTTCGACATGCATGGTGCACTGCTGAAATATGCCACCGCCCAGTTGCTGATGAAACTGAACGATCGCGGCACAGAGCACTACATCTTCTTCGCTCCCGAAGGCATGGCGACAGAATACCTGTTCGACCCCGCAACCGTCAAGGGTAAGAACACCTTCAAGCCTGTAGCTGGACTCCGTTCTACGTTCAGCATCAAGACGAAAGCAGGAAAAACCATCAAGATCACCACACTGACGCGCCAGCAGGCTCTGGACGCCACCAAAACAGACAACCACCTGCTCATCACTTCGGCCACTGTGTTACCTTCAGAGCAAGGAGCCGACCTGCTCTGTCTGGGTGAGCATCAGGTGCGTTACGTGCTCTACCCTTCCGCTCAGGGTTTCAAGGAACAGACTGCTATAGTGACGCCCGTTGCGCCGCGATATGAAGTCAAAAAAGCCGGCCCACGCAGAATGAGCGTGCGCATCTTGGACGATTTGACCATTGCACCAGCGGACAATAGCCCTGTTCAGGAATATTTCCTTCGTATCCATTATGTCGGTGACGTCGCTATGGCCTTTATGAAAGGACAGCTGGTACAAGATGAGTTCTATCACGGGGAGCCTTGGACCATTGGTCTGAAACGTTATGCAACAGACCTACAGACCGATCCGCTGACTTTCTATTTCCGTCCGTTGCGATCCGATGCTCCCTTCCTGCGCGACCTGCCCCACAACGCTATTCCGGACTTAAGTCGCGGTCCTGTCGTTGACATCCAGTCCGTTGAGGTAGTTCCTCAATACAAGATGAGCATCGCCTTTTGAGCGAGTCGATGAGAAAAAAAGTTACTTGCCTAATGCGGGAACATAGCGGACTGGCTTACCCCTTCCTTTCAGCACGTCGGCAAAATCTTGTGGCTTGATGGTAACGAGACCTTTCATAAACTCCGGAATGTTGTAACATTTCATAAATTGGCGGTGATAGTCCGGATCGGCCTGCGGCAATTCGAATGGCTTGGCCCAATGGCCGTCCTTGTCGATGTGGGCAAAGAACGGGCGGGTATAGGTGCCATCGTCGCGACGGCTGCTGAACACCACCCACCGGCCGTTGCTCGACCAAGAGTGATAACTCTCGGTGTCGGGCGAGTTAATCTCCCCGATGTTACGCACCTCACCGCTTTCGAAGTCCATCAGCCACAAATCGGCATCGTGGTGCCAGATGTGGAACACGCCAAATTCAGCAAGGGTAAACATCAGATAGCGTCCATCGGGCGATATGCGAGGCAACGTAGCAGACAATGAGTCGGCCGCGAATACCAGTTCACGGGAACCAAAAGCCATCGTCTCGGGATCAAAGCTTTTCTTATAGATCTTGTATTTCAGTTCCTTCGAACGCGCCACTACCTCGGAAACCAACGACACCGTGGTATCCTGCCGTTCGAAGTGGGCACTGCAATAGTAGAGTGTCTTACCGTCAGGAGCCCAGGCGGGGAACACCTCCAGCTCCGAAGGATCGTTCTCCAGATTGGTTACCTCACCCTTTACAACATCATAGGCGATGAGATCGCTCTCGGTGTCGTAAACCTCAATCTTGTTCGGGTCGGTCGTATGGAAACTTTGCAGGGTTTTGTTGGTGGAATAGACTATCAGGTTCAACCACGGGTGCCAGGCAGGATAGACACCTGCCGACAGGATGGAGTCGTTGCGCATATCCACCTTCTTGATCTTCCCGTCGTAGGCAATAATGGTACCGCCATTGTTCTGACGGGCATGAAACTGCATGCGCCGAGGATTGTACTGCTGATAGTGGTGGCAGTTGATACACTGACCATCCTTTTCGAAAGAACAGAGAATATTGTCGTAGATGACGCTCTCGTCGTAGTTCTCCAGACAGCGCTGGCTGATAGTCAGAGCCTCGTAACTGACGAATGACGGGAAGATGAGGCGGTAACTCAGATAACTGTCAATGCTGTCGGGCGACACAAAGATGCTGAAAGGTTTGTAGTGCGTCCACCGGTCAGCCTTGCGGACATACACATCGACAGCAATGGCACCGCCCTTGGCTTTTTCTGCAAGTGCGCGCCAGTCGTCCACGTCCGGCTGAGCCTTGTCCTTACAGATAATCTGTTCATCGCCAACAGCAAAGCGGGCTATCATCTCGTCAGCAACCTCATCGAGTTCGAAGGTCAGAGGAGCCATATTGATGGGAATCGTCACATCCGTATAGTCGGGATAAATCTTGGGCGGCTCCTTGGAATCGGTAAACACCTCAGGAACAGAAGGCCCCGAACAACCCATCATGGCCACACAACAGCCGATATAGCATAGTTTCCTTATCATAACTTCTTAATATTCTGGCAAATTACTCATTGTGTAGTAGTCGTAGTAATAGGTATCTCCGAAGAACGGGAAAAGTTCTTCGCGAGCCACCGCCACATCACGCCCGTCGTAGTTCGACATCGTTGTGGCGAAACGCTCAAAGCCCTCCTTGATACCGGGACTGAAAGGCATATTACCCACATTCGGGCTCTCTTCCATCTCTATGTACAGGTAAGCAGCCTCCTGATAATAGCGAGGTATCGGTCCCTGGGGGTGCAACTTGACATAATCGCTGAAATGATACCAGAACCGTTTGACATCCTTAGTCCACAGGGTAGCTAACAGGGTCTGTTCCTGGAAGAGAGGATCGTCGGTATAGGTGCTGCGGGCCAGCTGTCGCATCAGGAAACTCTCGATATCTCCCTGATCACCGCCAAGCACGTTATTGTAGTGCAGCATGTGGGTAATAGGTTCACGTTCAGCATCTTGGGCAATGAGTTCCGGATGTCCTAAGAGCTTTTCGGCCTGTTGGGCCCAGTCGCTGAAGAACATCGTCTGCTTCAAGATTCCGATATACTTACGGGCCAAGGGCTGATCGTTGTCGAGAATAGCACAATTCACCAGCAACTTGTAGTCTTCTGCACGGAAGCCAAACTCCACACCCATCTCCACACACAGGCGGTTGCAGTAGTTCAGCATGCCGTACTGATAGTAAATCATCGGACCGACCACGAGCATCAGACGCATGCCAAAGGGAGCATCGTATGCCTTAGAACCATTTTTGTAGAAGAACATGAGGTCACCTTGTTTGCCAAGTCGTGAAAGTGCGAGGTTACGCATCATCACGATGGCACGTGTCGGCTCGTCCTTCTGGGCGACAGCCTCGTCTAACACCCCGTTCCAGTCAAGGTTCGAAATATGGTGCTGCATGGCCAGCTCATGATGGAAGTTCTCGTCCTTCATCCAAAAGGTGTAAACGCCAGCCACCAACAAGATGGCGATAACCCCTTGCCCCAGCCATTCCAACAGCTTTCTCGACTTAGAAGCCGTCTTTGTCATCGCCACCATCTGAGCCTTCCCCTCTTGACTGGTTACAACCAGCACGACGAAGAAGAGTGCCAGCAGATAGTAGGGAATATAATAGGTGGGGTGATTCTCGGTGATAAAATACAGCGGCAATTCTGCCCAGAGGATATTGGCCAGATTGACCTGATAGTAAATATAGCGATAGCAGAACAGTGGAACGGCAGCAATGCTGACGACAGCCACTACGCTATGGATGACTGCTGCGATGCGGGAGGCCGACAACCTCCACGACCAGATACCCATCAGCAGGGCAGCAGCCAGTCCGTAGATGCCCATCAGCGGATAACCTACAGCACAGGTAAGAAAGATGTATATTGCACGGAGGCTGTATTTATTCATGACGCATCTGAAGCCCCACAATAATGCTGCCACAGCTGTCGTACCGATGGTCGACACGAAGAAATGGCCCCTCAGCTTCAGCATATAGATCCAATAGCCCTGATCCGTAATAGTCGTCAGCAGCAAGGCAACGGGTATGAGCATCACGATGGCCCATCGGTTGGGGATACCAAAAGCGCGTTTCACGATAATCATCAGTAGCCACCACCAACAGCAGAGCATCAACACACCCACCCACGGGATATACAGGAACTGCGTAAACCACGTTCCCACCCATGTCAACAAACCTCCAGGCACCACCAGCTGCTCTTTGAAGAACAGCACGGAGCAGAGGAAAAGGTTCTTCTCTTGTATCTTCCACAGCAAATGGCTCTCGTAGGTCAGCAATACGCCAGCCACCACGACGAGTGCCGCCAACCACAGGCCGACATAGGCATGTTGCTTGAAGAATAGTTTTTTCTGCATGTCTTACGATTGGTTTTTCTTTAACAATGTCCTGATTTCGTCTGCCAGTTGCTCAGCGGTCGGCATTGCCTCGTCCGTATGCGAATAGCGGATGACACCCTGAGCATCGCTGATATAGATGCGAGGTACACGAGAAGCGGCAAACAGCGAATAGACTTTTCGGTCGGCTTGCGGCGAATAGCTCATGGTCAGCTGTGCTTGTTGCCAATGAGCCTGGATTTGCTCCTCCGTATTCTCGCGGGCTATCAACACGATGGGAACCCCGAGTCTGAGGTCCCACAGTCGCTGAATCTCAGGCAATTCCTGGCGACAATCGCTACAATCGACGCTGAACAGCACCACCACAGAGACACCTCCCAACAAATCGGTCGTACGCACCATCGTGCCGTCGTTCATCGTCACTTGGAACACGGGCAACGCATCGCCAACGCCCAGACTGGCTCCTTCGGACGGATCGTCGTCGGAGATGCACGCACTGAACACCGTCAGCACGAGGAGTATGAATAGTGATCGGTAAATGGTGAATGGCAGCATGGAAAAATGTCGGGGCGGGTGCTGTTACTTATCGGTAATCTTACGGAAGCTTTGCAACTTCTCGCCATAGCAGAGGTCGCCGCAGTCGCCGAAGCCCGGCACGATGTATTTCTGCTCGTTCATGCCCTGGTCGATGGCAGCACACCAGATGGTGGAACCCTCGGGCAGTGCCTGCTTCACCACCTCAATACCCTCGGGGGCAGCGATGACGCAGCAGAGGTGAATCTTCTTGGGCTTGCCGGCCTGAAGCAGCGACTCGATAGCGGCAGCCAGACTACCGCCCGTTGCCAGCATCGGGTCGACAATCAACAGCGTCTTGTTCTTCACGCTCTGTGTAGCAATATACTCGGTATGGATGCCCACCTCCGTATGTTCGCGGTTGATATACATGCGGAATGCTGAGACGAAACCGTTGTCAGCCTTGTCGAACACGTTGAGGAATCCCTCGTGGAAGGGCAGTCCCGCACGCAGCACAGTGGCGATGACCATGTCATCCTTTGGCAGGGGAATCGACAGGGTTCCCAAAGGCGTGGTCACTGTCTTGGGCTTATACTCAAGGGTTTTCGACAACTCGTAGGCCATCATCTCGCCAATGCGCGTGATGTTGTGGCGGAACAACAGACGGTTCTTCTGAATCGTCTTGTCGCGCAACTCCGACATATATTGATTGAGGATCGAGTTGCTCTTGCTGAAATCTATTACTTCCATATTAGTTAGGTTTTGCTTGCAAAGGTACGAATTATTTCAGAGTTTTGACAAGTCGGTGTGGCAAAAACGACAGAGGGCTCTATATTTTTAACTTCTTTAACCTAAAAAGAACCTTTTGAGTGCAAAAAACTCTTAATTCATCATTCTTAATTCTCAATAAATTAGTAACTTTGCAGCGCAATTTCAGGAACATCGTAAATTTTCATATAAAAACAAAGTAAAATTATGGCAAAGTTAGATTTGACACAGTATGGCATCACCGGTTCTACCGTGATTGCTCACAATCCGTCTTATGAGTATCTCTTCGCTGAGGAGACAAAGGCTGGTCTCGAGGGTTTCGACAAGGGTGTAAACACCGAGCTCGACGCTGTTAACGTAATGACTGGTATCTATACCGGACGTTCACCTAAGGACAAGTACATCGTAAAGGATGCACAGAGCCAGGACAAGGTATGGTGGACTTCTGAGGAGTACAAGAACGACAACCACCCCATGAGCGAGGAGGTTTGGGCAAAGGTTAAGGAGATCGCCATCAAGGAACTCTGCAACAAGAACCTGTATGTGATGGACGCTTTCTGCGGTGCCAACGAGGCTACCCGTCTGCGCGTTCGCTTCATCGTTGAGGTTGCATGGCAGGCACACTTTGTGAAGAATATGTTCATCCAGCCTACCGCTGAGGAGCTGGAGAGCTTCGAGCCTAACTTCGTTATCTATAACGCTTCTAAGGCAAAGGTAGAGAACTATCAGGAGCTGGGTCTGAACTCAGAGACCTGTGTAGCCTTCAACACGACTACTCGTGAGCAGTGCATCATCAACACCTGGTATGGTGGTGAGATGAAGAAGGGTATGTTCTCCATGATGAACTACTATCTGCCTCTGCAGGGTATCGCTTCAATGCACTGCTCTGCCAACACCGATATGGAGGGTAAGAACACCGCTATCTTCTTCGGTCTCTCTGGTACTGGTAAGACCACTCTTTCTACCGATCCTAAGCGCCTGCTCATTGGTGACGACGAGCACGGATGGGACGACGAGGGTGTATTCAACTTCGAGGGTGGTTGCTACGCTAAGGTTATCAACCTCTCTAAGGAGAACGAGCCTGACATCTACGGTGCTATCAAGCGCGACGCTCTGCTAGAGAACGTAACTGTTGACGAGGCTGGCAAGATCGACTTCGCTGACAAGAGCGTAACCGAGAACACCCGCGTATCATATCCTATCAACCACATCGAGAAGATTGCGCAGAAGGTTAACGGCAAGAGTGCCGGTCCAGAGGCTAAGAACGTCATCTTCCTCTCTGCCGACGCATTCGGCGTGCTGCCCCCAGTATCAATCCTGACTCCCGAGCAGACGAAGTACTACTTCCTCTCTGGTTTCACAGCTAAGCTGGCTGGTACAGAGCGTGGTATCACTGAGCCTACTCCTACCTTCTCTGCTTGCTTCGGCCAGGCATTCCTCGAGCTGCACCCCACAAAGTATGCTGAGGAGCTGGTTAAGAAGATGGAGAAGAGCGGTGCCAAGGCTTACCTCGTAAACACTGGTTGGAACGGTACAGGCAAGCGTATTTCTATCCCTGATACACGTGGTATCATCGACGCTATTCTCGATGGCAGCATTCTGAAGGCTGAGACCAAGAAGATTCCTTACTTCGACTTCGAGGTTCCCACAGCTCTGCCCAACGTAAATCCTGCTATCCTCGATCCTCGCGACACTTATGCTAACGCATCTGAGTGGGAGGAGAAGGCTAAGGATCTGGCTGCTCGCTTCATCAAGAACTTTGGCAAGTACACCACCAACGAGGCTGGTAAGGCTCTCGTCGCTGCTGGTCCTAAGCTGTAAACTGAGTTTTTTGACTTACATCAAAATAAAGGGCGATTTCTTCGGAAACCGCTCTTTTTTTTGCGCCTATTGATAAAAATGCACTAATTTTGCACTCGTAATCGAGACGATTATATGTTATTCATTAGGTTAGTAGTTTATTGATTTTAAGGTAAAGATTATGTTATTAGATTTTCAAACAACGGCTGTGTTGGCCATTGTAGCAGTGCTGACCATCTTGAGTGTGATTACACTGATACATACCGACATTCGTTGAAAAGGAACGCGGAGTGAGTGATTCATACCGCGTTCTTTTTGTTATGAAAACCTAAAATATGCCAAAATATACCTTTTTATCTTTTATTTAACTTAATAAATGTCGGAAAAATGCTCATATTTGCCAAAATGTGCGTAAATTTGCACCCAAATATGAATTCAAGTAGACTCATGAGACATCTAAAGACGCTAATCATATTGCTCGCGGGCCTTTCTTTGACAGCATCATGCCTGAAGGGAAGCGACAACGAAGCAACACTTTATAGCGATGCGGCCATCATCAGTTTCTCGTTGGGAAAACTGAACTGCTATACGAAGACGGTCACCAGTACTGGTGCCGACTCCATCGTGAAGACATCCTTCACGGCTTCAGGCTATACTTTCCACATCGATCAGGTCAACCACCGCATCTACAATACTGACTCGCTGCCCTACGGCACAGACGTCAAGCACGTGCCCGTCACGCTGTCTACCTACCACAACGGTACTGTAGTCATCCAAAGTATCGAGCGCGAAGACTCGCTGGTGTGGTACAACTCTTCCGACAGCATCGACTTCTCCGTACCCCGCAAATTCTTCGTGTGGGCCAGCGACGGCGAAGGGCAAAGCGAATATACCGTCAGCGTCAATGTTCACCAGGAAGAAAAGGACGTCTTCCGCTGGGACCAGAAGGCTGTTGGCGATTACCCCACACGTCCCCTCGACGCACAGTATTGGGGTGCGAACATTAAAAAGTACCTGGGCCGCAGCTCTGTCGAGATGTATGCCCTGTCAGTCGATGACATGCTGATGGTATCCCGTGACAACGGCGCTACGTGGCAGGAAGACCTACTCGACGAGGATGCCACCATGCTGCCCACTCAGGACCTGTCGCTCATCACCTACTACATGGACGATGTCGCCTTTAATACCGACTATGTGCTGCTGGTGGGCAACCGCTCTACCGAGAGCTACCCCCAGGAGTCCATCGCCATGGTGTGGCGCAAGATTGTCGACAACGACGAATACGCTCCTAAAGGCCAGTGGGTTTATATGGGACACCTCTCCGACTCACGCTATGCACTGCCCAGAATGGAGAACCTCACCATCGCCAAATATGCCGACTGCGTAGTAGCCATCGGAGGCAAGGGACTGGGCGGATGCTCGCTGACTCCCTACGAAGTCATGTTCGAGAGTCGCGACGAGGGCATCACGTGGAAGCCAAGCACACGCTTTTACTTCCCTGATCTTGAAGAACTGGCAACGGAACATCCGCTCATCGATATGACTTCCGACGAGAGCTACCTGTGGCTCAAATGCGCCAATACCGGACAAGTGTGGCGCGGACTGCTGAACACCATTTTGTGGAAATACAAATAAGGAGTTAGAGAAGTTTTGAGAATGAAGAAGTCGATAGGCATCTCGTTGCTGCTGCTGGCTATGACGGGTAGCGCACAGGCTCAGACAGAACCTGAATACCGCCTCGAGGTAGGTGGTGCTGTGGCGGCAGTGACCTATCTGGGCGACTTCAACAGCGCACTGTTCAAAGACATGCAGCCCATGGGCTCGCTTCTGGCGAAATATCGCCTCGACCCCCGCAAGGCTCTGGCCTTCAGCGTGGGCTACGGACAGATGAAAGGCTCGTCCCGAAATGCAAAGACATTCTATCCCGACATCACCGACTATGCTTTCAAGAGTACGCTGGTCGACGTGGGACTGAGATTCGAATACAACTTCTGGCCCTATGGAACAGGGCAGGAGTATCGTGGCGCCAAGCGCCTCACACCTTATATTTTTTTAGGAGTGGGTGCGACAATCGCCAAAGCTGACACGGCCGACAAGACCGATGCCGCAGTGAACGTGCCACTGGGAGGTGGCGTGAAATACAAGATGGCCGACCGCGTGAACCTGGCTCTGGAATGGGCCATGCATTTCACGGGCAGCGACATGCTCGACGGGGTGAAAGACCCCTACGGCATCCAAAGCAGCGGACTGTTTAAGAACACCGACTGCTATAGCATGCTGCAATTGTCGGTCACATACGATTTATGGGCAAAATGTAAAACCTGTCACAATGATAGATAGAAATAACATACCCCGGCATATCGCCATCATCATGGATGGCAACGGACGCTGGGCCACCGAACGTGGTAAAGATCGCAGCTACGGACACCAGGCCGGAGTTGACGCAGTGCGTACCATCACCTCAGAGTGTACCCGTCTGGGCGTGAAGTTCCTAACACTTTACACCTTCTCTACCGAGAACTGGAACCGCCCGGCTGACGAGGTCTCAGCGCTCATGGGCCTGGTGCTCACCTCACTCGAGGACGAGATATTCATGAAGAATAACGTACGCTTCCGTGTCATCGGCGATCGCTCGCGCATTCCCGCAGAGGTCAACAAGAAACTCGCCGAGACCGAAGAGCATACCGCCAAGAACGACACCATGACGATGATTGTCGCACTGAGCTATTCGTCGAAACTCGAACTCACCACCGCCACCCGTCAGATTGCCCAGGAGGTGAAGGACGGCAAGCTGCGTGTTGAGGATATCACCGAGGACACCATCAACGAGCGTCTGTGGACCAACTTTATGCCCGACCCCGAGCTGCTCATCCGCACCGGTGGCGAGTTGCGCATCTCCAACTACCTGCTCTGGCAGTGCGCCTACTCAGAATTCTATTTCTGCGACACTTATTGGCCCGACTTCGACGAGGCCGCACTCCATAAGGCCATCGAAAGCTACCAGAGCCGCCAACGCCGCTTCGGCAAGACCGAGGCTCAGGTCGAGGCTGAGGAAAAGTAAAAAGGTAAAAAAGTAAAAAGTAAAAGTGAAGATAAAAACGATTACAAAATGGGTAGAGGTAATGGTAAAAGGTATTTTACCTTTTTACCTTCTTGCCTTTTTACCTTTTAGCGCCAACGCTCAGGACGTCATCGTCAATCCCGACATCTCGTATGCCGGCACACCCCGCCAATGCGAAATTGGCGGACTGACCGTCAAGGGTGTCGAGGGCTACGAGGACTTTGTGCTCCTAGGACTCTCCGGACTCTCCGTCGGACAGACCATCAGCGTACCTGGAACCGAAATCACTGAAGCCATACGCCGCTACTGGAAGAACGGACTGTTCTCGAAGGTCGCCATCACCGCCGACTCACTCGTGGGTTCCAAGATCTACCTCTGCGTTCACCTGGCCACGCGTCCGCGAGTCAGCGCCATCAACTACTACGGACTGAAGAAGTCTGAGCGCGAGGACATGGAAACCAAGCTGGGCATCATGCGCGGCGCACAGATTACGCCCAACATGATTGACCGCGCCAAGATCCTAGCCAAGAAATATTTCGACGACAAGGGCTACAACAATGCCGAAATCGACATCGTCCAGCGCGATGACGTCACCAGCAAGAACGAAGTCATCCTCGACATCACCGTCGACAAGAAGGCCAAGATGAAGGTGCGCCAGATTATCTTCGAGGGCAACGATCAACTCACCGACAACAAGATCAAGGGTAACCTCTTCAAAAAGGGAGCCTTCGGCAAGATCAACGAGGCGGGTAAGTTCAGGAACTTCTTTAAAGCCAAGAAGTTCACCCCCGAGCGTTACGACGACGCCAAGAAAGCCCTCATCGACAAGTACAACGAGCTGGGCTATCGCGACGCCACCATCCTCGAGGATTCCGTATGGACCGTCGACGAGAAGCATGTCAACGTCTTCGTCAAGGTCGACGAAGGTCAGAAATACTACCTGCGCAACATCACGTGGGTGGGAAACACCGTCGTCACCAGCGACTACCTCAATGCCTCGCTTGGCATGAAGAAGGGCGACGTCTACAACCAGAAGCAGCTCAAGAAGCGCCTCTCCGAAGACGACGACGCTGTGGGTAACTACTATTGGAACAACGGCTACCTGTTCTACAACCTCGACCCCGCAGAAGTTAACATCGTGGGCGACTCCATCGACCTCGAGATGCGCATCCAGGAGGGCACGCAGGCACACATCAGCCACGTACGCATCTATGGTAACGACCGACTCTACGAAGAAGTCGTACGCCGCGAGCTGCGTACCAAGCCCGGCGACCTGTTCTCGAAGGACGCCATCCAGCGCTCAGCCCGTGAAATCGCCTCCATGGGATTCTTCGACCCCGAGAAGGTGAACCCCGACATCAAGCCTAACTACGAAGACGGCACCGTCGACATCAACTGGCAGCTCGAGCAAAAGTCCAACGACCAGCTAGAGTTCTCGCTGGGTTGGGGTCAGACCGGTATCATCGGCCGCGTGGGCATCAAGCTCACCAACTTCTCCATGCGCAACCTGTTTGGCAAGAACCGCATGCACCGTGGACTCCTGCCCATTGGCGATGGTGAACAGCTGTCGTTCTCGGGACAGTCCAACGGCTCCTACTACTACTCGCTGTCTACGGGCTACTCTACGGGATGGTTCGGCGGCAAGCGCCCCAATTCATTCAGTGTCAGCGCATTCTATTCCAAGCAGACCGACATCTCGTCGACCTACCGCAACTCAGCCTGGATGAACAACTACTATAACTACTACGGCGGTTATGGTATGTACAACACCGGAGTGTACGACTTAACGTCACTCTACGACGACGACAAGTATATCAAGCTCATCGGTATCAGCCTCGGATGGGGTAAGCGCCTGCGCTGGCCCGACGACTACTTCCAGCTGTCCACCACGCTATCCTATACACGCTACATGCTGCAGGACTGGAGCTACTTCCTCATCTCCAACGGTAACTGTAACAACATCAACCTCGGTGTCACGCTGGCCCGTACCTCTACCGACAACCAGCTCTTCCCCCGTCGCGGTTCCGAGTTCGTGGCCTCTGTCACATTCACGCCGCCTTGGTCGCTGTTCGACGGCAAGGACTATAGCAAGCTCGCCACCACCGAGACCTACAACACCAGTGGCGACCGCTATCGCGAAGAGCTTCAGGAGAAGTACCGCTGGATTGAGTACCACAAGTGGAAACTCAGATCAAAGACCTATACCGCCCTCACCGGCGGACAGAAGTGCTTCGTGCTTATGACGCGCTTCGAACTCGGTATCCTCGGATCCTACAACAAGGACAAGAAGTCACCCTTCGAAACCTTCTACATGGGTGGTGACGGCATGAGCGGCTACTCTACCAGCTATGCTGAGGAGACCATCGGACTGCGCGGTTACGAAAATGGTTCGCTGACGCCCTACGGCGCATCGGGCTATGCCTACGACCGCTTCACACTCGAGTTGCGCTATCCCTTCATGCTCGGCAACACCACCATCTACGGCTTAGGCTTCCTCGAGGGCGGTAATGCCTGGTCACGGACGCGCGACTTCAATCCCTTCGACATCAAACGATCAGCAGGTGTCGGCGTACGTATCTTCCTGCCCATGGTCGGCCTGATGGGTATCGACTGGGCCTACGGTTTCGACCGCGCCTACGGCACCTCCAGCATCGGTGGCAGCCAGTTCCACTTCATCCTCGGACAAGAGTTCTAATATGGCCTACGGCCTAAATGAGTAATGAGAAATGAGTAATTATAATTAGTATGAAACGTTTTTTAATCTGTGTGATCTGTGGGATTTGTGTGAGTCTTCAAGCCTCAGCACAGAAGTTTGCTTTGGTCGACATGGACTACATCTTCAAGAGCATTCCCGCCTACGAGCGCGCCAACGAGCAGCTCAACCAAGTGTCGAAGAAGTGGCAGGCCGAAGTCGACGCCTTGCAAATCGAGGCTCAGACACTCTACAAGAACTACCAGAACGAGGTCGTCTTCCTCTCTCAGGAGCAGAAGAAAGCCCGTCAGGACGCCATCGTCGGCAAGGAACAGGAGGCCGCCGAACTGAAGAAGAAGTACTTTGGTCCCCAGGGTGAGCTCTTCAAGAAGCGCACCGCCCTCATGACGCCCATTCAGGAGGAAGTCTACACCGCCGTCAAGGAAATCGCCGAACTCCGGGGCTATCAGCTCGTTCTCGACCGCGCCAGCGATCAGGGCATCATCTTCGGCTCCCCTAAGATCGACATCTCCAATGAAGTTCTCTCTAAACTGGGATATTCAAACTAAATAGGAATCCCGTTATACCGAAATAACGAAACAACGAAAAATAAAACAAAAAGGTTATGAAAAAAATCATTCTTTGCGCCATTTGCGCAATCTGCGGTTTCACCACCGCCAACGCTCAGAAATTCGGTCACGTCAACGCCCAGGAGATTATCCAGGCAATGCCCGAGTTCACCAAGGCCCGTACCGACATCGAGACACTTACCAAGCAGTATGAAGCCGATCTGAAGTCTATGCAGGAAGAGCTGCAGAAGAAGTCTGAAGCTTATGAGAAGGAGCAGGCCACCCTGCCCGCCAACATCAAGCAGCGCCGCGAGACTGAACTGCAGGAGATGTACCAGAAGATCCAGCAGAGCTATCAGGACAACCAGCAGGCCCTCGCTAAGGAGCAGAACGAGAAGATGCAAGCCATCACCACCAAGGTCATTGACGCCATCAAGGCTGTCGGCCAGGCAGGCGGCTACGTCTACATCATGGATATCGCCGGCGGTGTGCCCTATATCAGCACTACATTGTCAACCGACGTCACGGCTGATGTCAAGGCCAAACTCGGACTGAAGTAAAACACACCAATACAAAAACTATATGCAACACAGCTCCCGCCGCTACACAGCCCGGGAGCTGTTTGTTTTTCAAACGTCAAACGTCAAACTTCAAATAAACTTTAGTCTCTATCAGCCGATGGGTGCGGTGGCGGTGCGAAGCCAGTCGCGGTCGGGGCCGTCGAGGTGGGGCGAGAGACGGTCGTAGACCATCTGGTGGTAGGCATTGAGCCACTGACGCTCGTCGGGGGTGAGCAGGGCCACGTCGAGTGGTGCGGTGTCGATGGGACAGAGGGTAAGCGTCTCGAACTGCAGGAAACGGCCGAAGTCGGTCTGACGGGCAGGCTGGGTGAGCAGGACGTTCTCGATGCGAACGCCGAACTGGCCCTCGAGGTAGATACCGGGTTCGTCGGTGACGGTCATGCCAGCATGCAGGGGCGCGGGGCGATGCTCCATACGGATCTGATGGGGTCCTTCGTGGACGTTGAGGTAGGCCCCTACCCCATGGCCGGTGCCATGCAGGAAGTTGAGTCCTTCGTACCACAGGGGACTGCGGGCGATGGCGTCGAGCTGGGTGCCGCTGGCCCCGTCGGGGAAGCAGAGCAGCTGCAGCTGGATGTGACCTTTCAGCACCAGGGTGTAGATGTGGCGCTGACGGTCGGTGACGGGTCCGAGGGCGATGGTGCGGGTGATGTCAGTAGTGCCGTCGACATACTGTGCGCCGCTGTCGAGCAGCAACAGGCCCTCGGGACGCAGGGGGGCATCAGTGTCGGGGGTAGCCTCGTAGTGGACGATGGCGCCATGGGCCTGGTAGGCGGCGATGGTGTCGAACGAGAGACCCTGATAGAGAGGCTGCTGGGCGCGCAGAGCAGTGAGTTGGCGGTCGATACTCATCTCGGTCTGCCCTCCGGCGGCTACGGCGGGTTTCAGCCAGCGCAGGAAGCGTACAAGGGCTACGCCGTCGCGAATCATAGCTTGCCGAAAGCCACGCTGTTCGGCTTGCGTTTTGACGGCTTTCATAGCCGGTACGGGCGAGTCAAGGCGCAGAACGACGCCCTGACGCTGGGTAATGCCAGCCAAAGCTGTCTGAACTGCTTGCATGAGGGTATAGCTGACTTCGTCGGGGTCGGCCAGTATGTTGTATTCGGGATAGTGGCGTAGGGCTTCCTTGACGGCGCTGTAGGGTGCGATGTCGACGCCGGCCTCGTGCAGCTGCTGGCGGGCAGCAGGGGTAAGCTTCCGTTCATCGACGAAAAGCGTCGATGAACGGGTAGAAATGAGCAGGTAGCTGACGAAGACGGGGTTGCAATGGACGTCGCCACCACGCAGGTTGAGTGTCCAAGCGATATCGTCGAGTGAGGCCATGAGCATGCCGTCGGCATGGACCTGGCGCAGGGCCTGACGGATGCGGGTGAGCTTCGAAGCGACATCCTCGCCGGTATATTCGATGGGCTGCGGCACGATGGGTGCCTGAGGAATGGCTGGGCGATCGGTCCACAGGCGCTGCAACAGGTCGATGTTGGTGCGCAGGGTGAGTCCGCCATGCTGGCGAAGGTCCTCCTTTAGCGCCTCAACGGAAGTCGTGGTGCAACAGGAACCGTCGATGGCAACTTCAGTGGAGAGTGGAGAGTTGAAAGAGGAATGTTGCGACTGGAGCCATTCAGCGATGGTGGGGGTGCCGTCGATACGTTCGCGCATCAGCTGGAACTCGGTGCCCTCGAGTTGCTGGGCGGCAGCTATGAAATAGCGCGAATCGGTCCATAGGGCGGCAGCGGTGAGCGTGACTACCGCCGTGCCTGCCGAGCCCGTGAAGCCACTAATCCACTCGCGGCCCTTCCAATGATCGGCGGTGTATTCGCTGTTGTGGGGGTCGGTGGTAGGAAAAATACAGGCAAAGAGCTGTTCACGGCGCATTTCCTCGCGAAGGAATTCTAATTTATTCATTGGACATTGAATGTTGAAAATTAAGCCTTAAAAACGGGGTTTTACGTATTATTATACGATTTTGGGTGCGAAGTTACGAAAAAAATACAATAATCTGACAGCTTTTGCGTTATTTAATACGTGTTCGGACGAAAAATGATGCTGCTTGGCATGCTGCTGACGGTGCTGACCAGGGTTTCAGCACAACAGGATGTCTCCTTCGCTCACTACTGGGCGTTGGAGCCGTCGTTTAATCCTGCTGCCGTGGGCAAGACATCGCTCATCAACGTGACAGGCGCCTATGCCATGTCGATGGCGGGATTCGAGAACAACCCGAAGACGATGTTCGTGGCCGGCGACATGCCATTCTATTTCCTGAACGGATATCACGGGGTGGGTGTGCAGCTGATGAGCGACGACATCGGTCTGTTTAAGCACCAGCGGCTGACGGCGCAGTATGCCTACAAACTGCCGCTGCTGGGCGGCACGCTGAGCATCGGCCTGCAGGCGGGCATGCTGAGCGAGAAATTCAAGGGCAGCGGTCTGGATCTGCGCGAGGACGATCCCCATCTGTTGAAGACCGACGTGACAGGTACAGCGCTGGATTTGGCAGCGGGACTGTACTACCAACACCGCAACTGGTATGCCGGCATCAGTGTGCTTCACGCCACCGAACCGGAGGTGGAATTGGGCGAAAAATCAATAATTGACGTCGCAAGATCGTATTATTTTACCGCAGGATACAATATTCGGCTACATAATCCGTTTTTTACAATACACCCCTCTATGTTGGCGCGTACCGACGGTGTGGGCTACAGGGTGGATGTAACGACACGTGTGAAGTACAGCTTCGAGAAGCGAATGCTGTATGCCGGAGTGGCCTACAGTCCGACGAATTCGGTGACGGCACTCATAGGCGGCAACTTTCACGGGGTATGCATCGGCTACAGCTACGAGGCGTACACGTCGGCACTGAGTTTCAAACACGGAAGTCACGAGCTGTTTGTGGGCTACCAGACGGAGCTGGACCTGATAAAAAAGGGACGCAACAAGCACCAGAGTGTGAGGATACTTTGAGAGGTAAGAGGTGAGAAGTAAGAGAGATGTTCAATGAAATATTTGGAAATATGAAAATAAAAGAAAATAGAACAAGAAGACATGGACTGAGGAAACAGGTGACGGTGAGAGTATTCTCTTACCTCTTACCTCTTACCTCTCTCCTCTTATTGACGGGATGTTTCGGCAGCAAGTCGCTATCGGCATCGGGTGGTGAAGTGACAGGAATGAGCGGTCGGGCCTTTACGGAGCCGACACCTCATGGTATGACGCTGATTAAGCGCGGTCACCTGAAGATGGGTATCGAGAAGAAGGACTCGCTGTGGGGCAAGCAGACCCCGATAAGAGACATCTCGGTAGAGGGTTTCTGGATGGACGAGTACGAGGTGACGAACTCGATGTACCGTCAGTTTGTGAACTACGTGCGCGACTCGATTCTACGTGAGCGTCTGGCCGACCCCGCCTATGGCGGCGACGAGAGCTACAAGATTGAGGAAGACAAGAACGGCGACCCCGTGACGCCTCATCTGAACTGGAAGAAGGCGCTGCCCCGCAAGCCCAACGAGGACGAGCAGCGGGCCTTTGAGAGCCTGTATGTCACCAACCCCGTGACCGGCGAGAAATCGCTGGACTGGCGCCAGATGAATTACCGCTACGAGATCTACGACTACACGGAGGCCGCCAAGCGCAAGTATCGTCCGAACCACGAGGAGCGTGTGCTGAACACCGATATCCGTCCGAATCCGAACGAGCAGATCTGGATTTCGAAAGATACCGCGTACATCAACGACGAAGGCCAGATCGTGCGCGAGACCATCAACCGCCAGTACACCGGCGCGTGGGACTTCCTGAACACGTACATTGTTAATATATATCCCGACACGACTTGCTGGGTGAACGACTTCCCCAATGCGGAGAACGAGAACTACATGCGCTACTACTTCACGAATGCCGCCTACAACGACTATCCCGTGGTGGGTGTGACGTGGGAGCAGGCCAACGCATTCTGTGCCTGGCGCACGGAATACCTGTTACGCGGACTAGGTCCCGCGGCACGCTTCGTGCAGCGTTACCGTCTGCCGACCGAAGCCGAATGGGAGTATGCTGCCCGCGGCAAGGACCAGACAGAGTTCCCCTGGGAGAACGAGGACGTGGTGAGCGGCAACGGCTGTTTCTTTGCCAACTTCAAGCCCGACAATGGTAACTACACCAAAGACGGCAACCTGATTACAAGCCGCGTGGGCATCTACTCATCGAACTCGAACGGACTGTACGACATGGCCGGCAACGTGGCTGAATGGTGCAGCACGATCTATACCGAAGCCGGTGTGGATGCGATGAACGACATCAACCCGCAGCTGAAGTACAATGCCGCCAAGGAGGACCCCTACCGGCTGAAGAAGAAGAGCGTGAGAGGTGGCTCATGGAAGGACCCCGAGAGCTATATCCGCTCTGCATGGCGCTCGTACGAGTATCAGAACCAGCCCCGAAGCTACATCGGTTTCCGTTGTGTGCGCTCGCTGGCCAATACCACCAGTGACAAGGTAAAGGTAAAGAAGAGCAAGAAGTAAGATGGCAGATGTAAGATGTAATCATAAAGTTCAAAGTTCATAGTTTATCATGACAACATATAGTAAACTGAATATCGTCTACCGCTTGCAGAAGTGGATGGACAGCGTGCCGGGACAGACGTTCCTGAACTACGCATACAGCTGGGGTGCCTCGATTGTAATTCTGGGTACACTCTTCAAACTGACCCACCTGCCGGGAGCTAACTTCTTCCTGTTTCTGGGTATGGGAACCGAGGTGTTTGTATTCTTCATTTCGGCCTTCGACCGTCCGTTCGACAAGACTACCGACGGCATGGACCTCGACATTCACGTGGGCGAGGAGGAACAGCAGGCCGGCGAACATGCTGCTGCCGCAGTAGTAGGCAGTGGCGTTGCCGGAGGCGGAACAGTCATCATCAATGGTGGCGGCGGAGTCGTCGGCGGCGTTGTAGGCAACGGCGATGAGGCAGCCCGCTGGGAAGGCGAGCCCGCTGAAGGCGGAGCCATCAGCTTCGGCAGTGGCGGTGTCGTTGGCGGTGGAGTGGTCGGAGGCAGTGTTGTTGCCCCGCAACCCGAAGTACAGCCCATGGGCGAGGAGCTGAAGGAGGCTACGTCGAACTACATCGACGAGCTGAACCGTCTGTCGGAGATGCTGAAGCAGGTTTCCGAGCAGAGCCAGCGCCTGACGCGCGACTCGGAAGAGATGGAGAACCTGAACCGCACGCTGACGGGCATCAGCCGCGTCTACGAGATGCAGCTGAAGAGTGCATCGGCCCAGATCAGCACCATCGACGAGATCAATGCCCAGACACGCCACATGGCCGAGCAGATTGTAGAGCTGAACAAGATCTACGCCCGCATGATTGAGGCCATGCGAGTTAAGAGTGTGGAATGAGGAATGAAGAATGTGGAATGGTCGCCTGCGGCGATGAAGAATGAACAATTGAGAATTCTACACTCAATCATCGCAGCGAAGCGAGAATCATTCAACACTCAACATTCATAATTCATAATTCAAAGTTCAAAGTAAAAATGGCAATAAAGAAAAGACCCGTTTCTCCGCGTCAGAAGATGATTAACCTGATGTACGTCGTACTGATGGCCATGCTGGCGTTGAACGTCTCTAACGAGGTGCTCAACGGCTTCTCGCTCGTGGAGGAAAGTCTGAAGCGTACCACCATCAATGCCACAAAGGAGAATCTGGCCATCTACGACGACTTTGCCGTGCAGATGAAGAAGAATCCACAGAAGGTGAAGCAGTGGTACGATAAGTCGCAGCAGGTGAAGGAGATGAGCAACAAGCTCTACAACCTGGCCGACGAGCTGAAGGAAGCCATCGTCCGCGAGGCTGACGGATCGGACGGCGATGTGAGAAACATCCGCAACAAAGAAGATCTGGAGGCTGCCACACAGGTGATGCTGGCTCCAGGACGCGGCAGGGGTAAGGAACTATTTGACGCTATCAACAACTACCGCAATGCGATGCTGAAATACTGCACGGACTATCATCAGAAGAAGGCCATCGCGTCGAACTTGACGACGGAGATTCCCAAGAATGTCCAGGCGATGGGTAAGAACTGGCAGGAGTATATGTTCGAGTCGATGCCTACTGCCGCCGCCGTGACGCTGCTGAGCAAGCTGCAGAACGACGTGCGCTATGCCGAGGGTATGGTGCTGCACACGCTGGTGTCGAACATCGACGTGAAGGATATCCGCGTGAATGCGCTGAACGCCTACGTCATTCCCAATTCTCAGACCATCGTGCGCGGCGACAAGTTCTCGGCGCAGATTGTGATGGCTGCCGTCGATACCACACAGGTGCCTCAGATATTCATCGGCGGCAAGGAGGTGAATCTGCCGAACGGCATCTACGAGACCGTCACCGGCCGCACGGGCGACTTCACGCTGTCGGGCTTCATACAGGTGGAAAACGGTAACGGCGAGCTCATCAAACGCAACTTCGAGCAGAAATACACCGTGGTAGACCCATCGGCAACGGTGTCGGCAGACTTGATGAACGTACTCTATGCGGGCTACAACAACCCGTTGAGCGTCAGTGTGCCGGGCGTGCCCCTGAACAAGGTGCAGGCCACCATGTCGGGAGGGACCCTGCAGCCCGTGGGGCCCGGACGATATATCGCACGGCCCAGCGCTGTGGGACAGAACGTCACCATCACGGTGACGTCGACCAATACGGGACGCGCCCAGCAGATGGGACAGTTTACGTTCCGAGTGCGCCGACTGCCCGACCCCACACCGTATATCGCCATGAAGGACGACAGCGGCAGCCCCGTTCGCTACAAGGGTGGCGGACTGTCGAAGTCGCAGCTGATGAGTGTCGACGGCATCGGAGCAGCCATCGACGACGGCATCCTCGACATCGCCTTCCGCGTTCAGAGTTTCGAGACGGTGTTCTTCGACAACATGGGTAATGCGGTGCCGATGGTCAGCGAGGGTTCCAATTTCTCTGCCCGCCAGAAGGATGCCTTCCGTAAGTTGCAGCGCAACCGCCGATTCTACATCTCGCGCGTCAACGCCATCGGTCCTGACGGCATCTCGCGTAAGTTAAACGCCTCGATGGAGGTCATTGTTAAATGAAGAATGAAGAATGAAGAATGAAGAATTTGCTACAGCACAATGTAGCGTAAACAATAATGATATGGAAAGATATAAGAATAAGGAAAGAAGTATGAGTGTGAACATGAAGACCTTGCTGTTAGGCGCAGCATTCTTCATTCTTCATTCTTCATTCTTCATTTGCGAAGCGCAAGCGCAGCCTAAGGCTCGTCGACAGCAACAGCAGAAGGCTCAGCAGGAGCAGCAACAACAGCAGAAGCAGCCGACGCAGAATCAAGGCATGTCGCTGCGTGCCCGTCTGTCGTTCCCCACGGCCGTCGATATGCCCGAGAACGTCGTATGGCGTCGCGACATCTATCGCGAGTTGAATCTCGACGACGATCCCAATGCGGGACTCTACTACCCCGTAGAGCCCATCGACAAGCAGCTGAACCTGTTTACCTATGTGTTTAAACTGGCGCTGAACGGCTATGTGCCCGTCTACGAATACCGTCTGGACGGCAACGAGGTATTCTCTGACTCGGCCAAGGTGCAGATGAAGACGCTGCTCGACAACTTCCACATCTTCTACGAAGAGCGTGACGGCAAGGTTCGTGTCGACAACAGCGACATCCCGTCGGCCGAGGTGAAGATGTACTACCTGAAGGAGAGTGCCTACTTCGACGATGCCAATTCGACGTTCCACCGCAAGGTGCAGGCCATCTGCCCCGTGATGATGCGTGAGGACGATTTTGGCGGCGAGGCCTCGAAATATCCGTTGTTCTGGGTAAAATACACCGACTTGGAGCCTTTCCTGAGCCGTCAGACCGTGATGACGTCGAACCTGAACAATGCCGCGACGATGTCGATGGAGGACTACTTCACGCTGAACCGCTACGAGGGTAAGATTTATAAAACCAACAACATGCTGGGCAAGACGCTGGCACAGATCTGCGACGGCGACACCACGAAGCTCAGTGCCGAGCAGAAGAAGATTGAGGCTGAGCTGAAGGCTTTCGAGGAGAACATCTTCGGCGACAAGCATAAGAAAGACTCGCTGGACTCTATTGCCAAACTCGACCCGAAGCAGCTGAAGGCTGCCGCCAAGAAGTCGAAGAGCGGCAAGTCGACACGTTCGTCGTCGGCAAAGGTGAAGTCGAGCAAGCCCAAAAGGAGCAGCAGCTCGTCGTCGAGTTCGTCGCGCATGAGTGTTCGCAGAGAGAGGCACTAAGATGGCTGATGTGAGATGGCTGATGTGAGAAATAAGTGAAAAAATGGGCAGAATTGTTGTCCATGTCACAGAAAATGCTTACTTTTGCCAGCACATTATCAATCAATCACTTTTAAACAGTAAAAAAATGAAGAAAGTTTTAACGCTTATCGTGATGGCTGTGGCTTTCGCCATGCCGTCGAAGGCTCAGGTGAGCTTTGGTGTCAAGGGTGGTCTGAACCTGACCAACATGACTGTTGACAAGGGCAGTCTCGAGGATCTTTTCAAGAACAAGGCAGGCTTCTTTGCCGGTCTGACTGTCAGGGTCTCGCTGCCTGTCCCCGGTCTGGCACTCGACGGTTCTGCGCTCTACGACCAGCGCGAGGGCGAAATAGAAGTATATACAGACTTCAGTAATAGTAAAACCACTGAGAAGCTGAAGTCGCAGAGCATTCAGGTGCCCATCAACGTGCGTTACGAGATCGGTTTGGGCGAGTCGGCCAACGTCTTCATCTTCGCTGGTCCTCAGTTCGGATTCAACATTGGCGACAAGGTGAACAAGCTGTGGAACGATGCCGCCGAGTGGACACTGAAGAGTTCGAACGTCAGCGCCAATATCGGTTTGGGCTTTACCGTGATGAGCCACTTGCAGCTGTCTGCCAACTACAACATCGCCTTGGGCAAGACCGGCGAGGTTGATTTCAAGACGGGCTGGAATGCTACCAAGGATGTGATCACCGGCGATGCCAAGGCCAACTCCTGGCAGATTGCCCTGGCTTATTTCTTCTAAATAAATGAGAAATGAAGGAAATGAGAAATGAAGGAAATGAAAATGAAGAAATGTCTAAATGATGCTACGTCCCGCATCGGCAGAGTGCATTCCTTTCATTTCCTTCTTTTCTCAATTTTTCTTTTTGCGGGCTGCTCGCACCAAGAGCGCATGGACGACGAGAATTCCGTGTACTACTGGCGCACAGAATGGCGTCTGGACTCCACGGAACGGGCATTCCTGAAGCAGTACCATATTACCAAAGTCTTTTGCCGCTATTTCGACGTGATGCCCGACGAGTCGGGAGAACCCATGCCGAATGCGACGATAGCCTTTACGGAAAAGGTCCCTCAGGACTTGGAACTGGTGCCTACGGTTTTCATCACGGAAAACTGTATGCACCAGCGTCATGAAGGGCTGGCCCGGAAACTGGTGGAGCGCATCGTGCAGATGAACGAGACGAACGACGTCGCGGGCGTGCAGGAGATTCAGATTGACTGCGACTACACGGGGCGCAGTAGGCAGGTCTACTATGATTTCCTGGCCGAGGTGCGGCAGGAGGCTGCGCAGCACCACTTCCGCCTCTCGACCACCATCCGTCTGCACCAGCTCTCGATGTCGGCTCCACCTGTCGAC
The DNA here is from genome assembly GCA_015060485.1 of Prevotella sp. Classification (GTDB taxonomy): domain Bacteria; phylum Bacteroidota; class Bacteroidia; order Bacteroidales; family Bacteroidaceae; genus Prevotella. Next base: position 70,125 of record SUYI01000001.1, on the reverse strand, counting down.
TACGGCGTGCTGATGCTCTACAACACCGGCGACCCCCGGAAATTCCAGGAGCGCAACCCCATTCTCGACCTGCGCGACGTGCAGCCCTATCTGCGCTATCTGTCGGGCTACCGCCTGCCGCTGGCCGCTGCCTATCCGGTGTTTCTATGGCAACGCAACATCCACGGTGTCCGCGTGGAGCATGTCGTAGAGGCCGACGAGATTCTTCAGGTGAAAGCCGCTGTCGAAAAGAAACGCAGCGCGCTAAGCCATACCATATTACTTTACCATTTAGATCACGACAACATTAACAGATACAATCATGAAACGTTTGAATCGATTTATCGCCATTAGCCTTGTGCTGGCATGCTGCCAGTCGGCCTTTGCCTGTTTGTGGATAGAAACCCACAACTATTACCTCTTCCACGTCTACGACAGCGAGGAGTTCAGAACACGTGTGGACAATATCACCCGAGACAACTGGAGGACTTACTTGGATAAAGGGCAAGATTACTACTGGTTCGATGCCGACGAGGTGCGTAAGTTTGCCGAGGGCAAGGGCGACGCGCTGATGGTCAGCTACGTTTCGAATCTGGAGAAATACCTGGAGTGTGCCTCGTCCGTCATGTCCGAGAGGTGGGAATATCCCACAAAGGAGGAACTGGACAAGCGCAAGCAGACGCTCATCGCCGTTCGCCAGTATGCCCAGGGCAAGCTGTCGACACGTCTGCGCAGTCAGCACGCCCTGCTATTCATGCGCTGCAACATGCTGCTGGGCCGCCACGCCGAGAATGTCACGTTCTGGGAACAGCGTGCAGTGAACTTCATCGAGACCGTCTATAAGGACATGATGAAGAACATCTATGCCGGTGCCCTGCTCCGCACGGGCAATCCCGACAAGGCCGGACAGCTCTATGCCGAGATGGGTGACTGGAACAGCCTGATGACACAGTTCTACGAGAAGCGTTCCTATCAGGCCATCCGCGCCGAATACCAGCGCGACGCCAACTCCGCCGTGCTGCCCTTCCTGCTGCAGGACTTCGTCAATAATGCCCAGGAGGCCTGTGACGCCAACGAGCCCGGCAAGCTCTTCGTGCGTGACATCACGAAGCAGGAGGCCCTTCAGATGATTCAGCTTGCTGCCCAGGTCATCAACGACGGCAAGAGCCAGGTGCCTGCCTTGTGGATGAGTGCCAAGGCATGGCTCGAATTCCTGTTCTACAGTCATAAGCAGGCGCTGGCAGACATCAACCAAGCCGTCGCGCTCGACGGTACGGAATGGATGAAGACTACAGCCCGCGTGCTGAAGTTCTATATCTCGGCTTCCGAAAAACCCATCGATGCCCAGTTCGACGAATATGTGGCTGGCGAGCTGAAGTGGCTGGAACAGATGCAGGCGCAGGACGCCTTCTACAAGAATGCCCTCGACCGCATCATCCATCAGGTGCTAGCCGACAAATATGCCCAGAACCAGCGCCCGAAGACCTCACAGGCCCTGCTGGGCTTCCTCAATGAAACGGATTCTGAATATGAATACAAGCTCGACACGATGGAGGTTTCGCTTCTCGAGCAGTATCTCGACTATCTGAATCACCCCGATACGTCACCGCTCGACAGAATGCTGACTGCGCGTATCGAAATGGACCCCGCGAAGATGAACGACCTCGTAGGCACCAAATACCTGCGCATCTGTCGTTGGGCCGAGGCCATCAAGTGGTTGCAGAAGGTTCCCGTGTCGTTCTACAACAAGGCGAGCTATGCCGTCTATGCCGCCAACCGCAGCTTCCGTGTGGAGCCGTGGATGAAGCGCCAGTGGCTGAAGTCTGATATGGAGTATTCTCTTGAGGAGCAGCACATGACGACGAATCCGAAGCTCGACTTCGCCAACGAGATGCTGAAACTGGAAAACCGCCTGTCCCTACTGAAAGGCAAGGACTACGAGCAGGCATGCTACGACCTGGCCGCACGCTATGCACAGGTCAACTTCACCGGCGACTGCTGGTTTATCATGCGCAATGGCAAGAGCGCTTACGACAAAGTACGTGACAACGAAACCGACCTGAACAAGCAGGCTGTGCGCCTGTTGTGCAAGGCCATCAACACCGCAGACAAGAAACTGAAGGAGCGCGTGCTGTTTGCCCTGTCGTATGCCGAGATCAATCCCGACAGCTGGTTCACCTCGGAGTGGGACACCTCCTTGGGCGAGTACCGCATCATTCCGCAGCCCAATTCGTGGCACTATAAGGCAATGTCTGCTTTAGTCGATTTCGAACGCGCCAACGGTCCCGCCAGTCCCTATGTCTCCCGCTGCGACGACTACAACACCTTCCGCAAGCAGTATAAGTAGAATCTGCCAAAGACTGATGATGGTAATCCTATTGCGATGTCGAGGGATTGTCCCCTGGCAACGTGCGGGGACGGTTCTGAATGATCATTTTTAGAGAATAGATTTTGGTGCAAGGAGGGGGGGTCGGAGAAAATGATCACATTCTCCGCCCCCATTTGTTTTTGGCAATGTAAAGAAAAACGAGCCGTAATCTCGTTAGGGGTGAGCCGTAATCTCGTCGGGCACGAGCCGTAATGTCGTCTGGGATTACATGGGACTGACAATCCAATCTGTCGGACGAAACGAAAATTCCGTCGGACGAAAAAAAAATTCTGTCGGACGAAAAAAAAATTCCGTCGGACGAAATGAAAATTCTGTCGGACGAAATGACAAGTCACCTTTGCCCTCGTCGGAATAGTCTCTTTAGGTCATTCAAATAGTCTGAACGACTCAAAGAGATAATCCCCTTACCCCCAAAGGAACTATTCGGATGAGTCGTTCGGACTATCTTAACAAGTGATAGGTGACGTCTTTTCGCTACGCCCTGAGATATTTTTGGTTTGAGATTTGAGATTAATCTTAAATAATATTTAAAATAGCGGCTGGAACTTGCAGATTGAGAAATATTTCGTATCTTTGCATGCAATTGATACAAATCATAAAAAAAGAAAAGATTATGGCATTTTTAACTAACGAGAAACTGACCATCGTCGGCGCCGCCGGTATGATTGGTTCAAACATGGCTCAGACTGCCCTGATGATGGGTCTGACAAGCGAGATTTGTCTGTACGACGTATTTTCTCCCGAAGGCGTTGCTGAGGAGATGCGCCAGAGTGGTTTCGACGATGTAAACATCGTAGCTACTACCAATGCTGAAGAGGCTTTCAAGAACGCTAAGTACATCATTTCTTCCGGTGGTGCTCCCCGTAAGGCTGGTATGACCCGTGAGGATCTGCTCGCTGGCAACTGTAAGATTGCTGAGGAGCTCGGCCAGAACATCAAGAAGTTCTGCCCCGACGTGAAGCACGTGGTGATTATCTTCAACCCCGCTGACCTCACTGGTCTGGTAACACTGCTGTATTCTGGTTTGAAGCCCGGACAGGTAACGACCCTTGCTGGTTTGGATACCACTCGTCTGCAGTCGGCTCTGGCCAAGAAGTTCGGTGTGATGCAGAACCAGATTACCGGTTGCGCTACTTATGGCGGACACGGTGAGCAGATGGCCGTATTCGGCAGCCACGTAGTTGTTGCCGGCCGCAAGCTGACTGACATTATTGGCACTGCTGAATTCCCCGCTGAGGAGTGGGAGCAGATGAAGATTGACGTCACCAAGGGTGGTGCCAAGATTATCGAGCTCCGCGGACGCAGCTCGTTCCAAAGCCCCAGCTATCTCTCTGTTGAGATGATTCGCGCCGCTATGGGTGGTGAGCCTTTCCGCTTCCCCGTAGGAACATACGTAAAGACCGACAAGTACGACCACATCATGATGGCTATGAAGACCACCATGACTGCTGAGGGTGCTAAGTTCGAGGTTCCCCAGGGTACTGCCGAGGAGAATGCCAAGTTGGATCAGAGCTACGAGCACCTGTGCAAGATGCGCGACGAGCTGGTGACGCTGAACATCGTTCCTCCCATCGCAGAGTGGAGCAAGATCAATCCGAACCTGTAATCATACAGGCCACAGATTAATCGGATTAAGACTAACAATCATGCATATTGAGCCCACCATAAAAAGTGGGCTCATTTTAATATGAAGAGACGACTGACGATATTGATGCTGATGGCGGTAGCCTGCTGTTGCGTAGCGTTTGCACAAATGAAACGCTACGACACCGACTTCACGCTGTCGCAGAAGAAGTTCACGGTGACGGTACCCATCGATATTGAGCGCAACCAGCTATTCGTCCGCGTGGACATAGGCGGGCGGGAATATCGCTTCAAGCTCGACACTGGAGCGAGCCAGGGCGTCATCTACGACGACGTCAGCATAGAAGGCCTGAGGACGCTGGGATTCATCAAGTCGGAGGACGCCACAGGACAGAGCCAGCAGGTGAAAACAGTGGAGTTGCCACCGTTCACGTTGGGCGGGCTGACCATTACCGGCTTTAAGGTACAGCAGATGAAGCGACCCATTGTACGCAAAGGCGAGGACGGCATCATTGGCTTCGCCCTATTCCACAAAGGCATTGCCGCAAGAATTGACACCCGCGAGCAGACCATGACACTCACCGACCGCAAGTCGCTCTACAAGAAGGCCGAGGGCGAAGTGCTGAAATACAAGCTGAAATGGCACGTGCCCTACGTCACAGTAAGCCCCTTCGAAGGTTCGGAAGAACGCGTGCTGTTCGACACGGGCAGTCCGATGCTCTATGCCATCAATGCTGAGAGCCTCGGACGGATGGCGGCGACAAACCCGCTGGTTGCGCAGCAGATTGAGGGTACGAAATACGGCAGTCACGTCGTCGGACACTTCGGCGTTGAGCGCGAAGACACAATAACGCTGCTGAACCTTGACCGACTGAAATGGGGCCATTTCGCTCTCCGCGAGGTACATTGCATCACCGTGCAAGGCGATTCACACATTGGCGCCCCGTTGCTGATGCATGGCGTAATGATCATCAACCCCTTCCGCAAATGCCTCGTGTTCCAGCCCTACGACGATTTTTGATATTATTTCGCCTCACCGACTTAATTCAATAACACAAGATTCCACAAGTTCATTAAGACTTACGGAATCTTGCTTTATCTCCAAATGATCAATGGCACCGTCCCCGTGATCATCTAATTTTAATCAAAGATATGAATTATTATTGATTTATGCTCACTTTAACACTATTTTTTTATCATTGGTATCTTAATTGTCTTTGTTCCTGTCTTGATAATGTATACAGCATTAGACGGCAAAGCGATGTGCGCTTTACTACCAGTACTACTGAAACTCCTAACCAGTTGACCGTTCAATAGATAGACATTGATGAGTTCACCCTCTTTGGCATTCTCAATGACAATGCCTTCTGCATCGCCCAACACCCTCATACCGTTTTGCTCTGGTTTCGTGATACCCGTCTGACTTTGTTCTAATGCAATGCGGACAACAGCATCGCCCTTGACGACGGGTGTCTGAATGTAATTCTCCTTACCGCCCTTGTTGGTAATGTCCTCGCCATTATAAGTAATGCTGTGCACCTGCCAGCCTTCTTCCTCGATGATGCGACAGCCATAGGTTTTGTCGATATCTACCAGAATGCGTACACGCCCCATCTCATTTTGCACAATGTCGAGATTGGCTTGGGCTACACCGAAGAACACCCAGATTCCACCCTCGGGCTTGATTGTGCTGATGGTCAGCTGGTTGTCCTTCACGTTCTTACCCAGATAGTCTGTGCCTCCCGAATACCTTTGCTCCACTTCGCGCACCCTCTTGCCTTCGTCAGGCAGGAAGGTAAGGGTAAACGGCTCTCCCTCCGGCACGAGCAGCGAGGACTCGCCTTCAGAGAATTGCTGCCCATTGTAACTGACACGTCCGCCTCCCTGCCAAATAGTCAGCGGAACAGCCTGATAAAGCGTTCCCGGGTCGTACTCCGTAACCTGCTTGAAGTTTTTCCAGAAGTCAGCCTTGGCGTAGGCCTCCTTGCTGTCTGCGGGAACGCTGAGCTCACCCTCATTAAACAGGTCGAGGATGTCCTGCGAGAACGTCGACGAAACATAGGAACTCGGCGTACGTCCACGAACTGTCAGGTGTCTGAGACTCTCACAGCCCTCGAAGGCATCACCTGCTATATTCTTTACATTCTCGCCAATGGTCAGACTCTTCAGGCTTTTACAATAGCTGAACATGCCCATCTGAATGTATTTTATCGCTCTGGGCAGCGTCACCTCCGTCAGACTGGAGCAATTGCTGAACACACGCTGTCCCATTTCGTAAACACTGTTGGGCAGCACAATTTCTTTTAGCGACGTACAGCCGGCAAAGGCTTCGGAAAGAACCCTTAGTGTACCTTCTGGGACGGTGAAACTCTCCAAGGCGCTACAGCCGTTGAATCCGCTTAACTCTTCGATCTTTCCACCCAGAACGACAGTCGTCAACTTGCTACAATATGCGAAGCAACCGGAACGGATGCTTTTCAGATTGCTGTGGGTAGTGACTTTTCGGAGATTCAAACAACCACTGAACACCTCGTAGTCGAGGATTTGCAGGCTGTCGGGCAAGTCAATCTCCGTCAGATTCTGACAGCCTTGGAAAGCTTCTCTTTTGATGGTCGTCAGCCCCTTGGGAAAGTGAATCTCCTTCAGCGGGAGTCCTTCAAAGGCCTCTACGCCAATCTCCTTCAGGTTATCGGGCAGATGGATTTCCTCCAATCGGCAGTCTTTGAAGCAACTCTCACCCAGTGCCCTGATGCCGTCAGGCAGGTTGATGCTTTTCACGCCGGAATAGCGGAAGGCATTGTCGCCTATCGTCGTAATGGACTTAGGCAGTATGATGTTATCTACCCGCGTCAGAAATACCTGTTGCCAGCCGGATTCGGTATTTCCAATGGCTGTCACCGTCAGTTGGCGACCATTGTACTCAACGGTCTCCGGTATCTCGAAACACGTAGTATCGCGAGGCGAGAAACCCCACTCAGTATCCTCTCCAATGTTCACTTCCACCACGCAGACTGTCGTCGGCGAGGTAATCGAATAGCTGATGTAGCCTTGCTTGAAGTCGGCTCCAAAAGTGCTGCTAGCGACGAGCAGACAAAGCAATAGTATCTTCGTTCTCATTTCTTCTGGTATTTAACTTTGATTTCCACATCTTCTCTCGGCCACATCTGAATGGTCTTCGGCTGGCTATCGGTGGCCGTATAGGTCTCCTTCCACGGATTGCCATAAGGGTAGGTCTTCATCCAGGGACCATACGAAATCGTGGCGCGATAGCCTTCAGCGGGCATGATGGTGACGTTGGTCTCATTGTCACGTTCGCAGAGAAACTCCAATCCGCCCTGCTCATCCTGATAGACGGCCAGCGAGGCGGTATAGAAGCCGATGTCTACCCCAATGTCAAGGTCTTCTGTGACGTCAATAATCAGCGTGCCGTCCTTGCAGTCCTGCAGGCGTTCGACACCGTTAACCGTCATCCCCCTCAGGTAACGGGTAGTGCCATCGGCAAACATATTCTTATCAAATGTAAAGCGGACAGTGAGCACACTGCCCTTGGGCTGCTCCAAGTGCTTTTCGAGCAGGATTTCCTCATCATTCACGAAGGTATTGTAACCATTCGTCTTGACGTCTATCAGACAGTATTCCGTGCCACTGGTGTTCTCCTCTGCTATATTGCAGAACTGCTGCCAATAATCCAAGTGCAGATACTTGTTCTTCTGACCCTCAGGCACGTACAATGTTCCAAAATAGAAAGAAAGGGGAGAGAAATAGTTGTTCCACCGGTTTAGCTCGTCCAGCTTGTCAGTGCGCAAATAGACACGCTCGAGACTGCGGCAGTTCTTGAAAGCCTCGTAGCCCAGCCGTTCCATCTTCGCACCCAGCACTACCGACTGCAACCCGCTGCTCTCAAAGGCATTGGCACCGATTCGGCTCACCGTTTCCGGCAAATCCAGCTGTTTCAGGTTCTTACAGCCCTCAAACGCCCTTTCGGGAATGACCGCAAGGGCGATGCCTTCCCAGTTAACCGTTTCCAACGCCGTACACCCACTAAAGACCTCCTCGCCAAGCGTTTTCAGTGTTGCCGGAACAGTCACACTACGCAGACCTGTACATTGTTTGAAACATCCTTTGCCTATCGTGGTAACCGTTGCCGGCACAGTCATCTCCTCAAACCGTTCGCAGCGGTTAAACTCGTAGTTGCCCACCGACTCAATCACGTCATTCCAATGGAATTCCTTCAACTTCGTGCAGCCTTCGAAATTACCATCCCCAAGCGTCCTCAGACTATCGGGCAGCGTGAAACTCTCCAAAGCCGTACAGTTCAGGAAATTGGTGTAACCCATGGAAGTCATCGTCTTGGGAAGTACAATCTCTTTCAGATTCTTACACCATTCGAAACACGCGTTCGACAACTCCGTCATCGTCTCGGGTAGCCTGACACGTTCCAGCGAATCACAGAAGCCGAACGCATATTCAGTTATGGCCGTCACCTTCAGCTGCCGGCCTTCGTAAGTCACAGATTCGGGAATCACCAAGTCACCCTTCACCTTCGTGTTTCCGTAATTATAGCCCACCTGGGCCGTGGTGTCCGTCAGACAAGAGTATTTGATGCCTTCATACTCAAATTCCTGAGCTAATGCTGGTCTGCAGACTAGCACACAAAAGCTCAACAAAACAAGAATTCTGTTCTTCATCATACAATCATTTTGTAATTTCGACCTGCTAAAGCTGCGATTAAGCAAAGGCCATCGAACTTGCTCGAATAGGCTAAGCTTGAGTAGCTTCGCACGCTAACAACATGCAAAGGTATAAATAATAATTGAGCCTACCAAACAATAGCCTCAGTTTTTGTAGTCGCTCATTAAATACTACCTGCGTCTCGTCACCTTACTGACTGAGCGATCTGCTCCCTGTTGTCGGCTTGACACTTCCCTGCTGTATGGCCGACAGCAGGGAGGAGAGTGACGGTTTGCAGGGATAAAAAAAAAGTTGTGAAGTCTCTTCCATCTTCCATTAAAATGCTCGTATCGTCTGTATTTACTGGCTATTCGGAAGATGGAAGAGAAAATTTTCTCTTCCACATATCTTCCATCTTTTCGAGTATTTCAAATAAATGAACAAGTGCCACTTCTCGGAAAATAAGTGGCTCTTATTCAGAAATAAGCGTGCCTTATTCACAAATAACCAAGGGTTATTGACGAACAAACGGCTGATGGCTCTCAGCCGGAAGGAGTCGGCTCCAATACTTTCGGAGTAATCGGAAATACTCCAAGAGTATTTAAAATTACTTTCGGAGTATTGCAATTTAGTGCCGGGTTGTTAAAGGGAAAGAGTGCCGTGCAAACAGGGGGAAAGTGCCTATGTAAAAGGGAGCGAGACGTAGGGTAAGCGGATTCGGGCGGCCGCCCGCATTAATGTGGGCGGCCGTGCTTATTATTGCGGGCGGGAGGCCGCATTATTGCGACCGCCCGCCCGTAACCGAGTTTTATAAGGCTGCGTTATTGAAAATTAAGCGTGCGTTATTGATGAACAATGAGCAGTTATTATCGGAAAAGGCTCCATCTCTCCCATCGGGCGTCGCAAAGCCCTTTAAATAAAGGGATTTCGCCATTTTCATCTCTCCCTTCATCCCTCCCATATTATCAGTTAAATATCATAGATGAGGCAGATGGCGACGATAGCGGTCGTCAGATAAACCAGTTTCAGTGGAAGGCCGATGCGCAGGTAGTCCGTTGCACGATAACCTCCCGGACCATAGACCAGCAGATTGAGCGGTGAACTGACGGGTGTCAGGAAGGCTGAATTGACCGACAGCAAAAGGGCGATGGCATACGGAAGTAGCGGACACCCTAAATCTACAGTGGTTGCATAGACGATGGGGAACATCAATACGATGGCTGACGAATTGGACACGAACTCAGTGACTATCGCTGCCATCACACAAAGGGCAATCAATACCAGGAGAGGATTGTTGCCGCAAAGACTGAATACGCCCGTCGCCACATAATCGGCAATGCCGGTCTTCTGGATGGCCGTACTGATGGCGATACCGCCTGCCAGGGTGATGATGATTTCCCAATTGATGGAGTTCATGGCCTGCGTTGGCGTGCAGCAGCGGAACACCAACATGGCGCTAGCGGCGAGGAAAGCGCTCTGCAGCAGCGACATAACGCCTGTAGTGGTCAATACCACCATACCAATCATAATGGCCGCCGAAATCAATGGTTTCAAGCCTTGCACAGGTATTTCGGTAGAGTCGAAGAAATGCACCATCGACTTCATAGCATCGGTATTGACCTTAATGCGAGGCGTGCTGGCAAAAAGCAGCGAGTCGCCGGCATGCAGAACCACCTCACGAGGTGGTTCGTTGATACGCTCACCCTTACGCGACACGGCTACCAGCGTCATGTTGCTATCATGCTCGAAAGTGGTATCACTCAAGCGTTTTCCTATCAGGTTGCTGCCAAAACAGACGTAGGCCGTATTGAGTTGCCGCTTACTCCTTTTTCCACTGACGCTGAATACGGGATGATCGGAAGAGACAAACCCCATCTCCTTAGCCAATTCAAGCAAATCGTCAATCTGTCCCGAAAAGATCAGCCTGTCGCCGCCCATCAGGGGCTCGTCGTCACTCACTGGCGACATTTGCCGGTAGTTGTCGAAATGAATGAGTTCCACGAGACTGCCGGCTTTCACATGGTTCAGTCCCAGTTCTCCGATGGTCTTGCCGATATGGGGATTATTCGAAGTGACAAGCATTTCGACTGTATAGTCGCTGGTACGGTCAAAAACCAATTCCGAGCTGGTGATGTCGGGCAACAGTCGGCGGAAGATGATGAGTACCAGCGTGGTAACCGCAAAACATAACAACGCGGGGAGGAAAGAGGTAAGGATACCCAAGGGCTCCCCAGTTTGTTGTTCATACATGCCGACGAGCAACAACGTCGTCGGCGTGGCGATGGCAATCAGAGAACCGCCCATGACGCTGGCATAGCTCATGGGTATGAGCAGCTTGGAGGGGTTGACGCCTATTTTCTTGGACCAGAACTTGACAACGTCCACAAAGAGTGCAACAACAGAGGTATTGTTCACAAATGCACTCAGCATTCCTACGGGCAGCATCAGGCGCAGCAGAGCCGCAGTCTCGCCCTTCGGCCGTCCAAGCACATGTTTCGTAATCCACTGAAGCACACCCGTGTAGGATAGTCCTGTGGCTATGACGAACATGATACCCACGACGATGAGCGAAGGATTGATGAAACCTGAAAAAGCTTGGGTGGAGTCTAGTACACCCGTCAAAAACAATATGCCGATGGCACCCAGAAAGGCCACGTCAGACCTGAGCCGCGTAAATAACAGCGTAGCCATCAACGCAACAAGTGTTACGATAGTAATCCAGGCATCAAGCCTTAAGTCTATGAGCATTCTTTTTTTTAGGTAGTACCCCGACCGCGAATCGAACGCGGAACTAAGTCTTAGGAGGACCTTGTTATATCCATTTAACTATCAGGGCAACGGATTTCGCTTGCAAAGGTACGCATTTTTAATGGAAAATGTGTACCTTTGCAGCATAAAATAACATTTAAAACGAAAATAATGGGAAAATTAGTGATTAACTCGTACGACGAGTTTGCCGCCCACTTGGGCGAAGAGTTAGGAAAGTCGGAGTGGCTGGAAGTGGATCAGGACCGCATCAACCTTTTTGCTGATGCTACGCTGGACCACCAGTGGATTCACGTAGATGTGGCGCGTGCTAAGGAGGAGAGTCCGTATAAGTCGACCATCGCCCACGGTTATCTGACGCTGAGTCTGCTGCCCTACATGTGGGACCAGATTATTGAGGTAAATAATATCAAGATGCTGGTGAACTACGGCATGAACGAGATGCGCTTCGGCCAGCCGGTGATTACAGGCAGTCGCGTACGCCTGGTAACGACGCTGCACAACATTCAGAACCTGCGCGGCATCTGCAAGGCCGAAATCAAGTTTACTATCGAGATTGAAGGCCAGCGCAAGCCCGCCCTCGAAGGCATCGCAGCGTTCTTGTATTATTTTAACTAGTATATCTTGTCTTACTAGTCCGACTAGTAGAACTAGTAAAATAAAGCAGCCCGCTCGGATGATGAGCGGGCTGCTATTATATATAATAAGGTGTAAGCCTTATGCCTTTGCAGGCTCTGCGTCAGCCTCACGGATGGTACGACCCATCACGAGGAAGGCTGTAGGAGCAGCGATGAACAGTGACGACAAGGTACCGAAGACAACACCCAGAATCATTGCGAACGAGAAGCTGCGGATAGAGTCACCACCGAGGATGAAGATACACAGCAACACGATCAAGGTTGTTACAGAGGTGTTGATGGTACGAGCCAGCGTCTGGTTCAGCGAGTCGTTGAACAGCTGCTGACGGTCGCGCTTGCCATAGAGCTGGAAGTTCTCACGGATACGGTCGAATACCACCACCTTATCGTTGATAGAGTAACCGATCACCGTCAGGATAGCACCGATGAATACCTGATCGATCTCGAGCGACATGGGTACCCAGCCCCACAGTACGCTGTAGAAGCCAATCACTACCAATGCATCGAGAGCCAGCGCGATGGTAGCACCCGTAGAGTAAGCCACATTGCGGAAGCGGAGCAGGATGTAAAGGAAGATGGCAATCAGAGCGATGATAACCGAGATGATAGCACCATAAGTGATGTCCTTAGCCACAGCGGGACCCACCTTTGCCGAGCTGATGATAGAACCACCCTCGCGGACGTCAGGATTCTTGAAGTCCTCAACCTTAGCCTGGCTGACGAAACCGCCCTTCTTCAGAGCATTGTAGAGAATGGTCTCTGCCTGGTCGTCAACCTCAGGATTGTTCGACTCGATATCCCAGTTGGTAGACACACGGATGGTCTTACCGTCGGTACCCAGAGCGATAACGCTGGTGTTAGCCTCCTTACCGGCATTCTCGCCAACCGTATTGACGAAAGCACCAGCGAGAGCCTGACGGACTTCCTCAACGTGAGTCTCCTTGTCGAGGGTCACCACATAGTTACGACCACCGGTGAAGTCAATGCTCTGGCTCAAGCCACGAACGAAGAACGAACCGATGAATACGATAGCAGCAACACCCCAAATGATGAAGCTCTTCTTGTACATACCCATGAAGTTGTACTTGGCATTCTGCATGAGGTTCTTCGAGTAGCCTGTAACGAAGGTGAGGTCGAGCCACTTGTCCTTCTTCAGACGGTTCTCGTAAACCAGACGGGTCAGGAACACTGCGGTGAAGAACGAGCAGAAGATACCAATGATCCAGGTGGTAGCGAAGCCCTTAACAGGACCCGTACCGAAGAACAACAGGATGAAACCGGTAATCAGAGAGGTGACGTTCGAGTCGAAGATAGCGCTGAAGGCGTTAGAGTAACCCTTCTGCACAGCCTCCTTCATGCCCAAGCCACGCTTCAGCTCTTCCTTGATACGCTCGTAGATCAGCACGTTAGCATCCACTGCAGTACCCAGTGTCAGCACGATACCGGCGATACCAGGCATCGTCAGAGCAGCCTGGAACGAAGTCAGAATACCCAGCGTGAAGAACAGGTTGAACAGCAGTGCGATATCCGAAAGAATACCGGGGATGAATCCATACAGCATAATCATATAGATCATCAGCAGCACGAAGGCTACGACGAACGAGATGACACCCTGCTTGATAGACTGAGCACCCAGTGAGGGACCTACCACCTCTTCCTGTACGATACGGGTCGGAGCCGGCATCTTACCAGAGTTCAGTGTATTGGCAAGGTCCTTGGTATCCTCGATGGTGAAGTTACCAGTGATCTGTGAGTTACCACCGTCGATCTGAGTCAGGATACGGGGAGCAGAGTAAACAGCGTCGTCGAGCACGATAGCTACGCCGCGACCGATGTTCTGCTTGGTAATCTGGCTCCAACGGCGAGCACCGTCAGAGTTCATCTGCATCGATACAGAGGGGTGACCCATCTGGTCGAAGTCGTCTTTTGAAGAGGTAATCACATCACCCTCCAGTGGAGCACGGCCGCTGGGCTCGGTAACCTTCAGTGCATAGAGAGCGAAGACATCGCCACGAGTGTTCTCACCACCGAAGTCCTCAGCCTTGGCGCCCCAACGGAGCTTACACTCTGCGGGAAGCACAGAAGCGGCAACATTCGAGTAGATGACCTTGTTGACGTCAGCAGTATCGCGAGCATTGGCGTAACCAACGATAGCCAGACCCTGAGGTACGGGCTGGAATACTGCGAACAGAGGATTCTGCTTCAGAGCCTCGGCCTTAGCCTTAGCATCGCTGATCTTGCTGTCCTTCTTAGCCAGCTTGGCAGCCAGGTCGGCAGCAGCAGCCTTCGTAGTATCGGCAGCAGCCTCAGCAACAGCTGTGGTATCAGCAACGGCAGCAGTCGTGTCAACGGCAGCAGCATCAGCATCGCCACCCAGCACAGCATATTTCTGGTTCAGCTGAGCCAGCAGCGGATAGATCTCCTGAGAATTATAGGTCTCCCAGAACTCCAGGTTTGCAGAACCCTGTAAGAGTTTACGAACACGCTCAGGCTCCTTGATACCGGGCATCTCGACCATGATACGGCCAGACTGGCCCTCGAGCTTCTGGATGTTGGGCTGAACAACACCGAACTTATCGATACGGTTACGGACGACGTTGAAGGAGTTGTCAACGGCTGACTGCACCTCTGCGCGCAAAGCGCTCTCCACCTCAGAATCAGTGGAGCTGGTGCTCACCTTGCCCTTCATCTGCTGAGTGGCAAAGATTGCTGCCAAGGGACGTCCGTTTGAATTCTGTTTCCAATACTTGATGAACAGGGAGATAAAGTCGTCCTGACTGGTCTCCTCTTCCTTCTTTGCCTGCTCCATAGATTTCTTGTAGGCTGCATCGGTCTTGTGGTCGGCCAGTACATCGACAACGTCAGGCACTGACACCTCAAGAATAACGTTCATACCGCCCTTCAGGTCAAGACCCAGGCCAATCTCCATCTCACGGCACTGCTTGAAAGAATAAATTCCGCAGTACACCTTCTCGTTCATGATCGAGTCGAGGTACTCCTGACCAGCTTCCTCGCCCATGGCCGCTGCCTTGTTTTCATGGTAGCGGGTCACAAACGAAAAGGAGAGGTAGAAGCAGCAAACGAGAATCAGAACGATTGCGATAAATTTTACAATTCCTTTGTTTTGCATTGTTGTTTATTTATTATTATAATTTATTATTTTGCTTTTTTAGCCTGCAAATATACGATTTTTTCTTCACTTACCGAAATTATTCGGCATTTTTCATACATTTTTTAATGGTTTCACTTGATTTTCAGCCAACAAATGAGCGGATTATGGTCACTAGCGTCCATCTCACCATCAATTTCGCAATAATAGGGCTCTAGCTTTTCATTACAAAAAAAGTGGTCAATTCGGAAGGAAAAAGCTTTCTGATTATATGACAAACCGACACCTTTTCCTGTCTCGACAAAACAGTCGGTCATCACTTCGGACATAGCATGTCGGGAGTAGGAAACGGGGTTATCGTTGAAGTCGCCGCAGACAATCACCGGGTACCGACTATGTTCCTGAGCATAGCGGCGTACGACACGAATCTGTCCTGCACGTTTGGCATTGGCCTCAGCCAACTTGATCAGCAGCATTTTCGACTCCTCACGAACGGAGTCGCGCGGCATCTCGCCCTTCAGAATCTGACGGTACTGTTTGCGGTCGTTGTCATTCAGATGGCAGCTCTCAAAGTGATTGTTGACAACCACCAGCGTATCGTCGCCCACTTTCAGCCACCAGGCCACACTTCCATTAGCTTCCGATTTGTAAGGGATGCGCTCCCGACGGATGATGGGATATTTCGTATGGATGCCTAAAGCATTGTAGCTCTTAACGGTGTTGGCGATAACCATCGTGTCGTTATAGGCGAAATGCTTCTCGTAAGAACGGAATGCGTAGCGGCGCCATGTGTCGACGTCTTCCTGAATGCAGACGATGTCAGGGCTTTCGTCAAACAGATAGTCGCGCACATGCTCAAAGCCGTCTTCATACTTATAGTTGCCGCCATAGGCACAAACATTATAGGAGATAACTTTCAGTGCTCCCTCCGGAATGTCTGGTCGCGCGTGAATAGGCATATAAATACTAATAGGTTCATACGCCAGCAAGAAGCCACATACGGGAATCCACCCCATGCGCCACTTGAAAATCAGCCAAAAGAAGAGAAAAGCCAGATTAATCAGCAAGAAAGCTGGCAGCGTCATGCCTAACGTCGAGAGCAAAGGATGATCAGAAGGGTCCAGGCGGTCACTATAGCCTACCAGCAACATGACTATGACGGAGGCGACATTCGCCCCCGCTATGGCATGAATGGTAAACTGCTTAAGCTTTTTAATCACGACTCGCGGCTTTGGTCAAACAACTTTTTCTTTTCCTCTTTTGTCAGACTATCGTAGCCGCTCTTACGGATTTTGTCAAGAATAGCGTCGACCTCTTCTTGGTTCTGGCGCTTACGGGCATTATACTCCTCGTCAGTCTCACGACGACGCTGCGTCTCTTCCGCGTGCATACGATTGTTACGCTGGTCCTGTTGACGCTGGTCATAACGGCGCTTCATATTTTCGAAGAACTCCTGACCACGACTGCGGCCGAAACGCTGGCTGGAGTCAGGGTGTTTCTGCCAATAGCGTATGAGCAGGAAGCCAAACAGCATACCACCCAGATGGGCCATGTGAGCCACACCGTCGTTCTGGCCTAAAGCCGAGATTATCTCGATGGCGATATATCCCACGATAAGCCACTTGGCCTTGATGGGGAATGGGAAGGGAATGATAAACAGCCTTTCGTTCGGAAATATCATACCAAAGGCCAAGAGGATTCCATAAACAGCACCCGACGCTCCAATAGTGGTCCACAAATTAATATAGGCATCGGTGGTCATTTGTATTCCGCCCGCGTTTACATAATGATAGGCGCTCAGTCCCTGTATCGAGAAGTTGGCATACTGCACGATTTCCTGAGTGAGTCCTGCGCCAATACCACAAATAATGTAATAAAAAATGAATTTCTTCGGACCCCACACGCGTTCAATCACAGAACCAAACATCCACAAGGCGAACATATTAAAGAAAATATGTGTAAAACCGCCATGTAGGAACATATATGTAAAGAATTGATAAAAATGGAAGTCACTGGCCAAGAAAAAATGAAGTCCTAACAGCTGCGAGAGGTCTATGCCTCGCAACTCTAAAATCCATGTTGCTGCAAATGCCAGGAAATTGACAATGAGCAGGTTCTTGGTCATCGTGGGAATATTGTTCATCTTACTACTTTTCTGTTAGTTATGTCTTTTGGCTCACGTTTTAACGATTTCGCCGTTTCGGGCGCAAAATTACAAAAAATATCCGTTTTTTAGCACAAAAATGGTACAATACAAACTTTTTTTCATGAAAAAACTCATTTTTTTCCTTTTTTTGTTTGTTTTATGAATTCTTTATCCTATATTTGCGTCAGAATTTGACTTAAACATTTTTAATTTAACTTTTAAAACTACAAAATTATGAACAAGACAGAATTAATTGAGAAGATTGCAGTAGGTGCAGGTCTGACCAAAGTTGACGCAAAGAAGGCCCTTGAGGCAGGTGTTGAGGCTGTAAAGGCTGCCCTCGTAGCTGGTGACAAAGTACAGCTCGTAGGTTTCGGTACTTTCGCCGTTAACAAGAAGCCCGCCCGCGAGGGTATCAACCCCGCTACCAAGCAGAAGATTAAGATTGCTGCTAAGAAGGTTGCTAAGTTTAAGGCTGGTCAGGAGTTTGCTGATGCTATTAACAAGTAATCTTTGTAAAATAAAATTCAAGAGGCCTCATCTTTCTGACGAGGCCTCTTTTTTTGTTTGCTGTCAGCCAATATTCATGGCCAACAGTAAGAAGTTCTATTTGGGCTGCTTGCCGATATAAGCCAAGATACCGCCATCGACATAGAGCACGTGGCCATTGACAGCATCTGAAGCGTGCGAAGCCAAGAACACAGCGGGGCCACCCAATTCTGACGGGTCGAGCCAACGCCCAGCGGGGGTCTTGGCGCAGATGAAGCTGTCGAACGGATGACGGCTGCCGTCTGGCTGGCGCTCACGAAGGGGAGCAGTCTGCGGGGTAGCGATATAACCCGGGCCAATACCATTACACTGGATGTTATATTCACCATATTCAGAGCAGATGTTGCGAGTCAGCATCTTCAGTCCACCCTTGGCGGCAGCATAGGCACTGACTGTCTCACGACCCAGCTCAGACATCATCGAGCAGATATTGATGATTTTACCCTCACGACGTTCCATCATTTCAGGAACAACGGCAGCAGAGCAGATATAAGGAGCTACGAGGTCGACGTCAATGACCTGCTGGAACTCGGCACGCTTCATCTCGTGCATCGGAATGCGCTTGATAATACCTGCGTTGTTGACGAGGATGTCAATCTGACCAACCTCGGCGTGAATCTTCTCAACGAGAGCCTTTACGGCATTCTCGTCTGTCACGTCGCAAACATAGCCCTTCACGTTGGTGATACCGGCCTCTTTGTAATTGTCGAGACCGCGCTGCAAGGCGGCTTCGTTGATGTCGTTGAAGATGATGGTCTTAATACCAGCAGCCACAAAAGCCTTGGCAATGTTAAAACCGATGCCGTAAGATGCGCCGGTAATCCAGGCGTTCTTACCTTCCAAAGAAAAAAGATTTGCCATAATTTCTTGAGTTTTTAAGTTAAACGTATTGATTTGTTATTTCAAGTCTGTTATTTCTGAAAAGTCTTGATCTCCATAGTCCAGATTCTCTCCACACATACCCCAGATAAATGTATAATTGTGAGTAGCCGCTGCGGAATGAATGCTCCATTCGGGCGAGAGCACCGCCTGGTCTCCCCGCATCCAGATGTGACGCGTCTCCTGGGGTTCACCCATAAAGTGACAGACGGCCTGATCCTCTGGCACCTCGAAATAGAAATAAGCCTCCATGCGTCGTGAGTGCACGTGGGCAGGCATCGTGTTCCATACGGAGCCCGTGGCCAATTCTGTCATACCCATTTGCAGTTGGCAGGTTGGCAGCACCTGATTAACGAGCATTTTGTTGATATTCCGCTCGTTCGACATCTCCAGACTACCCATATGAGCCACTACCGCATCCTGTTTCGTAACTTTCTTGCAGGGATAGGCCGCATGGGCCGTAGCGGAATTAAAATAGAACTTTGCCGGATTGGCAGTATCTTTCGACAGGAAACACACCTGGCGATTGCCCTTGCCGACATACAAAGCCTCCTTATAATCCAAGTCGAACACTTCGTCGCCTACTCTCACCTGTCCGGCACCGCCGACATTGAACACGCCCACCTCACGACGCGTCGTGAAATAGTCGGCTTTCAGTGGGTCGATAGCCTCCAGCAACAAAGGTTCGCTGACAGGCATTGCCCCACCAACCACCATACGATCATACATGGAATAAACCATGTTGACTTCGTCCTGGCTAAAAACGTGTTCTATCAGGAAATCTCTACGAAGGCGCTGGGTATCATAAGCCTTCGCGTCCTCCGGATTGGCCGCAAAGCGTATCTCGTAGTTTGTCTTCATCGTTGTCCAAGGCGGATTCGAACCACCACAAACAGAACCAAAACCTGTTGTGCTACCATTACACCATTGGACAATCGCGCTTGTTAGCGGATGCAAAGGTAGTGGTTTTTTAGGCCACTACCAAATTTTTTATCGATTATTTCACGATAAGCAGGTAATAATTCTTCTTACCCTTCTGAGCCAGCAGGTACTTTCCGTCAATCAAATCGTCGGCTGTGACGGCACGATTCTGGTCAGTCAGCTTCTCTTTGTTCAGCGAAACGCCACCGCCCTGTACCATCTTACGCATCTCACCCTTTGAGGGGAAGACGGGAGCCACCGTCGTGAACAGCTCGATAGCGGGCAGTCCCAGCTGGTCCTTGCTGATCTCAAACTGGGGAACACCGTCGAAGACATCCAGGAAGGTCTGTTCGTCGAGTTTTTCCAGTCCCTCCTTGGTCGACTTGCCAAAGAGCAGGTTACTAGCTTCAATGGCAGCGTCGAGCGCTTCCTGCGAGTGTACCATCACGGTAACCTCCTCTGCCAGGCGCTTCTGCAGCACACGACGGCCGGGATCCTGCTTATGCTCCTCGACAAGTGCGTCAATGACATCCTTCTCCAGCGAGGTGAAGATCTTGATATAGCGCTCTGCGTCCTCGTCGCTGACATTCAGCCAGAACTGGTAGAACTTATAAGGAGTAGTGCGTGCCGGATCGAGCCAGATGTTGCCGCTCTCGGTCTTACCGAACTTCTTGCCGTCGCTCTTGGTAATCAGCGGACAGGTCAAGGCGAAGGTCTCAACCTCGTTGCCCAGCGTGCGGCGAATAAGCTCCGTACCGGTAGTCATATTGCCCCACTGGTCGTTACCGCCCAGCTGCAGCTTCACACCATAGTGCTGGTAGAGATACAGGAAGTCGTAGCCCTGCAACAGCTGATAAGTGAACTCCGTAAAAGAAAGACCGTCGCGTGCTGTTCCGTTCAGACGCTGCTGCACGCTTTCCTTGGCCATCATATAGTTAACGGTGATATGCTTACCCACCTCACGGGCGAAATCCAGGAACGTAAAGTCCTTCATCCAGTCGTAGTTGTTGACCATAATAGCAGCATTAGCTTCCTTCGACTCGAAATCGAGGAACTTAGCCACCTGCTTCTTGATGCACTCCTGATTGTGGCGCAGGGTCTCGTCGTTCAGCAGATTGCGCTCCTGACTCTTGCCTGAGGGGTCGCCAATCATACCAGTGGCGCCACCTACCAGGATGATGGGACGGTGTCCGCAACGCTGCAGGTGACGGAGCATCATGATACCACACAGGTGGCCGATATGCAGAGAGTCGGCCGTAGGATCAGTTCCCAAATAGGCTGTTACCATTTCTTTCTGGAGCAGCTCTTCTGTACCAGGCATCATCTGCGCCAGCATGCCGCGCCATTTCAGTTCTTCAACAAAGTTCTTCTTCATATTTTTATTTTCTAGTATTTCTAATACTTCTAGTATTTCCAGTTCCTACGGTACCGGGTCATAACCCGATCCACCCCATGGGTTGCATCTTAAGATTCGCCAGATGGCGAGGTATAGCCCCTTTATCGGACCATGTTTCAACAATGCCTGGCGGGCATACTCGCTACAGGTTGGCGTGAAACGGCACGAAGGCCCCAGCAGCGGCGATATGCAAATCTGATAGAACCGGATGGGCAATATCAGCAGCCTTACCAGCATACGCGACAGGTAACGGAGCAAAGTCTTCATAGTTTTTCTGCTACTCGTTGCATCAGACCGACTACTCGCGACTCCACATCCCGTGAGGGACGATGCTCGTCAGACAACCAAATAAAGGCCAACAGCAGTTGCTCGTGCTCCGCCAGTGCCTCATACAACAGTTGCTTGTGTTGGCGAAAGGCTTCACGCACCTGACGCTTGACACGGTTTCTGTCTACCGCATGTTTGAATCGCTTCTTGGGGACACTGACGAGTATCTGGACTGGTGCCTCGCCTTGCGCGCGTTCCTTTTTTATATATACTGCTCTTAACGGAAATGAAGCCATCGACTGGCTGCATCCTCCTCCAAAGAGCGTATCTATCAGCTTCTTGCTGACTATGCGCTCCTGCTTCTTCAAACAAGGAGCCACCATTGTCACGTAAAAGCTTGGGTTAATCTTGGGTTTCGAGCAAATAGTGCTGCAGGGCTCCCGTCATCGAAGGATACTTCTCAGTAGGAGCCTCCAAGTCGAGGCGCAGGCCGGCATCACGGGCAGCCTTTGCCGTAGCAGGACCAAAGGTAGCGATGGCAATATCACCCTGTTTGAAATCAGGGAAATTCTTAGTCAGCGCCTCAATACCTGCAGGACTGAAGAAAACGAGCATGTCATAGTCGAACGTCTTCACCTCCTCAGGAGTAAAGTCGTTGCTGACGGTACGATACATCACACACTCACAATGGTTCAACTTCTTGGAATCGAGCATCTGGGCGATAGCGTCGTTATGGACGTCACTCATAGGAACAAGATACTTCTCCGTCTTGTGTTTAGCCATCGTGGGTATGAGGTCGTCAATCTTGCCCGTTGTCCCGAAGAATACCTTACGCTTGCGATACTGCACATATTTCTGAATGTACAACGAAATAGTCTCTGTGACACAGAAATACTTCATGTCCTCAGGAATAGCCAGGCGCATCTCCTTTGCCAGCGTAAAGAAATGGTCGATGGCATGGCGCGAGGTGAATACAATAGCTGTATAGTCGAGAATATTCACCTTTTGAGTTCGGAATTCCTTGGCAGAGATTCCCTCAACCTTGATGAACGGGCGGAATACCAACTCCACACCGAATCTAGACGCGATGTCATAATATGGCGATTTCTCGCTTGACGGTTTAGGTTGTGAAACCAAAATCTTTTTTATCATTCTTGTCCTAAAAATTTATTTTCAAACTATTTGCTGTAAACACCAACGCAGCCCCAAAAAGGAGCATAGGTATGATTTCGAGGGTGCAAAAGTACAAAAAAATCTGCAATTTAACGACATTTTGACGGAAAAAGATAAGAAAACACTTAAAAAGCTCTAGAATTTTAACGATTATGAAGACAAAAATGACATAAATGACCGCATTTTGTATGGGAATGTCGAAATATGTCCATATGACTACCAAGGGAAAAAGCAGTGCACCTTCAACGGAAGTGATGAACATGAACGACTTCATCCATTGTCGGTTCTTTTTACCATCAAAGAACACAGTATTGACCAGCGAATACAGCAATACTTTCAGCATGTAATACGCTACCGAAATTCCCAGGAAGATGGCTATCAGGTGATATTGTGAGGCAAGAACGAAAGTGTCTCCGATAAAGTTGAGTGTATAGAAGTAGAACAGCATGGCCAGGAGCAGGCTGTTCAGGAAAGCGAGGAATATCTGGAAGCGTACTTCCACCGCAGTCTCCGTCATTTCCGTCAACCCCTCTCGGTGAGTATTGAAGAAATGCTTTGTCTGGCGCAGGATGAACGCTCGGCTATTAGAGAAAGCCACTGCTGCCATAACAAACAGCACCAGCAGCAGCAACGTAATGATGTCGTCATTATGAACCGAATAGGGCACAGGGTCGCCCACCACCCCATTGCGTCCACCGGGCAGTTCCGGATGAAACAATGAGTCCTTCGAGAAAAACCCTTCGCGATAGTACTGCGGCAGGCTGATGTCCTTCAGGCTGTGTCCTTTATCGTGGCCAGGCAGGTGTAGCGTGTCGGGGCAACTGCTCCAACGGATTTCGGAGGGTTTGAAATGTGCTTGAATGGCAGAGTCCTGCTGGGCAGGTGTCGCGTTTCGCGGCAACCAACTGAGTACCATTTTCGGAGTCAGCACGGTGCGGTGGTGAACGGCGGTATCACCCTGCACCCCCACACCTTCTTGCCCGAAGACGCCTTCCTGCTGCAGTGCCATGTTTGAATCCTTGACTTAAATGCCAAAAGCCCGTTTGATGTCGTCTACCCGATCCAGTTTCTCCCACGTAAACAACTCAACATCAATGGTTTTTGTCTCGTGATAGCGGCTGGTGAAGGTTTTCTTAATCACCTCCGACTGACGGCCCATGTGTCCATAGGCTGCCGTTTCGAGATACATGGGCTGGCGCAACTTCAGCGTACGCTCGATAGCTTTTGGGCGCAGGTCGAAGAGTTGCTCAATCTTCTGGGCGATTTCGCCGTCGGACATGTTTACCCGCGAGCGGCCATAGGTGTTTACATAGATGTTCATGGGTCTGGCTACACCGATGGCATAGCTCACCTGAACGAGCATCTCGTCGGCAACACCCGCAGCCACCATGTTTTTGGCAATATGGCGTGCGGCATAGGCTGCCGAGCGGTCTACCTTCGACGAGTCCTTGCCCGAGAAGGCACCGCCACCATGGGCGCCCTTGCCACCATAGGTGTCGACGATGATCTTACGGCCCGTCAAGCCCGTATCGCCGTGAGGCCCGCCAATGACGAACTTACCCGTGGGGTTGACGTAGTATTTGATGTCGTTACTGAATAACGACAACACACTTTCGGAGTGGATTTTCTGCTTCACTCGGGGAATCAGGATGTTGATGACGTCGTCCTTGATCTTGGCCAACATCTTCTCGTCCTCGTCGAACTCGTCGTGCTGTGTAGACACCACGATGGTGTCAATACGCTCGGGAATACCCGCGTCGCTATACTGCACCGTCACCTGGCTCTTGGCGTCCGGACGCAGATAGGTCATCACCTGGCCCTCTTTACGGATTTCCGCCAGGGTGCGCATGATGAGATGAGCCAGGTCGAGCGACACAGGCATCAGATTCTCCGTCTCGTTAGTGGCATAACCGAACATCATGCCCTGATCACCAGCACCTTGCTCGTCTTCGTCGCCATTATCGACACCGCGATTAATGTCTTCGCTTTGCTCGTGAATGGCCGTCAGAATACCACACGAATTACCGTCGAACTGGTATTCTGCTTTCGTATAGCCAATCTTCTTGATGGTGTTTCGGGCAATGGTCTGCAAGTCGATATACTCCTCGCTGCGCACCTCGCCCATCAGCACCACCTGACCCGTGGTGACAAACGACTCACATGCCACGCGGGCATGTGGGTCGTAAGCCAGAAACTGGTCCAGAATGGCATCACTAATCTGGTCGGCCACCTTGTCGGGATGGCCTTCCGATACTGATTCTGATGAAAATAAATAACTCATTGTTGAATGTTGAGTGTTGAATGTTGCGTGTTGAATGATTCTCGCTTCGCTACGATGTTGAATGATGAATGTGGAATTAATTCTTCATTGATAATCGCCAAAGGCGACCATTCCACATTCCACATTCATCATTCAACATTCCTATTCTGGCAGCATGATCACCTCTGCACGGTTGCCTGACTTCAGCAGTTCCTTGGCAAAGGCGCTGATGGTTTCCGGTGTCTGGGCATTAACCACCTGCTCGTAGGCTGTATGGAAGTCCAGTCCCCACTTACGCCATGTATTGATACGTCCCGTCCAATAGGAGTTCTGCTTCAGCTGGTCACCGTGGTTCTTCAGCATATACTCCTTTACCTTCACCAACTTGTCGGCGTCACAAGTCTTTGTCAGTGTCTCCACCTCGTCACGCAGAATCATAATGGCGGTGTCGGCCTTCTCGGGCTTCATCGGACAATAGGCCAGCACCTGTGTGCTCGTCTCGAAGTCGTTGCGGCTGATGCCGGCCTGTGCCATAACGGTATATGCAGCGCTGGCATCCTCGCGAATCTTCTTCAGATATTCCATGCTCAGAATCTGTCCTACCATATCGGCCTTGACGGCATTCTCCAGCGTGTAAGGAATATCGGTCGTGTACCAGTGCATCAGGGCGATGGCCTTCGGGGTCTCTGCCTTATGCTTGAAGTTGTTGATGACAACACCCTTATAGTCGGTATCCACCTTCTTGCTCTTCACCACCTTGCCCTTGGCAGGCAGTGCAGCCAGATACTGCTCGATAAGCGGACGGATGGTCTGCTCGTCGTAGTTACCAATGATGGTAAAGGTATAGGCTGCGGCATTGGCGGTCTGCTCCTTGGCCATCTGCAGAATGCGGTCGTAGTCCACCTTTGGCAGGTCTGCCATGTCAAGACTCATGAAACGGGGATTGTGGCAAGCCAAAGTAGCCTGCAGTGAATCGCTGAACACAGCCTCGGGCTGCAACAGGCGGTTCTTCAGCGACACCTCAACGGTCTGCATCAGGTTGTCGTACGACTTCTGGTCCTTGTTGATGTTGGTGAAGTAGAGATATACCAGCTGTAGCATGGTCTCCACATCCTTCGGGGTCGACGAACCGCTGATGAACTGACGGTTGGCACTCATCGAAAGCGACGCGCTGGCAATCTTACCAGCCAGAGCCTTCTCCAGTTCGGTATGCGAGAAGTTGCCCAGTCCGCTGGCCTCGATGACATCGTCAAACAGCTTGATGTTGGAGAAGTCCTTCTCACCGTAGAGTGCAGAACCTCCGAATCCCTCACCGTTCAGCAGCACCTGGTCCTTCTTCAGGTCGGTCTGCTTCAGCACGACCGTTACACCGTTCGACAGCGTCAGCTCGGTATACCCGAAGAGGTCGTTCTTCACCTCCTTCGTGATAGAGCCCTTCTTGGGCAGCTCGGTCATCAGGGGCTCGTCCTTCACGTTGTCCACATAAGCCTCAATCTGGGCGGTGCGGGCTGTGGCGATGGCTTTCTTCACGCCATCCTCCGTGGGATATACGGCTCCGTCCTTCTCGGTATTGAAGTTCAGCACCACCAGATTGGTGTCGTTCTCCGAAACGAATTCCTTCATCACCATGTTGACAGCCTCCAGAGGCAATACGGGAACCAGCTGTTTCATGTTTTCATGCGTAAAGTCGATGCTGGGAATCGGTTCCTTGTTCAGGAAGTGCTGCACGTACTGGTTCACGAACTGGCTGTTGTAGCGCTTGTCCTTGTTCGAGTACTGCTTGTCCAGATTGCTGTCGTAATTAGCCTTGAAACGGCTATACTCCGTAGGTGTGAAACCGAACTCAGCAGCGCGGCGGGCTTCCGTGAGTGCGGCAGCCAGCGCAGCTTCAGTCTGTCCGTCCTTGGGAATGACATTCAGTTCGAAAGCATCGACGGGACGCGACAACAGATACGTTCCGTCGCCGGCATTAGCCTGCACGAAGGGGCTCTCGGGCTTCTCGGCATACTCGCGCAGACGGTCGTTCAGCATCGTGATGGCAGCATCCTTCATGTAGTCGGCAATCATATAAGCCATCGTACCCTTCAGCGAGTCGGGGAACACCTCGTGCTTCATCATCACCGAAATCATGTTCACACGCTGCTCCTTGTCCTTGTCGATGACGATAATAGCCTCGTTATTGTCAGGAACGGCCTCGTCCGTCACCAGTGCACGGTTCTCGGGCAGTTCAATGGGCGAGAACAGCGTCTTGATCTTCTGCTCCACCTTGTCCACATCCACGTCGCCGACAATGATGATAGCCTGGTTGTCCGGGCGATACCACTTCTCGTAGTACGACTGCAGGAAGGGACGCTCGAAGTTGTCGATAATCTCCATCAGTCCGATAGGCATGCGGTGGCCGTACTTCGAGTTCGGATACAGCTTGGGCAGGTCGCGCTCCAGCATACGCATCTGGGCACTGGTGCGCAGGCGCCACTCCTCGTGAATCACGCCACGCTCCTTCTCAATCTCCTCCTGCTCCAGCAGCAAGCCGTCGGCCCAGTCGTAGAGAATCAGCAGGCACGAGTCGACGATGCCCTCGCGCGTCGTAGGGACGTTCGAGATGTTATACACCGTCTGGTCGATGCTGGTATAGGCATTCAGGTCAGTGCCGAACTTCACGCCGACGCTCTCGCACCAGCGCAGCAGCTCGTTGCCCTTGAAATGTTTCGAACCGTTAAAGGCCATGTGCTCCAGGAAGTGCGCCAGACCGCGCTGGTCGTCGTTCTCCTGAATAGAACCTACGCGCTGGGCGATGTAGAACTCAGCACGCTGTTCGGGCCAGTTGTTGTGACGAATGTAATAAGTCAGTCCATTGTCCAGTTTACCCATACGCACGTCGGGGTCAACGGGAATCGGCGGCATCTGCATCTGTGCCACCATTGCTGTCGTGCTGAACAACATCAGCGCAGCCATCAACACTTTCTTTAGTTTCATTTCTTTTTGGTTTAAAGTGGAAAATTTCTGCAAAGGTAAGCAAATTTTTCTTCCCACACGCACGTACCTTTATATTATTATGCTTTTTTTACAAATCGGTACAAAACAAAGACGGCCAGATGGCTCTCCCAAAACACACCGCAGAAAAGTTACAAAATTCGTGACCATACTCCCGAATTTTATGTAAAAATCAAAAAGGTGTTGCGAAAAGATGCTTTCCATGACTCATTCGGATAGTCCGAACGACTCATCCGAATAGTTCCTTTGGGGGTAAAGGGATTATCTCTTTGAGTCGTTCAGACTATTTGAATGACCTAAAGAGACTATTCCGACGAGGCAAAGGTGACTTGTCATTTCGTCCGACAGAATTTTCGTTTCGTCCGACGGAATTTTTTTTTCGTCCGACGTAATTTTTATTCTGTCCGACGGAATTTTTTTTCGTCCGACGGAATTTTTATTCTGTCCGACGTATTTTGCTACCATGCTACCATACTTGCTACCACTGCGGTAGCCTCTTTAAATAAAGACATCCCGAAAGATTTGTGGTAGCATGGTAGCAAAAACGCGAAAAAACAAAAAAATCTGCAAACAAAAGCACCGCCCTGAAAAAACAGGGAAGTGCCTTACGATGTTCAGTCTTCAAAGCGGATCACCGAGATTGCGAAGCCACACTCTGACCTTCAGGTCAGAGAACCCCATGATCCCGTGAGGGGGATGTCAGGTCACAGGGAATCTGTCACCATGTGAGTCTGATTTCGGAAGAAGCCTTCATAACATAGGTCTTCGTCTAAATGCTCCCAGTGGATGCCGTAGGGTAAGAGCGTGTACTGTTCTCGCTCGGCGGGCGTGGCATCGCGCAGTGCGGCGTAGTCGGCAAAGCGCTCGCTGGCCTTGCGACCGTCGGCGGTCTGCACCCAAATCTCGGTAGGCGTGTGTCAATGGGGACGGTTCTGATGATCCAATTTCCGAAGGAAATGGTATCACACAGTCCCCTTTGATTCCAGAGCGGTTTAGTTGAAGTAGTACTTCACACCGAGCTGCAGGCGCCAGCACTGGCCGTAGCTGTGGTTGTAGTCCCACGTCTCGGTCAGTTTGGTGTCCATGCGGAAGATAGGCTGGGCACCTTTCTTGACATCAGCGGCATTGGACACTGACAGAAGCTTGAACTGGTTGTTGCTCATACCGGGAATCTGCTTGGCGACGCCCCACTTTGAGTTCAGCAGGTTGCCGATGTTCTCGACATTGGCAATGAGCTGCAGCTTATGGGTGGTGCTGCCAATCTTCAGGTCGAAGTCGTGAGCCCACTTGAAGTCGAAGGTGTGAACCCAGGGAGCACGTGCAGCATAGGCGTCGGCATACTCGCCACGATGGTTCTTTAGATAGTCGTCCTGATCGACGAACTTCCAGAAGGCAATGCGGTCGTCGTCTGTTGCAAACTTGATTTCCGAGTCGTCGCGGGGGATATACATCAGGTCGTAAGCCAGTCCGTCGCCGTTGAGGTCGTTGGCGTAGGTGTAGCTCCAGCCCGAGGGTGAATAGCCGCTATAGAACAGCGAGAAGTGCTCCTTGCCGTACTTGTAGCTGACGTTGGCAATGACGCGGTCGGGGGTTACGGTAGCGGAATTGCGAACCTCGATGACGTTAGGACCGTTGACAGTGTACAGATAGGTCCATGCCGACGAAGCGTTCGAACCGGGCATACCAGTCACCTCTTTGTTCACCGTATGGGTGTAGGCTGCCGAGATGTTCAGGTCCTTGATGGGCTCTGCGTTCAGCTGCAGGCTGGCGGTCCATCCGTAACCCTTGTGGTTGTTGGTCAGCACACAGACATTGCTGTAACTCGTGTTGTAGTTCCAATCGGCCTTGTTCGAAGGATACAGGTAGCGGTTGTCGGCTCCGGGAATGCGTGCCCACGTGTCGTCGGGGTTGCGCTGGTTCCAGTTGTCGAGGTGTACGGCATTGATGTTCTTCGAGTAGGTGAACTCACCGGTCACGGTCAGCGGGAAGTTGACGGGCAGCTGGTAGTCGACGGCGAAGCTTGACTTCCATATCTGAGGCATCTTGAAGTTCTGGTCTACACCGGCGATGGCTGACGGTACTACGCCATTGGCGTCGAGGCTGGCGGGAGCACCGAGCTTCTCGCGAATCTGGTTGATGTCTGTCGTCATGCCACCGGCAAAGTTGGCCAGACGGGCGTCGCCGGCTTTGGCAAAGACGAGGTTCTGCAGCATACCAGAGTTCTGCGGCATGTTGGTGAAGAACACCAGCGGCAGACGACCTGCGAAGAGACCCGTACCACCACGCAACTTCAGAATCTTGTCGCCAAACACGTCGTAGGTGAAACCGATACGCGGTGAAATCTGGATGTTAGCCTTGGGCCAGGCACCTACATCGAGGTGGCGTCCGCCGAAGTCGATGTCGTAGATGGCCTTGTTGAATTTCAGGTCGCTGTTATAGAACGAGATGTTGTCGAAACGGATACCGGCATTCACCTTCAGGTTGTCGAGGATGTTCCACTCGTCCTGCACGTAGAGGCCATACTGGTTGAAGCGCACCTTCGACGAGGGTTCCATATCGCCGTCGTAGCCATAGGCCAGACCTACGCCGATAGGAGCAGCGCCGTCCATGAAGTCCTGCATCGAGGCATAGCGGTAGTAACCAGTTCCCATACGCATGTAGTTGTTCTGGGCCATCTGGTGCTCCATGCTCAGACCTGCGGTAATCTTGTGGCTACCCAGATAGTAGGTGAAGTTGTCGTTGATGGTCAGAATGGTGTTGCGCACACGGTTGTTATAGGTGTAAAGCTCGTAGCCCAGCGTCATATAGGGGTCACCGTCCTTCATGATGTCAATCATGGGGAACATCGACGAACTGCTGCTGCGCGGATCGTCCATATCCGAATAGGTCACCAGCAGCTGGTTGGAGATGTTGGTACCGAAACGGCTGTTCAGGTCGAACGACAGCGTAGAGACCTTGTTCTCCTGGCAATAGAACGAGTTGGCAAATGCCATCGACTTAATACCTACGCAGGCAGCACTCAGACCGCCCACGTCGCGTGACGTAGCACTGGGGGGACTATACTTCTTATTATTGGTGTGGTTGAAACGCACGGCCAGATGATGGTTCTGGGTGATGTTCCAGTCGATACGAGCCAGATACTTATTGTTGGTGATGCCGCCGGGATAGCTGGTAGCAGAACCGGTGTCGTAGCCGTACTTGTCTCTGACGTACTTCGAAATCATATTCATGTCTTCCACCGTAGTACGCGAGGTATAGGTCTTCTGGTCGCCAGCGCCATTGGTAGAGCCGTCGGTATCGGGATGCCAGTAGGTGGGGATGTTCTCGGTCTCTACACGCTCGTAGTTGGCGAAGAAGAACAGCTTGTCCTTGATAATCGGGCCACCGAGGGTGAAACCATAGGTCTTCTCCTCGTCGGGGTTGGGCTCAGTGTTCTGCACGCCGTCCACGCGGTTGCCGTGCATGTCCTCGCTGGTGTAGTAGAAGTAGGCAGTACCCTTGAAGGTGTTCGTACCCGACTTGGTCACGGCGTTGATACCGCCACCGATGAAGTTCGACTGACGGACATCGAAGGGAGCAACCACCATCTGCACTTCGTCGATGGCATCCATAGAAACGGGGTTGCCGCCACCCGGCAGGTTGGAGTTCAGACCGAAGTTGTTGTTCATGTTGGCACCGTCGAGGGTGAAGTTAGCCATACGACCGCTGCCACCGGCAAAGCTGTTAGAACCTCCGTAATAGGGTGACAGCTTGGCAATATCGCTGATACTGCGGCTGATGGTAGGCAACTCCTGAATGGTACGGTTGTTGACGTTGGTCGAAGCGCCCGTCTTCTCTGCGGCAAACTTCGAGGCCTTGCCACTGACAACAACTTCTGCCAACTCGTTGGCATTCTCGGAGAGCCAAACGGTGAGGTTGTAGGTTTCACCCAGCTGCAGGTAGATGTCCTTGAAGGTCTTGGTGTCGTAACCGATGTAGCTGACGGTGACGGTGTACGGTCCGCCGTTACGCATACCCTGGATGTTAAAGCGGCCATCCACATTCGTGATGGCTGCATACTTGGTTCCTGAAGGGTCGTGAACGGCCTGTACGGTGGCGCCGATGACCTCTTCCTTGGTGTCCTGCATCGTTACCTTTCCGCTCAGGGCAGAATTCGTAATCTGTGCCGAAATCGTCAACACAAAGGTCAACATGACGGCGGTTAAAAACAGTTTTCTTCGCATATTATCAAAGTTTTTGTAATCTGCGTGCAAATTTAATTATTTTTTTTGAAACTTCACGCTTTTTATCCCTTTATTTTCGGAATCATCGCGTTTTTTTCTCTTTTCTTTATTTTCCTTTCGTTTTCGTACACCAAAAGACTCATTAATGCAAGCCCATACGCGCCTCAACTACGTTGACCACATAGTCGCCCAGCTTCTCGCACTCGTTGATGAGGTCCATGTAGATGGTACCTACGGCATAGGTGTACTCGTGATTGTTGACGTCGGTAATGTTCTGCGACTTCAACTGGTTGCGGTAGTTGTTGATTTCGTTCTCGATGTTGAACGTGCGATTGATGTCGAACGACTCCTTACGACCTTGTAACAGCCGGTTCATCTGCGACAGCGACTGATCGGTCAGTTCCATCATCTGGTGCAGGTGGTCGTACTGCTTTTCGACGAAGTGGTCCTCCTTGCCGTTATACTTACGCGAGATGGTACGGGCCATATTGAAACAAGCATCGCCAATAGACTCCAGCTCGCTGACCTCGCGCAACATGGCACGGATCTTGGCCTTGGTGTCGTCTGACAGGTGCGCATCACTCACTGAGTTCAGGTAGTTGGCAATCTCGAGTTCCATGTTGTCGGAAATGCCCTCATACTTCTCAATGCGGGTGTATAGCTTGTTGAAGTCGCCCGCCTGACTGTCCTTCTTACTGTTCGAACTCGACGAAAGTGTCAGCAGTTCACGCACCATGCCGAACATGCGCTGCATACGCTCGGAAAACGACTGGATTTCCTTCTGGGCTTCCAGCACCGAGAGCTCGGGAGTCTTCATGAAGCCCGCAGTAATGAAATGCAGACGGAAGTCCTCCTCTTCGTCGACCTTCTTGGGTTTGATGACCCAGCAGACAAACTTCTCAATCTGGGGAATAAACCAAATGAGGATGAAGGTGTTGACTACGTTGAACGAGGTGTGGAATGCGGCCAGCACGAAGCTCAGCTTGGCGGCATTGGCCAAAAAGGCCTGGGCACCGACGACCTCCTTCTGCATATCGACGTCGTAGCCTACCCATCCGCAGACCATGTCGATGAACGGGCGGAAGATAAAGAGAATCCAGATGACACCAAACACGTTGAAGAACATGTGTGCCAAGGCCGCCCGTCGGGCCTGCGTATTCGCCGACATCGCCGCCAGATTCGAGGTCACAGTCGTTCCGATGTTCTCACCCATCACCAAGGCAATGCCCTGATAGATTGGCAGGGCACCACTCGAACAAAGTATCATGGTGATAGCCATCACGGCTGCCGACGACTGTACGCAGAACGTCAGAATGCCGCCCAGCACCAGGAATACCAACGTGGTCAGGAACGAGTTAGGGTCGAACGAGGCAAAGAAGTCGAGCACGGCCTGGTTCTCGCCAAGATGCATGTCCTGTCCCGTCTTGCGAAGAATGGCCAACGCAAAGATCAGGAAAGCGATGCCAAACAGGAAATCGCCGATGTAGCGGTACTTCTTCTGGTAGATGAGGATAATACCGATGAAGAAGGCCGGATACGACAAACTGCTCACGTCGAAGGACATACCGGCAGACATGATCCAGGCCGTCAGCGTCGTTCCGATGTTGGCACCCATGATGACCGAAATGGCCTGTGCCAGCGTCAACAAGCCGGCGTTGACAAACGAGACGGTCATCACCGTCGTAGCGGTAGAGGATTGTACCGAAGCCGTTACCAGCGTTCCAGTCAGCATGCCTGTAAAACGGTTCGTGGTCATAGCTCCCAAGACGTGTCGCAACTGCGGACCCGCCATCTTCTGGAGTGCCTCACTCATGGTCTTCATGCCGAACATCAGCAGAGCCAGTGAGCCCAAAAGCGTGAAAATTACCCAAATTGACATAAATAATTATTGTTTAAGCATATTTTTTCAATAATATTTTGTACCTTTGCCGTCACTTAAAACTATACGTTATGGAACAACAAATACAAATCCGTTGCAAAAATAATAAAAAAACTTTAAATATCAGCATCGGAAGCAATCTTTCTGAAATTTTTTCGCTTCTTGGGCTCGAAATGGAGTACGGACCCATCAGTGCGCGCGTCAATAACAAGGTAGAAGGCATGCACTTCCGAGTGTATAAACCCAAGGACATCGAGTTCCTCGACATCCGCTCGTCAAGTGGTCTGCGAGCCTATACCCGTTCGCTGTTCTTCGTGCTCAACAAGGCGGCTCACGACTTGTGGCCCGACTGTACCGTCTGTATTGACATTCCCGTTTCCAACGGTTATTATGTCGACATCCGACGGAGAGACGACAACGGCATCCCCATTGAGATCACCCCCGACGACGTGCATGAACTGCGCGAGCGGATGAAGGCGCTGATTGACGCCGCCATCCCCATCCATCGTCACGAGACGACTACCGAGGAGGCCATCCGCATGTTCCGCGAAAGCCGTTCCTTCTCGAAGGTCAAGCTCCTTGAGGGTCAGGGGTCGCTCTACACCACCTACTACGATATCGACGGCTACTTGGACTACTACTATGGCACGCTGCTCACCAATACCTCGCAGATTTACCTCTTCGGTCTGGAATACTACTACGGCGGTGTGCTGCTGCGCATCCCGTCGACCGACGACCCCTCGAAGCTGGGAGCCTTTGTCCGTCAGGACAAAATGTTCGAGATATTCAAGGAGCACCACCACTGGCAGGATATTGTGGGTATGCGCACCGTGGGCGACCTGAACGTAGCCATAGACAAAGGCTATTCCAATCAGCTCATCCAAATCAGCGAGGCCTTGCAGGAGAAGAAGATAGCACAGATAGCCGATGACATCGCCAAGCGCAAAGGCGTCAAACTGGTGCTTATAGCCGGGCCCAGCAGCAGTGGTAAGACGACGACCTGCAAGCGTCTCAGCGTACAGCTGGCCGTCAACGGCTTGAAACCTATCGGCATCTCGCTCGACGACTATTTCCTCGACCGCGACAAGACGCCACGCGACGACAGCGGCGACTACGACTTCGAGCACCTGCACGCCCTGAACATCCCGCTGCTCAACGAGCAGATGAACGCCCTCTTCCGGGGCGAAGAGGTCGAGCTGCCAAGATATAACTTCCAGAAAGGCAAGAGTGAGTGGAGTGGCAAGAAGCTGCAACTCAAGGGCAGTGAAGTGCTTGTCGTCGAAGGCATCCACGCCCTGAATCCCGAACTCACCGCCAGCATCCCACAGGAGCAGATCTATCGCGTTTATGCCTCTGCGCTGACCACCATCCTGCTCGACAACCACAACTACATCCCCACCACCGACAATCGCTTGCTGCGCCGTATCATCCGCGACCATAAATATCGCGGTGTCTCAGCCCGTGAGACCATCCGTCGCTGGCCTTCCGTACGTCGTGGTGAGAACCGCTGGATATTTCCCTTCCAGGAGAATGCCGATGCCATGTTCAACAGCGCCATGCTCTTCGAGCTGGCTGTCATCAAGCGTCAGGCTGAACCCGTGCTCGAACAGGTGCCCGAAAACTGCGAGGAATATGCCGAGGCCTACCGTCTGCGTAAGTTCCTCAGCTACATCCACCCCATTCCCGAAGACCAGATTCCGCCCACGTCGCTCCTCCGCGAGTTCCTCGGCGGCTCGTCGTTCATCTATTAAAAAAACATCAAAAACAAAAAGCATGAGACAGACTTTAATCATTTTGTTATCATTATTGGCTTTCACACTTAATGCCAGCGCACAGGTGGAGGAACCCAAGGACACGCCCCAATTGGAATTCGCCATGCAGCTGAAGGTCACACTGGGTGAGGCCTACTCCTGCGGTGAGACGCAGCACGGCCGACGCACCATCATCCCCATCACCGGAGGCACCTTCGAAGGACCTGACATCAAGGGCACCATCGTCAACGGCGGTGCCGACTACCAGATAGCCAACAGTGCCGGACGCACCGAGCTCGAAGCCATCTACTGCATCAAGACTGACGATGGTGTCTATATCCACATCCGCAACCGAGGCATCATCGCCGGTGGCAAGGATGCGCAGGGCAACCCCACGTTCTATTTCCGTTGTGCTCCACAGTTCGAGGCTCCCAGCGACAGCAAGTACGCGTGGCTCAACAACTCGCTATTCCTCTGTGCACCCACCTTCTCGCAAGGTTTCCAAGGCATCGTCCTCAACGTCTGGCGCGTCAAGTAATTGCAGAAAAAAAGAAAAATCCCACATTGCTGAGTGCAGTGTGGGATTTGTTGTTGTGGGCGTTGACGGATTCGAACCGCCGACCCTCTGCTTGTAAGGCAGATGCTCTAAACCAGCTGAGCTAAACGCCCTTTCTTTCAAAAAGCGGTGCAAAAATGGTGCAAGCCGAACGCAGAAAAACGTGTTTTTATGCTGAGACGAAGTCCATGTTCGCAGTCGATTTCTCCAAATCGCCTGCAAAGGTACGGAGTTTTTTTGAAACCGCCAAACTTTTGCACCACTTTTTTAAGTTTTCAGATGAAAATGCCTGCTCTAACAGCTTATTGCGCCTTGATTTCCACCGTAGCACGACGGTTATAGGTAACAGGCGAGAGGGTGTCGACACCACCTGCAGCGACTGTCTCGATGTGTTCGCGCGGGAAGCCCATCTTCACAATTTCAACGACGACAGCCTCAGCGCGTTGTTCAGAAAGGATGCGGTTGCGATCAGCACTGCCCGTCTGACTGTCGGCATAACCCGTAACCAGAATCTTGGCTCCCTGCTGTCTGGCCACAGCCACCAGCTCGGCCACACTCTGCAAGTCGCGCTGAGAAGCAATGACAGCCTTGTTGAGGTTGAAGAACACCGACACGGGAGCTGTAACGAGCTGGGTGACGGTGACAGGCTCCTGCGGTGCGGGAGCGGGCTGCTGCGCATTCTCGAGTTCTTGGTTCAGGCGGTCGTTCTCGGACATAAGGTCTTCGAGCTGTGCATTCAGGGCGTCAATCTCGCTCTGCGACAGGGCCTGCATGGCATCGATGTCGGTTGATGCCTTCCACGATGAGTTGCCCAGGCGGTAGGTGAAGCCCACTTCGGCAGCAATCGCACGGTCGCGGCCTTTGAGGCTAAGTTTGTTGTCGCCTCCGGCACCGAATCCGTCGAATGCGGACTCGTAGGAGCCATAGTTGATGTCGATGTTGAAAGCCACCTTGCGACTGAGGCGAATCGTGTTGAGCAGACCTACGGAAAAGCCCATGGCATAGGTGTTATACGACATGTTACGGCCCAGGCCGCCACCGATGTAAGGGATGAAGTTCCACGTGCGCTGCTCGTTATAGCCCATCAACATGTTGCTGAGATTGAAGAGCACCTGTTCCTGCAGCGTCCAATACTTGCTGGCATTAAGGGCTTTGTCCTCAGAAATGATGCTACGTCCCCAAATGCCGTTGAACTTGGTGCGGAGCCCCAGTCCCGGCGTGAACCACTTACCCAGGGCGAGTGAAAAGCCCAAGTTGGTGCGATAGTCCTTGAAGAGCTTGCCAAACTTGACGGACTGCTGTTCCTGGCTACTCCAAAATGACGTTCCTGCCACATTAGCCTGAACAAACCAATTTGCCCAGAACGAGTTTGTAGCGACGCTGTGCTTCTCGCCAGAGACCTCAGCTTGAGCCATTGCAGCGGATGCAAGGCTGCACACCATGATTACCAATAGGATCTTTTTCATATACTAACTATCTTTAAAGTTCAATGTTTATCCCAGCAGTTTTTCGATGTCGTGCTGGGGCAAGATGCCCAGAATAGCCTTGCCGTCGGGCGTATAGTTGACATTGGAGCAGGCAAATAATTCATTAACAAGATTCTCCATCTCGCCGTTGCTTAGCACCTGTCCCTGAGGAATGGCCACGTGGCGCGCCATGCTCAGTGCCAGCGTCTTGTTAAGGTCGTCCATCGAGTCGCTGGCACCACCTGCCGCATCCGCAACCATATCGTGCAGAAGTTGTACGTAGTTCAAACCGTCAAGCCCCGCTGGAATACCATTGACGGCAAAGCTGCCCTGTCCCAGATCGGTCAGCTCAAAGCCGATAGCAGAAAGACGCGGCAGAACTTGCTCCAGAAGCGGTTGTTCTGAAGGGCGGAACTGTGCTACCTCAGGGAAAAGCACTTGCTGGGTCTCGGCCGAACGGGTCTGTAGCTGTGCCAGATACTGTTCGTAGCGAATGCGGACATCGGCGCGATACTGGTCGATGACCATCAGCCCTGACTTCACAGCAGTCATGATGTAACAGCCCTTATATTGATAGTGGACGGGGGATTTATCCGACCAGACGTCTGCACGTGACGGTGAGAAATCGGCTGTCAGTGATTCACGGCCTGCCGAAACAGGCGTGTCGGCAGGACCAGGGAAGAAGCCCTCGTCGAAGAACGAGGGCGACGAGGCCGGCTGGCTGTTAGCAGGCTGAAGACCCTCGTAGAGCTGCTCCCAGCCGTTCGATGCTTTCTTCTGAGCAGGCGAGAATGGGTTATATGAAGGGTTGCCGGGAGTCTTGGGGAAACTCGGAGTACTCGGAGAACTCGGAGTATTCTGAGTATTCGGATTATATACTGGGATATCAGGGCGTCCCTCAGTGTCGAAATCGATTTGCGGAATCTCGCAGAACTGTCCGATAGCATCCTTTACACCTGCTGTCAGAATCTGCCAGATGGCCTGCTCGTTTTCGAACTTGATCTCCGTCTTCGTGGGATGGATATTGACGTCTATATCGGCAGGATTGACTTCAAAGTAAATCAGATAAGGCACATGCATACCCACTGGTATCAGACGGTCGTAAGCCTGCTGGACAGCCTTGTGGAAGTAGGGGTGCTTCATGAAGCGTCCATTGACGAAGAAGCACTCTGCTACACCTTTTTTCCGCGCTGCCTCAGGTTTGGCAACAAATCCC
This sequence comes from Prevotella sp., assembly GCA_015060485.1. Lineage (GTDB taxonomy): Bacteria > Bacteroidota > Bacteroidia > Bacteroidales > Bacteroidaceae > Prevotella. Next base: position 31,313 of record SUYI01000001.1, on the reverse strand, counting down.
GTGATGCGACACATCGCCGTATCGACACTAACTGGCAACAAATCTTGTCCATAGCGTCGTCCATAAATGTCGGTAATGCGCTGACGAAGAGATCCTGCCCGCAGATTCATCAGTTCCTGTCCGTTGCTGTGAAGTGTGAAATTGATGTCAGGATACACCAATACGATGCGTTCGAAAGCCGTCAGGATGTTGTTCAGTTCGGTGGCGTTGGTCTTGAGGAACTTACGACGTGCAGGGACGTTGAAGAAAAGATTGCTGACCAGGAAATTACTGCCCACAGGACAGGAACACGGCTCCTGACTCTCAACCCGCGAGCCTGCAATGATCAGACACGTTCCCACCTCATCGGATTGTCGGCGAGTGCGCACTTCGACCTGCGACACGGCAACAATGGACGGTAATGCTTCACCACGAAAACCCATCGTGTGAAGGGCAAAGAGGTCGTCGGCCTTACGAATCTTGCTGGTTGCATGACGCTCGAATGCCAAACGGGCATCAGTTTCCGACATGCCGCAGCCATCGTCGATGACCTGTATGGATGTTCGTCCTGCATCAACCACCAGCACATTAACAGTATGGGCTCCGGCATCGACTGCATTCTCCACCAACTCCTTAATAACAGAGGCGGGACGTTGTATCACCTCGCCAGCAGCTATCTGGTTAGCCACACTATCAGGAAGCAGTTGGATTACGTCTGTCATTTTACACTATTTTTGGGTGCCTCGCGACGTTTCTCCACCTTCAATTCTGTACCTTCCTTCTTGGAACGCCAATTGAAAATATCGTCCTTGTCGAGAGGACGGATGTAATCGAACCACGCATATTGAGGCAGGAAATACTTACTTGGCGGAATCTGCGTCATCGGATAGAGCGTGCCTGTCGGCTTCTGCATCCAGATACGCTTCATCTTGCGATTCTCCAGAAACATCTTCAGCAAGGGTGTCTCTGTGTAGTTCAATCCAATGAGTGTACTATCGGCATCGTCGACGGGATAATAAACGATAAGGACGTTATCGATAGCCTGCGACTCACGAATCTGTCCATGATCAAAGAAGGCCTTCATTTCCTTAGAAGACACTTGGTTGAAATGTACAGTGTCGGGCATCTGTTCAGCAGAAAAAGCTTGTCCGATGACATGTGCCCAGTCGATGGTAGAGTCGTTCATATAAACCCTGATCTCCTCGCCAAACAGCTGCTGGTTCTCGTTCCAAACAATAGGATCGTGATACATGGTCAAACAAGAGTCTTTGGAATTGTAGACCATAGAATCGCAGACGGCCTGCACATCAACTCGATATGCGCGTACCTTATTATAAGCGTGAATCATGCGATATACTGAGTCGGTCTTGTTGTTGAACGTAAAGATCTTGAAGGTGTCAGCATGCATGTACAATGAATCCTTTTGGGAGAAGTCAATCACTACAGCACGCTTCGTAGCCATTGCATAACCAGTAGAGTCATTGTACTCACAATAATCGCCCGTCAGCATGTTCTTATTGACGGAGTCCGTCAGAATCACATTACGGTAGGCATAGTTCGTACCGTCGTGGGCATTGTGGTAGACACTGTCGCCAACAAGTGTCTTTCCCTGGTCCTTTATCACCGAGCGTCCAAAGAGCTCGGAGGACTCTGTTTTCGTATTGTAATAGCCATCCTCGCTATAGATATGACTGTCGCCTGACAGGATGTTGGAAGGTCCCACGATATGGGCTGTCGACGTTTGTGTATCGTAGTACAGCGAATCGGTGGTCAGAAACATCTTCTGGTCCTTCAGACGCACATCATAATAGAACATCGCCATCTTAGTGTCGGTATGATATTCACCCCAGTCGCTGGTCAATGTTGATTTTCCATCAACCAGTTTTCCTCCTTCGAAGAAATTACCGAAGTTATACATACGGTCATAGTCGAGGGAGTCGGTATAGAGTGTCGACTTGCGGTGTTTCAACACCACATTATAACGAGCCTGTGCCAACTGGTCGTTACCATCGTAGTAGGCATAGTCGCTGAACAACTTCAAGGTATCGCCCTGCAACATCTTGACGTGTCCGAAAGCCTCGAAAGAATTGGTTTGCTCGTAGAAGTGGGCACTGTCACAATAGAGGTTAGCACCCATATGACGGAAGTGGACATTGCCATGCAGCACTTGGGCATCACCATTCTGGAACTGATTGTAGTGCAGGTTATCGGCATGTACCAGATAGACTCGTTTGTCCTCCACCTTTTTCTTACGGGGAGCACGTTTACGAGCCGGCTGCATGGCAAACACCATAGCCAGCACCAACAGACCGAGGATGACAAACAAACTTCTTTTCACTTCTATCTGACCCAGCCTTCGTATTCAAACTGACAATCACGATAACGCTCGTTGACGCGTACATAAGTGGACTTGATACGGTTGACCACCCACTGATGAAGTTTTTCGTGACGGCGCTTCTCAAGTACCAAATTCTTCAGAATCTGGAAATCCTCCGTAATCGTAGCCTTATGGCCTTCAGTCCGACTCTTCAGCTTCACGATGGCACACACCGTCTTACCGCGTTCATTCATCATCTCGAAAGGCTTCGACACCTCGCCAACCTGCATTCCGTCGACCACTTTGGCCACTTCCTGGGGCAAGTCAGCTAACTTAAAGCGCGACGTACGACCTTCCTGTGTGACATTGGCCATCAGACCATTATTATTACGCGTGTCCTTGTCGTCTGAGTAAAGCGAGACAGCATCCTCAAAGGTAAAATTCTCTCCCTTGAAATAAGGCTTCAGCGCCTCGGGTACCGTTCCTGCCCTTACGTCATTTGCCACAGAGTCCAAACGGTTAAGCGACTTCTGGATAGCATCGTCGCTTATCTCTGGCTTCAGCAAGATATGGCGTACGTTAATCTTATCGCCACGCTTGTCGATGAGCTGGATAATATGAAAGCCAAACTCGGTCTCCACAATCTTCGACACGCGCTTGGGATCAGTCAAATTGAAGGCCACATTGGCAAATTCAGGAACCCATCCTGCACGTCCCGTGTATCCTAATTCACCACCATTACGGGCTGAGCCGTCCTGACTATACAGGCGAGCCAGAGTCTGGAACGAGGTCTCGCCCTTGTTGATACGGTCTGTGAACTCACGCAGACGCTCTTTCACGCGGTTGATTTCCTCTTGTTCGACACGCGGCTGTTGAGTAATAATCTGCACCTCGACTTCTGTAGGCACAAAAGGAATACTGTCGAGCGGCATATCCTTGAAATAACGACGCACTTCAGCAGGTGTCACCGCTATGTCCTTAACCAGCTTCTGCTGCATACCCTGCACCATTTGGCGCTCACGATACGAGTCACGCAACTCGGAACGAATCTGACTCAGCGTCTTGCCCTGATATTCTTCCAGTTTCTCGCGAGAACCAATAACGGATATCATGTTCTCGATGTATTGTTCCACACCTTGTGATATCTCCGATTCTGTCACCTCAACACTATCGATGATGGCCTGATTAAGGTAGAGCTTCTGGACAGCAATCTGTTCTGGAATAGCACAATCGGGGTCACCCTTCCAGTGCATGCCTTCTTGCTGACCCTGAATACGCATACCCTCCACATCAGACTTGAGGATGGCCTCATCGCCCACCACCCATATCACCTCGTCGACAATCGTTCCCAAGGAGTCGGTCTGGGCATTGCCTAGTGTGACAAGAGAGACTAGAAAGACTAGTATAACTAGAATCCTTTTACTCATGCTTATTGATGGTCTTTAAAATTTCTTCATTGACAGTAACAGCATATTTCCTACGCAGATCAGCTACCCACTGACGTTCCATTTCGTCCTGCAAGTCCGTCAATACGAGAGCACGTACGTCCGTATAATCCTGAGGTTTCTTCAGCAGCTTACCATAGACGGCATCGATGGGATAGCCTTTGACACTGTCCACCTGCACATTGGCCACCTTAAACTTCTCACGGTCGACGACCTTATTGTCGCCTTTCTTGAAGATACCCTTCTCGGCGCGGATGCGGATGACAGAGTCCTTGTTGAATGTGTTGCGCAGTGCCTCGTTCCATTCATCGAACTTCAGTTTCTTCACACATTTCACCACTGCCTTGACATCAGCCTGGTCCTTCACGTGGTACACCATGCCCTTGAAGCGCGGCTCGTCCCACTTATATTGCTTCTTGTGTTTTTTGAAGAAGTTCTCCAAAGCCTGTTCATCATTGGCAGCTTTTTCCCAAATGGTATTGTTGCTGATTTCATAGAGCAACAAGCCATCGTGGTATTCCTTAATCAGATAACGCATCTCGGGGTCGACAGCAGACAAGGAATCAGCACGCTGGTCGAGCAAATCCTCTTTCGTAACGGTCTTGTCTGAGGCCTCAACCATCGCATTCAGTTTCTGCTCTGTGATAGCCTCGCGAGCATTACGCTGTTCCAGATAGCGCAGGATGTTGTCCTTGTGGAACTCAAACGGCTCAAACTGTTTGCGCTCTTTCATCAGGATAATATGCCAGCCATAAGGCGACAGGAAAGGCTTGCTCATCTCTCCTGGCTGGAGGGCGAAGGCCACGTCTTCAAACTCCTTGACCATCTGTTTTCTGGCGAACCATCCCAACATGCCACCACGACGGGCTGAGCCTGGGTCTTGGGATACTTGCTTGGCCAACGTCTCGAAATCGGCACCAGCCTGGAGGGCAGTATACACCGAGTCGATACGACGCTTAGCCTCCTGCTGCTGGGCGTCAGTTGCCTTCTGTGGAATCAGCATTAGGATGTGACCGGCCATAACCAATCCGTCAGGACCAATGCTCTCCAACGTCTGATCATACACTTTATGGGCCTCAGCCAGCATATCGTCGTCCGTAACGAATGTAGGACGGATCTGCTGATCACGATACTGGGCAAACTCCTGTCGGAAAGCCGTCGTGGTGTCCAGACGTGCATCAAGGGCGGCCTGAACTTTCAACTTGTAGTTGACAAACAGCTCCACGTACTCCTCTACCGTCTTCTTGTCAATGACACCATCGGTGTTATTCTTGTTATACGAATACTCAAATTCCGAACGCGGAACATCAACCCCAGCAACAGTCATGATGATGGGATCGGCATTTGACTGCGCAAAAAGCGCTGTATACGAAAAGACTGCCAATAGGGCAGCAACAATCTGCTTAATCATTGGGACGACTATAGTTTGGTGCTTCACTTGTAATGGTAATATCGTGCGGATGGCTCTCGTTGACACCAGCATTGGTGATGCGAGTAAACTTAGCCTCGTGCAGTTTCTCGATGGTAGAGGCGCCACAATAGCCCATTCCGGAGCGCAAGCCGCCCACCATCTGGTAAATAACCTCCTGAACCGTTCCCTTATAAGGTACACGTCCTGCGATACCCTCGGGAACCAATTTCTTCACATCCTTCGTGTCAGCCTGGAAGTAGCGGTCCTTCGAACCATGCTCCATAGCCTCGAGTGACCCCATGCCGCGATAGCTCTTGAACTTACGTCCATTGTAGATGATGGTGTCGCCGGGACTCTCCTCGGTACCTGCTACGAGCGAGCCAATCATCACACAGGAGCCACCGGCAGCGAGAGCCTTCACGATATCTCCTGAGTAACGCAGGCCGCCATCAGCGATGAGGGGCACTCCCGTATCCTTCAGGGCACTATATACGTCATAGACTGCGCTCAACTGAGGAACACCTACACCAGCTACGACACGGGTGGTACAAATTGAACCCGGTCCAATACCCACCTTGACGGCGTCAGCACCATTGTCTACCAACATCTTGGCAGCTGCACCCGTAGCAATGTTACCTACGACGATATTGATATTGGGGAATGACATCTTGGCCTCACGAAGTTTCTCGATGACACCCTTGGAGTGGCCGTGAGCCGTATCGATAACAATAGCATCTGCTCCGGCATTGACCAAAGCCTGCATACGCTCCAGTGTGTCAGACGTCACACCCACACCTGCAGCAACGCGCAGACGACCTTTTTCATCCTTACAAGCCATCGGCTTATCCTTGGCCTTGGTGATGTCCTTGTAGGTAATCAGACCTATCAGATGATTATCCTTATCTACAACAGGCAGCTTCTCAATCTTGTTCTCCTGCAGAATCTGAGCCGCTGCTATCAAGTCCGTCTGCTGATGAGTCGTCACCAGATTATCCTTCGACATTATCTCCTCCACGGGACGGTCCAGACGGCGCTCGAAACGAAGGTCACGGTTCGTAACGATGCCCACCAGATGCTTCTCTGCATCGACCACAGGGATACCACCGATGTGATACTCTGACATAATATCCAATGCCTGAGCCACTGTGCTCCCCAGGGGGATGGTAATCGGATCGTAGATCATACCATTCTCTGCACGCTTCACGATAGCCACTTCACGGGCCTGATTCTCGATAGACATATTCTTATGAATCACACCGATACCTCCCTCACGGGCAATGGCTATAGCCATCTGGCTCTCGGTAACCGTATCCATTGCTGCCGTCACAAAGGGAACGTTCAGCTCAATGTTACGCGAGAAAAGGGTTTTCAACTCTACCGTCTTGGGCAGCACTTCCGAATAGGCCGGAATCAACAGGACGTCGTCGAATGTCAGACCGTCCATCACAATCTTGTCTTCAATAAATGATGCCATAATATATCTTACTTTTTTACTTTTATCAGTTCGCCATATCGCTAATGAACTTGATGCGCACCAGTCGGATTTCATCTTCCGTACATTCGCCACCCAGCTCATTGATAGCATCCTCGAGCGAGTCACTCTCGCTGTCGGCAAAGTAGTCGTAAATGTCGTCAACATGATCTTCGTCCATCACCTCGTCGAGGAAATAGTCGATGTTAAGCTTGGTGCCACTATAGACAATAGCCTCCACCTCATCGAGCAGTTCCTCAAACTCCAAGCCCTGCGCTGTGGCAATATCGTCAAGAGCAATCTGACGGTCAATGGCCTGGATGATCTTTACCTTGAGGATTGATTTCTTGGCCACTGTGCGTACTCGCATATCAGCCTGACGCTCGATTTCGTTTTCTTCACAATAGCGTTTAATCAAGTCGACGAACTCCTTCGCATAAGGCTGACGGATTTTTCCTTCACCGACACCCTGGATATTCTTCAGCTCTTCCAAGGTAACTGGGTAATCTGTGGCCATCTGCTCAATCGACACGTCTTGGAAAATGACGTAAGGCGGACGTTCCAACTTGCGACTGACTTTCTTGCGCAGGTCCTTGAGCATAGCACTCAGCGTCTGATCGAGGGCACTGATTCCGCCATCATGTTCCGTTGATGATTCATAGTCCTCGTTGAACTCGTTGTCCTCCACAATCATAAACGACACAGGATTCTTCAGGAATTTCTTGCCTGCCGAAGTCAACTTCAGGAGTCCGTAATTCTCGACATCCTTTTTCAAATAACCAGCAATGAGCGCCTGTCGGATGACCGGGTTCACCAGTTTGTGTTCCATGTCCTCGCCAGCACCAAACAATTCATGGTTATGGTGCTTATGGGCCAATATTTCTTCCGTTTCCTTACCAATAACAAAGTCAACGATATAGTCGGAGCGGAAATTCTCCTTCAATGCCTGAATGGTTTTCAGGACAATAACCAACAGGTCCTTTGCCTCCTGCTTTGTCTTGGGATGCAGACAGTTGTCACAATTATGGCAATTGTCCTGGGTATACTCCTCGCCAAAATAGTGCAGCAGCATTTTCCTGCGGCACACACTGGTCTCAGCATAGGCAGCAGTCTCGGCCAGCAACTGACGACCAATGTCCTGCTCGGCAACGGGTTTGCCTTCCATGAACTTATCCAGCTTCTGCAAGTCCTTCTGGGCATAGAATGTGATACACATGCCCTCGCCTCCGTCTCGTCCGGCACGTCCCGTCTCCTGATAGTAGCCTTCCAGCGACTTGGGAATGTCGTAATGAATGACGAAACGCACATCGGGCTTGTCGATTCCCATACCAAAGGCGATGGTGGCTACGATGACGTCAATCTCTTCCATCAGGAAATCGTCCTGCGTCTGTGAGCGCAGTGCCGATTCCAGTCCGGCATGATAGGGTGCAGCCTTGATGTCGTTAGCTTTCAGAATCTCTGCCAGCTCCTCTACTTTCTTACGCGACAGGCAATAGATGATACCGCTCTTGCCCGGATGCTGCTTGATGAACTTGATGATATCCTTGTCGACCTCCTGTGTCTTGGGGCGTACCTCATAGTAGAGATTGGGACGGTTGAACGAGCTCTTGAATTCTGTAGCATCAATAATGCCCAGATTCTTCTTGATGTCCGTACGGACCTTATCAGTGGCCGTTGCTGTCAACGCAATAATAGGCGCATTGCCTATCTCGTTGATTATCGGACGGATACGACGATATTCCGGACGGAAGTCGTGGCCCCATTCAGAAATACAATGCGCCTCATCGATAGCATAAAAAGAAATCTTAGCCTGCTTCAGGAACTCCACATTCTCTTCCTTGGTCAGCGACTCGGGAGCTACATAAAGCAACTTGGTCTTACCTGTCAGAATATCGGCTTTCACCTGGTCGATGGCCGATTTGTTAAGCGAGGAATTCAGATAGTGGGCAGTACCCTCGTCACTCATAGAACTAATGACATCGACCTGATTTTTCATCAAGGCTATCAAGGGTGAGATGACGATAGCCGTACCTTCCATCAACAACGATGGGAGCTGGTAGCAAAGCGATTTGCCACCACCCGTAGGCATCAGCACAAAGGTGTCCTTGCCATCCAGCACATTCTGGATGATACGTTCCTGATCGCCTTTGAACTTATCGAAGCCGAAATATTTCTTGAGCGCTTCTGTCAGATTTTGTTTCTTTTTTGCCATAGACTTTAAAAATATTATTGTAGATGCGACTTATCAAGCTGCTCTTGGGCAAACTTCCTAGTCACCTCAAAGGATTTTACACGTTTGGAGGGTATCTCGAACATGGGGTCCATCATGATGGTTTCCACGATAGAACGCAGTCCGCGGGCACCCAACTTATACTCAACAGCCTTGTCGACGATAAGCTTCAAGGCCTCAGGGGTAAAGGTGAGTTTGATGCCATCCATCTCGAACAGCTTCTCATACTGCTTCACGATAGAATTCTTGGGTTCTGTCAGAATTTTGGTCAGTGCTTCCTGATCCAACGGATTCAGGAAGGTCAATACGGGCAGACGACCAATAATCTCCGGAATCAATCCGAACGACTTCAGGTCCTGTGGAGCAATATACTGCATCAAATTCTCCTTATCAATCTTGCGTACGTTCTGCACGGAATTATAACCTACCGTATGGGTGTTCATGCGCTGTGCTATCTTACGCTCTATGCCGTCGAAAGCTCCTCCGCAGATAAACAGGATGTTTCGCGTGTCAACACCAATATACTCCTGGTCTGGATGCTTACGTCCTCCCTTAGGCGGAACGTTAACAACAGTTCCTTCGAGCAGTTTCAACAGTCCCTGCTGCACGCCCTCACCACTGACATCACGCGTGATGGAGGGGTTATCCGATTTACGGGCAATCTTATCAATCTCATCGATAAAGACAATACCGCGCTGGGCAGATGCCACGTCGTAGTTGGCCACCTGCAACAGACGGGTCAGAATGCTCTCCACATCCTCACCCACATAACCGGCTTCAGTAAAGACAGTAGCATCGACTATGGTAAACGGCACATCGAGCAGTTTGGCAATGGTACGGGCCAACAAGGTCTTACCGGTACCCGTAGAACCTACCATGATGATATTCGACTTCTCGATTTCCACACCTTCGTCACTGGGAGGCTGCTCCAGACGCTTATAGTGATTGTAGACAGCTACAGAGAGGAATCGTTTGGCCTCGTCCTGTCCGATGACATACTGGTCCAGATAGGCCTTGATTTCCTTGGGCTTGGGCACTTTCAGTTTATCGCCTGAGCCGGGCTTTTTCTTGGCGTCAGGACCATAGCCATTGGCTGTGGCCACCTGATAGGCCTGTACGGCACAATCCTCACAGATAGCACCATTCACACCTGTTATCAGGAGTTTCACCTCGCGCTCTGAACGTCCGCAGAAATTACATCTGTTTGCCATTTCTTACATCTTCACCTTTTTTTACCTTTTTACTTTTTCTTCAGCACCTGGTCAATCATGCCGTACTCCTTGGCTTCGTCTGCCGTCATCCAATAGTTGCGGTCTGAATCGTTCCACACCTTGTCATAGGGTGTATGGGAGTGCTCTGAGATAATGGTATAGAGTTCCTTCTTGAACTTCATAATCTCTTTAGCCTCGATTTCAATATCACTGGCCTGTCCCTGCACACCGCCCAGAGGCTGGTGAATCATCACACGGCTATGAGGCAGAGCCGAGCGTTTGCCTTCTGTTCCTGCCACAAGCAGTACAGCAGCCATCGAGGCAGCCATACCCGTACAGATAGTAGCTACGTCGCTGGAAATGAACTGCATGGTATCATAGATTCCCAAGCCTGCAGTCACACTACCGCCAGGGGAATTGAGGTAGATAGAAATATCCTTGCCTGAATCCACTGAATCCAAATAGAGCAGCTGAGCCTGCAGCGTGTTGGCTGTATAGTCGTCAATCTGTGTACCAAGGAAGATGATGCGGTCCATCATCAGTCGTGAGAATACATCCATCTGAGTAACGTTCAACTGACGCTCCTCCAGAATGTAAGGGTTCAAATACTGTGCCTGAGCACTCATCACTTCGTCAAGCACCAAACCATTGATGCCTAGGTGCTTGGTAGCATATTTTCTAAAATCGTTGTTCATATATTCTTTCTCCTATTATCGTTATTTATGACAAAAGCAGGGCGTTGCCTGCCATTTTTGCGTAAAGTAGATACAAAATTACAAAAAAAAGTCGAGATGCAAAACATCTCGAACTTTTTTTTTGGTTAAAGAAATATAATTGTATATTTCTATTAACGCTTATTTCTCTTGAAGCATCTTCTGGAAGTCTTCCAGCGTGGTGTCTTTCTCATTGAGTTTTACCACATTCTTCAGGGCTGCAGTAAGCTTCACATCGACAGCACGGTCTACGAGTCCTTCAGCATTCTCGCGCTTCTTCAGCATCTCCTGAGCGTAGTTGTCCAGATACTCTTCGGGAACGTTCGACATGCCATACTGGGCAAATTGAGCACGAGCAGCCTCCTTGGCCACCTGCTTCAGGTCGTTGTCGTCAACTTTGATATCCTGAGCAGCAACCAACTGCTCCTTGATGAGGTGCCAACCCAATTCCTTGATGCTGGCCTCGAAGTTCTTCTCGACGAACTCCTCAACATCTTTGCGATCCTTGTTGTTGTTCTTCATCACACGCTTCAGGATAGCCTCCGGGAACTCCAGCTTGCCAACCTTCTTCTCCATATGTGCACGAACGTCAAGCAGGAACTTATAGTCGGCATCGGCCTTAAACTGCTGACTGATCTGGTCGGCAATTTTCTGACGGAACTCTTTCTCGCTCTTCACAGCACCTTCACCGAAGGTCTGGTCGAACAGAGCCTGATTTACTTCAGCCTTCACAAAACGACTGATTTCGGTAATCTGGAAAGTGAAGTCGCCCTCGTGGTCTTTTACCTCTTCCTTCTGAATTTTCAGCAGGCTGCTGACCTCTACATCGCTCTCGGGATAGGCCTTACGGGGATTCCAGGTGATGATGTCACCCAGCTTACAGCCGTCGAACAGCTTCTTCTGGTCCTCTACCTTCATATACTGGGGCATCAGCACAGCATCAGCCACCTCGATGCTGCCATCCACCTCGCGCAGGTCACCCTTAAGCATATCACGCTGCTCGGGGTCGAACTGCTCGGCCTTCTCATACTGTCCGGCACGGCTCTGGTACATCTCCACCTGCTGGTCGATCATCTTGTCGTCAACGGTGATGTTATAGTAGTCAATCTTGTCCTTACCGCTCAGCTTGGCCTCGAACTCAGGAGCAACAGCAATGTCGAACTTGAAAGTCAAAGGCTGGTCGCCCTCGAAGTCAAGAGCTTCCTGCTGTTCGCTGGGAAGGGGCTCGCCCAACATCTGGATCTTATTCTCACGAACATAGTCATACAACTTCTCACCCAGCATCTTGTTCACAACGTCAACTTTGACACTTGTGCCGAACTGACGCTTGATCATGCCCATAGGAGCCTGACCTGGACGGAATCCGGGAATGTTTGCGCGTTTACGATAGTCTTTCAGGGTTTTGTCAACCTCAGGCTGATAATCAGCCGACTCCAATGTGATGGTCATCAAACCATTAATCTTGTCAGGAGCTTCAAATGTGATATTCATCTCTTTCTTATACCTTATTTAATAATATACTCGTCGTTTGAGCGTGCAAAGGTACGAATAATAGTTGAGAGTTGAAAGATGAGAGTTGAAAGTTATTATTTTTTAACTAAATTACACTTCTTCTGCCTCTTCTGCTTTTCGCTGTTCTTCCAATGCCGAGAAATCTTTCTGGCGCAGGATAAACGACTCTGTCAGATAGTTTTTGCGTACGATGGGGTTTGCGGCCAGTTCCTCAGGAGTACCATGGAACAAGATGCGTCCCTCGAACAACAGGTAGGCACGGTCGGTGATACACAGCGTGTCCTCCACGTTATGGTCAGTAATCAGAATTCCGATATTCTTGTCCTTCAGTTTCCAAACGATAAATTGGATGTCCTCCACAGCAATGGGGTCCACACCGGCGAAGGGTTCGTCGAGCATGATGAATTTGGGCTCGATGGCCAGACAACGGGCAATCTCCGTACGACGGCGCTCACCACCAGACAGTCGGTCACCCGTATTCTTACGCACCTTCTGCAGACGAAACTCCTTGATCAGGCTCTCCAGTTTCTCCATCTGGTACTCGCGTGGTTTCCCCGTCATTTGCAATACGCTCAAGATGTTGTCTTCGACAGACATCTTACGGAACACAGAAGCCTCCTGGGCCAGATAGCCGATGCCTGCCCGTGCTCGTTTATACACAGGATAGGTCGTCACGTCCTCGTCGCCCAGATAAATATGACCTTTGTTGGGAACGATAAGTCCCGTTGTCATATAGAACGATGTCGTCTTTCCGGCACCGTTCGGACCTAACAATCCTACGATTTCGCCCTGCTTCACGTCGAACGACACATCGTTCACTACTGTACGCTTGCCGTATATCTTGACCAACCCCTCAGTGCGCAGCACGAGGCGTTCCTGCTCCTGTATGTTATTGTTCTCTTCCATTCCGGGTGTAATTTCGGGTGCAAAATTACAGCAAATTGAGCAAAAAGCAAAATAAATTACGATTTATTTGGTTTTTACGCCTATTGCAACTTCTTGAAGACCAACGGTTCCGTATTATATTGCGAGAACAGGTCGAAAATCTGCTTCAAATCGCCATAGCTCTTCTCAGAGTGTGTCAACTTATTGATTGAGAACTGACAACTGAGCATCACCTTATCGTTTCCTGTGGAAGTCTGGTAGCGGCCTTCCAATCCCTTGTCCGTCGAGACAATGGTGGTATTCCTGGGTTCTCCCTGTAAGGCATAGCCTTCTGGAAGGGCGATATTGATGACGACACGGTTTTTCCCGGTGCTTCCAAATTCTACGGGCATCTTACGGCTGTCGGCCTTGAAAGGGCTTTCCTTCATGGGATTGGGGAAAGGACAGATGGTAATGACACCATCAGCTACCTGACCCTGCAAGGTAAAGTCTGAAATCTCCGTTGCTTCAGGGCCGAAATCGTCAATTCCCTTTTCCTGACGGTATTTCTGGGCTGCCAAGCCCTCATAGCGGATGGTCTGTCTACCCTTCAGCACGCCATCGGGCGTCAGCACTGCATCAATGAGGGTGCTCTTTTGCGACTTCGTCACTTGCTGCAAGTTAACCCACATACTCCGTTTGTTTTTCATTACCAGCCGGGCGCGCTCTACGAGCAGATTTTCAGGCAGTATGTTCAGGTAGCCGTTCTTCGACGAAGCGTCGATATATACATTTCGTCCTGCATCGGTGACAATGCCGACGACGAACGACGTCAATTTCTGCAACGAAGGGAAATTGAAGGGGAGTTGTCCTTGCTCTCGCGTTCTGAGCACAACGGGAACAGCATTCAGTCCGACATCGTTCAGCGACTGTATAAGCAACATATTGATATCAGCATTCGATCCGACACCCTTGCTGAGCGTCTCGCTGGTCTTTTCCGGACGCATCTTGTAGGTGCCGTCCCACTTTACCTTGTTCATCACCAACTGATAGACGGCGACTGCTCGTTCGTTCTTGTCGGCAATCTCTTCTATCTTCTTTTCTTTCAGCACATCACGCAGCGGACTATGGTCACCCAGTTGCTTGCCCAAGTCTTCGTCGTCGAGTATCATCTGGTCTATCTGCTCCCACGTCTTGGCATAATCCATCTGCATGGTGCCACGCAATCTGAACTGCTTCAGCTCTGCAGTCACACCAGCCCTCCAGTCCTCAGCGCAATACACATAGTCGTCCTTGGGCATAGCCATCAGGTCGCGACCTACACACACATAGTGATTCGATATGGCACTGACGGGATTTGACATCGGGTCGCTCACCAGTTTATACCTTACCACACCATTTGTGCAAGTACACGTCAGGCGCTGAATACCATGCTCTTCCATATTAAACATCAGGTAGCCAGGAATATTCATGTCCAGTTTGGCATAGGCCACAGGAATCTCACGCTGGGCAAACCAGTCGTGCAACAGCCAGAACAGTTCACTATGAATGGTATATTCGTACTCTATCACTGTGCCTACCTCCACATCAGGAATGGTAAACTCCAACTGATAGTTTTGCTCGTCAATTTCTTTTTTCACAACATCGGCCTTCTTCAGCGGGCTCTTGACCACCTTGCCGTTTCTCAGGTTGAAGGCTGTGGCTTTCAGGTCCTCCACGCTCTCGTCAGAATAGTCGCCCATAGCCTCTGACGTCATCGAACCTCCATCATAGCCCAAGTCGGAACTGGGACCTGCCGTCAGCTGATTGGCAAACATCGAGAACCTCAGCCCGCCAAGCTTGCTGCCGTGCGACATATTCATCATATAAGGAACCACCACTTTGGCATAGCGGGTGCCGCCGGGTTTCAACACCTTGATGCGGCACTTCTCACGATAGTCCACCAGATAGCCATTCTCCTGAATGATATATTCCACATCAGTGAGCCGGCAGAGCACCACAGCATCTGCTTCGGGGTCGGCCTCGTAGGTCGTCATCTGCATTTCTTCCTTGGTGGGCTTACCAAACTTCATGTTCACTTCGCCCTCGGCCATAGTCATCATAAACGGCCAGGATATCAGAACAGAAAATAATAACGTCTTCAGCTTCATAGTTGGTAATTAAGTTGCTTACATTTTGCCTGCAAAGTTACGAAAACCTTTGAACATGGAACATGGAACATGGAACTTTTTTACAGATTCAAGTGTTAAATAAGCATAACAGGAAATCATAAACTTCAAGCTTCAAACTTCAAACTTCAAAGAAAAGCAGTACCTTTGCAGGCGATATGATAAAGTTATTGCATCACTGGCTGACGTCGTTCGGCAAGTTTTTGGTTCTGATGGGGCGCACGTTCAGCGTTCCTGAGCGTTTCCGCATGTTCTGGAAACAATATGTGAAGGAAATGGAGCAGTTGGGCATCAACTCGATAGGTATCGTGCTGCTCATCTCGTTCTTCATCGGAGCCGTCATCTGCATCCAGATGAAGCTGAACATCCAGTCGCCTTGGATGCCTCGCTGGGTCAGCGGCTATACCACCCGCGAGATTATGTTGCTCGAGTTCTCGTCCAGCATCATGTGTCTCATCCTGGCTGGTAAGGTCGGCTCGAACATCGCCTCCGAGATTGGCACCATGCGTGTCACCCAGCAGATTGACGCACTCGACATCATGGGCGTCAACTCGGCCTGCTACCTGATACTCCCCAAAATCATGGGAATGATAACCATCATGCCCTTGCTGGTCATCTTCTCCAGCGCTCTGGGCATCGTGGGAGCCTACGGAACGGCTTACGTGGGACACATCATCGTTCCCGACGACCTCACGCTGGGCTTGCAACACCAGTTTAAGTCGTGGTTCATGTGGATGTCCATCATCAAGAGCCTTTTCTTCGCCTTCATCATTTCGGCCGTTCCCTCCTATTTCGGATATACCGTCGAGGGCGGTTCCGTCAACGTCGGCAAGGCCTCAACGGATGCCGTCGTGATGTCGAGCGTACTGATTCTGTTTAGCGACGTCTTCCTCACACAACTACTATCATGATTGAAGTCAAGAATCTATATAAGAGTTTCGACGGCGTTGAGGTGCTGAAAGACATCTCGACCGTTTTCGAGGACGGCAAGACGAACCTCATCATTGGTCAGAGCGGTAGCGGAAAGACGGTGCTGATGAAAAATCTGGTGGGACTCTTCGACCCTACGGCAGGACAGATTCTGTACGACGGACGCGACTTCGTACACCTGTCCAAGCAGGAGAAGGTCCACATGCGTCGCGAAATGGGCATGATATTCCAGTCGGCAGCACTCTTCGACTCGCTGACGGTACTCGAAAACGTGATGTTCCCCCTCGATATGTTCTCGACGATGAACCTGCGCGAGCGCCAGAAACGGGCTATGGACTGTCTGGATCGCGTCAATCTGGTGGGCGCTGAAGAGAAATATCCTGGCGAAATCAGTGGCGGTATGCAGAAACGTGTGGCCATTGCCCGCGCCATTGCCCTGAATCCCAAATACCTGTTCTGCGACGAACCCAACTCAGGACTCGATCCCAAGACATCGCTGGTCATCGACGACCTGCTGCACAGCATTACGCAGGAATTCAAGATGACTACCATCATCAACACCCACGACATGAACTCGGTGATGGGCATTGGCGAAAACATCATCTTCATCTACGAAGGACAGAAAGAATGGCAAGGGGTCTCGGCAGACATCATGGGCAGCACCAACAAACGACTCACCGACTTCATTTTCGCTTCAGACTTACTGAAGGAAATGCGCGAAGCGGTTACTGGCAACAATAAACAATATACAATAAACAATAAACAATAACCGGTAACCATTACCGATTGATTAAGGTCAAAAAAGCGGGCTGTGCGCGCAAACAATTCCGTTTTTTCTTGTTTCTTCCATGAATTCGTCGTACCTTTGCATTGTCAAAAAGAAACACAGGCTGCACAGCGGTGACAGTCACCACATAAATAATAGGTAATTAGTTAGTTTAGTTAGTAGATTTAGTTTTTAGAGTCCCACGCGAAGGGACAAAGGATAACAATTTAAAGAAAAGAAAGGTAAAAAGATGATGAAAAAGTTAATTAACAAATGGCTCAAGAGCGAAGCTTACACAGAGTATTGCAACAACATGGCAAAGCTGTATAACTATCGCGCCGCAAATTAAATAAACGGATTGATTCCAACGGAAATCGATCCGTTTTGCTTTTGTTTAAGCACCACTATATTTCTTAACTCTTAATTCTTAACTTCTCAGTATTCTTCGATGACACGCTTCAGGCGTTCACGACGCGATTCCTTCTTGCTCTTCCGCCACTTCTTGGGAATCAGTTTGCCAATCAGTCCGAACAGGTTCATGCCTGAGGCCGGGTTTGCCGCTATCAGTTGCGCGTCCGTCTTGCTTAAACCCAACTGGTTCTTCAGGTCCTTGATCTTATCTCCACGTTTATCTTGTCCGAACACCACCACTTCCTTCAGGTTCAGCAGTTTCGAAATCAGATATACCGTATCCTTCACCTCCTCCAGGTTAAGCATACGGCTCTCGTAGTTGACGTGCGAGAAAACGAGCGTCCTGCAGCTGTCGGACACCGTGATGCACCCCATCGAGTCCGTCTGAGCCGTACTTTCCTTTGTGACGACATTGGTTCCAGCCACAGGCATCAACGTCTCCACATCCACCACCCTCAGCTGCCGTTGAGCCGAAAGCAGCAGACTATACATAAGGACTGCAAGAAGCATTGTTATCCGCATCGTTCTCATCGCCTGCAAAAATAAGAAACTTCCGCCTTTCCCACAAATCGTTTTGCATTATTTAGCCTTATTCAATGCCCGTTAAGTTAAAGAACCCTTAGATAGATATCATATTTTCATCTCTTTTCGTTGGAATTTAGAATAAAATGTGTATATTTGTGAAAAGACGGGACGGTTCTCGTGATCCTCTCTGTAATAAGACATTCGAAATTACCCTCCCTTTCTCCCGTTTTCGCTCGGAGACCTTCTATTTACTGACATTGAGGCACGGGAGGGTAAGAACAACGTCCCTCCCGTTACCCTCCCTTTTGGGGTCACATTTTTAATGACGGGAGTGCTCACAAGCGAAAATGGGAGGGAGACGGGAGGAACATCGTTTATCCCTCCCGTACTAAATCCCCTTTCTGCAAAGGCATTCCCAGCGAAAACGGGAGTAAGGGAGGGAGATTTTGAGAGAAACTCTATTTTCCAGAAGAAGCCGATACAGGTAATAGACAAAACGCGCACTACTTGCTGGCCCTTAGTCAGCCTAATGCAAACGCTGAGTCCGTAGGCTTCGGACTCGCAGTCCGTCGGTAGCGGACTGGCAGTCCGACCGGACGGACTAAAGTTTCCCTAAGTTCTCTTCTGCCTTTGCTATCATCTCAGTAAGTTGGGCATTGGGGGTTTCCTCTTTTCGGGCGAGGTTGAGAAACTGCTGGTAGTAGGTCTTGGCCTGCTCCTTGTCCTTGAGAAGATAGGCATAGGCATTGGCAATATTATAATAGGTGGCGATGGACGCGGGATTATAGGTCAGGTATTCTTTCCATGCAGCAACGGCCTCTTCGTAATGCTCCGTCAGATAGTAGCCTTCGCCCTGCGAGAGCGTGATGGCCTTCATGGCGGTGGTGTCGGGCTGCATCAACTGCGTGGCGAGACTAAGATAACCCAACCCTTCATCGTAGCGCTGCGTGTCGACGCACACCACACCAAGCCGGTAGGCTGCCCCGTAGTGCTTCATGCCACTGAGCCAGAGAGCCGGCTTCAGACATTGGTAGGCCCGTTCCAGCGAGTCGGTCTTGGTGTAGCACATGCCGGCAGAATAGAGCGTGCTAAAGGTGGAGTCGCCCTGCTGCAGAAGACGATTGTAGAGCTTGGCAGCCATTGTATAGTCTCCATTCAACAGCCAAGACTCGGCCTCAGCACGGTTGACAAGGATATTCGTTGAGTCCTTCAACGTATACATTGCCGCACAGACAATGCCTTTCTGGGGCTGATTATCGCGGGCATAGGCGAGGGCAAGACCTGCCACTATCTCACCATCCATCGGATAACGCTTCAACAGCTGACTGGCCCAGTACATATACGCCCCGTTATCGCCCTGATGCTTGTAACTATAGACGAGCTGGCGGAAAGCGTCGTGCGTGAGCGAGTCCTCCGACATGTTCTTCAGCAGTTCGGCACACTGGTGATAGTTGGCGCGTTTGTAGTGGCAGTCGGCCAGTTTCAGACGAATCGCTCTTGGCACTACGTCTTCAGGGACGTATGGCCGTGAATGGCTGAAATCATCGTCCATCGAGAAACGGACAACGCCCTGCTTCGAAGCGACATCAAAGGCCTGCTGGTAATGCTTCAGGGCCTCGAAGGTGTTGTACTGCTGCATGCAGCTGTCGCCCTGCTGGACGCATATCTGTAGAGAATCCAAAACCTCGCCCCTGGCGGTGGCTGCCGTCAGCAGGGCGAGGATGAACATAGTGAATAGCCTATGCATAACGAGAGAGTGTTTATTTCTTTCCTTTTAACTTGACGCTGACACGGCCTTTCGTCTGACCGTCCTTTGGCTTATCGACATGAATGCTTTCAATGTCGTCAGGGTTGATACTATTCAGCGCTTCAGCATCCATCAATTTGCCGTCCACCTCTAAGTCGAAGGCTTTGGCATTGAGACTGGTTACCCCGACAACCTCTTTGGACTCATTCCCCTGCAACTTGAATGTGATGGGTACGGTGTACTTGACTGCTACAGGCTCGCCATTCTGACGGCCAGGTATCCAGTTGGGCATGGAATAGGCCACACGCAGTGCCTCCTCGTCCAATTGCGGGTCGACGGACTTCACAACATTGGCATCGCTGATGCTGCCGTCTTTATTGACGACAAAGGTAACAATGACGCGGCCTTGGATGCCGTTTTTAAACGCTTCCTCTGGATATTTGATGCTCTTAGACATGAACTCCAGCAATGCCGCAGGACCTCCAGGGAACTGAGGCATCTGTTCCACAACGTCGAAGGGCTTTTTGCCGCTGGTGTTTTCCTTACTCATCGTAATGAGGTATTCATGTTCTTTTGCAAACATTTTGCTGACACCCAAACGGACGGTTTCCAATCCTACGTAGGAAATATTCAAGTAGTCACCCACATTGGCCTTGATGGTAAATTCACCATTCATATCGGTAACACTCCCTTTCTTGCTACCATCGATTAGAATAACAGCACCAATGACGGGCTTTCCTGCATCATCAAAGACTTTTCCCCTAACGGTAAATGGCTCGTTGTCTTCTGTTGTGTTGACCTCCATCGTGTTGGGCATGTCGACAGGCTTTGTCTCCTGTGCATCAGGACCATTTCCTACAACTACGATTTCGCCAGCGGTGCCTGTGTTTATCTTGGCATTCGCCTTACCCTTCTTGATGATTTTCTTCTGCGGCTCGTCATAGACATAGTCGGTGACGGTACGGGCATTGAGGGCGAGAGCTGTGCCGACGATGGGCACGAGGGCGAGCAGCTTCAACAGGTGGCTGCTGCGGGTTTTCTTATTTGTCATCATGTGAATACGGTTTTTGAGGGTACTGTGACTGATGCCGTTAGCAATGGAGTACCCGCCAATGCTTGTGGCCTTCGAGATTAACAGATATTGATATTGACGCGCGTTAATCCCTTGAGAGAGTACTGCACCGTCGGCCTCATATTCGTGGATGGCGCGCAAATCCTGGCGCAGCATCCACATAGTGGGGTTGAACCACTGGAGGGCGGTGAGCAGGTCCACGACGAGCACGTCCCACGAATGACGCAGGCGGATGTGTCCCCTTTCATGGGCGAGAATGGCGGCATCGCGTGCCTCATAGTCGCCACGATTCATCACAATATAGCGCATCCAACTGAAAGGAGCCACGTCAGCGTTACTGGTCACGCAGACGATGGTGCCATCAGGTTGGGGATGCTGTTCGCTTTGTCGTATCAAGAGTATGACTTTCCATATAGACAACAAGGTGTGCCCCAGCGTAGCCAGCATACCTATTATATATAGGATGGGCAGCAGGATTTGCCACAGCGGTGTGGCTGGTTCTTCAGCCAGCGTCATCTGCACGTCGCCGATGCTTACCTCAGGCACTGCCTGAATGGTAACCGTCTCGTGCATAGTAATGACACACAGCGGCAACACAAACGAGGCGATTGCCGTCAGGAGCAGTACCACGCGGTTCACCCTATGGAACGTCTCGCGAGAGAGCAGCAGGCGATAGAATATGTAAAATACTGCGATGAGTACCGCCACCTTGAGGTCGTATACGAGAAAATCAATCATCTTTTAGTTTAGAGTTTAGGGTTTAGAGTTTAGAGACGAGTACCTTCTATCTCGTCGATGAGTTCGCGCAGTTCTTCTACGCTGATCTTCTCTTCCTTGACAAACGAGGAGACGGCAGAGAGGTAGGAGTCGTTGAAGTAGTTCTTGATGATACCAGCTATCGACCTGCGTCCGTACTCATCCTCCGTAATCAGCGGATAGTACTGGTAGGTATTTCCAAACTGCTTGTGCCCGAGGAATCCCTCACGCTCCAGGATACGCACGATGGTTGACAGCGTGTTGAAGTGTGGACGGGGCTCGTCGTAATGCTCCAGCAACTCGCGAACGAACATGGGACCGTGCTTCCAGTAGAGGTCCATGATTTCCTTTTCCTTGTTGGTCAG
Source organism: Prevotella sp. (assembly GCA_015060485.1). Taxonomy (GTDB): domain Bacteria; phylum Bacteroidota; class Bacteroidia; order Bacteroidales; family Bacteroidaceae; genus Prevotella. The sequence goes on along the minus strand of SUYI01000001.1, from coordinate 9,420 downwards.
TTTCTTCATTGCCTTTTTGCTTTTAGTTTCAATCGTTACTTGCGTCAATTGTCAATATCTGAGCGCAAAGTAACTAAATCTTTTCGTTATATACAACTAAAAGGCTTAGTTTTTAACGGTTATTAAACTCTTTTTTTAGTTACTAACGAAAGGTTTTAGTTACTAAAGAAAACAAAAAAAATGCTGGCAAAAAGGTTATTTCATCAGCCACCGCCCGTCGCGCTCGACCATAGGAACGGTGATTTCCTCCTGCGTGGAGTCACCATAGCACAGAAGGAGGAAGGCGTAGGTGAGATGAAGCGAAGTGTCGCGACGTCCAACATTGTCAGACACCTGCACCTCGTGCAGACCATTGTGCTTGTCGAGCATATCTGCACGATACTGATTGATAGCCATCAGCAGCTGGGCACGATAGCTGTCAGGCAGGCTGTCAACATCGGCCTTGCCTTGCAGAAACTCCTCTGGGCGGTCGTCAATCAGATGCTGATAATAGGCACGAGCCGCACGGGCAGCCTGCTCCTCAGGTGTCGATGAGCATGCGCAGAGCGTCAACAAGGCTAAACCAGCAAACAATAGCTTCCTCATGAATCCGTGAAATCCGTGTAATCCGTGGTACAATATTTACTTCTGTCGAATAAACACGTTAATCGGTGTTCCTGTCAGTGTCCAGTTGTCGCGAAGCTTGTTTTCGAGAAAACGGCGATAGGGCTCCTTGACGTACTGGGGCAGGTTGGCATAGAATACGAAGGTGGGAATCTGCGTATCGGGCACCTGCGAAACGTACTTAATCTTGATGTACTTTCCCTTGATGGAAGGTGGCGGTGTCTGCTCGACGATGGGCAGCATCACCTCGTTCAGCTTCGAAGTACCAATCTTAATCTTACGGTTCAGATAGACCTGCTTGGCCGTCTCCAGTACCTTGAAGATACGCTGCTTGGTGACTGCGGAGGCAAAGATGATGGGGAAGTCGACGAATGGAGCCATACGCTGACGGATGGCATTTTCAAAGGTCGAGATGGCTGCCTGCGACTTGTCCTCGACAAGGTCCCATTTATTGACAACAACAACCAGCGACTTGTTATTCTTCTGAATGAGCTGGAAGATGTTCATATCCTGCGCCTCGATGCCTCGTGTAGCGTCGATCATCAGGATGCAGACATCGGAATTCTCGATGGCACGAATGGAGCGCATGACCGAGTAGAACTCGAGGTCCTCCGTCACCTTGTTCTTGCGACGGATGCCCGCTGTGTCCACCAGATAGAAGTCAAAGCCGAACTTATCGTACTTGGTATAGATGGAGTCACGGGTAGTTCCGGCAATATCTGTCACGATGTTGCGGTCCTCGCCAATAAAGGCATTAATGATGCTCGACTTGCCTGCATTGGGACGTCCTACGACAGCGAAACGAGGGGTATTGTCCTCGATGTCAGAAACGTCGAGCACAGGCAGCTTCGTGAGCACGAAGTCCAACAGGTCGCCCGTACCAGAACCCGTAGCAGCACTGACGCAGAACGGATCGCCCAGTCCCAGCTTGTAGAACTCGTACTGTCCGTAGAGGTCCTTACCGTCGTCTGCCTTGTTGGCCACCAGAACGACTGGCAACTTAGAGCGACGCAGAATAAGCGCCACATCCTCATCGAGGTCCGTCAGGCCGTTCTTGATATCCACCAGAAACAGCACCAAGTCGGCTTCCTCAGTAGCAACGATGACCTGCTTGCGAATCTCCTCTTCGAAGATATCGTCGCTATTGACCACCCAGCCACCCGTATCGACTACGGAGAACTCACGCCCGTTCCACTCGCACTTGCCATACTGGCGATCACGAGTCGTACCTGCCTCGTCGCTCACAATGGCTCGACGAGAGTTGGTTAACCTGTTAAATAATGTGGACTTGCCAACATTCGGGCGTCCTACGATTGCTACTAAGTTTGCCATACTTGCTTCGTTATTTAGTCCTTACGGCATAACCGCAAGGCACACTCATTTCTTACTCTGGATTATAGCCGAAGGCATCGAGTTCACGCTGCGACGAGCGCCAGTCTTTGTCAACCTTCACAAAGGTCTCAAGATAAATCGGCTTGTCGAAGAACTTCTCCAGCGACTTGCGGGCCTCGGTGGACACCTTCTTCAGCGCTATGCCCTGATGTCCGATGATAATACCCTTCTGCGAGTCGCGCTCCACATAAATGATAGCATTGATATGGATGTTCTTCTCCGTCTCCTTGAAACGTTCCACACGCACCTCGACGCTATAGGGAATCTCCTTGTCGTAATAGAGCAGAATTTTTTCGCGAATAATCTCTGACACGAAGAAACGGGCAGGCTTGTCAGTCAGCTGATCCTTATCGAAATAAGCCGGACTCTCGGGCAACAGTTCCTGAATGCGCTTCAGGAGCATGTCTGTGCCAAACTTATTCTTCGCCGAGATGGGAAGAATCTCCGCATTGGGCAACAGCGTGTGCCATTTCTCGACGATATCGCCTAACGTCTTCTGGTCGCTCTCATCAATCTTGTTAATGAGAAGCAACACAGGAATCGTCATCTTCTGCACCTTCTCCAAGAAGTCCATGTTCTTCTCAGGGTTCTCGACGACGTCAGTCACATAGAGCAACACGTCGGCATCCTGAAGAGCCGACTCCGAGAAAGCCAACATCGACTCCTGCAACTTATAGTTAGGCTTCAGCACACCTGGCGTGTCGCTGAACACTATCTGCATGTCAGGGGTGTTGACAATACCCATGATACGATGGCGCGTCGTCTGAGCCTTAAACGTCGCAATCGAAATACGCTCACCAACCAACTGGTTCATGAGCGTACTTTTACCTACGTTGGGGTTACCAACAATATTCACGAATCCTGCTTTATGCATTTATCTTCATATTTTGTCACCATCGTACGCCCATCGGTAATAGCTTGCTCCGTGTACGAAACCTGCACCAAAGGCGGTCATGATGAGGTTGTCACCCTTCTTCAGCAGATGCTCGTTCTCCCATAGTGCCAGGGGAATGGTTGCTGCCGAAGTGTTTCCGAAGTGCTCGATATTGACCATCACCTGCTCCATAGGAAGTTCCAGGCGCTTGGCGACAGCCTCAATGATACGCATATTGGCCTGATGAGGAATGACCCATTGAATGTTGTCCTTGTTCAGACCATTACGCTCAGCAATGAGAGCACAGTCGTCGCTCATGTTGGTCACCGCATAGCGGAACACAGTGCGACCCTCCTGATAGAGATAATGCAAGCGGTGGTCGACAGTGAAGTGACTGGGAGGACTGACGGAACCTCCGGCCTTGACATGCAGGAAGGGCAAGCCCTTGCCGTCTGCGCGGAAGTACGAGTCCATCACTCCGATGTTCTCCTCATCAGTGGCCTCTACCAGCACAGCTGCTGCACCATCGCCAAAGAGCGGACACGTCGCACGGTCTTTATAATCGACTACTGACGACATCTTGTCGGCACCAACCACGATGATCTTCTTGTAGCGGCCGCTCTGAATCATCGAGCCTGCAACATCGAGCGTATAGAGGAATCCACAGCAAGCACCCCAGAGGTCGAACGCAAAAGCATTCTTCAGTCCGAGCTTACCCAGCACGATGCTGGCTGTGGAGGGGAACTTATAATCTGCCGTCGAGGTGGTGACAATGAGGGCGTCAATAGTATCAGGGTCTACGCCAGTCTTCTGTATCAGCTGTTTGGCTGCCTTACGAGCCATATAGCTGGTGCCAAGACCTTCCTCGGTGAGGATGCGGCGCTCCTTGATACCTACGCGCGTCATAATCCACTCGTCATTGGTGTCTACCATGCGTGACAGTTCCTCATTATTCAGGACATAGTCAGGCACGTAGCCACCAATACCGGTGATTATCGCATTGATTTTACTCATTATTCAGCAGCTTCGTCCATAACAATGGCAATCTTGCCACGATAGTAGCCACAGGTGGGGCATACGGTGTGGTAGATGTGATAAGCACCACAGTTGGGGCATACTGCCAATGTGGGAGCTACTGCCTTGTCATGTGTACGACGCTTTGCGGTACGAGTGTTCGATTGTCTTCTTTTAGGATGTGCCATAATTCTATTACTTTAAAATGTTTTTACCTTTTTACTTTTTTAATTTTAATAGTGCTTCCCAACGAGGGTCTATCGCCTCTGCCTCCTCTTCGCCGCTTCGGACAGCGCCACTCAACTCTTCGAGTTTCTGTGTCATCGCACTATTGCATTTTCCAGGTGCATGAACGTGCTTGATGGGTATGGCCAGCATAATAAACTCATAGATGAACCACGACAGGTCGAGAATTCCTTCATTCTCGTCGATAGTCACAGTATCATCATCGTCAGAATATGTGCCGCCCAGCTTTACCATCATGCGGTTATCCGTATCGATGGGCTGTTCCATGTCGTCAAGACAACGGTCGCAGCTGACTGTGACAGAGCCTTCGGTGTGGAACAGGAGTTCGAAAAAGCCAGTCATCTTGCGTATAGACACTGACACATGCAATGCTCCATGCTCCAATTGAGAGCCGTCCAAAGACTGGAAGAAATCATCGCAAAGGTCAAAGTCAAGAACGGTTTCGTCCTCTTTCAACCCCTTCAAATCAATCTTATAAGTCTCCAAACTACACATACGGGCTGCAAAGTTACGAAAAAAATAAGAATTAAGAATTAAGAATTAAGAAAAATTTCGCTTTTTATTGAAAATCAGCCACTAACGGGCCTTTTGTTTGCACACTCAAGGCGTAGAATGTGCAATTATTTGGGTATTTCTATGCGGAACGTTGTACCCTTGCCCACCTCGGAGTTCTTGACGAAGATACGTCCTTTGTGGTATTCCTCGACAATACGACGAGCCAGCGAAAGTCCCAGTCCCCAACCACGCTTTTTGGTAGTAAAGCCAGGGGTGAAAACGTTCTTAATGTCCTTCTTCCGGATACCTTTTCCTGTATCTTGTACCTCTATAACCACGCTACCCGGTTCTTCCTGTAGGGTCAGCGTAATAGTACCCTTACCCTCCATAGCATCAACAGCATTCTTACACAAATTCTCGACAACCCATTCAAAGAGCGAGGCATTCATCTTGACTATGACCTCTTCATTGGGCAGGTGACTTATCATCTGCACCTGACTAGACGTACGGCGATCCATATAACTGACAACATGCGCCAACACCTCGTTCATCGAGGCATCAACGGGTTCAGGCAAAGAGCCGATCTTTGAGAAGCGTTCTGCTATCAGTTGCAGACGTTTGACATCCTTGTCCATTTCTGGCAGGAGGTCATCATCAGGATACTGTTCTTTCAGCATCTCCACCCACGCCATCAGACTCGAAACGGGTGTTCCGAGCTGGTGGGCAGTTTCCTTCGACAATCCAACCCAAACCTTGTTTTGTTCAGCTCGTTTGGATGAAAGCAAGGCGAAGATGGCCACGACAACGAAGATGAGCACGATGCCCAACTGCACATAGGGCCAAGCCTGCAGACGTTTCAGCATAATCGACTCATCAAAGCAAACCAACTGACTGTCTACACGGATAGTATCGCCTGACTGTATCATGCGTTTCGCATAATTCTCAAGCTGGGTCGTATCCTCGATATTACGATAGTCACTAATAACACCTTCGTCGCTAACTACAATAACAGGAATAGTATTGTTCCCTTCCAACACATTGGAAATCAAAGTGACATCCGTTGTCTCGTCAGCCTCGTTAAGGGCATGTAAAGCCTGAGCCCAAACCTCCATGCGACGCTGTTCCTCTTTCGAGAGGTCGCGCACCAAGAAATGAGAAATCAGCAGGGACGCCACAGCAATAATGACTGCCAACGTCACAAGCAGGATTTTCACTTGTCTGATTCTATCTGTCCATTGCATACGTCTATAATAACGCAAACTACTACAATTTTATTGAATAACTATTCGCAAAATGTGTTAAATTTCTAAAGGTTATGCAATATTTGACCTTTTTTTAGTACTTTTGCACGTTCAATATTGTAAGCACATGTCAGATAACAACAGTTTTGTAGGATCCAAAATCAAAGGGATTAGGGAAACAAAGAACCTCAGTATTGAGGAAGTTGCAGAAAGCAGCGGTCTTTCAATAGAGCAGATCGCATCTATTGAAAACGGTCAAAATATGCCGTCGTTAGGCCCGCTCATCAAGATTGCCCGTGCACTAGGCGTACGACTGGGAACGTTTATGGATGATAACGATGCCCTGGGGCCTGTCGTCACTCGAGCTGAAGACCGAGAACGCGACAGCAGCATCAGTTTCTCGAACGGAGCCACCGATGCCCGCAAGCACATGGAGTATCATCCGCTGGCTCAGCAGAAGGCTGGTCGCCACATGGAACCGTTTATCATCGATATCAACCCTGAAGAGAGTCCTGAATTCCAATTGAGTGCTCACGAAGGTGAAGAATTTATCTACGTGATGCAAGGCGAGCTGGAGATTGTATATGGCAAGGAGACCTATACCCTGAAGGAAGGCGACTCCATATTTTACGATTCCATCGTCAAACACCACGTCCATGGTGCCCCAGGAAAAAGCGCAAAGATTCTGGCAGTCGTATATATTCCGTTTTAACGGAATGACGGAATAACGTAATAACGAAAAGAAGATGAGTAAATTAGACATGGCAGGAAGACCACTGCCAGAAAGAACATATCCTGCTGAGACAGGAAGTGCTGGTTATACACTCTCTGAGCGCACGCTTGGCCAATGGCTAGAATATTGGGCTGAGACCACTCCTGACAAGGAGTATATCGTTTATAGCGATCGCGACTTGCGTTTTACTTGGTCTAAATTCAATGACCGCGTGGATAATCTTGCAAAAGGTCTGATATCTATCGGTGTGAAGAAAGGCTCTAACGTAGGTATCTGGGCCACAAACGTACCCGACTGGCTTACTTTCCTCTACGCTACGGCTAAGATTGGCGCGGTACTGGTAACGGTTAACACCAGCTACAAACAGAATGAGCTCGAGTATCTATGTAAGGACTCAGATATGCATACCCTTTGCATCACCGATGGTACATGGGATTGTAACTATGTGGACATGACCTACACGATGCTCCCAGAGCTGAAAAACTGTGAGCGAGGACACTTGAACAGCAAGCAATTTCCACACCTGAAGAACGTTGTATATATAGGTATGGAGAAATATCGCGGTATGTTCAATACTGCGGAGTTATTGCTTTTGGGACAGAATATCGAAGACGATGTTCTTGACGAGATGAAAAAGAACGTAAGCTGCCACGATACGGTGAATATGCAGTACACCAGCGGTACTACAGGATTCCCCAAGGGAGTGATGCTGACACACTATAATATCGCCAACGACGGATACTTCACTGGTGAGAACATGGGCTTTACACAGGATGATAAGCTCTGTGTATGTGTGCCGCTGTTCCACTGTTTCGGCGTAGTACTGGCTACGATGAACTGTCTGACTCACGGCTGTACGGAGGTAATGGTCGAGAAGTTCGACCCACTGGTGGTGCTGGCCTCTGTACATAAAGAGCGCTGTACAGCTCTCTATGGTGTACCCACCATGTTTATCGCCGAGCTGAATCATCCAATGTTCTCGATGTTCGACGTGAGTTGCTTAAGAACAGGTATTATGGCCGGCTCGCTCTGTCCTGTGGAACTGATGAAGCAGGTATCGGAGAAGATGTTTATGACCATCACCAGCGTATACGGACTCACAGAGTCGTCGCCTGGTATGACCCAGACCTGTCTGAACGACTCATTCGAACAACGTTGTACCACCGTAGGTCGCGACTATCCGTTTGTGGAGGTGAAGGTGCTCGATCCCGAGACTGGCGAGGAATGTCCCGTAGGTGTTCAGGGTGAGATGTGCTGTAAGGGCTTCAACGTGATGAAGGGGTACTACAAGAACCCCGAGGCAACGGCTGAGGTCATCGATAAGAACGGCTATCTGCACTCCGGAGACCTCGGCATAAAGGACGAGCAGGGATTTTATAAGATTACAGGCCGTATCAAGGATATGATTATCCGAGGTGGAGAGAATATCTATCCTCGCGAGATAGAAGAGTATCTCTACCACATGCCTGGCATCCGCGACGTACAGGTGGCTGCCGTGCCTTCAAAGAAATACGGTGAGGCCGTGGGGGCATTCATCATTCTGGAAGAAGGTGCGAAGATGACACCTGAGGACGTGCAGCTGTTCTGTCGTGGCAAAATAGCCCGCTATAAGATTCCAAAGTATGTGTTCTTTATCAAGGAGTTCCCGTTGACGGGAAGTGGAAAGATTCAAAAGTTCAAGCTGAAAGAGATGAGTTTGAAACTTTGCGAAGAACAGGGTATTGAAGTGATTTAAAACACAACGAGATACGTAAGGCAAATGCAACCAAACGTATCTCGTTTACTTTTGTATCAGAAGTATTATTGCTCTACATAATCCCTACGCAGCAGATTCACTTGAGTAACTATATTATAATATCCATTCACAAACAATCCTTTCTCACGTAATTTTTTGATGTCATTGGCAGTAAGGATAATACGATAGACCGTCGAGGCCTTACCCATCATCACACATCCCCACGGATTCAATTCGTTGTCATTACCTTCAAGGGTCGTATCTGTTGTATTGATAATGGTCTTAAAAAGCCAATATGTAATACCAGGATCACTTGTGTCCGTTTTGTATATAAACTCCAATTTATCTCCCTCTAATGCCGAAGTAAACTGTTCCGGCTTAATCACAAAACCATTAGCCCAATTACCAAAAGAACAATTTCCCGTCCAAATTGGCGTTGACGTCCACACGCTAGTACCAGGAGTCAAGTAAATTCTCCTCACATGAAGTGTACCGGTATCAACTGCCTGTAATGCTACTTCATCAATAGACCTCATGTCCTGACCGTCAAAATAACACGTCAGCGACGTAATACCAGGTTTGCCCGACATCCTAATCTTGTCGGATATCGTTATTTGAGTAGCAACTTCAGTCGGTTCTGCAAAATCAAAAGAAATAGATTCATATTCCGACCAGTCAACAGGCATGTTCTGTTTTTTGACACTAGCGACCAGACCACCCCATGGGAGTGCATGATAAGTGATCGTCCCGTCGAAGTCTCGTTCTATACCTTCGTGAATATTCCAAGTACCATTAAACTTGGAAGTGAGCACATTTTCATCATCACTGCCCTGGCCCAGACCACAACCAGTAAACAAAACACATGCAATAAACAATAAATAATTCTTCATTAGGAATGATTACGTTCGATTTTACCGGTGCAAAGATAATCATTTCTTTTGGAAAAACAATAATTTCTTGCAAAGAGTTTCATAAAATATACCAAAAAAAGAAGAAAGCCCTCTCATCATTGCTGATGAAAGGGCTTCTTTGAAGAAAAAGTGGCGGCCTCCTACTCTCCCGCATTGCATTGCAGTACCATCGGCGC